>NZ_JBVJIP010000008.1:226568-455253 GCF_055586225.1 Actinoplanes sp. NPDC051388 | reverse complement strand
ACCTTTCAGGGGGGGGTTCCGTGCCTCACGTGTCCACCGACGCGGCGCGGACCAAGCCTTTCTTTCGGGGGCCAAACTGGTTTGGGGGGGCGCCCCCCCCCACCCCCACGCTGACCGTGTTCGGCCAGTTCGGCGACTACTTCCGCTTCCGACGCGGATGGAGACGCATCCGGCCCGACGTGAACGAGCTCACCGTCCCCCGCGGCCTGCACTTCCCCCAGTGCGACGACCCCGCACTAGTCGCAAGGGCTATCAGCAGCCTGTAGAGCCAGCTAGACCTCGCCGTTCCGGACGCTACCCCTGAGAGCGGCTTCGCCTGCCCTGACCTGACTACGTTCTGCCGACTCGCACCCGATCTGACCCTGCACCTGCGGTCGCCGCTGATGACCAGACCCGACGTCGCCTAGATGGGTCAGCGCACGCGCGCGTTGACCGCCGCGGTGATCGCGTCGATGCCGATCAGGTTGTACTCCCGCCCGAGCGACCGCATGATCGAGTTCTGGCTGGGCCGGAAGACGCCGCGGTCGCAGTATGAGCCGCCCTCGAAGGTGCCGATCACGCCGCCGTCGGGCGTGGGCCGGCCGAGATGTGCCGCCCACTTGGCGTTGCGCTCGCGCATCTGCGACTCGGTGAGCGTGGAGGCGTTCGGATAGCCGGGTTCGCCGCCGGAATAGGTGCAGTCGCCGCCGTATTCGTCCTCGAGGCCGCCGACCGAGTGGCCCAGCTCGTGCGTGACGATGTCGCCGGACTGCGGGTTGCCGCCGGCCGAGACGGTCACCCCGCCGCCGGAGCCGCCGTAGGTGCCGCTGTTCACCAGCACCAGCACCTGATCCGCGCCGGGGGCGAGGGCCGCGTACTGCCGGGCGATGCGGTCGTCGACGCAGATCAGCCGGTCGAGGTCGCCGCAGAAGTAGCCGCCGTTGAGCGCGGTGTCCTTCTGCACGCCGCGGGTCGGATCGTGGTCCGAGCCGGACTGGCGGGAGACCGCGTCGACCTCCCACACGTTGAACTTGTCCTTGAGCGACTTGAACGGCTCGTGCGCGACGAGCTGCTCCCAGCGCGCGACCACCTGGCTGCCGAACAGATATTGCTCGTCGGCGGTGTAGCCGTCGCCGACGAACACCAGGTCGTAACGGTCGGCGGGGTCGCCGGTCTGCTGGATCGGGTAGACCTCGGCCTCGACGGCGGCCGACCGGGATGCCCGGGGCAGGGCGGACATCGCGACCGCGGCGCGGGCGATGGCGCCGTCGGGCGAGAATACCTCGAAGCTCACCGTGGCCGCGGCGTCCGCAGGGGGAGCGGCGAGCAGAAGGACGGCCGCGGCCGACAGGAGCCTGCGCATGGGCGCCAGCATACATCGACAAACGTGGATGACTGCGGCGCTTGACAAGCGTTGGCTAATGGCAGTAGCTTTTGAGCTAACGAACTTAGCCAATGCTGGAGGTTGTGATGACCGAGTTCCTGACCGTCGACGGCGGCACGCTGGCCTATGAGGTGACCGGCGCCGGGCCGCTCGTCGTGCTCGCCCACGGCATGGGCAACAGCCGCGAGGCATATCGGTTCCTCGCCCCGGAGCTGGTCGAGGCCGGATATCGGGTCGCGGCCGTCGATCTGCGCGGATCCGGGGAGTCCAGCGTGGGGTGGGCGTCCATCACGCGCACCGACATCGCGGGTGACCTGATCGCCCTGATCGACCACCTGGGTGGTCCGGCGATCCTGGTCGGCCACTCCATCTCGGGTGGCGCGGCGACGATCGCCGCGGCGAAGGCTCCGGCCCTGATCGCCGCGGTGGTCGAGCTGGCGCCGTTCACCCGCAAGCAGCAGATCTCGCTCGGTGACCTGCGGGTGTCCCGCTTCCGCCGCGGCATGCTGCGGCTGGTCGGCGCCGGCGTGTTCGGCAGCGTCCGGCTCTGGAAGCAATACCTGGACGTGGCCTACCCCGGCACCAAGCCGGCGGACTGGGCGGCGAGCCTCGCCCGGATCGACGCGATGCTGCGCGAGCCGGGCCGGATGAAGTCCCTGCAGCTGATGGGCCGGTCCGCGCCGGTGGACGCCGGCGCCCAGCTGGGCAACGTGCGCTGCCCGGTGCTCGTGGTGATGGGCGCCGACGACCCCGACTGGGCCTCGCCGCGGGCCGAGGGCGAGGCGATCGTGGCCGCGCTGCCCGACGGCCTGGGCCGCCTCGAGATGATCCCCGGCGCCGGGCACTACCCGCACGTCCAGTTCCCCGGGCGGGTGGCCGCGGCGATGCGGACGTTCCTGGACTCCGTCCGTGCCTAGGGCGGGGCTCGACCCGGCCGCCGTGGTCGCGGCCGGCGCGGCGCTCGCCGACGAGATCGGCTTCGCGGGCCTGACGATGGGCCGGCTGGCCGACCGGGTCGGCGTCCGCACGCCGTCGCTCTACAAGCACGTCGACTCGCTGGACGCCCTGCGGCGCGGCATCGCCGTCCAGGCCTTCCGGGACATGGGCGAGGCGCTGGGCCGGGCGGCGGTCGGGCGTTCCGGGCCGGACGCGGTGCACGCGATCGCCGGCGCCTACCGCCGCTGGGTGCTCGACCACCCGGGCCGCTATGCCGCCACCGTCCGCGCGCCCGCGGCCGATGACCGGGAAGGGCGACGCGCGGGCGAGGCGGCGCTGCGGGTCTTCTTCGACGTGCTGGCCGGCTTCGGGCTGCGCGACGACCGGGCCGTCGATGCCGCCCGCGCCCTGCGATCCGCGCTGCACGGCTTCGCCGTCCTGGAGAACGCGGGCGGTTTCGGACTGCCGCGCGAGGTCGACCGCAGCTACCGCTTCCTGGTCGACACGCTGATCACCGGTCTGCGCTGAGGCGGGCCTCGGCGACGAGGCGGCCGTGCTCGGAGTCGGGGAAGCGGTCGAGCATCCTCCGGATCTCACTCGCGTCGGTGTTCGCGCCGAACAACTCGGTGCCCGGCTGCATGCGTACCCCCTCCGCCAGCGGCCCGGCCACCACCGGGTCGAAGCCGAGCGCGTCGATGAGGGCCGCGATCCTGCCGACGTCGGCGGGGTCGTCGCCGGCGAGCGCGATCGCCTTGCGGTCGGGCGCGCCCGGCGGCCGCGACCCGCTCTCCAGATCGTGATAACCCATGTGGTTGAAGGCCTTCACGACGCGAGCGCCGGGCAGGAACTCCTGCACGATCTCGCTGGACGAGGTGCGCGGGTCGGTCAGGTCGTCGCGGATGCCGTCGATCTCCCACCAGTAGTTCATCGCGTCCACGACCAGCTTGCCGCGCAACTGCTCGACCGGCACCGCGCGGTGCTTGCCGAGCGGCAGGGCCAGCACCACGATGTCGGCGCGCCCGGCGGCCTCGGCCGCGGTGACGGCCTCCGCCCCCGGCGCCAGCACCGTGACGATCAGGGCGATCTTCGCCGGGTCGCCGGAGCCGGCGATCAGGACCTGATCGCCGGCCGCGACCGCGAGCCGGGCCAGCACGGTGCCGACCTTCCCCGCGCCGAGGATGCCGATGGTGGTCACGGTCAGCTCGCCACGATCTCGCGGACCATCGGCGCGACCTTCGATCCGAAGAGCTCGACCGCACGGGTACGGGCGTCCACCGGCTGCGGCCCGACGGTGTAGATCAGGTCGAACCGCCCCACGCCGAGCACCTGCACCGCGGCCGCGATCTTGCGGGCGACCGTCTCCGGCGAACCCACGTAGAGCGAGCCGTTCGCCACCTCGTTGTTGAACTGGATCCGGGTCATCGGCTGCCATCCGCGCAGCTTGCCGATCCGGTCCATCTGCTCCTTGTACGCCGGGAAGAAGATCTCCTTGGCCTGCTCGTCGGTGTCCGCCACGAACCCTGGCGAGTGCATGCCGACCGGGTGCGCCTGCGTCCCGAGTTGCTCGGTGGCACGGCGATAGAGGTCGACGTACGGCGCGAAGCGCGCGGCCTGCCCGCCGATGATGGCCAGCATGAGCCCGAGCCCGTGCTGGGCGGTGCGCACGACGGACTGCGGCGACCCGCCGACGCCGACCCAGGTGGGCAGCCGGCCGGACTCGGTCTTCGGGAACACCTCGGCGTCGTCGAGCGCCGCGCGGGTGGTGCCGGCCCAGGTCACCGGCTTCTCGTCGAGCAGCTTCACGAACAGGTCGAGCTTCTCCTCGAAGAGCACGTCGTAGTCGCTCAGGTCGTACCCGAACAGCGGGAACGACTCGGTGAACGACCCGCGCCCCAGGATCACCTCGGCGCGGCCCCGCGAGATCGCGTCCACCGTGGCGAACCGCTGGAAGACCCGCACCGGGTCGTCGGAGCTGAGCACGGTGACGCCGGAGGCGAGCTTGATCCGGCTGGTCCGGGCGGCGATGCCGGCCAGCACGGTCTCCGGGCTGGAGATCGAATACTCCGGCCGATGGTGCTCGCCGAGGGCGATCACATCGACGCCGAGCTCGTCGGCGAGGACGGCCTCGTCGATCACCTGCCGGATCGCGGCGGCCTGGGTGAGGGGTACGCCCGAAGCGTCCACCGGCACATCGCCGAAGGTGTCGAGACCCATCACGAGGTTGCTCATCGTCCTGCCTTCCGTTGGTTGACTCGTCAACTATGACCTGAAGTATTTGACGCGTCAAACACCGGCCGGGGGTGTGCTTATGCCCGCCCGCCGCCGGTCCACCTGGTCGCGGGCCGTCCGGAAGCGCCCGCAGGCCGCGTGCCCCGAACTCGTCGAGCGCGGGCATCAGATCGGCGTGCAGCAGGCCGAGGCCGTCGCGGTCGCCCGGGTCGCGGCCTGCGCGACCAGTGTGGTCATCATGGACGAGCCCACCGCGGCGCTCGGCGTCCGCGAGACCAACCAGGTCCTCGGACTGACCGAACGGGTCCGGGAGAACGGACTGCCCGTCGTGCTGATCAGCCACAACATGCCGAACGTGTTCCAGGTCGCGGACCGCATCCACATCCATCGGCTGGGGCGGCGCATCGCCCTGGTCGAACCCGGCAGGACCAGCATGGAGGAGGCGGTGGCGGTGATGACCGGCGCCAAGTCACCCCAGTCCCTGCGGCTCGACGGCGGCGCCGCGTGACCGCGCCGGAGCGGGTCGGCCTCGCCGAACTGGTGGCGTCGGCCCGCCGGCTCGTCGCCGACGGTCAGCGGCGGATCCTCGGCATCACCGGCGCGCCCGGGGCCGGCAAGTCCACCCTGGCCCGGGACCTGACCGAGGCGCTCGGCGACCGGGCGGTGCTGGTCGGCCTGGACAGCTTCCACCTGTCCAACCTGGAGCTGCGCCGGCTCGACCGGCACGACCGCAAGGGCGCCGCGGACACCTTCGACGCGGCCGGTTATCAGGCTCTGCTGGGCCGCTTGCGGCCGCAGACCGACGAGATCGTGTACGCGGCCGAGTTCGACCGCGCCATCGAGGAGTCGATCGCCTGTGTCGTGCCGGTGCATCGGGACACGCCGCTGGTCGTCACCGAGGGCAACTACCTGCTCGTCGACGACGACCGGTGGCGTGGCACAGCCGCCCTGATCGACCAGATCTGGTATGTGGACCCGGGCGAGGACGTCCGGCTGGAGCGGCTGGTCGCCCGGCACATGCGCTTCGGCCGCAGCCCGGATGAGGCGCACGACCGTTCCTACGGCTCGGATCAGCGCAACGCCGACCTGATCGCGTCGACCCGGCCCCGCGCCGATCGCATCCTCCAGCTGAGCAACGAGAAGGAGCCCGCATGAGTGTCCTCGACCCGTTCCGCCGGCATGCCTGTCACCACGACGTCCACCGCCATCGCCGACGACGGGCACCGCGTCGGATATGAGGTGCGGGAGCCGGACCGGGCCGCCGAGCCCCCAGGCACCGGCTCGGGTTCGGCGGCCGCCAGCCCTGCTGGCCCGGCGCGCCGCGGGCGCCGACCGCAGGCAGGCGCGCGCCCCCGACGGCGTGCGGGTGGACCACTTCTCCTGGGTGCGCCGCGCGGTCGCCGAGGTGGCCAATCCGATCGATCGCTGGCTCGAGGGCCTGGCCTGACCAGCGGGTCCGGTGACCGGAACCGGCGACCGGCGCCACCGCGGGGGACCGCGAGGCGAGCCGAGGTCACCGGTCCAGGGCGATCCAGTAACGCCGGACCGGCCCGTGCGGGGTCTCGCGGATCCCTTCGAGGACACCGCCGTTGCGCTCGATCGTGCGGGCGGAGGCGACGTTGTCCGCGAGGCACGGGACCAGCACGCGGTCGAGGCCCAGGGCGGCGCGGGCCTCGCCGAGCATCTCGCCGAGCGCCCAGGTGGCCAGGCCGCGGCGGCGCGCGGACGGGCGCACGCCGTAACCGATGTGGCCGACCTCGTCGTCGAAGATGTGCCGCAGCACGATCCCGCCGAGAACACGGCCGTCCTCGACGATCCAGCGCGGTGAGCCGTGCCTCTCGGCCGGGCACGGCACGCCGTTCGGGTGCGTGCGCCGGAGCCGTTCGCCCACCCACGCGGCGAAGCCCTCCGGCGAGTCGATGTCATCGTCGTCGCCCAGCCCGAAGCCGTCCTCGTGCAGCCCTGGCCCCCAGTCGTCGCGGCAGTCCAGAAAGGCCGCGTGCAGGCGCACGGTCGGCAGAATCAGCTCAGCCATGCAACTCACCCCTCATCGGTCCATTATCGACGCCATGACGCGCATGAAGCTGGGCGGCGACGAGCGACAGGGGAACAGAAACCGCTCGTGGGAGACCCCTGGCCCCTCGCCGGAGCAGATCACCGAGGCCGTCGACCGGCTCGACGGTGACAAGCACACCGAGGTCTCCCTCTCGGCGGACGATCCCTGGCGCTACCTGTCGGTGTCCGGCGGCCCGGAGCTCTATCTGGTGACCGGCGAGACCGCCGACGAGCGGATCCTGCAACTGCTGGACCGGGACGCCGGCTCGGCCGAGGTCGCCCTGGTGTGCGGCGGCCAGAAGGGCGTGTTCAAGCGCTCCGAACTGGTCGACCGGGACAAGGCGCTGGCCGCGCTCGACGAGTTCACGGCCGGCTTTCCGAACGGCTTCAGTGACCGGTGGGAGATCCAGGAGGCGCCGTGACCAGGCCGCGGACCCGGTCGGCGCCGATCGCCAGCAGCAAGGTGGGCAGGCGGGGGCCGGTCTCGCGGCCGGTCAGCAGGCGGTAGAGCAGGATGAAGAAGCGGCGCTGGACGGCCTTGAGCTCGGCGGTCGGCGCCACGTCCGGTGGCAGGCCGAGCATCTTCTTCGGCACGCCATAGACCAGCGTCGTCAGGCCGGCCAGCGACCAGTGCTCGTCCAGCCCCTCGACCAGCAGCTGAAGAGACCGCCGCTCGTCGGAGTCGAGGCTGTCCAGCAGCTCGGCGTCGGGTGCGGTGGCGACCTGCGTACGCTGATCGGCCGGCATCTGCTCGGCGGCCCAGCGCACCGCGCGGTCGAGCCGGGGCCGCACCTCGTCCAGGCTGTCGATCGGCCGTTCCGGATCGAGGTCGTGCAGGATGCGATGCATCTGCTGCTCTTCCCCGGTGGTGATGTCGGCGACCGAGGCCAGCATCCGGTAGGGCAGCGGCCGCGGCGTCACCGGCAGCTCCGCCCCGGCGGTGCGGCGGGCCCGGTCATAGGCGATCGCGTCGTTCGCGGGGGCGGTGCCGGCCGACACCTTGGCGCCGAGCGCGTCCCACTCGTCGTACAGGCGGTGGATCTCCTGGTCGAAGGCGACCTTGAAGCTCTGGTTGGGGCGGCGGCGGGCATAGAGCCAGCGCAGCAGCGGGGTCTCCATGATCTGCAACGCGTCGCCGGGGGTCGGCACGCCGCCCTTGGAGCTGCTCATCTTGGCCATGCCGGTGATGCCGACGAACGCGTACATCGGGCCGATCGGCGCCTCGCCGCCGAAGATCTCCCGGACGATCTGGGTGCCCACCACGAAGGACGAGCCCGGCGAGTTGTGGTCGACGCCGGAGGGTTCGAAGATCACGCCCTCATAGGCCCAGCGCATCGGCCAGTCCACCTTCCAGACCAGCTTGCCGTGCGTGAACTCGGTGAGCTTGACGGTCTCGCCGTGCCCGAACGAGCAGGTGTAGGTCAGCTCGGTGGTGGCGTCGTCATAGGCCGTGACGGTCGTCGAGTCCCGCTCGCAGACCGTGCAGTACGGCTTGTAGGGGAAATATTGCCCCCCGGCGCTGCCGTCGTCCTCGGTCGCCGCCCCGGAACCCTCGGCGCCCTCCTCGACGGCGGGCGCGGCCTTGGTGCGATAACGCGCCAGGATCGCGTCGATCCCGGCCCGCTCCCGCATCGCCAGCAGGATCTGTTCGCGATAGGCGCCGGCCCGGTATTGCTCGGTCTGGCTGATGCCGCGGAAGACCACGCCGAGGTCGGCCAGGGCGTCGATCATCGCGGCCTTGAAGTGCTCGGCCCAGTTGGGGTGCGCGCTGCCCGCCGGCGCCGGCACCGAGGACAGCGGCTTGCCGATGTGCTCGGCCCAGCTCTCGTCGATCCCGGCCGGCACCTTGCGGAACCGGTCGAAGTCGTCCCACGAGATCAGGTGGTCGCACTCGAAGCCCCGCCGCCGGATCTCGTCCGCGACCAGGTGCGGCGTCATCACCTCGCGCAGGTTGCCGAGGTGGATCGGCCCGGACGGGCTCAGCCCGGAAGCGCACACGACGGGCTTGCCGGGCGCCCGGCGCTCGGACTCCGCGATCACCTCGTCCGCGAAGCGGTTGACCCATTCCGTCTCGGCAGTCTTGGACATGCCTCCATCCTTTCAGCCGCCGGTTCGTTGGCGCTTTCGGGTGAGGTAGCGCGGGGGAGCGGCCCCTACGTTGCTGGTATGCGAAAGATCGCGACCGCCGCCCTCGCGGCCTGCCTGTTGGTGACGATGGCCGGCTGCGGCGACGAGGAGACCGTCGTCTCGGTCGACAAAAAGGGCGAAGTGGGCACGCATGTCGACGGCACCGAGTCGGGCACCGCCACCGTCCCGCTGGGCGACAAGCTGGTGGTCGACCTCGGCGAGTGGAACAGCTCGATCGGCGACGGCTGGTTCCTGGTCACGCCGCCGGACCCGGCCGTGCTGACCGACGAGGGCGACGAGCACGATCCCGAATGCGACCAGCCCGGCTGCGGCGGCAAGTTGAGCTGGCACTTCGGCACGGCCGGGGCCGGCGCCACCGAACTGACGCTGCGCTACTGCTATCGCTCGCGGCCGGCCGCCTGCGAGCCGATGCCGGACCGCGGACCGGTCGACCCGGTGACGATCAAAGTGACCGTGGCCGGCTGACCGGGCGCCGGACCGGCACGACCGCCGGGACGCGGCTCGCGTACTCCTCGTATTCGGCGCCGAAACGGGCCCGCAGGTCGCGCTCCTCGAAGCGGATGCCGACCGCGATGTAGGCGGTCGAGGACACCGCGAAGAGCAGGTGCCCGGCGGTCATCCGAGGGGTGGCCCAGAACGCGATCACCAGGCCCAGCATCATCGGGTGCCGGCACCAGGTGTAGAGCCAGCGCTCGGTGAAGACCGGCGGGGCGTGCTTGAGGCCGAGGAAATCGGCGTGATCGACCATGAACGTCGACCAGACCACGATCACCCAGCCGAGCGCGTAGACCACCCAGATCGCCACCGACCACGGCGGGCCGACCTGCCAGAGCACCGCCGGGATCGGTTGCCAGAGGCCCAGCAGGGCGGCGAGCAGCAGGCTCGCGACCAGCACGAAAGTGCTGCGCTCGGCGGCCGGTGGGAGGAACCGGGCCAGGCGTCGCTTGACGCCCGCGCGGGCCAGCACCGAGTGGTGCACGGCGAAGATCAGCAGCAGCGCGGAGTCGATCGCCACCGCCGCCCAGGCCGGGCTGGTGGCGGGTCCGTCGATGCCGCGGCCGGCCAGGAAGGCGATCGCCCAGGCGCTGCTGAGCAGGAAGGAGACGTAGGCGATGAGGGCGTAGAGGCGCATCCGTCCATCGTCGGCACGCGGGCCCACCCGAGGCAGGCCGGGAAATACCTCAGTTCGCGGTGGTGGCCACGTACCAGGCGGCGATCTGGGACCGTGACCGGAAGTCCATCCGGTAGCGGATCCGCTCGACGTGCGCCTCGGCGGACCGTTCCGCGATGCCGAGCCGCTCGCCGATCTCGCGGTTCGTGCAGCCCTCGGCGATCAGCGCCGCCACCTCGCGCTGCCGGGCGGTCAGCGTCGGCGCGGCGCCCCGATGCCGGCCCGGCAGCCCCAGGAAGCGCCGGATCATCGAGGTCAGCGCGGCCGCGTCCCCGATGTAGGGCAGGTGCGACCGCCCCGGCAGCACCTCGAACCGCGCCCCCGGGATGCCGTCGGCCAGCCGCCGGCCCTGCGCGATCGGTGCGGCTCGATCGCGCTCGCGGTGCACCACCAGCGTCGGCGCGACGATCGAGGGCAGCAGATCAAGGACATTCATCCGGTACGCCATGGCGAGCATCGCGCACGCCGTCCCAGCGGTGGCCGACTCCCGCTGGTAGCGGGTGACCGCCGCCCGGGTCGCGGCGTCCGCGTCCGGCGCGAAGATGTCGACGAGCAGGTCGGCGGCCAGCCCCCAGTGCTGCCGCACCAGGCCGAGCACGTGCTGCTGGATCGCCGGCGAGGTCACGTCCGGACCGTGTGGCCAGCCGCCGTAGAGCACCAGTCGCGTCACCGACTCCGGCTGCCCGGCCGCCCACGCCGCCGCGACCGCAGCGCCGGTGGACGCGCCCATCAGGTCGTACCGGCGCACCCCGGTCGCGGTGATCACCGCCCGCAGGGCGTCCAGCTCGTCCGCCATCGCGTGCCGCGCCTTCTCGCACTCGCACTCGGACTCGGACTCGCCCTTGGACAGGCCACAGCCCGGCTTGTCGTAGCGGATCAGCCGGCGGCCGTCGGCCAGCGCCTCGTAGTAGGCGCGTTCGGCCGGCATCGCCCAGCTCAGCTCGAGGTGGCTGAGCCAGCCGTTCACATAGACCAGTGGTGGCCCGCTGCCGGTCACCGAGTATCCGATGCGGCGGCCGGCGGGCGACGTGGTGAACGCGATCCGCTGGCCCATTCAGGCCCGCCTCGCGGCCCGGATGAGGCCGGCCAGGTGCGGCGATCGGCTGTGCGGCGGCCAGGCGATCACCGGGGTCACGGCCGGGGCGTCCGGCACCGGCACGGCCGCGAGGTCCGGCCCGAGGTGGCTGCGCACCGACTCCGGCAGGATCACGGCGGTCCGGCCGAGCGCGACGAGCTGGAACAGCTGGGCGTGCTCGTGCACCTCCGGGCCGGGGCCGTCCGGATAGCTGCCGTCGGGGTGCGGCCAGCGGGGGAGCGGCAGGCCGGGCAGGGCACTCGCCTCGGCCATCAGCAGGTGCGGCCGGCTCGCATGGGGGCTTCCGGCGGGCAGCACCAGGATCTGACTCTCCGGGCACAGCTCCTCGGTGTCGAAGCCGGCCGTCGAGTCGTAGGGCAGGTGCAGCAGCGCCACGTCGGCCCGGCCGTCGCGCAGGCGGCGCTCCTGCTCGCCGACGCCGCACAGGACCACGTCCACCGGCACCGCGCCGGGCTCCGCGGCGTACCCGTCAAGGATCTTGGAAAGCAGTTCGGTGGAGGCCCCGGCCTTCGCCACCAGGACGAGGCCGGCCTCGCCGGACGCGGCCCGGCGGGTGCGGCGGTCGGCGGCGTCGACCGCGTCGAGGGCCGCCCTGCCCTCGCGAAGCAGCACCGACCCGGCCTCGGTCAGCCGCACCGCGCGACTGGTGCGCTCCAGCAAGGCCACGCCGAGCCGCCGCTCGAGCTGCTGGATCGCCCGGGACAGCGGCGGCTGCGCGATCCGCAGCCGTTGCGCGGCCTTGCCGAAGTGCAGCTCCTCGGCGACCGCCACGAAATATCGCAGCTCCCGAGTCTCCATGCCGGCCACCCTACGCCCGATCGATACCCGGGAGGTATCGACGGCTACCCAGACGGTGTTGGCGGGCCACCTCGCGCGAGGAAAGCATCGGTGACATGAGCGAATCGAAGATCGTGCTGGTCACCGGCGCGAACAAGGGCATCGGGTACGAGATCGCGGCGGGCCTGGGCGCCCTCGGCTGGAGTGTCGGCGTCGGCGCCCGCGACGAGCAGCGCCGAGACGCGGCGGTGGACAAACTGCGTGCGGCCGGAGCGGACGCGTTCGGCGTGCCGCTGGACGTGACCGACGACGCGAGCGTGGCCGCCGCGGCCCGGCTGCTCCAGGAGCGGGCCGGCCGGCTGGACGTGCTGGTCAACAACGCCGGCGTGACCGGCGGCATGCCGCAGCAACCCACGATCGCCGACCTCGGGGCGGTGCGGGCCGCGTTCGAGACCAATGCGGTCGGCGTCATCCGGGTCACCAACGCGATGCTGCCGCTGCTGCGCCGCTCGTCCGCGCCGCGCATCGTGAACATGTCCAGCAGCGTCGGCTCGCTGACCCGGCAGAGCGATCCCGCGGGGGAGACCGGTCCGCTGTCCGCCGCATATTCACCGTCGAAGTCCTTCCTCAACGCCCTCACCATCCAATATGCGAAGGAGCTGGCGGACACGAACATCCTGATCAACGCGGGCTGCCCGGGCTACACCGCGACCGACCTCAACGGCTTCCGCGGCGTGCGCACCCCGGAACAGGGCGCCGCGATCGCCATCACGCTGGCCACCCTGCCCGACAACGGCCCGACCGGCGGCTTCTTCGAGGACGCCGGCGTCGTTCCCTGGTGACCGTCAACCGGCGATGACCTCGTCGGCGACCCAGCGCGCGACCCCAGCCGGATAGGGCGGGTTCAGGCCGAGGACGAAGTGCTGGAAGCCGGCGGCGGCCGCCTCGTCGATCGCGGCCCGGGTGGTCTTCGGCTGGTCATCGGAGACCGGCAGGAACATCGATCGGGTGACCGTCGCCGGGTCGCGGCCGATCTCGGTGCAGTAGCGGTCCAGCAGGGCACTGCGCTCGACGGCGTCGGCCAGGTCGCCGCCGGGGATGTTCCAGACGTCGGCGTGCTCGGCGACGACGCGCAGGGTGGCCGCGGCGCGCCCGCCGATGACGATCGGCGGGTGCGGGCGCTGGACCGGCTTGGGATTGCCGAAAGCACCCTTGAGCCGCACGTATTCGCCGTCGAAGTCGAACGGCTCGGACGCCGTCCACAGGCGCCGAATGACCGTGCACGCCTCGGCCAGGTCGCCGACCGAGTGGGCGAAGTCGTGATACGGCAGGCCGTGCGCCTCGTATTCGCGCCGGGCGATCGGGTGGCCGGGCCGGGAGCCCGCCCCGATGCCGAAGTCGAGCCGCCCGCCGGAGACGATGTCGACGGTCGTGGCGATCTTGGCCAGCATCGCCGGCGGGCGGAACCGGTTGCTGGTCACCAGCAGGCCGACCCGCAGGCGCCGGGTCTGCGCGGCCAGCGCCGACAGCAGCGTCCAGCCCTCGAAGGCCGGCCCGTCCGGATCGCCGCCGATCGGCATCAAGTGGTCGAACAGCCAGGCGTGCTCGATCTCGGCGACCTCGTCCGCCTCGCGCCAGACTCGGAGGATGTCGTCATAGCCGACCTGCATCGGCGCGGTCATGATCCCGAAGCTTGGCATCGGTTCCCTCCTGAGGCATCATGGTTAACCGGATCCGGGTTCCGGTAACCAACATACGGAACCGTGTTCCGGTTTGCAAGGAGGGGTGTTCCCGTGGCGCCACCGGGGAAGCGGGCGGACGCCCGGCGCAACGAGAAGACGCTGCTGGAGGCGGCCGCGGCGACCTTCGTGGCGGCCGGCGTCGACGCGCCTGTGCGGGACATCGCGGCCAAGGCCGGGGTCGGGGTGGGCACGATCTATCGGCACTTCCCGACCCGGGCCGATCTCGTCGTCGCCGTCTATCAGCACCAGGTCGAGGCCTGTGCCGAGGCCGGCCCAGCGCTGCTGGCGAACAGCGAGTCGGCGCACGCCGCGCTGACCCGGTGGATCGACCTGTTCGTCGACTTCCTGGTCACCAAGCACGGGCTGGCCGAGGCGCTGCAGTCCGACAACGCGACCTTCGTGACGCTGCACGCGTCCTTCCTCGAACGGCTGGTGCCGGTCTGCGCCGACCTGCTGGCCGCCGCCGAGCGGGCCGGGGAGACCCGCCCGGGCCTGGACGCGTTCGAGCTGATGTTCGCCGTCGGCAACCTCTGCATCGGCGCGAACAAAGACGCGCGCTACGATGCCCGGCGCGTGGTGGGATTGCTCCTGGCCGGGCTACGCGTGGATCACCTGCACGGCTAGCGCGGCGGCGGCGGTCACGAAGAAGACGCCCAGCCGGTCAGCTTTCGGGAACCGACCCGCAGGTGGGCGATGAGCGCGCCGATGAAATAGAGCACCAGGCCCGCCGCGGCCAGCGTGCCCACCAACGGGACGACGAAGCCGGCCAGCAGCCCGAGCGAGCCCGCCGCCAGCGCCGAACCCAGCCGGGGCAGCCAGGAGTGCGGCACCCGTTTCAGGTCGGCCTGGGCCTTCGGATAGTCGTGGCCGATCAGATAGGTGACGGCCGCGATTCCGTTGAAGACCGCGGCGAGGACGGTGACCGTGACGTAGGTGGCGAACATGCCCCAGGGACGAGCCGGCCCCGCGGATTGTGACGGGGCTCAGTGTTGGCTGACGTCGGCGACCGGGCGGTGGTCGCAGGACTCGCAGACGAACAGGTACATGCTGCCGAGGTCGCCCAGCGATAGTCCCGAATCGCGGGTGTGCTGGAACATCTCGGCGGCTGGGGCCTCCCGGCGCCGGTCCAGCGGGAACTCCTCGGCCGGCACCCAGCGTCGCCAGGAGTGGCCGTCGGCCTCGTCGCTCGCGATCGTGAGCAGGTGCGTCATCGGCTTGCCGCAGTCGCAGTCCGGCCACTCCGGGTCCTGTATCCAGTCCGGCCAGCCGCCCGCCTTGGTGCCGGGGGCCACGCCCAGGTGGGAGAAGTAGCTCCAGCCCTGCTCGCCGCTCCACGCCTCGACGCGGTCGCGCAGGTCGCCGTCGAGATCCCAGGCGTCCGGGTATTCGGTCACCCACTCGGGGTGCAGCAGGCAGGGCTCCGGCAGGTATCCGCCTTCCACCTCATCGTGGTCCACCTCCGGCTCCTCGGCCAGCACGTCCGCGACGTCGGCGGCGGTGCGCCAGCGCTCGGTCCGCAATGGCCAGCAACCCGGCTCGTGCAGGGCCGGGCACCACAGCACCTGCAGCACGTCGGCGCTCGCGGGGAACGGCAGCTCCGGCACGTCGCGGGCGAAGATCTGCAGCACCGCGACCATCGGCGGCGGCTCGTCCTCGTGGTCCGGCGACTCGCACAACGGCCACGGCTCGTCGGCCGGCCAGAGCAGCGGCCCGCCGAGCGAGCTGTCCCGCAGCGTCGGCTGCCCGGCGCGCGGGTGCAGGCGCACGGTGGCGCGTGCCTGCCCGGCGAACTCGGGGAAGGCAGCCTCTACATCGGCCGGTGCGGCGGGGGTGGTGAGGTTCACGGCCGCAGACGTTAGCGCCCCGTTAATCCGTTTGCTGCCCCGTCCCGGCCCGCCGAGGATGGCGGCATGGGCACCAGCAGACGCGCCGACATGTTCACCGCCGACGGCAGACCCTCCGACGACGATCCGCGGGAGCACGGTCCGCACCTGACCGACGAGCGCGGCACGCTGGCCGAGGCGCTGCGCTGCCAGCGCCTCACGCTCGAGATGAAGTGCGCGGGCCTCGACGCCGAGCAGATGGCGCGGCGCTCGGTCGAGCCGTCGACGATGTCGCTGCTCGGCATGGTGCGACACCTCGCCGAGGTCGAGCGGGCGACGTTCCGGGTGCTGATGGCCGGGCAGCAGGTGCCCAAGCTCTACACCTCCGAGACCGACCGGGACGGCGACTTCGACGGCGCCGTGGCCGACCCCAAGATGGTCGAGGAGGCCTGGGCGGTCTGGCGCGCGGAGGTGGAGTTCTCGACCCGCTTCGTCGCCGAGGCGCCGAGTCTCGACATCACCGCCGACGACTCGGCCAACGAGCACGGCAGCGGCGGGGGCGCGCTGTCACTGCGCGAGGTCCTGCTCGGCACGATCGAGGAGTACGCCCGCCACATGGGCCACGTCGACCTGCTCCGCGAGCGGATCGACGGCCGCCTGGGCCAGTGACGGCCATCCCGCACCGCAGGCAGCAACCGGCCTCCGGGTCGGCGGGGCGCGATCCGGCGCGCTTTGATGGTCGGGACAGCCGGGGAGGAAGAACGATGACTTCTGGTACGCCCGAGCGGTGGCCGGACGACCCGCGGGCCCGCACGGCGCTGGAGGAGTTCCTGCGGGACCGGACCGGGGAGCCCTTCGCCGGTTTCGAGCTGGACCTCCGCGGCGCCGTCCTCGACGGGATGGCCCTGGACGGCGCCTGGCTCAACGGCGCCCGCCTCGACGGGGTCGGTCTGCGCGGGACGGATCTGTTCGGCGCGCAACTGCCGGGCGCCTCGCTGCGGGACGCCGACCTCACCGGCGCGCTGCTGAGCAAGGCCGTGCTGGACTACGCCGATGCCCAGGGCGCGGTGCTGGACGACGCGAAACTCGTCCGCGCCGAGGCGTACCAGACTGATTTTCGTGGTGCGGCCCTGCGCCGCACGCAGTGGGCCGGAGCCGGGCTGAGCTGCGATCTGCAGGGCGCCGACCTGGCCGGGGCGGAGTTCGACCAGACCTCGCTGGGCGGCAGCCGGCTGGCCGGCGCGATCCTGACCGGCGCGCGCGGATCCGTGTTCGGGCCGCTGCACGTCGGTGAGCCGCCGGAGCTGGACGGGGACGAGCTGGCCGGGTGGCTGCGGGCGCGCGGCGCGGACGTCGCCGTGCTCAAGCCCGCACGCCGCTAACGGCCCGGGTCGCCCCAGACCGCCAGCTCGCCGCGGGCCAGGCAGACGATCAGGAAGCCGTCCGGGCCGGCCACCGCCCACGACTCGACGTCGTCGTCGACGCCGACCAGCAACTCCGCCCCGCCGGCGAAGCAGATCTCCAGCTCGCCGGTGTCGCGGGTGCGTGCCGTGCGGACGACGTCGCCGAGCAGCGTGGCGAGGATGTCCGAGGGGTTCTCGCCGGGCTCGACGTCGACCCGGCCGCTGGGGGAGTTCAGGTGGGCGACGGTCTCGATCAGCACCTGCCGGCCGCCGGTGAAGCTCAGCACGATGGCGTGGCCGAGCCGCACGTACTCCAGCTTGCGCCCGACCAGCTGGGTGATCGTCCGGGCCTGTCGCGGACGCCCGCCGGCGCCCATGTCGGCGACCATGACTGGCAACATGGAGGACCTCGATCGGCTCGTAGGAGTGGGTACGCAGGAACGTAGCCCGGCCTTCCATAAGAGAGCCTTAAAGGTTCCGGAGAGATTCGTGAACCGGCACAGCCGCCCTCGGTTCCCTTCCCCCGCGGTGATGCATTGTGATAGACCGATGTCACTGCGATGAACTTCGAAACGGTGCCGAAACCGAGGAGCCCGCATGGTCATGCCCGTCAGCCGTCGTTCCGTTCTGGCCGCCGGCGCGGGCGCCGCCGCCGGCCTGGCCCTTCCCGCCGCGGCCCTCCCGACGTCGGCCCACGCCGCCGGTCATGAGACGAGCGTGCGATTCCGGCTCAACGCCGAGGTGCTGGACGGCGGTGAGCAGGTCGTCTCGCTCACCCTGGACACCGCCAAGCTCGGTCCGATCGACCCGGCGAGCCTGACCGCCGGCACCTTCAGCGTGCACGCAAAGGCGACCAGCCCGATTCCGCTCGCGCCCGGCGACCAGATCTTCAGCGAGTACGACCTGGACCGCACGGTGACCGCCGCCCGGCTGGTCCGCGGCGACATCGTGCTCGAACTCAGCCACGCCGAGGGCCAGCTGGGCGGGGGCACGCTGGGCTACATCGTGAGCAAGGGCCGCAACGTGCGCCTCGACCTCGTCTACACGATCACCCAGAACGCCCCGCTGGCCCGCCGGCACGCCCGCCCGGTCACCATCGACGCGTTCGTCCAGGGCCGGATCGCGAACCCCGAGGTGGACGCGTTCGGCTACCGCATCTCCGGCTCGGGCATGAAGTACCGGCTCTACTCGCCGCGGCACGGCCGGGGCCGGCGCCCGCTGGTCGTCTGGCTGCACGGCGGCGGTGAGGGCGCCTCGCTGCCGGACGGCTACTACGACAACGAGACCACGCTGCGGGCCAACCGCGGCGCGCTGGGCTTCGCCACCCGGGAGGCGCAGCAGATCTTCGACGGCGCCTACGTGGTGGCGCCGCAGAGCACGTCCTTCTGGCTCGAGGACGGCCCGCGCTTCGCCCCGCTGATCCAGGAGATCGTCCGCGACCTGGTGCGCAGGTACGACATCAACCCGGACCGGATCTATGTGGCCGGCTGCAGCAACGGCGGCTACATGAGCCTGAAGATGACCACCATCTACCCCGACACCTATGCCGCGTCGGTGCCGATCTGCGGCGTCGTCACGTCCCTGCAGCCGGGCGGCCCGACCCAGATCACCGACGCCGAACTGGCCCGGATCAGCACCCCGACCTGGCTGGTCACGTCGCTGGACGACACCACCGTGCCGCCGGCGCCCAACACCGTGCACGCGCACGAGCTGATCCCCGGCTCACTGATGACGCTCTACGACCACGTCGTCTGGAACGGCCACCAGTTCCCCGGCCACTGGTCGTGGATCTACGTCGCCCGCAACGACCCGAGCATCGACGGCACCCACATCTGGCAGTGGATGGCCCAGCAACGGCGCTAGGCGGGGACGCCCAGGGAGGTCGCGGCCGGCGGCGGCTCGTGCGGGTCCGGCGCGGCGTCGGCATCGTCGTCGTCGGCGGGCCGCGTGCCAGGCGGCTCGCGGTCCGGTGTCGGCTGCCCCTCGGGGTGGTTCGCCAGATAGCGCACCGCGGTGTTGAGCACCGCCAGCAGCGGCACCGCGACCAGGCCGCCGACGATGCCGGCCACCACCACGCCGGCCGCGATCGCCAGGATCACCGCCAGCGGGTGCAGGGCCACCGCCCGGCCCATGATCAGCGGCTGCAGCACGTGACCCTCGAGCTGCTGCACCCCGATCACCACGCACAGGATCACCAGCGCGCTGACCGGGCCCTGGGTGACCAGTGCGACCAGCACCGCGACCACGCCGGTGATGGTCGCGCCGATCACCGGGATGAAGGCGCCGAGGAAGACCAGCGCGGCCAGCGGCAGGGCCAGCGGAATGTGCATCAGGGCCAGCCCGATGCCGATGCCGACGGCGTCCACGAAGGCGACCAGCACGGTGGCGTGCACATATGAGACCAGGGTGTGCCAGGAGTAGTGGCCGGCGCGGGCGGTCGGGACCCGGGCCGGGCGGGGCAGCAGTCGGCACAGGAACGTCCAGATCTGGCCGCCGTCGCGCAGGAAGAAGAACAGCGAGAAGAGCACCAGGAAGAAGCCCGCCACGACCTCGCCGATGGTGGTGGCCGCGCCGAGGGCGCCCGAGGTCAGTGCGCTGCGGTTGTCGGTGAGCGCCTTCTGGGCGTCCGCGATGACGTCGTTGATCTGGTCCTCGGAGATGTGCAGCGGGCCCTGGGCGAGCCAGGCCTGCACCTCGCCGATGCCCTGGCTGACCTGGCTGGTGAGGTTGTCGAGCTGGGAGATGAAGGTCTGCACGATCAGGCCCAGCCCGCCGAAGACCACCACCAGCGCGGTGATCAGCACCAGGCCGGCCGCCAGCGACCGGTTCATGCCGCGCCTGCGCAGCCAGGTGGAGACCGGCTGGAAGAGTGCCGCGAGCAGCACCGCGACCGCGACCGGGATGATCACCACGCGCAGCAGGGCGATCAGCCGGATCAGCAGGTAGGCCGAAGCCACGAAGAGGATGAAGCGCAGCGCCCAGGCGCCGGCCGTGCGCACGCCGGACGGCAGCCCGTCGTCGGCCGTCGGTTTCGCGTCCACCACCACGACCGGCTGTGGGGTGGCCGCGAACTCGTCGCCGGCCACGAACGGCGGAGGTGCGGTGCGCTGACGGGCGGCGTCGAGCCGTTCCTGCGCGCGCTGCCGTACGGTCGAGACCCATTCCATGGCAGCTGCGTTCCCTGCCCGGCCCCCCGGGAAACAGCGCCTGCGCGAGGATCGTTTCCGCACCTGGGCGATCGACAAATCGATTGCGGGGATCGGCGAGGGGCGTAGCGTCGCCGGGCATGAAGACGTCAATCGGCAATCGTCTCTCTGTATTACTCGCCGGTGCGGTGGCGGCGCTGGTCGGAACGGTCGGCCTGGCGACGCCCGCCCAGGCGGGTGGTGGCGCTCCGGCGCCCGGCTCGGCCGGCCTCGGTGATCGGCTCTATCCGCTGCTCGGCAACGGCGGCTACGACGTTCAGGACTACGACCTGCGGGTGCGTTATCCGCAGAAGGATCCGAAGCAGACCGTCACCGGCCAGGTGACGATCACCGCGGTCGCCACCCAGAATCTCTCCCGGTTCAACCTGGACTTCGGCGGTGACGCGGTCGGCGCGGTGAGTGTGAACGGCCGATCCGCCACCTTCACCCGCGACGGCGACGAGCTGGTCGTCACCCCGCGTCACTACCTCGCCAAGGGCAAGATCTTCCGGGTCGTGGTCAGCGACTTCACCGCGACCCCGATCGAGGCCAACGCCGAGTCCCCGGCGGGCTTCGTGACCACCGTGGACGGCACCTTCATGGCCGGCCAGCCGGACCAGTCGCATCAGTACTTCCCCAGCAACGACCACCCGCGCGACATGGCGACCTACACCATCGTGCTGACCGCGCCCGAGGGCTGGACCGGGGTCGCCAATGGCCGGCACATCGGCGACCGCCACGAGGGTGGCTACGTCTCGTCGATCTTCCGCGAGTCCCGGCCGATGGCCAGTGAGCTGATCCAGGCCGCGGTCGGCGACTTCGTGGTGCACGACCGGCCGCGCGCGGCCGGCGTGCCGATCCGCGACGTGGTGCCGCGCCGGCTGGCCGACGACCTGCTGCCGAAGGCCGAGGTCGAGCGCGCGCAGATGGAGTGGATGGTCGGCAAGGTCGGGCCGTACCCGTTCGAGAACTACGGCTCGCTGGTGGTGGACACCGACCTGGGCTTCGCGCTGGAGACCCAGACCCTGTCGCTCTACGACACCCTGCTGTTCGGCGCGCCGAAGTTCGTGCTGGACCCGATCATGGCGCACGAGCTGGCGCACATGTGGTTCGGCGACAGCGTGGCCCCGGCCAACTGGAGTGACGTGTGGCAGAACGAGGGCCACGCCACCTGGTACGAGGTGGCCTACGCCGACGAGACCGGGGTGCTCGAGGAGTTCACCGGCGAGGCCACCGTGGAGGACTACTTCAAGGCGGTCTATGCCCGCGGCGACGAATATCGCAAGGAGTACGGCCCCGTGGCCCACCCGCTCGGCGCCGACTCGATCTGGGACGTGTTCAACCCGAACGTGTACGACGGCGGCGCGCTCGTCCTCTATGCCCTGCGGCAGAAGATCGGCGCCCGCGACTTCCAGCGCCTCGAGCGTGCCTGGGTGGCCCGCAACCGCGGTGAGTCGAAGTCCACCCAGGACTTCATCGCCCTGGCGTCGCGCATCTCCGGCAAGAACCTGAACCACTTCCTGAACGACTGGCTCTACGGCACCGCGACCCCGCCGATGCCCGGCCACCCGGACTGGACGGTGAACCCGCCCGCGCCGACGACCAGGGCGCTCACTCCAGCCCTGGCACGCCGGCGGTGACCGGCGGCGCTCGCCGGCCGGCTCTGCGTCAGTCTTCGCAGACTCGGTCGGCGGGCGCCTGCGGCCGGATCAGATACTGATCGGTCGCGACCCGGGCGCACTCGGAGGAGTGATAGGACGTGTGTCCGTCGCCGGTGCGGGTCAGCAGGGTGCTGCCCTCGATCTGGGCGGCCAGCCCGTGCGCCCACTTGTAGGCGTCGGACGGGTCGTGCACCGGGTGCACGATCATCGTGGACACACCGCGCACGGCCAGCGTCCGGGGTGGGTTCGCCGGCCGGACCGGCCAGCCGATGCACCGGGTGACCTGCCAGGTCTCGGCGGCGCCCTGCAGGTGCGGCGCGAGTTGCCGGCCCAGCTGGAGGCGTTGCTGCATCTCGGCCCAGGTGTGCACCTGAGGTGCGTACTCCATGCAGCCGATGGCCAGCCGCGAGGCGAGTTCCTGCTGCAGGAACTCGGCCGGTGGCAGAGCGAATCCGGAGGCGTCGCCCGCGACCGCGGCGGCGATCACCCGCGCCAGGCCGGCCCAGGAGTAGTCGGGCCCGGCGAAGCCCGGTTCCTTGAAGGTCAACAGGTTGATCGTCCGCATCCGGATGTCCTCGCTGGTGACCGGGCGCAACGCGCCGTCGACCGGGATCGGCTGCCGCTCGGCGCCGGCCACCAGCCGGTCGTAGACGGCGGCGGCGTCCCGGCCGTGCAGGGCGCAGTCCGGTGTGGTGCCGCACCACGCGGCGAACCGGTTGAACGAGTCCTCGACGGCCATCGCCTCGTCGGCGACCTGCTGGTTCTCCGGCAGGCTGTGTTCCAGCGCGGAGTCGAGCACCATCGCCCGGGTGCGCCGCGGGAACAGCTCCGCATAGTTGGCGGCGAGCTGGGTGCCGTACGAGACGCCCAGCCAGCTCACCCGGTCGACGCCGAGGGCGGCGCGCGCGGCCTCGTGGTCGCGGGCCACGCTGACCGTGTCGGTGTGCGCCAGCAGTGCCCCGGTCTGCTCGAGGCAGCTGCGCCCGACCGCGCGGTTGTGCCGGAGCATCGCGTCGAACTGCTGCTCGGTGCGCGGGAACATCGTGTAGGACGGCGTCAGGATCGGGACGTCGCACCGGATCTGGCCGCTGCCGCCGGTCGCGCGCGGGTCCACCCCGACGATGTCGAAGCGCTCGCGCAGGGCGGGGGAGAAGTACCAATCGTCGTTGTCCACGACGTACTTCACCTCGCCGTCGCCGGGTCCGCCGGCGTTGAAGAAGAGGGTGCCGATCCGCCGGGCCGGGTCGTCCGCCGGTCGCCGCGCCACCGCGACGGTGAGCTGCTCACCGCGCGGTTTCGCCCAGTCGATCGGCACGCGCATGGTGCCGCACTGCTTGCTGGGAGCGGTCGGGCAGGGCGCCCAGGTGATGCTCGGCGGTTGCCCGGACACCGGTGGGCTGAAGCCGAGGGTAAGGGTGACGGCGAGTGATCCGGAGACGAGAAAGCGCTGCAGGAGTGGCATGTGCCCGACGCTGCCACCGGCCGCGGTGACGGGTAAGCCGGTGGACCGGTCGGCCGTACACCAGAAAACCGTCCCTACGGCTGTAACGCCTGTTACTCAAGCTGATCAGCTTCTTCCGAAGCCGTGGTTGCGGATCTGGACCTCCTCGAGGTCGAGGCCGGTCTGGATGTGGCGCAGCACGTCGTCGTCGATGGTGCCGTCGTCGCGCAGGCGCACCACCGTGTCGTGCTTGTGTGCCAGGGCGGCCAGCCGCAGCGCCCGGTACTGCTCCTCCCACTGCTGCGCGTCGCCGGGGGATTCGGTGCGCAGGATCCGCAGGCGGCGGTCGTACTCGTCATGGAGCCGGCCGGCCACGTCCTGGCCGGCGCCGACATCGCCGGCCAGCCCGGGCAGGGCTTCCATCGCGTGTTCGAGCGCGGTGGTCTCGGCGAGCCGGCGCTCCCGCTCGGCCTCGCCGCCGGACTCGAGCCGGGCCCAGCGCACGATCCGGGGCAGCAGCGGCGCCTGCACCAGCAACGTCACCGCGATCACCCCGGCCGTGACGAAGATGATCACATCGCGCGATTCCACGGTGTGCGGCACGGCCAGCGCCGCGGCCAGCGAGACCGCGCCGCGGAAGCCGGCCGCCGCCATCACCGTGCGCGGCCGTCCGCCCAGCCGCATCTCCCGCTGTCGCGGCCGCCGGTCGATCACCCGGATCAGATAGGGGCTGGTGAACAGCCAGGCGAACCGGATCCCGATCACCGCCGCGGACACGGCGGCGACGGCGGCGAGCGCGTTGATCAGGCCGACCGTGTCGAGCCCGCGGACGGCCGCCTGCACCTCGAGGCCGACGAGCACGAACAGGGCGGCGTTGGCCAGGGTGGTCAGGAAGCCCATGACGGTCTGCACGTATTGCCGGGCGGAGGCGGAGAACAGCCGCGGCGACGCCCGGCTGACCCACAGCCCGCTGACCACGACGGCCAGCACGCCGGAGGCCTCCACGGTCTCCGCGATCAGATAGGCGGCCAGCGGTGTCAGCAGGGCCAGGACGTTGTGCTGGAACGGATCCTCCAGCCGCTTGCGCAGCTGCACGCTGAGCCAGGTGGTGGCCAGGCCGATCGCGATGCCGCCCAGATAGGCGAGGACGAACAGGCCGGAGATCCGCAGGACGCCGACGTGCTCCTCGCCGATCGTGACGCCGACCGCGAGCGCGTAGATCACCAGGGCGGTGCCGTCGTTGACCAGGCTCTCGGCCTTCAGTGTGGTGGCGATCCGGCGGGGGAGGGCCCGGCCCAGCACCGCGACGGCGGTGGCGTCGGTGGGTGCCAGCGCGGCGCCGAGCACCCAGGCCGGGCCCCAGGGGAGCCCGAGCAGGTGCGCGGCCACCGCGGCGGTGGCGGCCGTCGCCGCGACCAGCAGGGTGCTGAGCATGACGATCACGCGGAGGTTGACGCGGATCTCGCGCAGCGACGAGGTGAAGCTCTCCCAATAGAGCAGCACCGGCAGGAAGAGGAGCAGCACCGCTTCGGGTGGCAGGTGCACCGAGCGCAGCACCGGCACGAAGCCGAGCAGCACCCCGGCGATGAGCAGCAATGCCGGCGGCGCGACCCCGAAGCGGCGGGCCAGGCTCGTGCAGAACAGCACGGCCGCGCCGATCGTCACGACCAGCAGGAGACTGAGCACGAACGGCCTGCGTACCCGAACCCATCACGGAGTACACGTCGAGCGGGCGACGACCGGCCGCTTCGCCGGCCGTCGCCGCCGTGCTCAGGAAAGTGCGTCGGGGTTCTGTGCCAGGAGCCGTTGGACGTCGTCCTTGTCGACCAGGCCGGCGAGCACCGTGGATTTCTTGTCGGAGCGGGCCCGTTCGCGGTTGAAGAAAAAGGCGGGAATGCCACCGGCGGCGACGCCGACGATCGTGCCGCAGGCCGCCCAGATCTCCGCGAAGTCCCGGCCGGGCTCCGTCGCCCGCCAGAACATGATGGCCACGAGCGTCAGGAAGCCGAGGGCCACGAAGGCGCTCGCGATCGGTTGCGTTGCCGACCCCTGGGCGTTCATGCGCTCCTACCGCCCGCACCATTGATCTTTGCGATCAGCTCGGCGATCGGCATGGCGATGGCGATCGCCTCCGGGACGACCTTCCGGAAGAACCGCCACTGCGGCTCCCAGAAGTGCGCCACGTGGATGGCGACCGTGCGTCCGGCCGTGTCGGCGCCCGCCTCATGGCTCCAGTAATCGGTGCGGTCGCTGCGACCGATGGCGGTGCCGTCCACTCCGAACACGCGCGAATCCGTCGCGCCGATGGTGAAGCCGTTGGCGTCCTCGAACAGGATCTGGACCGCACCGTCGAAGCCGCCGAACCAGGTCCGGGTCAGGGTGCGGGTGGTCGCGTCGACGTGGCCGTTCCGCAGCATCACGCCGTGCGTGATCATGCGGTGGGTGTGTTCCATGTCGCTGTCCAGGTCGATCGTGACGTCGGTCGGCCGCGGTGACACGTAGCCCTCGACGCGCACGAACCGATAGCCGGCCTCCAGAGCGCTGCGCTCACCCTCCGGCGTGGACGTGGTGAAGTTGTCGGCCCGGTCGGGGTTCCAGAACAGCTTCAGCGGGACGGTGCCGGGCTCCTCGGTCCGCAGCACGTAACCCTCGTCCCGGACGTACATGTAGCCGGCCTCGACCGCGTCGCGATGGCCATCCGCGGTGGCGGTCGTGAAGTTGTCGCCGCGGAAGTTGTTGAAGTACGACCGGAGCGGCACGGTGTTCGGCTCCCCGCTGGGGAACGTGAACCCCTCCGCACGGACGAACGAGTAGCCGGACTCGGCGGCGCCCCGATCGCCCTCGGCGGTGGCGGTCAGGAAGTTGTCCCCACGACGGGGCTCGTAGTACTGCTTCAGCACAGGCACGGTCTCTCTCCCCACGATCAAGATGGCTGCCGGCGCCGGGTGGCGATGGCAACCCGATCGTGCGGCGGCGGCCCCGATGCGCGCCTGAGGTGCCGGTCGTGATCCGCGCGGGCGGAATGCCCGGCGGATGCGGGACCGCGGGCTCAGGCGGCCCGGACCTCGGGCGGCACATCCTTTCGATGCCATCTGAAAGGAGAAGCCGATGTATCCACCCCCAACGACCACCACACCGCCCCCGCGGCACGACTCCAAGGGCACGGCGATCGCGGTGATCGGCGTCGTGTTCACCGTCATCGCAGCGATCCTCGCCCTGTTCGCGTGGCAGGCTCCGAAACAACCGCCTCCCCTCCCGCCGCCGCCGGATCGCGCGCCTTATGTCGCGCAGGTCGACGGGATCTGCGGGCGGTTCGCCACGAGGTATGTCGGGCTCGGTCCGGTCCCGACCGACCCGGCGGCCGCCATGACCTGGTTCGCCGCACAAGCCCAGCTGCATCAGGAACTGCTCACGGCCTGGGCGAACCTCGGCTACCCGGACGGCGACGAAGAACCTGTGCGGGCGATTCTGGATCCGCTCGAGCAGCAGGTGTTCCAGATGGCCTCCGTCGCCCAGGCTTTGGAGCGGGGATATCTGGAGGACGCCAACGCCGCCATCGTCAAGGTCAACGAGGCGCGGACCGAATACCGCAGCAAGGCGCGCGCCTACGGCCTGCGCGTCTGCCATGACCTGTGACCCAGACGGCCGGGATGATCGGCCGGGTCATCGGGACATCCGCCGATGGCTTCGGGGACACCGGGGGCCTGAGAATGAGCGCATGGCGGCGGCCCGGATAGGCGCGGCCGCGACGGTCGCCTCGGCCATCGCGGCCGTCGCCTACGCCTGGTGGACGATGGCGCAACCCAGCGGTGAGGCCTGGTTCTTCGTGCCGTCGCCGTTCAATCAGTCGGCGTTCGTGGTCGGCTGCGGCGTGCTCGGGCTGGCCTGGGCGCTGACCGGCGCCGTGCTGATCAACTTCCGGCCGCGCAACGTGATCGGCTGGATCGTGCTCGGGGTGGGCGCCTCGCAGGCGTGGGCCGTGAGCCTCACCGTCTACACCGGCTATGGGCTGGCCGACCAGCCACCGTCCTGGGGCACGTTCTTCGGTCCGGCGCTCTATCTGCCGGGCTGGCTCATCCCGCCGACCCTGCTGCTCGCGTTCTATCCGGACGGACGCCTGCCGGGGCGCTGGTGGCGCTGGCCGGTCGGGATCGCGATGGTGTCGATCGTGGTGTTGACCCTGTGCATCCCGTTCCCGGTCGTCCCGCCCGAGGAGGTGAACGGCTGGGGCCTGAACCCGACCTTCCCGCAGCGGCTGGCCGACGTCCTCAAGCCCGGCCCGTCGGTCTACGAGACCAAGGCCTACGTGCTGGCCGACCCGAATGCCGCGATGCCGGTGCTGCCCTCCGCCTGGGCCCGGTGGAGCACCGTCGCCGCGTGGGTCTTCAAGCCGCTGCTGATCCTCGCCATGCTGACCATCTGGGCGAGCACGGTGGTCCGGATGATCGGCGCCCGCGCGCCCCGGCGGCAGCAACTCGCCCTGCTGGTCTGCGTCGTCATGCCATTCCTGGCGGCGTCCCTCTTCGTCTCGGTGACCTTCGCCAACGTGCTGATCCTGCTGTCCCTGCTGCTGGTTCCGGTCGCGGTGGCGGTCGGCGTGCTGCGCTATCGCCTGCTCGGCATCGAGACCGTGCTGCGCCGCGGCCTGGTCTACGGCTTCTACACCTGCGTCGTGGTGGCGGCCTATCTCGGCGTCACGGCGACCGTCGGCGCGATGGTCGGCGCGGCCCTGGACAGTGGACCCCTGCTCGGCATCGTGGCCGCCGCCGCGGTGGCGATCGCGCTGGCCCCGGCCCGGGATCGCCTCCAGCGGGCCGCCGACCGGCTGGTCTACGGGCAGCGCCGCAATCCGCTGGAGGCGCTCACCCAGCTTGGCGAACGGGTGGCCGTCACCGCGAACGGCGACCTGCTGGCCGGCGCCATCGCCAGCGTGACCGCCGCCGTGCACGCACCGGGTGCGGCGCTGATCGCCCCGGACGGCCGCACCCTGGCCGAGGCCGGGGCCCGGCAGGCGCCCGGCGAGCACACCACCGACCTGCCGCTGCGGTTCGGCGGCACCCTGCTCGGCGAGATGCGGGTGCTGGACCGGCGCCCGAACGAGCCGTACACCGCCGCGGACACCCGGCTGCTGGCCGCGCTGGCCTTCCAGATCGCGATCGTGCTGCAGGCCTACCAGCTGACCGAGCAGCTCGAGGCCGCCCGCGACCGGGCCGTCACGGTGGCCGCCGCGGAGCGGGAGCGCATCCGCGAGGACCTGCACGACGATCTCGGTCCGTCGCTGCACGGCATCAAGCTGGGGTTGGAAAACCTGGCCGGCGGGCCGGACAAGACGTTGCTGAGGCTGATGCGCGACGAGATCGGCCGGTCCGTGATCGGGCTGCGGCGGATCATCGACGAGCTGCGGCCGACGGCACTCGACACCGAGACGCTGGCCGAGGCGATCCGCCGGCGCGCGGTCGCGATGTCCTGCGCCGTACCGATCGAAGTGATCTCCGAAGACCTGCCGGCGCTGCCCATCCGGGTCGAAACGGCGGCCTTCCGGATCACCACCGAGGCGCTGACCAACGCGGTCCGGCACGCGCAGGCCGACCAGGTGCGGATCACCCTGTCGGCGTCCGCGCAGGCGCTGCTGATCGAGGTCGCCGACGACGGGCGAGGCGCGGGGAGTGCCGTGGCGGGGGTCGGGCTGACCTCGATGCGCCGGCGCGCGGAACGCCTGCACGGCCGCCTGGACCTCGAGTCGGCGGCGACCGGCACCACCATCATCGCCGTGCTCCCGCTCAACCAGGAGGACCCGTGAACGCTGTCCGGGTAGTGCTCGCCGACGACCACCCGATGTTCCGCCTGGGCCTGCGGGCGGCGATCACCGGCGCCGACGAGATCGACATCGTGGGCGAGGCGGCGGACGGCCGCGAGCTGATCGCCGTCGTCGACGAGCTGCGCCCGGACGTCGTGGTCACTGACCTGACCATGCCGGGGCTGGACGGCGCCACCGCCACCTCGGCCATCCTCGCCGAGCATCCGGAGGTCGGCGTTCTCGTCCTGACCATGCACGAGGACGATCCGGCGGTGATCGGCGCGCTGCTCGCCGGGGCGCGCGGCTATCTGCTCAAGGGTGCGGACGGCACCCAGATCGTCCGGGCGATCCTCGCGGTGGCGGCCGGTGAGCTCGTCTATGAGCGCACCGTCGGCACCCGGGTCAGCAACTTCTTCAGCGGGCGGTCGCACGACCGCGCCAGCACCGCCTTCCCGGAGCTGACCGACCGGGAAAGGCAGATCCTGGGGTACGTGGCGGAAGGTCGCGGCAACCACGAGATCGCCCGCCGGCTCACGCTGTCCGAGAAGACGGTCCGCAACCACGTCTCGTCGATCTATCTCAAGCTCCAGGTCAACGACCGTGCCGCGGTGGTGGCCAAGGCGCGCGACGCGGGCCTCGGGCATCGTGTCGGCGGCGGTTGAGGGGGCAGCCGTGCGTCGGTCGTTGGTCGTGTTCCTGGCGGTTCTGGCGCTGAGCCCGGTCGCCTGTGACGGTGGCGAGCCCGCGTCCTTCGAACCGGGCACCACGATGGCCCGGCTGCAGCAGGCCGGCCGGATCCGGATCGGCGTGAAGTCGGACCAGCCCAGCCTCGGCTTCCGGCATCCGGCGACCGGGGGTTACGAGGGCTTCGACGTCGAGCTGGCCACGTTGATCGCCGGCGAGCTCGGGCTGGACCGCGACCAGATCGACTTCGTCACCACCACCTCGGCGGTCCGCGAGACTTATCTGGTCGGGGACCGCGTCGACATCGTGGTCGCCTCCTATTCGATGAACGAGCGGCGCCGGGAGATCGTGGGTCAGGCCGGGCCGTACTTCGTGACCGGTCAACAACTGCTCGTCCGCCGTGCGGACCGGGACGCAATCACCGCGCCCGGGACGCTGCCGGCGGCCCGGGTCTGCTCGGCCGAGGGGTCCACGTCGATCGACAACTGGGAGCGGCTGTTCCACGGCCGGCCGATCGCGGCGAAGACCTACACGGAATGCGTGCGCATGCTGCTGTCGCGCCGGGTGGACGGGGTGACCACCGACGGCGCGGTCCTGCTCGGATACGCCGCGCAACTGCCGACCAAGCTCGCCGTCGTGGGTGATCCGTTCAGCGTGGACGAATACGGAATCGGCTATCCGAAGGGCGACCTCGCGTTCTGCGAGTTCCTCACCCGCACCATCGCCGGGATCGAGCACGACGGCCGGTGGGAAGAGGCGTTCGAGGCGACCCTCGGCCGGGCCGGAGTGCGTGCCCCGGCCAAGCCGGTGCCGCAACCCTGCCGCGCCTGACTCAACGGACCACGGCTCAGTGGACCACGGTCACCGGGCATTTCGCGTACGCCGCGACGTGCTGGCTCACCGAACCGATGACCAGGCCCGCGAAGCCGCCGTGGCCGCGGTTGCCGACCACCAGCAGGTCGGCGCCGGCCGACTCGTCGATCAGCACCTTGGCCGGCCGGCCCTCCTTGACCTGCGGCTGGACCCGCACCGGGGGGTCGTCGCCGAGCTCGTCCTTGATCACCTGGACCAGGTCGTCGGCGGTGCGCTGGCTCTGGTCGGGCACATAGTGCTCGGACACGCTGACGCTGCCGGCCGGTGGCAGCAGCGTGTGCTCCCAGACGTTCACCACGACCAGGTCGGCGCCGTGATCGGCGGCTTCGGCCGCGGCCCAGGTCAGCGCCTTGCGACTGCCGGGTGATCCGTCGACACCGACCACGATGGTCTTCCATCCGCTCATCGTCGTCCCCTCTCCCAGGGTGTCGGCCGCCCGGCGCCCGTAACCGCACGCTATTACATGCGGATCGGTCCGTCGAGGGCCTTCAATCGATACAAATGGCGCAGAGTCCGTTTGCTCACGCGATTTTGCAGCGTTGGAAGGCCTGCGTATTTTTGTTAACGCCATGTTGCGGGAGCTGGGCGGCAGGTTTAGCGTCGCAAAGAGGAACGCGTCGGCCGAAGGGGTCCGCCAATGACCACCACGACATCCGAAACCGTCTCCACGGCCGACGACCAGGCCGACCGCAAGCCGCTCATGACGAGCCGCGCGCTGCTGATGATGAACCTCGGATTCTTCGGGGTGCAGTTCAGCTTCGGGCTCACCCAGTCCGCCGTGAACCCGCTGTTCCTGCTGATCGGCGCGTCCCCCGACGAACTGCCGATCCTGAACCTCGCGGGCCCGGTCACCGGCCTGATCATCCAGCCGCTGATCGGCGCGATCAGCGACCGCACGTGGCATCCGCGCTGGGGGCGACGACGGCCGTTCATCACGGCCGGCGCGATTCTCTGCGCGTTGATCCTGTTCCTGTTCCCGTTCGTCGGCATCCTGTGGCTGGCCGTCATCTGCTTCTGGCTGCTGGACATCGGCAACAACACCTCGATGGAGCCGTACCGGGCGTTCATCTCGGACCGATTGCCGAAATCCCAGCTGGCCCGCGGCTTCCTGACCCAGAGCATGTTCACCGGCGCCGGCGCGGTGCTGGCCAACCTGTCGCTGTTCCTGCTGCAGAAGGTGTCCGCGTTGGATACCGAGGCCGGCAACGGCGTGCCCTACTGGATGTACGTCTGCTTCATGATCGGCACGGTGTGCATCCTGCTGACCGTGCTCACGGCGATGGCGCGCACCAAGGAGATCACCCCCTCGGACGACGACATCGAGGAGATGCGCAACGCGCCCAAGGGCCTGCACCACGCGGTACGCGAGATCGGCGACGCCGTCCGCACGATGCCGGTCGCGATGCACAAGATCGGCGTGGTGTTCCTGTTCCAGTGGTACGCGATGTTCATCTACTGGCAGTTCCTGGCGGTGAGCCTCGGCGAGACGATCTTCAACGCCAACCCGGAGGACGGCGGCCAGGGCTGGGACCAGGCGATCGCGTGGAGCGGCCTGGAGAATGCCGGCTACAACTTCGTCACCATGGTGTCGGCGCTGTTCCTGGTCGGCTTCGCCCGGCGGATCGGCGCCAAGCGGGTGCACGCGGTCGCGCTCGGCCTGGCCGCCCTGTCGCTGGTCTGGCTGGCCCAGATCGACAACCAGTACGTGGCCCTGATCCCGATGATCGGCGTCGGCATCTTCTGGGCCAGCGCGGTCGGCGTGCCCTATCTGATGGTCGCCAGCATGGTCCCGGCCAAGCGCACCGGCGTCTACATGGGCATCCTGAACATGATGATCGTGGTCCCGATGCTGATCCAGACGGTCACCTTCGGCTGGATCTTCGAGCACCTGCTCGACGGCCGGGGCAGCAACGCGATCCTGCTGGCCGGCGTGCTGCTCGGCATCGGCGCGATCGCGATGCTCTGGGTGGACCCGCCGGACGAGGCGGACGAGTCGCCGATCATGCCGCTCGGCGGCAAGCGCAGCATCACCGTCTACGATCGGGTCGTGGTGGGCTCCGACGGCACGCCCACCAGCCTGTACGCCGTGGACCGCGCGGCCGAGGTGGCCCAGGCCGCCCAGGCGCGGCTGATCGTCGTCACGGCGTACCGCGAGGGCTCGCGGGCGACGGTGACCACGGCCGAGGGGGTGCACCGCGACCTGTACGGCAAGGAGGTCGCCCGCGAGGCCCTGGAGAAGTCGGTCACCGGCCTGACCCGGGAGCGGGCCCGCTACATCGAGCAGCGGCTGGTCGACGGCGATCCGGCCCAGGCCCTGCTCGACGTGGTCGGTGCGAACCCGGCGAACCTGATCGTGGTCGGCAACCGCGGTCTGGGCGCGAGCGGCGGAGAGCTGCTCGGCTCGGTGCCCGCGAACGTGGTCAAGAACGCGGTCTGCGACGTGCTCGTGGTGCAGACCTCGGCACTGGACGAGGAGCGCATCTTCAAGGCGGTGCCGGCCCAGACCGACCGGGACAGCGCCGCGGATTCCGCGTAGCGAGAGAGGCGATGGGCCGGGCGGCGCTTATCGTGGCGGCGTGGACAGGTTCACCATGAAGGACGTCGCGCGCGTTGCCGGGGTGCATCCGGCAACCGCGTCGCGCGCCCTCAACCCGCGGCTGCGCGGACGGATCAGCGCGGCCACCACCGAGCGGGTGATGCGGGCCGCGGCCGAGCTCGGCTACGTGGTGGACCCGGTCGGCCGATCCCTGCGCACCCAGCGCTCCGGGACCGTCGGCGTGCTCGTCCCGGATCTGCTCAACCCGTTCTATCCGCCGGTGCTGCGCGGCGTGCAGAGTGTGCTGCGGGACAACGGGTTCGAGGGGCTGATCGCGAGCACCGACAACGACGCCGGGCGGGAGGCGCGGCTACTCGACGTGTTCCGCGGGCGGCGGTGCGAGGGCTACATCGTCGCGTCGGCCACCCGGCGGGACGCCCCGGTCGCGGCGCTGATCCGCGAGGGCGCGCCGGTGGTGCTGGTGAACCGGTTGCCCGAGGTCGCCGCGCCGAGCGTGACCAGCGACGACGCGCAGGGCATCGGGCAGGCCGTCGCGCACCTGCGGGCGCTCGGGCACACCGCGATCGGGCATCTGACCGGGCCGGCCGGCATCTCGGTGACCGGCTCCCGGGAGCGGGCATATCGCGCGGCGCTGCGGGACGCCGGGGTCACCCCGGAACGATCCTGGGTGGTGCGGGCCGGGCAGTACACCGCCGCGGCCGGCGAGCAGGCCTGCGGCACGCTGCTGGACCGCGGCGAGGTGACCGCGATCCTGGCCGGCAACGACCTGCTCGCGGTCGGCTGCTATGCCGCGATCGCGGCGCGCGGCCTGCGGTGCCCGCGGGACGTGTCGCTGGTCGGCATCAACAACATGCCGCTGGTCGAGTGGCTGCGGCCGGCCCTGACCACGGTCGCCATCCCGCAGGAGGAGCTGGGCGCGCAGGCGGCCCGGCTGATCGCGGCGCGGATCGACGACCCGGACGCGGTGGTCGCGAGCGTGGTGCTGCCGACCGAGTTGATCGTCAGGGAATCCACGGGTCGAGCGCGGCGCGCAGCGCTCCCTTCGGCTTGAGGCCGACCACCCGGTGCACCGGCTCACCGTCCCGGAACAGGATCAGCGTGGGCAGGCCGCTGACGCCGTACCGGAGAGCGGTCTTGGGGTTGTGATCGACGTCGAGCTTGACCACGTCGAGGCGGCCGCCCAGCTCGGTCTGCAGCGCCTCGAGCACCGGGGCCTGCTGGCGGCACGGCCCGCACCAGTCGGCCCAGAAGTCGACCAGCACCGCGCCGGTGCCGACCAGGGCGTCGAAGTCGTCGTCGGTCGCGTCCTTCATCGCGCGCCCATCGCGGCCGCGACGTCCGGCGCCAGCCCCGCGGTGCCGTCCCGATCGAGCTCGCCGTGCTTGATGCCGAGCGTCTTGAGGAACTTCTGCTGGCCCATGGTCAGCCCGATGAAGTAGCCGAGCTCGACGATCTGCGGCTCGGTGAAGTGCTCGTGCAGCTGCGCCCACACCTCGTCGTCGGCCATCAGCGGATCCCAGGCGATCGCCTCGGCGAGCAGCAGCGCCGCCTTCTCCCGCGCGGAGAACCGGTCGGAGTCGCGGAACTCGATCAGGTCGTCGACCTCGCGCTCGGTCAGGCCGGCCAGGTGCGAGCGCTGCCCGGCGCAGTAACCGCAGTCGAGCGACTTGGCCACGAAGAGCCGGGCCAGTTCCTTGATGTCGTGATCCAGCACGCCCTCGCGGAAGACCTCCTGCCACGACCGGTTGAACGTGCGCAACACCGCCGGCACGTGCGCGCGGATGGCCTGGCTCTCCAGCCGCGGCGTCCCGAAGCGACGCGAGTCGTCGAGATATCCGGCCAGTTCGGGGTCGGTGATGGTGGCGGGATCGACATAGCTGATGCGTGGCATCACGGCCTCCGGCTCGGTTGGCAATCGATTGCCATATCGTCCGCCCGCCGCATGCGACGGTCAAGGGCCGACTCGGGCGTAAGCACTTGGTAAGGCCCGGAAGTGCCCGGCCGCCATAGGCTTTGCCGGACGACCGATGGGGGACAAATGCCTTACACCCGTGGCACGGAACGGCCCAGGGCGGCCACTGGCATGCGGCGCGTGCTGGTCGCCGCCGGCGTGCTCCTGATGGGTTTCGCGGCCTGGGGCGCGATCTCCGACGGTGACGTCAACCTGGTCGGTGTCCTGCTCTTCCTGGCCGCCGTCCTGGTCCTGCACGACGTGCTGTTCCTGCCGCTGGTGCTCGGGTCCGGCGCGCTCCTCGGCCGCCTGGTCCCGGGCCGCTACCACGGCGTCGTCCGGGCGGCCGGGGTGATCAGCCTCGCGACGATCGTGGTCGCGGTGCCGCTGGTGGCCGGCGTCGGCCGGGCCGCCGACAATCCCTCGCTGCTGCCCGGCGACTACGGCCCGGCGCTGGCCGGCATCCTCGCCCTGGTCTGGCTGGCGTCGATCGGGTTCCGCTTCGCCCGCGCCGGTGGCCCACAGCGCCGGCTCGGCCTGATCGCCGGCCTCGGCACCGGCCTGGTCGTCGCGTTCCTGCAGGCCGGGCAGGGGATGATGGCGATCGACGCCACCGGGCTCTCGCCGGGCGTCGGGGTCGCGGTCGTCGTCACGGTGATCGGCAGTGCGGTGATCGGCTCGTTCCTGCGCTACCGCCCGCACCGCCTGCCCGCGCTCGTCACCACAGGTGTGCTGGCCGGCCTGCTGTGGTGGGCGGTCGAATGGCTCACCGTGCTGCCACTGCTCGCCGGTCACCCGGTCACCTGGTCGCTGGCCGACGCGCAGGCCGCGTTCGGCTTCCTCACCGGCAACATGCTCCAGGGCGCGGTGACGGCCGTGGTGGTCCATCTCGCGTCGGCCGCTTCGGCCACGCGGCCTCCCACGGCCGAGGCAAACCCCTCCGGCGGTACGCGCCGGAGAGTGGTCGTCGTCGGCGGCGGCTTCGCCGGGGTGAGCGTGGCGCAGCGGCTCGAGCGCCGCCTGTCCGGGCGGCACGACGTCGAGATCGTGCTGGTCAGCGACAGCAACTACCAGCTCTTCACGCCGATGCTCGCCGGGGTGGCCGGCGGCACCCTGCAGGAGCGGCACATCGGCGCCCCGATCCGGGCCGCGCTGCGCCGGACGGTCTGCCGGCACGCCGCCCTGCAGTCGATCGACACCGCGGCACGCCGGGTGGAGATCCGCACCGAGGGCGGCGTGGTGACGTCCCTGGACTACGACCATCTGGTCCTCGCGGTCGGGTCGGTCCCGGACTTCCGCGACCTGCCGGGCGTCGAGCGGCACGCGTTCCCGCTCAAGACGCTGTCGCAGGCGGCCGGGCTGCGCGACCACATCATCCGCCAGCTGGAGCTGGCCGACGGGGCGCCCGAGGCCGGCGATCGGCGGCGCCGGCTCACCGTCGTGGTGGCCGGTGGCGGGTTCGCCGGCGTGGAGCTGATCGCCGAGCTGCGCGACATGATGCACGCGATGCGCCGGTACTTCCCGCAGCTCGACCCGGCCGAGTTCCGCTTCGTCCTGGTCCACTCCCAGGACCGGATCCTGCCCGAGCTGGCGCCGCGGCTGGCCGGTCACGCGCTGCGCCGGCTGCGCGCCAAGCAGATCGAGTTCCGGCTGTCCGCCCGGGTCGCCGAGGTCACCGAAACCGGGGTGACGCTGGACGACGGGGACGTCATCGAGGCCGCGACGGTGGTGTGGACCGCGGGCAACGCGCCCAACCCGATCGTGCGCCGGTTCGGCCTCGACCTCGAGCAGGGCGGACTCGCCTGCGAGCCGACCATGCGGGTTCGTGGCCAGGACCGCGTGTGGGCGCTGGGGGACTGCGCCGCGATCCCCGATCCGGAGGCGCCGGGCACCCGGCAACCGCCCACCGCGCAGCACGCCCTCCGCGAGGGCAAGGCCCTGGCGGACAACATAGTGGCGGTGCTGGACGGCCACCCGCCCCGGCCCTTCCGCTTCCGGACGATCGCCCAACTGGTCGCGCTCGGCCACCAGGACGGCGCCGCGCAGATCGGCGGCCGGTTGCTCTCCGGCCGGTTGGCGTGGGCGTTGTGGCGTGGCGTCTATCTGGCCAAGCTGCCCGGCGCCGAGAAGAAGGCGCAGGTCGCCATCGACTGGTCGCTCGACCTGGTCTTCCCGCGCGACGTGGTGCTGACCGCGTCGCCCGCGTCCGCGTCCGCGTCGCCCGCGTCCGCTTCCGTCGAGCAGGAGGCGGCACGATGAGCGAGTCCACGCCGATCCGGGTCGCGGCGGTGCACGGTGCGGTGGCCGGGCTGGTCGGCGGTTTCGCCTATGCCTCGGCGCGGATGGTCGGCAGCGGCGACGGGATGGCCGGATACGCCGCGCATCTGGTCGTCGCGGTGCTGCTGGGGGCCGGCTTCGGAATGCTCCTGCGGGCCCGCCGGACCGAGCCGGGCGAACTGCTGTTCTGGGGTCTCACATACGGGATGTTCTGGTGGTATCTCGGCGTGCTCGTGTCGTCCGGGTGGGACATCGCCGCGGCCCGGTCGGACTTCCCCTACCTGATCGGGCTGCTGCTCTACGGCGCCGTCACGGCCGTGATCCTGATCCTGCTGCGGCGTCCGGCGGCCGGCGGCGTACCGGTCTGGAGGCTTGTCTCCCAGGGCGGCGCAGCCGGCCTGATCGCCTCGGCCGTGACCGGCGCCCACTGGCCGGTGCTGCTCGGCGCCGGGGCCGGCGTGGTCTTCGTGCTGCTGCATCCGGCGGCCGGCACGTCGACCGGCCCCGCGATGGCCCGCGGGATGGGCTTCGGGTTCCTCTTCTGGCTCGCCATCCCGGTCACCGCCGTCCCGCTGCTGCGCGACGGGCGGCTGGCCTGGTCGGTAGAGCAGGTGCGCGATCAGTTCCCGGCGCTGGTTGCCGCCCTGCTGCTCGGCATCGCCATCGGCGCGATCTCGGCGTGGATCTCCGGGCTGGCCCGGCTGCTGTTCGCCGATCCGGCGGAGCGCGCCGACCAGGAGAGCCTCGGCTCCCGCACGCTGAGCGCCGTCCTGCGCGGTGCGGCCGGCGGCATCGCCGGGGGCCTGGTCTTCACGGTGATCATGGCGCAGATCGGCTATCTGGGCACGGTCGCCCGGCTCGTCGGCTCCACCTCGGCCGGCGTCGGGCTGACCGTCCACCTGGCCATCTCGATCATCCTCGGCGCCACCTACGGGCTGTTCTTCCGGCGGCAGAGCGACGACCTGACCGCCGGCATCGGCTGGGGCATGTCCTGGGGTCTGCTGTGGTGGGTCCTCGGCGCGCTGACCCTGCTGCCGACCTGGCTGGGCGGCACACCGCAATGGACCGCGGCGGACGCGGCGGCCGCCTTCCCGAGTCTGATCGGGCACTTCGGTTTCGGCGCCGCCCTCGGCGCGGTCTTCCACGTCCTCGAGGCGCGCCACGATCCGTGGTGGATGCGCAGCACCACGCCGACCTCGGCGCAGGCGCGGGTGCTGCGCCAGAGCCGGCGGCTGGCGGCCACCGCGCCCGCGGTCTGGTCGCTCAACGCGCTGATCGCGGTGACCGTGACCGTGCTGCTCGGTTGACGTTTCGCAACGCGAGGAAACCTCATCCGACCGCGCGCGGACGCGGAACCCTAACGTGCTTCCCCGTGACCGCCCTGCACAGCCACACCGCCGTCCGCCGTCCGTTCCGAGTGGTCGCCCCCGCCGTCGACGAGCCGGTGCGTGGCGACGGCCTCCAGGCGCTGAGCCGCGAGGTGCTGATCGCCCGGTCGCTGCAGACGTCGTCCGCGGGCTTCATCACGATCATCAGCATCACCCAGGGCGTCGCGCTGGCCCTGCTCGCTCAGAACACCTTCGCGAGCCCGTCGCCGCTGGTCTACGCGCAGAGCGTCAGCCTGCTCATGGTGTTCGTGGCGGTCTTCTACTTCTACGTGACGATGAGCATCTTCCTGCGCTGGGCGCCGTCCTTCCTGGACTTCTTCCTGCCGTTCGGCATCGCCGGCCTGGAGATCCCGCCCGCGTTCTTCCTGGGCCACACGATGGCGTGGAACGCCTGGCTCGGCGCGTTCTGGATCCTCACCTCGGCCGGACTGATGATCACCATCAAGTGGTCCCCGGCGTCGCACTTCGGCGCGGATCGCAAGGCTCACCGCCTGCTGCACCGTCTGCTGCACGAGTTGCAGGTGGTCGCGGCCGCCGGGGGACTGCTGGTGCTCCTCTTCGCGCTGTGCGCGCACCACCTGGGAGCCGAGACGTTCTGGGGCGGCGCCGGGGTGGTCGTCATGCTGGGCACGGTCGCCCTGGTGGTGGCCCGCACCGAGCTGAGGGCCTCGCAGATCTACGAGCGCTACGGCGTCCACCGCCCACCGTTCAACTGAGTTGGTACGGTGCGCGGTGTGGATCTTCCCACCCCCGTCGCGGCCGTGACGTCGACCTTTCTCGCCGAGGTCGAGCGCCGCCTTCCCGGCCGGCTCACCGCCCTGCTGCTGCACGGATCGCTCTGCTGGGGCGAGTTCTTCCCGGACAGCGACGCCGATTTCGTCGGCGTCTGGGCCAGGAACAAACTGGACAGCTACTGGCGGCCGGTGATCGGCGAGATCGACCGCGCGGGGATCGCCGCGGCCGGCGCCCACGACCCCTCGATCGCGTGGGTGACCCTGGGCGTGGCCCGGTTGCACCACCTGCTGGCGACCGGCGCGCTCACCTCCAAGAGCGGCGCCGGCCGTTACATCCTCAGCGAGCTCGACGAGCGGTGGCACCGCCTCGGCCGGGAGGCGTTGCGGATCCGGGAGGAACCCGGATCCGCGACCACCTACGACGACCCGATCGAGCGGGGCACCGACCTCCAGGAGTTTCTGCGGTGGACGGTGACGGACGGCATGCGCCTGGATCAGCCCCGGTCCTGATCGGCCACGAAGGACGCCACCCAGGCCAGCGGCGCGTTCCAGTTGATGGTCAGCTCGTTCGTCGACCAGGACTGGATGTCGTCGATGTAGCAGAACTGACCCACGCAGCCGGCCAGCAGGGACTGCGCCAGCGGGTCCTGCAGGGACGAGTTCGGGCCGCCGGCGAGCGTGCCCCGCGGCGGGTTCGGCAGGGCCGGCTCGAGCTGGTGCGCATACCAGCGGCTGTGCTGGTTCTGGGAGCTGACCTCGCCGTAGCCCGTGACGTAGGAGTGGTTGAGAGCGTTGCGGCCGAGCACGTAGTCCATGCCCTCGATCACCGCGTCGCGATACTTGGCCTTGCCGGTGATCTCGTACGCGCCCGCGATCACCACCAGGTTGTTGAGCACCATGCTGTTGGAGCCCCAGTCCCAGACGTTGCCGGGCGGCGCGTAGGCCACCGCGTAGGGGTGCGACTCCTGGTTGGCGAGGTATCGGTCGGCGCCGGCCACGATGGACTTGCGCACGCCGGCCAGGCCGGGCAGCTTGCTGGGCAGCAGCGCGAGGTCGAGCCGGCCGGCCGCCGCGGTGGCCGCCCAGTCGAAGGCATAGGGGCCGAAGACGTCGGCGGTGTGCACCGGCGAGGCGAGCAGCACGTCGGCGTACTTCTTCTCGCCGGTGGTCAGGTAGAGCTCGGCGGCCGCCCAGTAGAACTCGTCGGTGACCACGCGGTCGGAGTAGGTGCCGCCGCCGATGCCGTCGGACTCCGAGGCGTACATCTCGGGGTTGGCCTGGGCGGCGGTGAAGGCGGTCCGCGCGGCGCTCAGCGCGCGATCCGCGAAGGCCGCGTCGAACCTGCGGTAGAGACGGCTCGCCTGCGCGGTCGCCGCGGCCAGGTTGAGCGTCGCCGCGGTCGAGACCGGGTGCAGCTCACGGAGCTGCCCATCCAGGTGCGGCAGCAGGGGGAGGCCGGTCCAGTTCGCGTCGTGGATCTTGTGGTGGACCATTCCGGCGTACGCCTGCCCGGCCGGCACCTGCATCTTGAGCAGGAACTCGAGCTCCCAGCGCACCTCGTCGAGCAGGTCCGGCACGCCGTTGCCGCTCTCCGGGATGGCCAGCGTCCCGTCCCGCAGCTTGCCGCGCTTGTCGATGCGCTCGTACTGGTTGAGCAGCTGCCAGACCGAGATGCCGCCGTTCACCACGTATTTACCGTGGTCGCCGGCGTCGTACCAGCCGCCGGAGACGTCCAGCCGATAGTCGCAGACCCCGGGCTGACACGGCACGTCCAGGTCACCCTGGTTCGGCGGGACCTGCAGGTGGCCGGCCGGGCGGGCATAGCCGGGGCGCAGGTCGTCGCGGATCTCGATGCCGCTGCGCTGGGTGTAGTACATCTTCAGGGCGTCGGCCCGCAGCTGCTCGTAGGGTGCGGCGGCGATGTCGAACGGCCGGCTCGTCTCCCCGTCGGCGACCAGCGTGAAGCCGGCCCCGCGCTGGGTGTAGCGGCCGAAGTCGATGGTCTGCACGTTCTGCCCGGAGGATGCGTCCACGCCCCGCGGGACGGTCTGGCCGCGGGCCACCGTGCGGCCGGAGCGGTGCCGCAGCTCCCAGGGCAGCGGCGTGGTCGAGTCGGTGACCAGGGTGGCGTTCTTGGGCCCGTCCGGCAGATAGCCGACCTGGTTGACCCGCACGCGTGGCCCGGTGTCCGGCTCGTAGACCTCCGGCGGCACACCGCCCAGCAGCGACACGTCGTCCAGGCAGAACCGGAACGGCTCGGCGCCGCCACCGACCTGGAACGACACCTGCCCCTGCGCGGTGGTGGTCGACGCGGTGAACGTGTACGAGTACGCGTTGCCCGACACGCTCAGCGGGGGCGATGCCTCGAAGTAGGTGTCGTAGGGCGCGACGCCCAGCCCGACCACGGCGCGCACGATGTGCCCCTCGGGGTCGCCGGCCGCGAAGAACGAGAACCGGTACGACTCGCCGCCGACCAGGTCGATGTCGTTCTGCCCGATCGCCAGGTCCCAGCGGTTCGTGGTGCCGCCGGGCACGGTCGCACAGGCGCGGCCGTTCTCCAGGGCCATCGGCATGCCGGCGGTGGACCACCACGGATCGGTGGTGTCGTCGAAGCCGCCGTTGGCCACCTGCTCGACTTCGTCCGCGAGGGCCGGGGTGCCGATCGACACCAGTCCGGCGCCGAGGACGAGGGAGGCGCTGATCAGAGCCAGCGGACGACGCAGCATGGGTGCTCCTCAGGCATGTCTCTGGGAGCGCTCCCAAAGATCTATGGAAACATGTTGATGCCTGCGTAACACGCTGTCAACATCGGTGTCACGCTCCAGGCGGCGTGTCGTAGCGCTGGTAGATCGCCGCCTGGGCGCCGTCGGGGTCGAGCCGGTGCAGGATCGCGTCGCCGATCGCGGTCAGCTGGGCGACCTGCTCCGCGGTGAGCGCGTCGATCACCTTCTCGCGGACCGTCGCGGCATGCCCCGGCGCGCTCTCCCGCACCTTCTGCCAGCCGGCCTCGGTGAGCCGCGCGTTGGTCGCCCGGCGGTCCTGCGGGCAGGGAAAGCGCTCGACCAGGCCGCGGTTCTCCAGGCGCTGCACCACGTGCGAGAGCCGGGCCAGCGTGGCGGCGGTGAGGTCGGCGAGCGCCGTCATCCGCAGGGTCTTCTCCGGCGCTTCGGAGAGCATGGCCAGCACGAAGTAGTCGAAGTGGGTCAGCTGGGAGTCGCGGCGGAGCTGGCTGTCCAGCGCGGCCGGCAGCAGCTCCAGCACCGCGGCGAGCCGCACCCATGCCGCCTTCTGCTCGCGGTCGAGCCATCCCGAAGTTGTCGGGGGTTTCCCGCCGCGGCTCAGCTCAGTGTCCACGCTCACAGCATCTCATGAGAATGGTTGTTGCTACAACTGCTCTGCCATGCGATAGTTGTACCAACAACCAAAGCGGTTTCTCGGAGGTCACCATGGCGCACATCAGCATCATCGGCAGCGGAAACATGGGTCAGGCCATCTCCGGCCTGGCGGCCAAGGGCGGCAACACCGTCGAGCTGGTGAACAGCTCCGACACCGGCAAGGAGCTCACCGGCGAGATCGTGGTGCTCGCGGTGCCCTACCCGTCGGTCGCCGCGGTGATCGCCGAGCGCGGCGCACAGCTGGCCGGCAAGGTCGTCGTCGACATCACCAACCCGCTCAACTTCGAGACCTTCGACGGGCTGACCGTCCCGGCCGACGGTTCGGCCGCCGCCGTGATCGCCGCCGCGCTGCCCGAGTCGCGGGTCGTGAAGGCGTTCAACACCAACTTCGCCGGCACCCTGGTGTCCGGCGCCGTCGGCGGCCAGACCACCACCGTGCTGCTCGCCGGTGACGACGCCGACGCCAAGTCGCTGCTGGCCGGTGTGGTCAGCGCGGCCGGCCTGCGGGCGACCGACGCCGGCGGCCTCAAGCGGGCGCGCGAGCTCGAGGCGATCGGCTTCCTGCAGATCACCCTCGCGGCCGGCGAAAAGATCTCCTGGACCGGCGGGTTCGCCGTCGCCGAGTGACCCCTTTTCGGCTGGGAAACCCGGAGGCGGTCGGCTCCGGGTTTTCACACGCCCTTGGAACCTCCCGGAAACATCGAAAGCACCTGGCGTCAAGATCCGCCCGCTACCATTCTTTCGGTGGAGCGTGGAAATGTCGGACCCGAGGCGGCCGGTGGTCGTGAGATTCGGCTCGAGGCCGCATTCAACGTGCGGGATCTGGGCTGTCTGCCGGTCGGCCCGGATGCGAAAGCGATGACCGCCCCGGGCCTCATCTATCGCGCCGACTCGCTCGATCTGCTCACCGCCGCCGATGAGAAAGTCCTCTTCGACGACCTCGCCATCGGCGCCATTCTCGATCTGCGCACCTCCGAGGAGGCCGGTCGGCGGGTGCGGCGCGACGGCAAACACTTTCCGCAGCTGCGCACCCAACTCTTTCCGCTGATCCCGGACGGGCGCCTCGGCATCGAGCCGTTCCCGGTGGGCGATCCGGCGGCCGTCGCCGGGCTCTATCTGAAGTACATCTCGGAGCGGTCCGAGATCGCCGCGAACGCCGTCGAAGTCATCATCGAATCGATCAGCGCCGACATTCCGGTGCTGTTCCACTGTGCCGCCGGCCGCGACCGCACCGGCGCGTTCGCCGCGGTGATTCTGGGCCTGCTCGACGTGCCCGACGACGAGATCGTGCGGGACTACACGGCGAGCAACATCCACGCCCGCGAAGTGTCCGAGAGATTGGCGGGCAATCCGCTCTACCGCGCCGACCGGGCGACCTTTTCGAAGGACTTCAATCTGGTCGACCCGCACGCGATGGAGGAGTTTCTCCGGCTCGTCCGGGTCACCTTCGGCGGCTTCCGCGAGTGGGCGGCCGACGCCGGCGTCACCACCTCGAGCCTGGACCGCCTGGCGAAGACGATGATCGTCGACCGCTGATCAGCCGGCGATGGCCCGGGCCGTCGTTCGTTGCTCAGCCGGCGATGGCCGGGGCCGTCGTTCGTTGCTCAGCCGGCGATGGCCCGGGCCCAGGGCAGGGCCAGCCGCTCGACGGCCGCGATGCCATAGAACAGCGTCGTGCTGAGCAGGGCCAGCAGCACCACCGCGGCGAACGCCAGGGGAGTGTCGGCCGAGGTGCTGGACAGCACGATCACCGCGCCCAGGCCCGCGTTCGGGTTGCTGATCTCGGCCACCACCGCGCCGATCACGGCGAGGCTGGCCGCCACCTTCAGGCCGACGAAGATCTGCGGCATCGCCCAGGGCAGCCGGATCCGCAGGTACATCTGCCACCGGGACGCCCGCATCGAGTGGGACAGCTCAGTGAGCTCGACCGGCACCGAGGTCAGCCCGGCGGCGGAGGACAGCACGATCGGGAAGAACGAGATCAGCACCACCAGCACGATCTTCGGCTCGGTGCCGAACCCCAGCCAGACCACCAGCAGCGGAGCGATCGCCACCTTGGGCACCGCGTTGAGGGCCACCAGCAGCGGCAGCGTGGCCCGCTCGACGATGCGCGACGCGGTCAGCGCGACCGCGATCAGGATGCCGGCCGCCGCGGCGAGGCCGAACCCGAGCAGCGTCTCGGTCACCGTGCTGCCCAGCTCGCGCAGCAGGTAGGCCGGCTCGCGGCGGAACGCCTCGACGATGTCCGCCGGGGACGGCAGGAAGAACGGCTTGATGTCCATCGCCCGGGTCAGCCACCACCAGAGCAGCACCACGCCGGCCGCGGAGACGACGGGCGTCAGGCGGTGCGCCCAGCGGCTCACCCGCGGCGGCCGACCGTCGAATAGAGCAGGTGGCCACGGACCACCATGCCGGGATCGGACATCAGCGCCACCACCCGGTCGAGCTGCTCCTCGGACAGCCCGGCGCGGCGCAGCCCGGCCCGCTGCTGGGCCACGTTCGCCGCCATCAGCAGCGCCCCGGCCGTGCCGCCGGGCCAGGACCGGGCGTGCACCTCGGTGTCGACCGGGTTGAGCCCGGCGTCGAGCATCGCCGCGTGCACCCGGCCGGCCCAGGTGGGGTCGTTGCCGTGGCTCGGCATCACCCGCTCGGCCAGCGCCTCGTGATAGGCCTCGTAGACCGCCGCGTCGGCCGGCGACGGCGCCCGCAGCACACCCTTGCGGAACGTCGTCTCGAAGTCCTCGATCACCAGCGCGCCACCCGGCGCCAGCGCGGCCGCCAGCCGGCGCAGCACGTCCTCCCGGGACACCAGGTGCAGCAGCAGCAGACGGGCGTGGATCAGGTCCCACGGGCCGTCCGGCACCGGCTCGCGTTCCAGGTCGTGCCGCAGCGTGGCATAGGGCGCCCCGGCCGGCAGGTGCCGCACGTTGAGGTCGGTGGCCAGCACCTGCCCGCCCTGTGCGGCCAGCCAGCCGGCGATGCTGCCGCCGCCCGCGCCCAGCTCGAGGCAGCGCCGCCCGGCCAGGTCGCCGAGCGCCGCGATGCGCGCGGCGGTGAAGTCGTCGAACATCGCGGCCAGGTGACGGTGCCGGTCGGCGGCCGCCGCGTCGTCGTTGTCGAACGCGTAGCGCGTCACGCTCGTCATCGGTCGAACTCGAAGGCGACCACCTGGCCGGCGGTCAGGCCGGGCGGGATCAGGCCGGTGTCGGTGAGCACGCCGATCGACTTGGTCAGCCGAGCCTCGTCCATGCTGCCCAGGGGCTTGCCGTCCGGCGGCCGGGTGGCCGGCGTCATCAGCGTGATCTCGCCCTTCGCCGCCGCGACCGTGGTGGCCGGCTGCTCGCGGTGCAGCAACTCGGCGGCCTCGTCCGGGTGGGCCAGGGTGTATTCGAGGCCCCTGAGGATGGCGCCCCGGAAGCGCCGGACCAGATCGGGATCCTTGGCGATGGTCGCCGTGCCGGCCACCAGGCCGTTGCCGAAGAGGTCCGGCAGCAGCTCGCTGTAGGGCAGCACGGTCATCGGCTTGCCGACCGCCTTCTCGATGCCGGGCCGGCCGATCAGGAAGGTGCTGAGCGCATCGACCCGCCCGGCGGCGAGGAGGGCGGGCACCTGGGCCGGTGCGGCGTTCACCCAGTGCACCGACGCGCCGTCGAAACCGGCCTTTTTCGCGTACGCCGGGAAGAGGAGTTGGTTCACCGAGCCGGTGGCCGCACCCACCTTGCGCCCGGCGAGGTCGGCGGGTTTTCGCACCGGCCCATCGGCCGGCGCGACGATCGAGACCAGCGTCTGCTGATGGATCACCGCGACCGCCCGGAAATCGGGATAGGTGCCCTTTCCGGCCAGGATGAACGCGCCGGTCAGGTCGTTGTTGGCGAAATCCACCCGGCCCGCGGCGAGAGCCTTCAGATTTTCCGACGTGGCGGCGCCGAGCTGAATTTCGACGTCGAGCCCGGCCTCCCGGAAATAGCCCTTTTCCACGGCGATCCAGGCGAAGGCGTCACGCCCGGCCGCGCCGAATGCGGTGAGATAGGTGACCTTTCTCAGGGCCGGCTCGCCGGTGCCGGAATCGCCGCCGCCGGAACAGGCGCCGCCGCCCAGCAGAATGATCATGAATAAGGCTGTGAACGCTCGCACCTGGCCCATGAGGGCCTCCCCGTGAAGTCGTCAGGCATTCAAGATTACCGATTCCCGGTGCGCTGCGGAAGTCCATATTGGTCAGACGTCGGCGCGTCCGGGGCAGCCGGAATGATCATCGACGTTTAGGATGCCCGGGTGCCCCGCTTCCCCGCCTTCGAGACGGACCTGGCCGTGCTGTGGCCGCCCTACGCCGTGTTCCGGGCCGCGCTCAACCGGTTCGACTGGACCGCCTGCCGGGCCGTGCTCGACACGGTCACGCAGAACGAGCGCACCGGCCTGATCCTCAAGGGCGCCGAGGAGAAGCACCTGGAGGACTTCCTGCGCGGGCTGGTGCGTGCCGATCCGGGCGACGGCGCCGCGTTCGCGCTGCTCGCCCACCATCTGACCGTGACCGGCTGGGAGATCCGCAGCAGCGAGCGGGCGAACAAGGTGAGCCGAGAGCAGTGGCGCGGCTTCTATCACTGGGTGCAGCTGGCCGAGCAGGTGTCCATCGAGGGCGCCGCGCGGCACCCGCGTGACCTGGCGATCTGGACCGCCCGGCTGACCTCGGCCCGCGGCATCTCGCTGGGGCAGGACGAGGGCGCCCGGCGCTACGCGCGGCTCGCCGCGATCGACGAGCACCACCTGCCCGGCCAGGCCGACCACCTGCAGCAGCTGCTGCCGAAGTGGAGTGGCAGCTGGGACAAGGCGCACGGCTTCGTCCGGGAGCGGATGCTCGCCGCGCCGCCCGGCTCGGCCATCCCGCAGCTGGTCGCCGCGGCCGCCGTCGAGCACCTGATCGAGCTCGACGGCAAGGAGCAGCAGCAATACCAGCGCCAGGCACTGCCCGAGCTGCACGAGGCGGCGAACAGGTCGGTGTGGCATCCGGCGTTCCGCACCGGCACCTATGAGTCGGACTACGCGCTCGGCGAGTTCGCGGTGGCCTTCCGGCTGTTCGAGGACCGGTCGGCGGCGGCGCGGATCTTCCAGCTGATGGGGCAGCGCGCGGCGATCGGGCCGTGGTCCAGTTTCGTCGGCGGGTCGGAGCAGCAGCTGCTGGCCGCCCGCGAGTGGGCGTTCCAGGGGGCGAGATGATCCGGCAGATCGAGATCGACGGCGTGCCGGCGGTGCTCGGGCCGACCACCGGGCCGATGCACGCCGGGCTGGTCTTCCGGGTCGGGCAGGCGGACGAGACGCTGTCCCGGCGCGGCATCACGCACCTGGTCGAGCATCTGGCACTGCACTCCATCGGCGTGGCGGACTACCACTACAACGGCACCACGACGCCCGAGTTCACCTATTTCCACACCCAGGGCTCGGCCGAGGACGTGGTCGCGTTCCTGACCGGGGTGTGCACGTCGCTGCGGGATCTGCCGATGCAGCGGCTGAGCACCGAGAAGGAGATCCTGCGCACCGAGCAGGGCGGCCGGCAGGGCTCGCTGACCGAGCCGATGCCGTTGTGGCGGCACGGCGCGCGGGACTACGGCCTGACCGGTTTCCCGGAGTGGGGGCTGCCCGCGATCGGGCCGGACGAACTGCGCGCCTGGGTCGCGCAGTACTTCACCCGAGGCAACGCGGCGCTCTGGATCGCCGCCGACGAGGTGCCCGCCGGTCTGCGGCTGGATCTGCCGGACGGCCCGCGCCGCACACCACCGAAGCCGTCGTCGGCGCTGCCCCGCACGCCGGCCTATTTCCGCGGCTCGGCCGGCGCGGTGGTCTGGGACTCGATGGTGTCGCGCGACGCCGTCACCGGGGTGTTCACCAGCGTGCTGGAGCGCACCCTGATGCGCTCGCTGCGCCAGGAGCAGGGACTGTCCTATTCGGTGCACACCGACTACGACCCGCGCATGGACGGCACCGCGCTGATCACCGCCGCGGCCGACGCCCTGCCGGAGAAGCGCGGCGCCGTGCTCGGCGGCTTCATCGACGTGCTGGCCGCGCTTCGCTTCGGCGAGGTGCCGGAAAAGGACGTCAGCACGGTGGTGGGGCACCGCTGCGACGAGCTCACCCGCGCCGAGGAGATGGGCGGGCGGCTGCCCGGGCAGGCGTTCAACCTGCTCGCCGGGCGGCCGCTGGAGACCGTCGAGGAGGTCGTGGCGAACATCCGGACGGCCACCCCCGCCCTGATGACGCGGATCGCCGAGGCCGCCTGGGCGAACGGCCTGCTGATGACCCCGGGCGGCCGGTCCGCCGACTGGGCCGGCCTGACCTCCGCCCCGGTGAGCTCGCCGGCCGCCGTGCAGGGCGTGGTGCACCCCAGCCTGGAGGAGCCCGCGGCCCGCCTGCTGGTCGGCCACGAGGGGGTGAGCGTCGTGGACGAGGACGGCGACGCCGCCACGGTGCGATTCGACGAGGTGGCCGTGATGCTCGCCTGGCCGGACGGCGGCCGCCTGTTCATCGGCGCGGACGGCATCTCGGTGCGGGTCGAGCCGACCCTGTTCCACGGCGCGGCGGCGGCGATCCCGACGCTCGACTCGCGGGTGCCGCCCGCCGCCCGGGTGGATCAGCCGCCCCGCGACGCGGACCAGATCCCGCAACCCGAGGCGCCGTCCCGCGGCCCGGCGCCGGCCGCCTCGCACCCGGGGCCGCCACGCTCGCGGGCGGGTCGCATCGTCGCGCTGGTGCTCGCCATCCCGTTCACGCTGCTGATGCTGCTGCTGGATCTGATCGTGGTGGTGGCGCTGGCCGACGGCGAGGAGGTCGCGGCGCTGACCGTGTTCCTGATCGTCAGCCTGGCCGCCACGGTCGGCGGCGCCTTCGTGATCCGCTGGGGCGTGAAAGGCCTGCGCGCTAGTTGACCGGTGCGTCCACACCGGACGGCGGGCCGGCCGGCGCCGGATCGCAATAAGCGGTGATCTCGGTGCGGGTGGGATCGGCCGTGGGCGGAATGCTCCATGGGGTGGCGGTGGCCCGGTCGGTGCTGCGGCCGGGAGCGCACGCGTGCGCCGCCGGGACCGTGTCGAGGCTGCCCCCGACGATCCGGCCGGCCGCGTCGCGGAAGACCATCGTGACGCCGCGGCCGGTCATCGGCGCGCAGGCGGCGTTGTCGGTCGTGAAGGAGACGACGTCGCCCTGGCCGGCGCTGACCGTGCTGGTGACCACGCCGCTCGTCGCCAGCCACTGACCCACTCGCACGGTGATCTCCACCTTGGCGACCGCGGCCGGGTCGGTGCGGGCGGCCGGGCTCAGTGCCAGTGCGTTGCCGACGGCCACCGTCGCACCCGGCTGGATGAGCGGCACCTCCTGCACCTGGAAGCTCTTCTGCGTCTCCCAGACCACGTTCTCCCCGGCCCGGTTCAGGACCACGAACTTCACCCGCGTGCGGTACGCGACCTTGGCGGTGGTGTTCCGCAGCAGCACACCCATGCTGACCGTGGTCGCCCGGGACGCGACCCGGGTGTGGCCGCGCTCGGCGATGACCACGCCGCCGGCGCTGTCCTCGGCGGCCGGCCCCGCCAGCCGGCAGGCCGCCGCCGGGACGGCCGGTTTCTCGTCGTCGCGCAGCAGGTTCGCGACGACCGCCACGATCACCAGGATCATGACGGTCGCCGCGGCCACCCGCGCTGCGCTGCGTCGCATCCGCGGACCATACCCAGAGATCGCGGGCATGCGCGACCTGGTCGTCGCCGCCTTCGCTCAGCATGGCCGGCGCTTTGAGTCCGACGCCCGGCCGGTGGCGGCCGGCACTACTTCAAACAGGCGTCAAACACCGCGTCAAACAGGGCCGCTGTCTGATCGTCGCCAGGAGCCGGGAGACGCCCGGAGCCATCGTGTCAGGAGTGGGCTCATGCCTTTGTTCATGGATGTGCACAACGTCGAGGGCGGCGTGACGGCGAAGGACGTCGCGGCGGCACACGAGGCCGATCTGGCCACCCAGGGCCCGCATGGGGTCAACTATCTGAAGTACTGGGTGGACGAGGAGGCCGGGAAGATCTTCTGCCTGGTCGAGGCGCCCGAGGCGGAGGCCGCCAACACCGTGCACCGCGAGGCGCACGGCCTGGTGGCCGACGAGATCTACCCGATCAGCTCGCAGGGCTGAGAACGGAGGACCGAGCAGTCATGGGCTTGATGGTGCATCTGCTCGGTTCTCCGCACGTGGAGCGGCCCGACACGACCACCTACCAGGTCCGCAGCCGCAAGAGCTGGGCGCTGCTGACCTGCCTGATCCTCAGCGAGCGCCCGCTGACGCGCACCCGGCTCGCCGGTCTGCTCTATCCGGAGGCCGACGATCCGGCGCGGGCGCTGCGCTGGGGCCTCGCCGAGATCCGCCGCGCGCTCGGCGTCGAGGTGGACGGCGACCCGGTGGTGCTCCGGCTGCCGCCCGGCGCGGTGGTCGACGTCGGCGTGCTCAGCCACGGCTCGTGGTCCGCCGCCGAACGGCTGCCCGGCCTGGGCGCCGAACTGCTCGAGGGCGTCACCGTCCGCGGCGCGCCGGCCTTCGAGTCGTGGCTGCTCTCCGAGCGGCGTCGGATCGCCGCCGCGTCCGAGGCGATCCTGCACGAGGCGGCGCTCGGCCGGATGGCCGACGGCGACCTCGAAGGCGCGCGTGATCTGGCGTTGCGCGCGGCCGCGATGAGCCCGCTCGACGAGAACCATCAGGCCCTGCTGATCCGGCTCTACCGGCTGGCCGGCGAGGACCGGGCGGCGGAGAAACAGCACGCCGCGGTCACCGACCTGTTCGAGCGGGAGCTGGGCGTGACGCCGGGCATCGCGGTGCAGCAGGCCCTCCGCGAGGTGCGCCAGGAGCAGGACCTCGGCGCGGACGACGCGTCGATCGAGGCGATCGTGGAGTCCGGCGCCGCGGCGGTGGCGGCCGGCGCGATCGACGCCGGGGTGCGCTCGCTGCGCACGGCGGTGCGGCTCGCCGACCGGGCCAAGGCCGGCCGTCTTCGGCTGACCTCGCGGCTGCGGCTGGCCGAGACCCTGATTCACTCGCTTCGCGGGATGGACGAGGAGGGGCTGGCCACGCTGCACGAGGCCGATCGGATCGCGGCCGAGACCAGCGATCGGGAGGCAAGCGCCCGGGCCCGCGCCGAGATCGGGTACGTGGACTTCCTGCGCGCTCGCTACGACCGCGCCGAGCGGTGGCTGACCGAGGCCCTCGACGTCGCGGACGGCTCACCGGCGACGGTCGCCCGCGTCACCACCTACCTGGGCGCGGTGGAGAGCGACCGCGCCAACTACCCGCGGGCCATCGAACTGCTGGAACGGGCGGCCACCGGCGCCTACGCGCTGTCCATGCTCGGCCGCGCGCATCTGCTGACCGGCGACCTCGCCGCCGCGCAGGCTCATCTCGAGCGGTCGGTCCATCTCGCCGAGCGCGATCACTGGCTGGCGTTCCTGCCCTGGCCGCAGGCCATGCTCGGCGAGGTGCACCTGGCCCAGGGCGACCCGGCCGCGGCCGCCGACATCCTGCGGCAGGCGTTCGCCCGGGCCTGCCAGATCGGCGACCCGTGCTGGGAGGGCATGTCCGGCCGGTCGCTGGCCCTGGTCGCCGAGGCGACGGGCGACACCGGCCGGGCCTTCACCCTGCTCGCCGACGCCCGCACCCGCTCCAACCGGCTGGCCGATCCCTATGTCTGGCTGGACGCGCACATCCTCGACGCGCAGTGCGAGCTGGGCCGCCGGCACGGCCACCCGGACACCGCGACCTGGATCGACGCCCTGCGGCGACTGGCCTCACGCACCGGAATGCGCGAGCTGACGGTCCGCGCGATGCGGCACAGCGCGGCCCTCGGCAACGCCGGCGACGGCGAGGCCGCGACCCTGCTCGCCGCCGACATCCGGAACCCGCTGCTCCATCAGCCATAGCGCCGCGCCACGATCGCCGGTTGCTCCACCACCCGTCCCGCGGCCACGTCCTGGGCCAGCCGGATGTACTGGGCGTGCGTCCAGGCCAGCGGGGTCGCCGAGTTCGTCGGGGTGCCCGGCGTGAAGCCCGGCGGCTGCAGGTCCCACACCTGCTCGGGCAGCATCAGCCCGGGCCCGGCGGCCCGCGCGATCATGCCCAGCTGGGCCCGCCCGGCGGCCACCCGCCCGTTCGCGATGTCGTATTCACCGCGTTCGCCGTTCAGCAGCGGCCACGCTCGGCCGCGGGTGATCAGCGAGTCGTCCGGCAGGCCGTAGTCCCACTGGCTGCCGTCGAGCTTCTCGCCGAAACCGTCGAAGGACGCCCGGTGCCAGTAGAGCCCGCGCGGGGTCGGCACGCCGAGCTGTTCGTCGATCACGCCGAGCGTGTTGACCACCGCCGGGTCGTCGGCCGGCAGCACGCCGAGGCGCACCAGCTCGAGGAAGCTCGGGTCGACCACCCGGCGCTGGTCGACGTTGGACGGCCCGCTGTCGCCGATCGTGTACGTGGTGCCGGCGTTCGGGTTCCCGTCCTTGGTCAGCCGCAGGAAGTACGGCCCGGACGAGTACGGCCCGTTCGTGGTGACCGTCCAGTCCTTGACCCGCGCCTGCCACTCGTCGGCGGTCGCCAGGTAACGCCCGGCCGAGGCGGTGTCGCCGTTCGCCCGTGCGATGTGCGCCGCGCAGACCAGCCCGGCGATCTCCGCGGCGATGGTCGCGGGGGAGTAGCCGGACTGGTTCTCCCACCGCTCCTGCGGCGTGAACGGCGCCTCCGGATAGGCGAGCAGGAAGTCCGCCGCCCGCTTGACGTGTCCCCAGGTGTCCGCGTCGGTGCGCCGCAGCTGGTGCGCGAGCACGATCGGCAGCGCCACCTCGTCGAGCTGCAGCCCCTCCCACACCGGCGTGCCGTCCACCTGCGAGTTCTGCGGGAACGAGCCGTCCGGCCTCTGCTGCACGTCGAAGAGGAAGTTCAGCGCCCGGCTCGCCCCGCCGAAGTCGCCGGCCGCGATCAGCGCGGTGGCGATCTGATAGAGGTCACGGGACCAGACCAGGTGGTAGGGCCCGGACGGATCGTCGCGGCCGAACGCCCACGGCATGGCCGGCGCCGCCACATAGGCGCCGCGGTGGGTCTTGTCCTCGGCGGCCGCCAGCACCATCGCGGACACCTGATAGAGCCGCCGCTCGGACGGGCTCCGCAGGGACGAGGGCACCCCCTTCAAACCCTTCAGATACGTACGCCATCCGTCCGCATAAGCCCGCGCGGCCGGGCCGAAGCCCCGATGCAGGGACGCGCGCGCGGTGGTCCGGGCGGCCTCGGCGCCGCCGCCGAACCCCAGCGCCAGGGTGCCGTGCCGGTGTCCGCCCTGCCCGGTGAGCCCGGTCGCCGCGGTCTGCACCAGGTTGCCGGCCGCCGCCGATGAGTAGCGCCAGTCCATCCGGCCGTCCGCGAGCAGATCGGTCCACCCGTCGCTCACGCCCCGGAAGCCACTGGACGTGGCGATGAAGCCCGGCGAGCCGAGCAGCGCGCTCGCGGTGCCGCCGTCCGTCGCGACCAGCCCGCCGTGATCGGTGCGGCCGCTGTCGCCGCCACGGGTGTTGCCGAGCGCCGGATCGTAGACCGCGTACAGGTCGAAGGTCTTCGACGCACTGAACGACAGGTCGATCAGGACGGTCGCGCGCGCCGGATCCGACGTGTACGCCGCGGTGAGCCGCCAGCGCCCGGACTTCTCGGTGAACGTCTGCTTGAAGCTCAGGCTGTGCGGGTCGGTCAGGTCGGTCCGGACGACGGCAGCGTCGTTGGCGCGCACCGCGTGACCGTGCCGATCGGCGACCACGAACTCCAGCGCGCGGGCGCTCGGCGAGCCGATCGTCGGGTAGTAGATCTCGCCCAGCCCGCCGGTCTTCTGCACGGTGAACCACACCGTGCTGGCCACCGACCGGGAGCTGCCGACGCCGGACTTGCTCGCCGGCAGATATTGCTCGTCGATGCCTGGCGCGCCCGGCGCCGCACCGTCCGCAGCCGCCGCGGGCAGGGCGGGCACCAGCCCGAGCATCCCCGCCAAAAGAACAATGCCGATCCGCCTGTGCGCCACGATGCGCCCCTTCCGACCCCCTCGGTATACGCCGGGTGCCCGGGACGCGCCACTCAGGAGGGCACGATCATCGGGGTGCCGGCCACCGGGTCCGGGACGATGACGCAGCTCAGGCCGAAGACCTTCTCGACCAGCTCGGCCGTGATCACGTCGCCCGGCGGGCCCTCGGCGACGATCCGGCCGTCCGCCATCGCGATCACGTGGTCGCAGAACCGGCAGGCCAGGTTGAGGTCGTGCAGCACCACCACGATGGTCTTGCCGGCGTCGGCGTTCAGCTTGCGCAGCAACCGCAGCAACTCGACCTGATGGTTGATGTCCAGATGCGTGGTCGGTTCGTCGAGCAGCAGCAGGTCGGTCTCCTGGGCCAGCGCCATGGCCACCCAGACGCGCTGCCGCTGCCCGCCGGAGAGCTGCCGCACCTGGCGGTCCACCAGCTCGGCGGTGCCGGTCGCCTCCAGCGCGCGCACCGTGGCGGCGTGGTCGTCCTCGGTCCAGCGGCGGAACCAGCCCTGATGCGGGTAGCGGCCGCGGGACACCAGGTCGGCGACGGTGATGCCGTCCGGCGCGAGCGGCGCCTGCGGCAGCAGCCCGAGCACCTTGGCGACCTCCAGCGTGCTCAGGTCGGACATCACATTGTCGTCCAGCCGGACCGTGCCGGATCGCGGCTCGAGCAGCCGGGCCAGGCCGCGCAGCAGGGTCGACTTGCCGCACGCGTTGGCGCCGACGATCGCGGTCACCCGGCCGTCCAGGAGCGCCACGTCGAGATTCTCGACGATCGGCGGCCCGTCGTAGCCCAGCGTCAGCGCCTCGGCGCGCAGTCGGGTCATCCGCCCTCTCCCTGTCGATTCGTGGTGACCAGCAGCCACAGCAGATACGGCGCGCCGACCGCGCCGGTGACCACGCCGGTCGGCAGCGGGGTCGGCAGCACCTGGCTCGCGACGATGTCGGAGGCGAGCAGCAGCGCGGCGCCGACCAGCGCGGCGGCCAGCACGCCGCCGGTGGCCGGGCCGAGCAGCCGGTTGGCGATCGGGCCCGCGACCAGCGCGACGAAGACGATCGGCCCGGCCACCGCGACGGCCAGCCCGACCAGGACCACCGCGGTGGCGAGCAGGGCGGCCCGGCTCAGCTCGGTGCGCGCGCCGAGCCCGCGGGCGGTGTCGTCGCCGAGCTCGAGCATGCGCAGCTGCCGCTGCAGCAGGATCGCCGTCGGCAGCAGGAACGGCAGCGCGACCAGCAGCACCCGCAGCTCGGCCTCGGACGCCTGCCCGACCGACCCGGTCAGCCAGTGCATCGCCTGCCGGGCCTCGAAGAGCTGCGCCTTGCTGAGCAGATAACCGATGAGCCCGTCGAAGAACGCGGCGACGCCGATCCCGATCAGGATGAAGCGGTAGCCGGCCACGCCGCCGCGCCAGGCGAGCACGTACATCAGCAGGGTTCCGGCGGCCGCGCCGCCGAGCGCCAGGCCGCTGACCACCAGCCCGCCGGCCTGGAACACCACGATGCCGCCGACCGCCGCGAGGCCGGCGCCGGACGAGACGCCGACGAAGTCGGGGGAGGCCAGCGGATTGCGCAGCAGTTGCTGGAAGACCGTGCCCGCGGCGCCCAGCGCGAGGCCGACGGCCAGCCCGGTCAGCGCGGTCGGCAACCGCAGCCCGTGCACCACGAAGTCGACGCTCGGGTCGTCGCGCAGGCGCAGCAGCGAGCCGATCACCTCGCCCGCGCCGAGCCGGAAGCTGCCCAGCATCAGGGTCAGCACGAACAGCCCGAACACCAGCGCGGCCAGGGCGGCGGTGACCACCAGGGCGCGGACGCCGCGGCGGCGCCGGGTGACCCGCAGGGCGTCACGGGTGAGCAGCGTGGCGGTCATCGGCTCACACCTCCGACATCCGGGCGTAGCGCACGATCGCCACGAACGCCGGCGCGCCGAGCACCGCCAGCACGACGCCGACCTGCACCTCACCGGGCGCGCCCAGCACCCGGCCGAGGACGTCGGCGAGCAGCAGCAGGACCGGCGCCAGCAGCATCGAATAGGGCAGGATCCAGCGGTAGTCCGGGCCACAGACGAAGCGGGCCAGGTGCGGCACCACGAGTCCGATGAAGACGATCGGGCCGCACGCGGCGGTGGCCGCGCCGGCCAGCAGGGCGACCACCCCGAAGGCGGCGGTGCGGGTCAGGCGTACCCGTTGCCCGAGGCCCTTGGCCAGGTCCTCACCGAGCGCGAGGCCGTTGAGCGCGCGGCCGAAGAACAGCGATGCGGCCAGGCCGAGCAGCAGGAAGGGCGCGACTCCGGCCAGGATCGGGGTGTAGCGGCCGGCCAGCGAGCCGACCTGCCAGAAGCGCAGCTCGTTGAGCGCGTCGATGTTCGTCATCACGACGCCGGTGGTGATCGATGCCAGGCCGGCCGTCACCGCGGCGCCGGACAGTGCCAGCTTGAGCGGCGTGGCGCCCTCCCGGCCCAGCGACGCGACCGCATAGACCAGCGCGATCGCCGCGAGCGCGCCGGCGAACGCGAACCAGATGTAGCCGCCGATGCCGCGCACGCCGAGCACCGTGATCGCGACGACCACGAAGGCGGCCGCACCCGGGTTGACGCCCATGATGCCGGCGTCGGCGAGCGGGTTGCGGGTCACGCCCTGCAGGATCGCGCCGGCCACGCCGAGGGCGGCGCCCGCCAAAATGCCCAGAAGCGTTCTGGGTACGCGCAATTCGAGCGTCACGGTGTCGTTGATCGACCCGTCCCCGGCGCCCAGCCCACCGAGTGCCCGCAGCACCTCGCCGAGCCCGATGTCCCGCGAGCCCAGCGTGACGCTCAGAAACGCGACCAGCAGCAGAGCTCCGCCGATAACGACGAGCCCCGGCCCCAGCAAGGAGGCGCGCCGGGTCAGCTCAGGAGCCGACGTTGACATCGGCGGTCTTGATCGCCTCGGTCAGCTTGTCCAGCTCGGTCGCGAAGTGCCCATACGTATGCAGCCAGTAGGCCGGCCAGGACACCACCGCACCCGCCTTGGCGGCTTTCACGGTGAACCAGGTCGGCTGTTTCTTGCCCCACTCGGCGTTGCTCGTCGGCTTGAACGCGCGCCCGTCCCAGAGGATCAGGTCGGGCTGGTACTTGTCCGCGTTTTCCCAGCTCAGCGTCTCCCAATAGGGGAAGTCGGCGTCCGGCTCGGCGGGGTCCAGGACCTTCAGCCCCCACTTCTGGAAGTCCAGCAGCTCGGGCGCGTACACCGGGTTGGCGACGTAGAGCTTGTCGTCGGAGGGCGACATGGCGGCGGCGGTCAGCCCGGGTTTGGCGGCGACGGCCTGCTTGAACCGCTCGACGGCCGCCTCGAACCCCTTCTTCTGCTCGGCCGGCCCCCCGCCGGTGACGTCGGCGCCCAGGCTCGCGGCCAGCTGCTCGTATCCGGAGGCCAGGTCCACGATCGACCTGCCCTGGGAGACGCCGACCATCGGGGCGAGGTCGGCGAGCTTCTTGCTCTTCTCGTCGACGCCCTCCTCCATGCCGCTGTGCGCCTTCTCGGCCGGCCACCAGTCGGCGACGATCAGGTCGGGGCGCAGGCCGGCCGCCTTCTCGACGTCGATCTTGCCCCACTCCTCGCCGAGGATGGTGATCCCGGTGAGGTCCAGGTCCTTGAGGTTGGGGTCGGTCTGCACGGACTCGTCGCCATAGATGCCGACCGGCTTGATGCCGAAGGACATCAGCGCGGCCGCCTCGCCGGCGTGCGCGATGATCCGGGACGGCGGCTTCTCGGCGGTCACCGTCTTGCCCGAGCCGCTGGTGAAACTCCACGGGCCGGACTTCCCGGCTGCCGCCGGCGTGTCGGATCCCGATCCGCAACCGGCGATGGCGACGGCTAGCGCCGTGGCGATTACTGCCGGACGTAAGGCACGCATCGGGACACTCCTCTTCCAGGTCAGCGACCCTCCGCCGCAAGTAAGGTTAGGCTTACATAAACAATCCTTCCTGGCTAGAGGGGTTCCGCGCGGAGCCGTGCGGCACGCCGCCCCCGTCTGCAAACGCGCAGCGGGGTGGCGCGGACGGACCGCACCACCCCTTGTCGCCGCGGACGGATCAGAGAGAGATCCGGCCGGCGCCCGCGTTCGCGGTCACGATGGACTTGACGCTGGACGCCGAGTCCGGGGTGTAGGAGTAGGGGATCGACGCGACGCTGCCGCCGGTCTGCCCCGAGCCCGAACCCACCAGCAGGTTGTTGCGGGCCACCAGGGTGCCCGGGCCGGAGTCGCCCTCACCCAGGTGGAACGGGTCCGACACGTTCTCGAACGAGTTGGCCTCGACCAGCACGCCCGCGCCCTCGGTGGACGCCACGCCGTAGCCGCTGTTGCGGACGTAGTAGTTGTTGTAGACGTGCACCGGGTTGCCGAACCGGACCCGCGGGTGCCGCTGCGTCGACGCGTCGAACCAGTTGTGGTGGTAGGTCACCCGCAAATGGCCGCGGTCCTGGCTGCCATTGTCGTCACTGTGGCCCAGCAGCATCGACTTGTCGTGGCTGAACACCCGGTTCCACGACACCGTGACGAAGTCGGATCCGCGCTTGATGTCGACCGCACCGTCATAACCGTTGCTGAATGAATTGTGGTCGATCCAGATGTTGGTCGCCGACTCCTGCACGTTGATCGCGTCATCGTTCCAGTTGCGGAAGTTGACGTTGCGGATGATGACGTTCCGGTCACCGTTGATGTTCAGCCCGCAACCCGCGAGAGTGGCGCCGGCGTTGCCGATGATGGTCTTGTTCGACCGCACCCGGATCATGCCCGAGCAGGAGATGGTGCCGGAGATCCGGATGACCCGCGCGGCGGTCTGGCCGACCGCCGTGGTCAGCGCGGCGGCGGTGCTCACGGTGGTGGTGTTGGCGCTGCCGGCGCCGGTGGTGCCACCGTTCTGCGTCGACCAGCCGACCTGGTCGAGCACGCCGAGGGTCTGCGGCGGCGCGGCGGCGGCGCTGCTGTGCGAGAGCGCGGTGGCACCGGTGGCGAGGAGGACGGGGACGGCTGCGGCGGCGGCGTACTTCGCGATCCGTTGAATACGGCCAGGCATTACGCACTGCTCCTTTGTGGTTGCGGACGTGCATTTCGGGGCGCCCGCATTTGCGCGTTCCACAGCGGATCTCAGGGATGATCGAGGACTGATCAGATCTGTTGTGGGAACGCTCCCACGACAGAAAATCACAACCGGACAATATTAGGAAGACATTGACGTTTGCAGATTATTTGCATAGCCCCGGACCTAGTGGACAGCCCGATGATCCGCAGTGGCCGCCGCGCGGTGAGTCTTCGGTGAATCAGGTCTACAGCGACCGGAGAAGGTCACCGCGCGCGATTCGCGTGCTCCCACAGCCGGTTGGCGTGGACGTCGTTCAGGTCGCGTCCCGGGTCGATGCGCGCGGTGAACGGCCGCGCGGTCGTGGCGGCCGGCGCCCACGGCGCGTCGGACCGGAAGCCCGGGCCGATCAGGCTGTCGCGGATCACCAGTTGGCCGTTCGGGGTGATCCCGGGCAGATAGCCGGTGGCGCCGGCGCCCTGGTCCCAGGCCCGGCCGAGGAAGCCGGTCGGTGCGGCGCGATAGGCGTCGTCGGCGGTGATCAGCGACCGGGTGACCAGGAACCCGAAGGGGAAGTCCGGCGCGGTGTTGGGCGCGAAGATCACGCCGCCGGACGGCTTGCGGCTGGAGACCAGGTGAAAACGGGTACGGTCGAACACCGCGCTCGCCCGGCCGAACACGAAGTCGGTGTCCCCCTCGATATAGCTGTCCCGCACCGACACCCGGGCGATGCTCGCCACGTCGCCGGCGTTCGCCAGGAACGTGTCCTGCCGGCTGATCAGCCGCATCCCCTCGAGCTGGGTGCGGTCCGCGTCGGTGCGCAGCGCGAGCGCCTGATGCGTGCCGCTGTCCACGGTGTCCAGCAGGGTGTTCGTGATGGTCAGGTTCTTGAGCTGCAGGTCCGTGCTCTGCGCCCAGACGACGGTCGCGCAGAGTCCGGCGTTGGCGCTGGTCCGGGTCGCGCACGACTGGAACATCGGCCAGGCGGGATCGCCCTCGGCGTACCGTCCGTCGGGGTTGACCTGGGCGGCCCAGGCCGCCGGGGTGACGACGGCGTCGATCGAGAACTCCAGCCGGGCGTCCCCGATGCCGAAGACGGTGAGCGGCGGCGACCCGGCCGGGATGAACACGGTGCCGGTGTGGGTGCCCGGCAGGATCGCGATCGAGCGCCGCGCCGTGCCGCCCGCGCGGAACGCCGCATTGACCGCCAGCTGCACGGTCGCGAAGCCGCCGCGCCCGACCACGAAGTCCGGCCGCCCGGTGCGGATCTGGGCCGGCCGCCACGGGTCGGCGACCGGCGCCGCATAGGGCCCGGACCAGCCCAGATAGTGGTCCGGGGTGAAGCCGGCCGCCTCCGCCCGGGAGAGGACCGGCCGGGTCACCGTGCCCGGCGCGGGATCGCCGGCGGCCCGCGCCGGAGCCGCGCCCACCATGGTCAGCGCGGCCGCCGCGGCCACCGTCATCCATCGTGCAACGTTCATCGCCACTCCTCAGGAATGCGCTTACCTCAGCAGGTTCACGCATCCTACGATCGAGATACGTCGATCGCCAGGCCGCGTTCCGGCCCTCGGCGCCGGCCGCCGGCGCCACCGGATTACCGTGCTGGGATGGATGCACCCCGGCTGACCCACGTGCGGGTCAACGTGCGTGATCTGGCGGCGTCGATCGACTGGTACGAGAACCTGTTCGGCGTGCCGGCGGAGGGCTTCTGGCCGCCCGCCGCGCCGACCTATGCGCACTTCACGCTGGGCTCGGCGCAGTTCGCGATCGGGCGCTACGACCCGGTGCCGGCGGCAGGCGCCCGGTTCAACTTCGAGGTCGACGACGTGGACGCCTGGTGGGACCGGCTCGGACCGGACGCGGACGTGATCGAAGAGCTGTTCGACACCCCCTATGGCACGCGCAAGTTCACGATCCGTGATCCGGACGGCAACGAGCTCGGCTTCGTGCAGGGCTGAAAGGGTGGTTGGGGCCGATGACTTCTGTCGATGTGGTGGCCGGGCGGCTGAGCGACTGGCTGCGCCGGCTGATGCCTGAGGGGGAGCGCCGCGATCGGCTGACCGGCGGGCTCGAGCGTGAGTTCGGGGGGCGGACCGAGGCGATCGGCGCGAGCACCTGCGCGGCGATCGAGGCGCTGGCGCAGGAGCACTCGCGGCACCTGGAGCTGCATTTCGACGCCGATTCGACCGAGCCCGCCGACGATCTGAGCGGGCCCGCGCCGAGCTGGCCGCCGCCGGATCCGGGTGCGATCCGCGCGGCCGCCGGTGGTGTCTCGTCGGTGCGCCGGCTGCCGGGCGGGGTCGCGGTGCTCACGGTCGACTCGCTGGAGGCGTATGCCGAGGCGAAACCCTTTCTGGACCACGCCTTCGGGCTGGTCGCCGGCGCGTCGAGGATCGTGCTCGACCTGCGGGCGAACGGCGGCGGCGACCCGGCGACCGTGGCGGCCACCGTGGGGTGGACGCTCGGCGGCGCGGCCCGGCACCTGTCCGACGTGGTCTATCGCGACCGGCGCCGGCAGTGGTGGACGGCCGACTCCCCGGAGGCGGCCAGGGACGCCGTCGTGCTGGTCGGTGAGCGCACCTATTCGTCCGGCGAGGCGCTGGCCTATCACCTGCAGGCGCGGGGCGTGCCCGTGGTGGGCGCACGCACCCGCGGCGCGGCCGACCACGTGCTGCCGGTCCGGCTGGTCCCGCCGGTGTTCGCGCTGGTCCCGGAGGCGACCGTGGTGGACGCCGTCACCGGCACGAACTGGGAACAGGCCGGGGTCGTCCCCGATGTCGTATGCCCGTCGGGCGATGCCCTGGAGGCGGCCCGGACGGTAACGTGATCCTTGGGTCACGGGGTGATCACGTTGGAGTGAGGTGCGATGTCCAGCAAGGTCATCGAGGTGGAGCTGCCGACCGGCGAGACGATCTGGGCGCGGGTGCCGGTGGACGATCTCGCCAACGTGGACTCGTCGACCCTGAAGCGGCTCGACCTGGAGGACCTCCGCCGGACCGTCCACGGTGTCTCGGAGAGCCTGCGCGCGGCGCTCGACGATCTGACGCCGTCGGAGGTGCAGATCGCCTTCGGGCTCGAGCTCGCGATCAAGACCGGCAAGGTCACCAGCCTGCTCGCCGAGGTGGGCGCCAAGGCCACCGTCACGATCTCGTTGACCTGGCGCGGCGACGGCCCGGCGGCGATCGGCATGTCGGCCGGTCCGGGGGCCGTGACGCCGCCGGCCGCGGAGTAGTGAGGGGCCGCCGCCTTGACTGATCCGCGACACCGCCTCGTCGACCTGGCCCGGAGCTGCCTGGTGCGGCTCGGCCTCGACGTCGCGGGCGCGCCCAGCAGCGGCGGCAGCGGTGTCTGGATCGCGCCCGGCACCGTGCTGACCTGCGCGCACGTCGTACGCGCGGGCCCCGGCTCGGCGATCGAGGTGGAGTGGGAGGGCAAGGTCCTGCCCGGCGTGGTCACCGACCACGTGCCCAATCCCGGCGACGAGTCGCTGTGGCCGTTCCCCGATCTCGCCGTCGTCACCGTCGCGGACCCGCCGTCGCATCCGTGCGCCTGGCTCTCCGAACGCAAACCGGCCTACGACGCCCAGGTGATCGTCTTCGGCCACTCCGCGAAGCTCGGCCAGGGCCTGCGCGGGCACCCGGTCAACGGCCGGCTCAGCGGCGGCCACGACTTCGGCGCGGGCGAGTACTGGCAGGTCAAGGGCAATGAGTTCGTGGCCGGGATGTCCGGCGGCCCGGTGCTCGACGTGGCCACCGGCGCGATCTGCGCGGTGGTCACCACGACGATCGGCGAGGGCGCGGACCGCGGCGGCTACGTGGTGCCGTTGTGGGGGCTGGCCGCGTTGAGCCCGGCGCGCCGCCGGACGCTGCTGCGCGAGCACGACCGCTTCCACGCCGGCGACCCGCGCTGGACCCGGATCCGCCAGGACCTGCCCGCGCCGCCGCTCTTCGCCGGGCTGCCGATCGAGCCCGCCGAGGAGGTGGAGATCCTCGGCCACCTCGCCGACGTCCCGGCATCCGATGCGGCGGAACCGCGGGACGCCTTCTACCGCCTGCTGGACGAACACGGCGTCGGCGACTCGTGGATCGAGCCGGTGTTCCGGCTGACCCACTCGCTGACCGGCGCGGATCCGGCCCCGGACCGGCGCGGGCTCTACGACTGGTCCACCGCGCTGGCCGGGCGCACCGGCCGCCGGCACCAGCTGGACGCCCTGCGCCGGGCCGCGGTCACGCCCGCGCCGGCCGGAGTGATCACCGTCGAGATCGTGCCGGGCGCGGCGCGGGTGGACCGTTACCGGCTGACCGTGTCGATCGAGGACGACCGCCACAAGCGCCGGGTGCTGCACAAGGAGCCCGAGCCGACGCTGGAGCTGGCCGCGGCGCGCGAGCTGGCCAACGAAAACCTCCGCGGCGCGCTCGAACTGCTGGAGGGCAACGCGCTGGTCGAGTTCGTGGTGCCGGTCGAGCTGTTCGACGAGCCGTTCGACGAGCTCAAGCCGGTGTACCGGCACACCACGCTCGGCCGCCAGCACCGCGTCGTGCTGCGCGACTACGACCGGCAGCAGGACCGGGCCGGCCGGCACCAGTGGCGGCAGCGCTGGCAGCGGCTGCGCGGCCCGGCCGGGCAGATCCGCTGGATGTCCTGTTCGGACGACACCGACCCGGACGAGCTCTGGTCCGACCTGGAGCTGAGCCCGGACGTCGGCGTGCTGGCGCTGACCCGGCGCCCGACCTCGAACGGGGAGATCACCGAGCTGGTCCGGGCCGCGCTGGCGGCGGGTGTGCCCGCTGTGATCTGGCGGCGGGACACCTGCGCCGAGCACGATGCGGGCGCCGCGGACGACGACTGCTCGGGCGGGAGCTTCCGCGGGGCGATCGACGCCGTGCTGTGTGCTCCGCCGGTCGCCGACCTGCCCGAGCGCGTGCGGCAACTGCGCGTACGGGCCGCCTCGACCAGGGCGGGCGACGCCGACCGGGCCTGCCGCGGGACGGTCCTGGTCTGGGACGACCCCGGCCGGGTGACCGGTGGCGCGACGTTGCACGAACCGCCGTACCGATCCCAGGAGTCGTGATGATCGAACCCATCTTCCGCGGCGACGGTACCCGGCACGACTGGGCGATGCCGCCCGCCCCGCCCTGGAGGGTCTTCCACGGCGAGCCGGCCGGCGGTCCCACCTACGACCCGGACTGGGCCGAGCGCCACCCGAACGATCTGGAACGCGCCCGCACCTACCAGTCCGATCCGCACGAGGTCGAACTCGTCAACGTGGCGATCCTGTTGCGCCGCCCGCTGCTGATCACCGGGCGCCCGGGCACCGGCAAGTCCACTCTGGCCTATGCGATCGCCGATGAGCTCGGACTGGGTCCGGTGCTGCGCTGGGGCATCACCAGCCGCACCACGTTCCAGGACGGCCTCTACCGCTACGACGCCATCGCCCGCCTGCAGGACGCCAACCTGCCGCCCGAGGACCGGCCGACCGGCGGCATCGGCCGCTACCTCCAGCTGGGCCCGCTGGGCACCGCCCTGCTGCCGGCCGAGCGCCCCCGGGTGCTGCTGATCGACGAGATCGACAAGAGCGACGTCGACCTGCCCAACGACCTGCTCACCGTCTTCGAGGAGGGCGAGTTCCCGATCCCCGAGCTGTTGCGCATCTCGGAGCGCGTCGAGGACGTCGACGTCAGCGTCGACCGAGCTGAGATCAAGGTCAGGATCGAGAGAGGCCAGGTACGCGCGAAAGCGTTCCCGATCGTGGTCATGACGAGCAACGGCGAGCGCGACTTCCCGCCCGCCTTCCTGCGCCGTTGCGTCCGCCTGGAGATCGCCGAACCGGACGCCGACCAGCTCGAGGCGATCGTCCGCGCGCACCTGGGCGAAGCGGCCGTGACCGCCGGCGGTGACATCGTGGCCCGCTTCCTGGACCGCCGGAAGAGCGGGGACCTGGCCACCGACCAGCTGCTCAACGCCATCTTCGTGACCATGCACCGGGACACCACGAACGCCGCCGACCGCCGCGAGCTGGCCGATCTGATCATCCGTCACCTGAGCGTCACGGGCTGAGCGCGTGTCGCTGGCCGGCGTCCTCGACGTCCTGCGCCGGGCCGGCCTCACGCCGACCCCGCTGGAGGTCGCCGAGGCGTTGTGGCTGGCGCAGCACCTCGCGCCGCCGGCACTCCGCACGCCGTCCGGCACTCCTCCCGAGGAGCCGCCGGTGGAGGACCCGGCGGACGTCCCCGGGCCGGCCGACGTCGCACCGCCACCGCCGGCCCGGCCCGCGGAAGACGTGCCGCTCTCGACGCCGTCATCCTCGGCCGCGGCCACCCCGATCGAGGGCGCCCCGTTGCGCGTGCCCGGCCCGCCCGGGCTGGCCAACCGGCGCGAGCTGCAGCGGGCCGTGCGCCCGTTGCGCCGGCGGGTGCCGTCCCGGCGGCCCACCGAGCTCGACGTGCCGGCCACGGTCGCCTACATCGCCGGCTCCGGACTGTGGTCGCCGGTGCTGCGGCCGGCCCGCGAACGCTGGTTCGACGTGCTGGTCGCGGTCGACACGTCGGCGTCCATGGACCTGTGGCGGCAGCTGGGCGACGAGCTCCGGGCGGCGCTCGTGCAGACCGGCGCCTTCCGCGACGTGCGACTCTGCCGGCTCAACCCGGATCCGGGCGGCTGCACCGTGGAGCTCGGCGCCGGTGGTCTGCCGCGCAGCCCGCGGGAGCTGATCGACGGCGCCGGCCGGCGACTCTTCCTGGTGCTCACCGACGGCGCCGCCGCCGGATGGCACGACGGCGCGGCGACCGCGACGCTGGCCGAGTGGGGCGAGACCGGCCCGGTCGCGGTGCTGCAACCGCTGCCGGAGGAGATGTGGTCCCGCACCGGTCTGCCGGCCCGGGCCGCCCGGCTGAGCTCGACGACGCCGGGTACGCCGAACAGCCGGCTGCGCGCGGTCTACCGGCGCCGCGCCGGGGGCGGGACGGCGTTGCCGGTGCTCGGCATCGAACCGACCGCGATCGCCGCCTGGGCCGGGCTGGTCGCGTACCCGTCATCGCTGGTGCCCCTCGCTGTCGTGCCCGGGATCCCTGCCGCGGCCGAAGGGCCGGCGGCGGGAAACGGCGCCGCCTCGCTGGACGACTTCCGGGCTACGGCTTCTCCTGGGGCTTTCCGGCTGGCGGTGTGCCTGTCTCTGGTGCCGCTGAGCCTGCCGGTGATGCGCCTGGTGCAGCACGTCGCGGTGCCGTCGTCGCCGGTCTCGACACTGGCCGAGGTGGTGCTGAGCGGGCTGGTCGCCCGCACCGGCGACGAGACCTACGAGTTCCGCGACGGCATCGCCGAACGGCTGGCGGGGGAGTTGCGGCGCTCGGAGATCGCATCCGTGCTGGCCGCGGTGTCCGGCTGGATCGCCGAGAACGCGGGGCTCGCGAGCCGGACCTTTCCCGCGATCGCCGGGGGTGACGGCCGGGTGGCGGCGGATCCGTTCACCTGGGTCCCGCCGTCGATCGCGGCCCGACTCGGCCTGACCGCACCGGCGCGGGCGTCCGCGCCGGCCGTGCGATACACGCTGATCGGCCTCAACACCGTCCGGCCCGGGCGGCGCCAACCGTCGCCGGAGGCGCTGCTGGACGCGCTGAAGACCGCCTTCCGGGCGGCCGGCCACTCCGCGGACCTCCTCGGGCTGACCAGTGACACGGGCGTGACGGTGTCCTCCACAGTCGACCCGGGCGAGATCATCGACACGGTCTTCAACTACGTGGGCCCGGCGGTGTGGGCGCAGATGGGTCTGTCCGACGACGACTTCACCGGCGTCCGGATGGCGATGCTGACCCACCTCCGGTATGACGCGGACGAGCCGTTCCCGGCGGCGATCCACCGGCTCCAGGCGATGCTGGACTCCGCGGCGCTCGCCTCCGCCGTCGGCGACCGCGGCCGGCAGTCCGGCCTGATCGTCACCGACGAGGTGATGCGCCAGGTCAGCGACCGGGTGACGCCCGGAAGACACTTCCACCGCAGCGAGGTCGATGAGGCGTGGGTGCACATCGCGCCGATCTCCGGGATCGAGGTGCTGCCGGCCGCCCTGCTGCCGGAGAGCGGCCCGAGCGGGATCGATGCGGATCTGCTCGCCGCGCGGCGAGCAGAGCTGGCGAAGCTGACGGACTTCGTGGCCGGGGACTCGTCCTATCTGTGGCTGCAGGGCGGGCCGGGGTCGGGCAAGACGCCGCTGCTGGGCGCCTTCGTGATGTGCGCGCCGGCCGACGCCGACGTGGTGTCCTGGTTCTTCGCCGGCGGCCCCGTCGACCTGACTTCGCCGCGGTTCGACCTGCGCGGCAGCCTCGCGGCGGCCGAGGCCCGCGGCCGCCGCCTGATCCTGGTGATCGACGGCATCGACGAGGTCGGCGACGCCTTGGGCACGGTGCTTCCAGACTGGCACCCGAACCTGCGGGTTATCGTGTCCAGCCGCACCGGTTTCGTGCTGCCGACCGGGGTTCCGCCGGTCCACCCGATCCGGCACTGCGAGATCCACGTGCTCGACGCTCCCGAGCCGAGCACCGGCACGTCGCTCGTGATCCGAATCCGGAACCACTCCCGCCTGCGCGACGCGATCCAGGTCGAGACCATTGAGCAACTCCTCGCAATCCTCACCGGCATGGGGGAGCTCCGTGAGTTTCGGGCCCTTCTGGACGCCGCGACCCTTGCCCCGATCGACGACGGCGTCCTCCTCACCGTGCCCGACACGCTGTCACTGCGTTACTACCTGCTCCCGTTCGTGCACAGCCTCGAGCTGGGGCTGGCCGCGGGCGCGAATCCGATGCGGCTGCAGGTGACCGTCCTCCGCGACGAGTTGGCGGAACTCGCTCCAGACCTCGCCGCCAACGTGACCGAGGCCCGCAACGTGCAGGCGGCGATCGGCGTCTTCCCCGTCGGCCTGGTCGTCACGAAGGACGTCTATCGCGACATCGGCGAACCGTCCGGCTTCTCCCCGCTCAGCGTCCGGGTCGACGGTGCGGACATGCCGGTCTGGGCCCGTGTGCCCACCAGGCCCGAGTGGCGCGATGACATCGACCTGACGCTCCGGGTCGCGGTCGCCTTCCAGCTCGGCGGGCACGAGCAGGCGTCCGAACAGGACCGGCGGGCCGCCCAGGTCGAGCTGTATGCGCTGATCGACTCGATCCGCCGAGATTCGAACATCCCGGGCGAGACGCTGCAGGACGGCCTCGCCACCATCGTCGAAATGCCCTTCGGCAGCACCATGGCCGACGTTACCGGCCTGACTTTCCAGTTCGACCACTGGCTTAGCCTCCGAGTCGCTGCGCACGCGGCCTTTGTGCCGACCGCACAGCAGAATCCAGCGGCCATGATGATCGCGACGTTGCGTCTGCTGCTCGACGCGCCCGGCCTCGACGCGGAGACCGGGGTCTGCCTGATTCTCTCCGACCCGCTCTACGCCCAGAGAGGCAGCGAAGATCCATCCCGCGGTTTCCGGCCAGTCCTCCTCGACAACGGATGGCGACCCGTCAAAGCCTGGATCCGGACCGGCGACAACGACGACTCCGTGCCGGGCGAGGACGTCGCCGTGCCGGGCGAGGACGTCGCCGTGCCGGGCGAGGACGAACTGTTCCGAGACTTGATCGACCGGCTGCCCCGCGGTCAGCGCAGGGTGATGGAGCTGCTCATCGAGGGTGTCCCACCCGCCGCCGTCGCCCGTCAGCTCCGCACCCGGGAGACGGTCGTGCAACGCGAGGCCCACCGGGCTCGCACCACCCTGCGCGACTGGTTGCGCGACCGGGATCTGCCGCGATGAGCCCTTGATCGAGCGGGGTCGCGCGGGACTCTGCGGAAGTCGTACAGTGTGCTCCCTCGATCGCGTGTGGCGCGGTCGTGTCGCGGGAGGAACCCTCATGGCTCGGTGGTCTCGATCGAGGCTGCGCATTTTCGGCATCGGTGCGATCGTGCTGGTCGGCGGTGCGCTGCTGGTCGTTCCGGCCATCTCGCAGGCCGAGGAGGAGCCGAAGCTCGCGGCGGCGGCATCGCGCCCGGACCGGATCGCGATGATCCCGGGCAAGGTGAAGGGCCGCTCCGGCTTCGCGTTCAAGCCGGCCTCCGAAAACCCCGACATGCCCTATGGCTTCGTCTCGGCCGGCGGCGAGCTGCGCGTGCAGCAGCTCAGCGGCAGCAAGCAGGCGCCCGCCACCGCCAAGACCGGAGCGCCGGCCCGCGCCGCCCGGGTGGCCGCCGCGGCCGACACCACCTATGCGACGACTCTGACCATCGCGTCGGAGAACTGGTCCGCCTGGAACAGCCTCTTCAACCTGTGGAACCGCGACACCTGGACCTCGATGGAGGTGCCCAGCCCGCAGAACTCGCTGAGCACCAAGGTGAGCCTGCCGCCGGGCAACTACTACGCGGCCGCGATCTACGGCATCTACCAGCAGAACAGCTACCTGCTGACCAGGTCCTTCACGGTCACCGACAAGACACAGACCGTGGTGCTGGACGAGAAGGGCGCCAAGGAGACCGCGATCAGGGTGGACGACGCGACCGCGCGGCGAGACCAGAGCGCGGTCTGGATGTCGGTGCCCGGCGGCGACATGGTCGGGTTCGCCGGCGGCCCGCAGGCGCGCACGTTCGTGACCACCGCCTCGACGCCCGGCACCACGCTGCGCGTGCACGAGCTGCTGACCAAGGCCGGCACGTCGGCGAACAAGCCGAGCCCCTACCGCTACGACCTGATGCGCTCCTGGGCGCACCCGGTGCCCGCCTCGCCGATCGCCACGGTCGCCACGTCGTCGCTGGCGAAGAAGACCACCACGATCCGGGCGCAGGGGGTCAACACCGAGGGCGCATACATGACGGTGCCGAACACCGGCGAGTGGACCGGGGTCTACCTGCAGAGTTCGATGCGGTTGCCGGCCATCGTCACCGAATACGTGACGCCGGGCGTGCCGCTGCTGCGCCTCGCGACCTACGGCAGCGACCAATACCTGAATCTGGCCGACCACACCCTCACGACCGGCGCCAACCCGGCGGAGACCGTGGGCGAGGGGCCGCTGGTGCCGACCAGGTGGGGCGGTGGCGCCGACTCGCATCGCGAGCGCAACACTCTGTGGATCAACGAGAACATGGTGCTGGGCGACGCGGCCGGCAACCGTGGCTGGGACTACCAGAGCGCCGTCAAGACCACGTTGAGCAGCGGCGGGCAGGTGCTGCAGACGGCGAACGCCGCCGGCCTGCAGGCGGAGGTGCCGGCCGTCGAGCAGACCTATCAGCTGGACCAGACGTCGGTGCGCAAGGTCGCCTGGTCGCAGCTGTCCACGCGCACCCGCAGCGAGTGGACGTTCACGTCGGGTCCGGTCAACGGCGTGCTGCCGCTGATGGATCTCGGCTTCGACGCCGCCGGGCTGGACCAGCGCAACCGGGCGTCGGCCACCCCGGTGCAGCTGACCGTCGAGCCGTCCACCCGCACGGTCGCCGCGGAGAACACCGTGGACAAGGTGGAGTGGTCGGTCAACGAGGGTCAGACCTGGGCCGAGCTGCCGCGCACCGAGGTCGAGGGCGGCAGCCGGGTGACGCTCGAGGTGCCCGCCACCGCGGCCTTCGTCGCGCTCCGGGTGACCGCGAGCAACGACCGCGGCGGCTCGCTGCGCCGCACCATCCGCCGGGCGTTCGCCGGGCCGGCCACCGCGAAGGACGAGACGATCGGCGCCACCTCGATCTCGAACCTGCGGCTCAACGACGGCAAGGGCATCGTGATCGGCACGTCCGGCTCGGGCGAGTTCTTCGCGACCTTCACCGCGTCCGACCCGTCCGGCATCGCGGGCGCCGGGCTCTATCTCTACCACGGCGACTACAACACCCCGGACGGCCTGTTCCTCGGCCGCACCGAGTGCGTCGCGGCGAGCGCCACCACGGCGAACTGCACCGCGTCCATGTACAACTGGGACACCCGCTGGACGATGGGCAGCAACGCGCTGGCCGGCTCGTGGAAGGCGGCGGTGTGGGCGACGGCGAAGGACGGCGTGGGCTTCACCGACCGGCACGCGCAGGGCTCGATGACGTTCAAGCGCTACACGACGCTGAACACGGACGCGACGCCCGAGCCGGTGCGGAGGGGCAGTTCGTTCGGGGTCAACGGCACGTTGAAGCGGGCCGACTGGGACACGTGGACCTACCAGGGTTACGCGTCGGTGTGGATTCCGTTGCAATACAACAAGAGCGGCACCTCGACGTGGTCGACGGTGAAGTCGGTGAAGACCGACGGCAGCGGCATCGTGCGGACCACCACGACTGCCACCGCCGACGGCTCCTACCGCTACAACTACCCGGGTGACGCGACCACGGCCCCGGTCGCCAGCGGGGCCGATCACCTCGACGTCACGTAAAGGTCCGGGCGACCCTCGATGTGCAGCTGGGGGAGCCGGTCCAGCGGGCGCGGCAGCCACCAGGTGAAGCGGCCGAGCAGGTGCATCACGGCGGGCACCAGCAGCAGCCGCACGACGGTCGCGTCGAGCAGGATGGCCGCGGCCATGCCGACGCCGATCAGCTTGAGGATCACGTCGGGGCTGAGCACGAAGGCCACGAAGACGGCGATCATGATGGCCGCCGCGGCGGTGATCACCCGGCCGGTGCCGGCCAGGCCGTCGGTCACCGCGCGGCCGTTGTCACCCGTGCGCAGCCAGGACTCGCGGATCCGGCTGAGCAGGAAGACCTCGTAGTCCATCGACAGTCCGAAGAGGACGGCGAACATCAGCACGGTGACGAACGGCGGCAGCGGGGTCGGGGTGTCGATGCCGACCAGGCGCCCGGCCCAGCCGCCCTGCAGCACCAGCGCCACCACGCCATAGGAGGCCGCCACCGACAGCAGGTTCATCACCGCCGCCTTGAGCGCCACGGCGACGCTGCGGAAACCGATCACCAGCAGCAGCATCGACAGCAGCACCACCCCGGCGATCAGGTACGGGATCCGCCCGGCCAGGTCCTCGGTGCTGTCGATCGAGGTGGCGGTGGCGCCGCCCACGTACACATCGTCCGCGGCCGTCGCGGCCCGCAGCCGGCGCACCAGGTCCTGGGTCTCCTCGTCCTGCGGCCCGGTCTCCGGCACGACCGTGAGCACCGCCGTGTCGCCTGCCGGGTTGACCCGCGGTGGCGCGACCGAGGCCACGCCGTCCATCGCCGCGGCGGTGGCGCCGACCCGGTCGAGCACCGCCTCGCCGCCGTCCGCGGGCAGCTGGACGACGAGCCGCAGCGGCCCGTTCGCGCCCACCCCGAAGCCGTCCGCCACCGCTTCGTAGGCTCGCCGCGCGGTGCTGCCCTCGCGATCGTTGCCCGCGTCCGGATAGCCGAACCGCACGCCCAGGAACGGCGCCGCCAGCGCCAGCAGCGCGGCCGTCCCGACCAGCGCGGCGAGCACCCGGTTCCGCGCGACGAGACCGCTCCAGCGCAGCCATGCGGCACTCGGCCGGACGTGCCCGCCGGCGTCCACGACGGACGCGGCCCGGCGCCGGATCGGCAGCCGCCACCGGTCGATCCGCGCACCCAGATAGCCGAGCAGCGCGGGGAACAGCGTGACGGCGGCGGCCAGCAGCACCAGCACGCCGACGACGGCGATCAGGGCCGCGCCGCGCATGTAGGACAGACCCATCGCGAACAGCCCGAGCAGGCTGACGATCACGGTGATGCCGGCGACCACGATCGAACGCCCGGCGGTGTCCAGCGTCGCCGCGGTGGCGTCCTCCGGCTCAAGCCCGGCCAGCCGCCACTCGCGGAACCGGGTCACCATCAGCAGCACGTAGTCGATGCCGATCCCGATGCCCAGCATGGCGGCCAGCGAGGTCGACCATTCCGGCGCGTCCACGAAGCGGATCACCAGGCCGGTCAGCATGCTGCTGACCGTGAGCCCGGCGATCGCCACCACCAGCGGCAACCCGGCGGCGACCACCGAGCCGAAGGTCAGCAGCAGGATCAGCGCGGCCGCGCCCAGCCCGACGCCCTCCGAGCCGATCGGCCCGCCCTGGGCCAGTGAGACGGCCTGCCCGCCCAGGTCCACCCGCATCCGTTCGGAGTCCGCCGCCTCGGCGATGTCGATCAGCCGGGTGGTGTCCTCGACCGGCATCTCGGCGGCGGTCGCCACGTCGAGCCGCAGATTCGCGATCAGCGTGCGGCCGTCCGCGGCGATGGCGCCGGGCGTGGCATAGGGGTCGTCGGCCCCGGCCACGTGCGGGACGGCCCGCAACTCGCCGATCAACCGCGTCACGTCGCCGCGGACGCTCTCCGCCCCGGCGTCCGAGCGCACCACGACCGTGACGGCCGCCCCGGACTGGGCCGGGAAGCGGTCCCGCAACAGTTGCTGGGCCCGGGTCGACTCCGCTCCCGGCGCCGAGTAGTCGGCGGTGAAGTCGCCGGCGAACAGCTGCGACATCCCGGCCGCGACCAACAGTGCGGCCAGCCAGAGCAACAGCACGGTGCCGCGCCGACGATAAGCGTGCCGGGCGATCCGGGCGAGCGGCCCGTCCTCGGTCCTGGTCATGTCCGTCTCTCTCCACGAGTGTGAATGCCGAGTCGAAGCCTGGTTCGCCGCCGGGGTCGCGCACCTCATGCCGAAGGACCCGGCGGCGGCCAGAAGAAGGAGGAGCGCGGGCCGGCGCCGGCCGTATCGTGACGGCATGTCCCCGAGGCCCCGGTGGTTGCTCGACGCGGCGGTGGTCGCGCTCGTCGCGGGCTTCGGCGCGGCGAGCATCGTGCTGGGCCCGCCCTCGGGCACGCCCGCGCTGCAGTGGGCGCTGGTGCAGACGTCGGCCGTCATGCTGGTGTTGCTCCGGCGTCTGCCGGTGCTGGTGGTGACCGTCGAGGTGGCCCTGGTGCTGGCCGGTGAACTGCTGCTCGACGTCGCGAGCCACGTCGCCCCGCTGGCCGCCGCGTTCGCGCTGGGTGTGGTCGCGCTCCGGCACGGCTGGGCGGTGACCGGGGCGTGCTGGGCGGCCGTCCTCGGCGCGGTGCTGTTCAGCGTGGCCCGCGACGGCACCGCGCTGATGATCGGCGCGAACGGCCTGGTGTTCGTGGTCGCGCTGGCGCTCGCGGTGGCCGCACCGGTCGCCTTCGGCCGCTACCTCGCCGGGTTGCGGCAGGCCGCCGTGGTCGCCGGGGAACGCGCCCGGGAGGCCGAGGAGCGCCGCCGCGCCGAGGGGGACGCCGCGCGCGAGGCGGAACGCGCCCGGATCGCCGGCGACCTGCACGACCTGGTCGCCCACCACGTCTCGGCGATCGCGCTGCAGGCCGGCTCCGCGCAGTACGCCGCCACCCACGGCCCGGACGACGAACAGCGCCTGCGGGCGGCGGTGGCCGGTCTGCGCTCGATCCACGTCGGCGCCCGGCAGGCGTTGCTGGACCTGCGCGGGATGCTGCTGATCCTGCGCGACCCCGACGACGACGGCCCACTGGTGGACCCGGAGAAGATGATCGCGGACGCGGTCGAGCTGAGCCGCACGGCCGGACTGGAGATCGCGACGCACCTGGACGAGCGGGCGGCCGGCACCCCGCTGTCGCTGCGGGTCACCGCCGCCCGGGTGGTGCAGGAGGCGCTGACCAACGCGCTGAAGCACGCCGGCCCCGGCACCCACGTGGACACCACGGTCGCGGTCGAGGGGAGTGGGTTGCGGATCGACGTGGCCAACTCGGCGCCCGGTGGTCCGCGGCCGGTGCTGCCCGCCTCCGGCCACGGCCTCGAGGGCATGCGCCGGCGGGTCGAGATCCACGGCGGCACGGTGGATGCCGGGCCGACGCCGGCCGGTGGCTGGCGGCTGTGCGTGACGCTTCCGGCGGCGGTGCGGTCGTGATCCGGGTGCTGGTGGTGGACGATCAGGCGCTGGTCCGGGCCGGGGTCACCATGTTGTTGCGCACGGCCGGGGAGGACGTGGTCGGCGAGGCGGCGGACGGGCAGGACGCGGTCCGGCTGGCCGAGCGGCTGCGCCCCGACGTGATCCTGATGGACCTGCGGATGCCCCGGATGAACGGCATCGAGGCCACCCGACGGATCCTCGGCGCGCAGCCGGCCACCCGGGTGCTGATGCTGACCACGTTCGACGACGACGCCGAGGTGTACGGCGCGCTGCGGGCCGGCGCGTCGGGCTATCTGCTCAAGGACGGCGAGCCGGACGAGATGGTCGAGGCGGTCCGGCGGGCCGCCCGCGGCGAGTCGCTGCTGGCGCCCGCGGTCCTGGCCCGGGTCCTGGCCCGGGCGGTCCGCGCGCACCAGGACGAGGACGAGGCCGGCCCGACCGAGGTGGACGTGCTGACCCCGCGCGAGGTCGACGTGCTGCGGCTGGTCGGGGCCGGCTGGTCCAACGCCGAGATCGGCGCGTCGCTGCACGTCGGCGTGACCACGGTCAAGTCGCACGTCGCGGCCATCACCGAGAAGCTGGGCCTGCGCAACCGGGTGCAGGCCGCGGTCGTGGCGCACCGGGCCGGCCTGGTGGACGACGGGTTCCAGCCTCTCTAAAGCTCGGCATCGCGCGGCCGATAGAGCACTCATGCTGAAACGCGCCATCGCCGTGCTCGGCGCCGCCGCGGCGCTGGTCGCGGCTGCCGCCGCACCCGCGTCGGCGGCCACCACCGCCGCCTGCCGCTCGGGCGCGGACAGCCCCTCCTGCCAGGTCTGGAACGGCAAGGTCGCCTGGGTGCCGGACGGGGACACCCCGCTGATCGACGTCTATGGCGACGGCACCGCCGAGCCGCTGTCGATCCGGCTGATCGGCGTGCAGGCGATGGAGCAGTCGGTCTATCACCCGACCGTGGCCAAGCGCCGCGGCGAGTGCCACGCGCTGGCCGCGACCGCCCGGGTCGAGCAGCTCGTCAAGGCCGGCGGCGGGATCGTCCGGCTGACCGCGATGCACGCGTCCAGCACCAGCCGCGGCCGCCCGCTGCGCTCGGTCGCGGTGAAGCTCGACGGGAAGTGGCACGACATCGGCCTGGACCTGATCCGCAACGGGTACGCGTTGTGGCTGCCCATCCCCGGCGAGTACGCGTGGAACCCGGCCTATCGCCTGGCCGCCCAGCGCGCCGCCCAGGAAGGCCGGCGGATGTACGACACCGACACGTGCGGCGTCGGCCCGATGCAGGGCGCGAAGCTCAGCATGCACGTGAACTACGACGCCGCGGGCTCGGACGACGTGAACGTCAACGGCGAGTGGATGCGGGTGGACAACGCGGGCTCGGTGGCGGTCTCGCTGGCCGGCTGGTGGGTCCGCGACTCCGGGCTGCGGCGCTACACGTTCCCGGCCGGCGCCACGGTGGCCGGTCGCGGTTCGATCTACGTGCACGTCGGCAAGGGCTCGGCGACGGCGACGCACAAGTACTGGGGACAGCCCGGACCGGTCTTCGCCAATCCCACCTCCGACGTGCAGGCGATCGGCGACGGTGGCTACCTCTTCGACCCGCGCGGCGACCTGCGCGCCTGGGAGCTGTACCCGGACGTGCTCTGAAGCACGGTTGTGCTTTTCGCACGGTCGTGCTTTTGTTGGCGGGTGAGCAAGGGTGAGGACACGAAGGTCGCGGTGCTCGACCAGGCCGTCGAGGTGGCCCGGCGGCTCGGGCTCAGCGGCCTGACCATCGGGCTGCTGGCCGAGCAGGCCGATCTCTCCAAGAGCGGGGTCTTCGGCCACTTCCGGTCCAAGGAAGCGCTGCAGATGCAGGTGCTGCAGCACGCCCGCGCGCACTTCGAGGCCGTCGTCGCCCGGCCGGCCCTGCGTGCCCCGCGCGGCGAGCCGCGGCTGCGGGCGCTGTTCGACGCGTGGCTCGGCTGGGGCACGATGCCCGGCGGGTGCCCGTTCATCGCCGCCTCCACCGAGTTCGACGACCGGCCCGGCGCCGTGCACGACGTGCTCGTGCAGGGCGAGCGCGACATGTTCGACATGATCGCGACGATCTTCCGCACCGGCGTCTCCGAGGGGCAGTTCCGCGACGACGCCGATCCCGAGCAGTTCGCCCAGGATCTCTATGGCGTCATTCTGGCTCGGCACCACACCCAGCGGCTGCTCGGCGACGAGCGGGCCGAGAGTCGCGCCCGGCACGCCTTCGAGGCGCTGCTCGCCGCCGCGCGGATCACCGACTGAGAGGAACCCGTCATGGCCGTCGCCGACGTGCGCGCAAAAAAAAGCACGACCGTTCGTACTTTTCAATGGGCGATGACAGTCCTCGACCGGATCGCGCCCCCGCTCGCCGCCCGGCTGGCCGAGCGCCTCTGGTTCACCCTGCCGCGCGTCCCGATCGGAGACCCGCTGCCGGGCGGCGAGGAGGTGCGCGTCGATCTCGGCGGCCGGCCGATCGCCGCCCAGGTGTGGGGGACCGGCCCGCTGGTCTATCTGGTGCACGGCTGGGGCGGGAACGGCGCACAGCTCGCCGCGTTCGTCGAGCCCCTGGTCGCCGCCGGCCACCGGGTGGTCACGTTCGACGCGCTGAGCCACGGGCTGTCCGGTCCGGGCGCGTTCGGCCCGCGATCGTCGTCCATCCCGGAACTCGCCGCATCTCTGACCGCGGTCGCCACCGCCTACGGCCCGGCCCACGCGGTGATCGCGCATTCGCTGGGCACCGCCGCCACCGCGGTCGCCCTCCGCGAGGGCCTGCCGGTCGGCCGGGTGGCGCTGCTGGCCCCGACGGCCGGTCCGGTGCCCTACGTGCGGGCCTTCGCCGGGAGCCTGGGCCTGCGCGACCGCACCTACCGCCGCCTGATCGACCGGATCGAGCGGCGCGTCGGCGCCCCGATGGCCGCCTTCGACCTGCTCGAGATCGGCCGGACGATCGACGTGCCGCCGACCTTGATCGTGCACGACCGCGACGACAGGTCGACGCCGGTCACCGACGGCGAGGCCATCGCGAACGCCTGGCCGGGGGCGAAGCTGCAGATCACCAAGGGGCTCGGCCACCGCCGCCTGCTGCGCGACCCGGAGGTGGTGGCCGACGTCGTCGACTTCGTCAGCTACTTCACCGCACCCGCGACCAGGCCGGCCACGTAGTAGCGCTGCAGCAACAGGTAAAGCACGATGCACGGGATCGCGGTGATCGCGACGCCGGCCTGCATGATGCCCCAGTTCAGCGAGCCGAGCTGGTTGGAGGCCAGCACGGTCAGCGTCACCGGCAGGGTGAACTTGGCCTCGTCGGTGATCAGGATCAGCGCGGCGAAGAACTCGTTCCAGCAGGCGAAGAACGTGAACAGCGCGGTGCTGATCAGGCCCGGCACGGCCACCGGCAGCAGCACCCGGTACATCGCCTTGAGGAAGCCGCAGCCGTCGATCAGCGCGGCCTCCTCGATGCTGGCCGGCAGCGCGGCGAAGCTGTTGCGCATCAGGAAGATGCCGAACGGCAGCTGGAACGTGGTGTAGACCAGCGTCAGCCCGAACAGCGTGTTGTTCAGCCCCAGCGTCTGCAGGATCGAGAACAGCGGCGTGATGATCGCCTGGAACGGGATCATGAAGGTCGCCAGGATCACGAAGAACAGCAGGCCGCTGCCGCGGAACCGGAGCTTGGCGAAGCCGTAGCCGGCCAGTGCGGCGAGCACTACGGTGAGCACGGTGGCGCCGGTCGACACCAGCACGCTGTTGCCGATGTGCTGCCAGATGCCGAACTGCCCGGTGTTCTCCAGCGCCCGGTAGTTGTCGGTGGAGAGGCCGTGCGGATACATCGTCGGTGGGTTCTCGGTCGCCTCGGCGGACGACTTCAGCGACTGCGACATCATGATGTAGAGCGGATAGAGCACGATGATCGAGACGCAGACGCAGGCCGCCCACCAGGCGGCGCGGGGCAGTGATCGGCGCACTTCGGCAAGGGTGTTCATCAGTAGTCCGTCTTCCGCAGCAGGAGCATCTGCAGGGCGCTGACCGCGGCGAGGGCGACCATCAGCATCGCCGAGAGGGCGGCGCCGTAGCCGAGGTCGAAGTTGATGAAGGACGTGCGATAGATCTGATAGACCGCGGTGATCGTGCTGTTCGACGGCCCGCCCGCGGTCATGATGTAGAACTGGTCGAAGGCCAGCAGCGAGCCGGCCACCGAGAAGACCAGCACCAGCGCCAGCGTCGGGCGCAGCAGCGGCAGCGTGATCCGGGTGAAGGTCTTCCACCGCCCGGCGCCGTCGATCCGGGCCGCCTCGGTCAGCTCCTCCGGAATGGACTGCAGTCCGGACATCAGCAGGATCATCTGCATGCCGGTGATCTTCCAGACCACCATCCCGCTGACCAGCAGCAGCGCGCTGGTCGCGGTGGCGAACCAGTTGGTGTCCCGGTCGCCGATGCCGACCTTGACCGCCAGATCGGCGAGCGGGCCCAGGCTCGGCTGGGCGAGATAGACGAAGAGGTATGCGGCCGCGGCGAAGCCGATCACCACCGGCAGGAAGAAGATCGACTGGAACACCCGGGCCGCCTTGCCGGCCCGGTTGACCAGGAAGGCCAGCGCCAGCGCCGGGATCAGCAGCAGCGGGGTGATCAGCGCCGTGTACTTCAGGGTGAAGCCGATCGCGTTCAGCCACTCGGTGTCCTTCATCGCCTGCCGGTAGTTCTCCAGGCCGATGAACTCGTGGTCGCCGAGCAGCGGCCAGTCGTGCAGCGACATCCAGAACGTCATCACCAGCGGCACGATGAAGAACACCGTGACGACGGCCAGCGCGGGCGCGACGAGCGCCATGCCGACCAGTTGACGGCGACGCCGATAGGTCAGCCACGGCCCGCGCGGCTGGTCCGACGTGCCGTCGGCCGCCCGTCGCACCGCCGGAGGGCTGGTGGTCTCGGTCATTGCGGGGCTCTCCTCTACCCGGGCGAAGAGCCCGCCGCGACCCGCGAGAGGGCCGCGGCGGGACCGTCGCTCAGCCCTTGTCGATGATCTGCTGCGCGGCCGTCTGGGCGGTGGCCTGCGCCGCCTTCACGTCGCCGGTGCCGAAGACCGCCTGGTTGACCAGGATCGCCCAGGGGCCGTTGTTGTCGTTGATGATCCCGTTCTCCACCACGCTGTAGGGCGTCTGGCCGGTGCCCATCGAGTCGCCGAGGATCTTGTAACGGGGGTCGAGCGGCGCGTAGATCTTGTCGATCAGGTCGGTGCGGACGGGCACGATCGAGTTCTTCGCGAGGATGGTCTGCGCCTCCTCGTCGGTCGCCCACTTGACGAAGTCGTACGCGACGGCCTTGTTCTTGGCGCCTTTGGTGACCGCGATCTCGTCGCCGCCGGCGAACGAGGCCGTGCCACCGTCCTTGCCGACGATCGGCGTGACGCCGAAGTCGATCTTCTTGTCGGCGACCAGCGACTGCACGAAGAACGCGCCCAGGTTGGTCATGCCGACCTTGCCGCTCTGGAACGACGTGCCCTGGATCGAGCCGTTGTCGGTCTTGGCCGACGGCGGCATCAGCCCCTCGGTCCACATCTGGCGGTAGAAGGTCAGCGCGTCGGTCACCTCCTGGCTGTCCAGCATCGCCGTCTTGCCGTCGTCGGAGAGGATCTTCCCGCCGCTGGCCCAGACGTGCGGCGCGGTCTCGAAGACGTTGCAGCCGCCGCACTGGCCGGCCATCGTGAAGCCGTAGTAGTCCTTGCCGAGCTTGCGGATCGCCTGCGCGGCGGCCAGCATCTCGGCATAATTCGTCGGCGGCTTCTCCGGGTCGAGGCCGGCTTTCTTGAACAGGTCCTTGTTGTAGAAGGTGACCGAGGCCTCGGCGGTGAACGGCAGGGCGTAGGTCTTGCCCTCGTAGACCGCCAGCTTCTTGTGCGCCGGGCTCAGACTGTCCTTCCAGGACAGTGAGTCGAGCACCGGGGAGATGTCGTCCAGCACGCCGGTCGACGCGAAATAGGGCAGGTAGACCAGGTCGATCGAGGCGATGTCCGGGCCGGAGCCGGAGGCGGCCGCGGTGCCGAACTTCTGCACGAAGTTGGCGGACGGCACGACGGTCACCTGCACCTTGCCGTCGTGCGACTTGTTGTAGGCGTCGGTGAGGAGGTTGATGAAACCCTTCTGGCTGTCCCGGACCCACAGCGTGGCGTTGCCGGTCGGTTTGTCGGTCGCCTTCGACGTCTCGCCGCCGCCTCCGCAGCCCGTGACGACGAGCGCGAGGGCGGTGGTCGCGGCCGCGATCGCGACGACCCTGCCTGTTCTGACCATGATGAGGAATCTCTTTCTGCCGTTTGAGGGACGAGGAATCAGACGAGTGGGAGCCAGACGCGCATGGCGTTCGGTCCCCGGTTCGCCCACCAGTGGTAGGGAATCGCGGTGACGGTGATCGGAATGTCGCCGGCCGGAGCGGCCGGAGCGTAGGGCGCGTAGAGCGCCGGCTGGTGCGGGCGCGCGACCGCGGACAGCTTCAGCCGGACCGGGGCGACGTCGCCCGGCACGTGTTCCTCGGCGATCGGCGCGGCCGGATCCAGCCGCACCTGCTCGACCAGGACGTCGGCGGGCAGGTCGGCCTGTTCGACGCAGTAGACCAGCGGCCCGCGCAGCACCGCGACACAGCCGCGGACCGCGTCCACCCGCTCGTCGGCGCGGACCAGGCGCGGGGTCATCGGCAGGCTGAGCCGCACCGCGGCACCGTCCGAACAGGACACTCGAAGATATCCGCCGGGCTCGGGTTCGGTCCGGATCCGTCCGCCGGTCACGGTCGCCGAGGCGCCCGCCGCCCAGACCGGTACGCGCACGGCAAGCTCACCCTCGCCGCGCACGGTCACCACGACGTCGCCGTCCCACGGGTAACCGGTCTCCACCTCGGCGGTCAGCGACGGGCCGGCGAACGTGCCCGCGGTCAGCAGCTGCAACTGGAGTCCCGACGCGTCCGAGGTGGCGGCGTAACCGTGCACCGAGGCGAGCAGCCGGGCCAGGTTCGGCGGGCAGCAGGCGCAGGCGTACCAGGGCAGGCGCTCGCTGGGTGCGTCCTCGTTGCTGCCGTCGTGACCGGTGCGCAGCTGCAGCGGGTTGGAGTAGAAGAACGCCTTGCCCGAGCTGTCCGTGGCGGCGGCGATCGCGTTGAGCAGCGTGCGTTCCATCTCCTCGGCGTAGCGCGCCTGCCCGGTGGCTAGCAGCATGCGCCAGGCCCACTGCAGCGCCGCGATGGACGCGCAGGTCTCCGCGTAGGCCCGGTCCGGCGGGAGCTCGAACGGGTCGCCGTACGCCTCGTCGCGGTGCCGGGAGCCGTGCCCGCCGGTCAGATAGACCTTGCTGCCGAACGCGCTGTCCCACAACTGTTCCATCGCGTGCAGCAGCGACTCGTCACCGTTCTCCAGATGCAGATCGGTGACGCCGGCCGCGAGGTAGAGCTGGCGCACCGAGTGGCCGATCGCTTCCGTGGCCTCGCGTACCGGAAGATGGTCCTGGTAATAGGACGAGTCGAAACGGCCCGGCGGCAGTGAGCGGTGCCCGCGCCGCTCGATCTGCAGTTCCGCCGCGCGCAGATAGGAAGGCTCGCCGGTGACCCGGTAGAGCTCGATCAGCGCGGTCTCGACCTCGGGGTGCCCGTCGACCATCGCCCGGCCGTCGTCGCCGAAGTTCCGCACGATCAGATCCGCCACCCGCCGCGCGACGGCCAGGAAACGCTCGTCGGCGCCGCCGCGGTGCAGGGCGACGGCGGCCTGGATCAGGTGGCCGGCGCAGTAGAGCTCGTGACTCCATTCCGGGTGGGTGAAGCGCTCCTCGCCCGGCGAGCCCTGCACGAAGGTGTCCAGGTAGCCGTCCGGTTCCTGCACCTTCTCGAACAGGCCGGCGATCTCGGCGAGCACGTCGTCCCACTTCTCGGAGCCGCTGCGGCCCTTCTCCCAGCCGATCGCCTCCAGCGTCTTGTGCAGGTCGGAGTCCATGAACCAGGGCCCGGCGAAGGTGCCCGCCGGGCCGTCCGGACCGGCGTCGGCCAGCCGGCGGAAGTTCCGCACGGCGCCGGTGCTCTCCACGTTCTCCAGGCAGTGCTGGATGGTCGCCGTGTTGCGTTCCTGCCAGGCGCCGAGGAACGACTCCGGGGCCAGCCGGGCCGAGCTGAGCGGCAGCGGGGCGAGCCGGGCCGGCCGGCGCAGCACCACCGGGCCGGAAACGTCTTTGGTTTGAAGGTTCACCTGGGGCCTCTCCGAGCACGGAAACAGTTAGGAAACCGCTTGTTCAAAAATCAAGCTAGGAGGGCCGGTAGCCTCGGTCAAGGGGCGTTACGCTGACGACGTTTCCCAGTTGAGAACGCCCGTTCTCGCCCCGGTGGGAGCGAGGAAAAGGTTTTCCGGAATACTCTTCACGAGTCGCTGACGCCAGACCCAGGAACGGACCCGATGACACAGGAAGCCGGCCCCCGGGCCGCCACCCGCCGGATCGGCATCGCGGATGTCGCCGCGCTGGCCGGCGTCTCGCTGGGCACCGCTTCCAAGGCGCTGAACGGCCGCGGCACCCTGCGCGAGGAGACCCGCGCCCGGGTCCGCGCCGCCGCCGACGAGCTCGGCTTCGCGCCCAGCACGATCGCGCGCAGCCTGATCACCGGCCGCACCTTCACGGTCGGCATCATCACCACCGACAGCTACGGCCGGTTCAGCATCCCGGTCATGCGCGGCGTCGAGGACTCCCTCGGCGTCGGCGAGATGATCGCCTTCCTCTGCGACAGCCGCGACGACCCCATCCGCGAGCGTCATCACCTGCGCAAACTGCTGGAACGCCAGGTCGACGGCATCATCGTGGCCGGCCGGCGCACCGATGCCCGGCAGCCGCTGAGCGAGCACCTGCCGGTCCCGGTGGTCTATGCGTTCGGCCCGAGCAGCGACCCGCACGACTGCAGCGTGGTCAGCGACGAGAACGGCGCCGCCCGCCTCGCCATCGAGCATCTGGTCCGCACCGGCCGCCGGCGCATCGCGCACATCACCGGCCCGCCCTCGCACGCGTCCGCCCGCGAGCGCGCGACCGGCGCCGTCGAGGCGCTCGCCGAGCAGGGCCTGGAACTGGTCGGCGAGCCGCTGTTCGGCAGCTGGACGGAGGCGTGGGGGCGGTTCGCGGTGGCCCAGGTGTTGCGCACCGATCCCGGCTGCGACGGTGTGTTCTGCGGCAACGACGTGCTCGCCCGCGGCGTGCTCGACGGGCTGCGCGAGCTCGGCGTCGCACTGCCGACGCAGGTCGGCGTGGTCGGCGTGGACAACTGGGGAGTGATCGCGGAGGCCGCCCGGCCCCCGCTGACGACTGTCGACCTGGGCCTCGAGGAGATCGGCCGGCGGGCCGGCGACCTGCTGCTGGCGGCGATCGACGGCCACTCCGCGCCCGGCACCCACGTGGTCCCCAGCCACCTGGTCGTGCGGGAATCCTGACTTACGCGGGGCACTGGGCCAGCAGGTCCAGCGCCCTGTTGTAGACCTCCACATAGGCTTCGGCCTTCGCGCCCTGTTCGGAGACCGCCCCGCCGGTCAGGAGGAGGTAGTCGAGGCTCCACTCCACGAAGTAGACAGGCTTGGATCCTTTTGTGCTCGGCGTGAACTGACCACAGGTCAGGTAACCCGCCCGCCCATCCGGCAGCGTTGTCCGCCGGCCGTCATTCGGCGGCGCCTCGTAGCAGTCGCCTTCGCCGGCCGTGAGCGCCAACAGGTAGGCATCCATCTCCTTTTTGGTGACCCACAGCTGGAAATAGCCTCCGTCGCAGTTCGCGACCGCCGTCCTGTGCTTCGCGAGCTTCTCTTCCGTGCAGGTGGCCCGGATCGAAGTCGGAATCATCGACAGCAGAGCCGCGTAGTTCCGCGGGCCCTGCGGTGTCGGTGGTGTCGTCGTCGGGGCGGTGCTCGCGAGGTCGTTGTCCGGCTCGGCGGATGTGTCGGTGTCGCGGTTCACCACCCAGGCGATCAAGGCGATCGCCGTGATCGCGGCAACGACCCACAACCCGGCCGTGCGGAGTCGATGGAAGTCGTCGCTGGTCGTGGAGCCGAGCGTGGGCGCCGGCGGCGCGGCGACAGGTCGCGGCTCCGGCGGTGCCGGTGCCGCGGCCGGCTGTGCGGGCGGAGGCTTCGGTTCGGCCGGTGCCGGGGGAATGATCGCGCGGCCGATCACCCGAAGCTGTGCGGTGCCGGCCGGGCCGGTCAACGTGACGGTGTCGTCGAGGTCGCCTGCCGCGCGCGGATCCCAGCTCAGGTTCAGCGTCGATCCGGTGAGCCGCGCCCGCACCGTCGCACCCGCCTGCACCGTCGACGCCAGGGCCAGCGGACCGCCCAGCACCTCGACCTCGCGGACGACCGCCGGCGCCTCGATCGTCGTCTCGCCGAGGTCGACTTCGGACGCGGACAGGCGGACCTCCGCCTCGGCCAGCGCTTCGGTCGCGGCCAGACCCACCATGCGGCTGTCGTCGTCGGTCATCTCGCGCAGAGCGCTGAAGGCCGCGGCGGCCTTCTTCAGGTCTGCACCCTCGGCGATCGGGGCCAGCTCGCGCACCGCGGTGACCCGGGCTGCCGCGACCGGATGCTTCGCCAGGTCGAGCAGTTCCGGCGGGAGCGCCGCCGGCGGGACCCGGAGGTGCGGGTTGCGGGCCACATAGATGTCGCCCTGCACTCCGAAGGCCCAGCGGCTGGGGGTCTGGTTCGGGGTCACGTCGCGCACCCGGTCATAGACGAAGTCGTAGAGCTCGTCCAGCGACACCTGACCGTCCTGGTCGCGGTCGGCGTCGCCGCTGCGGATGCCCTCGACCAGGGCGCCGGTGAAGACCGAGGGAGCCGCCGAACCCCCGGCCAGCCGGGCTCCCTCGAAGGCGAACTCCATCGCGGTGGACGCGGTGATCACCACCCGGCCGCGGCCCTCGCCCAGGTGGCGCTGTCCGAACTGGTCGCCGACGTCGATGTCGCCGCCGGACCGGATCATGCCGCGTTCGAAGGCGCCGCCATAGCAACAGTCCAGCAACAACACCACGCGCTGGGCTCGGCTGCGCTGGATCAGGCGGTTGACCCAGGCGGCGTCCACCGCCGTGGAGCCGAGCAGGTCGGGCCGGGTATCCGTCGCGGCCAGGTGCAGCTCGCCGGTCTCGTCCTTGATGCCGTGGCAGGAGAAGTGCAGCAGCACCAGGTCGGACCGGTCGCGCCGGGCGAGCAGCGACTCCACGCGCCGGCCGATCTCGCCCGAGGGCGCGTTGCGCAGCACGTCGACCTCGAAGCCGCCCAGGCCGGGATCGCCGAGCACCTCGGCCAGCGCGTCGGCGTCGGCGGTCGGGCCGGCCAGCTCGTGCAGGGCCGGATCGTCGTACCGGTCGACCGCGACCACCAGGGCGAGCCGGCGGTCGGTCATGCCGCTCCTTCAATGGTGGACCTCTGTGGAAGCTCCAGTCTGGAGACCCGGCAGACATCGACCACAGTGGTAATTGTCATGAGAAAAGCGAAAACCGTTCACAAAAGGTCGGTGCCCCCACCCGGGGGCACCGACCTCGGTGTGGATCGATCAGAGAATGCCTCGCGCCTGGAAGGCGCCTTCCGTCTTGGTCGCGGCGCGGGCGCCATAGAGGGCCCGCGCGGCGACGACCGTGAGCCGGGCGGCCTCCGGCATGTCGACGTCCGGCGGGAAGAAGAACTGCGCCTCCAGGATCACCCGGTTGGCGGCCCGCCGGCCGAGCGCGCCGTTGATGTCCCACAGCGCCCGCGACCAGATCTCGCCGTCGTCGTGCACCTCACCGTCGAGGTCGTCGGGATAGACCTTCTCGCCGTCGGTGCGCCGCAGGCAGTGCGGTTCCTCCGACGTGTACGAGGTGGCGTCCCAGTCCATCACGCAGGCAGCCGGCGTGACCGTGGTGTCCTGGCTGGTCGCCTGCGACATGGTCACCGCCCAGTAGTCGCCGAAGCCCTCGCCGATCGCGCCGGCCTCCTCGGACAGCCCGTAGTCCGGCACCTGGTCGGCCTGGATCGCGTGCCCGTATTCGTGCCAGATCACCTCCTGGTCCTCGGCGTCGTCCACGCCGCCGGTGCCGAAGGTGATCGAGTCCACCGAGTCGTCGTAGAACGAGTTGTCGTCGGTGAACCCGGTGGTGATGAAGTCCTGCGGCTCGTTGTTCACGTCCGCGAAGCCGAGCCGGTGGATGTACGCCTGTGCCTGGGTGATGTTGTAGTACGACATCACCTGCTCGAAGCCGGGCTCAGACCGGTTGAAGTCGTAGACCCGATCCGCCGCGGTGACCGGGTCCTCGCTGATGTTGTTGGCATAGGCGCCCTGCAGCGTGGTCTTGCCCCGGTCGAGTTTGACCAGCTTGACGTCGCGATAGGCCGGCCCGAAGACCGGGTCGTCCGCGTCCTCCAGGTCGGTCAGCGACTCGTCCTGCAGGCTCACCACGGGGTTGGGGTCGAAGACGCGACCGCGCCCGTCGACCTCCTTGATCGTCTTCTCCTCGTCGAGGACCGCGCCGGAGCCCGCGTCCAGCAGCGTCTTCGTGGTGCCGCCGGGGGTGCGGGTGAGCGTCATCCAGGCGAGCTTGGCGGGGGAGCCGGGCACCACGACGAGTTCGGCGCTGGCCGGCCGCTCGTCGAGGCGGCCCTCCACCGCGGACTTCGCGCGGTCGCCGCTGATGTCGGCGGAGGTGTCGGCCAGCCCGGTCACCGGCTGGCGCCGGTCGGTGACGGTCTCCTTGCCGCCCGCGGTGTGCGTGGCGTAGTAGCCGCCGACCACCGGGATGCCCTGGTGCATCTGCTGGTACCAGGTGTGCGTGCCGAGCAGCGACTGCCGGACCTGGAGCTGGCGCAGGTCGTCGGGGACGGACGGCGCGGCGTCGGCCGGTATCGCGGTCGCCGCGACCATGCCGGCCACGACCAGGGGGACCATGACCCGAGATGTCATCTTCACCCCGGGCACGCTAGACCCTCCGGCAACGAATGCAAATGACTCTATGCGGGTCGGGGCTGGAACAATTTCCATCGCCCCTCGGAGACGACCTCGACGACGCCGTCCACCATCTTGATCGCGGTCTCGTCGTCGATCGCATAGGTCGGCACCGGGATGTGCGCCGCCCACTTCTTCGCGTTCGGCAGCGACGCGTCCGGATGGCCCGGGTTCTCCAGATGCGGGATCACCGCGAAGTCGACCAATCCGGCGCCCTGCCCGGTGACCAGGATCCGGTCGACGTCACCCTCGGGCGTGGCGAAGACGACGTGCTCCGACTTCAGCGGTCCGTCCTTGCCGCGCGGCGGCTCGGTGTAGGTCTCCACGAAGGTGCCGGTGGCGGCGATGCTCCCGGCGCTCACTCCGACATAGACCGCCTCGGAGCGCAGCGTCGGCAGCAGGTCGGCCAAGCCGGAGCGCCGCAGCCACTCGGCCAGGAACAGCGGGTCGCCGCCCCACGCCAGCAGCGCGTCCGCCTCCCGGACGGTCGGCACCCAGGCGTCCTCCTCGATGTGCGGCAGCGCCGTCAGCTCCAGGATCCCCAGCGACTTCCAGCCCAGTCCGGACAGCCGCGAGTGGCCGGTGCCGCTGAGCGCCCGCGCTGCCATGTAGGGCCCGCCGGGAAACGGGTAGATCGCGGTGGGGATGAGCAGGGCGGTGGACTCCGCGATCGGCTTGCCCAGGAGGTCGGCCAGTGCACCCTCGATGCTGGGGTTGGTGACACCGGACGAGGTCAGCAGAGCTCTCATGCCGCCCGACACTAGCGCCGGAATCGGCCGAGAGTGTGCCCGGTGGCCCGCTTGCAGAGGTATTCGGCACGCTCGTAGGACAGCCTCCGGCGGCCGGTCTCCGGGCAGAGGTCGGCCGCGCCCGGCGTCCGCGACGGCCCGGGGCGGCGGTCGGAGAGAAAGACCGGTCCTCGGGTGCGCCCGGCGAGCAACTCCGGCAACAGGGCAGCGGTCCGCGAGCGCCAGCCCACCCCCGAACGTGCCCGGCGATCGGCGAGATCCAGGTCCTCCACATTCAGGGCCAGCACCGCGCCGATCGGGGCGCCGGACTCGTGCAGCAGCAGCCAGAGAACGCGTTCGCGCAGAGACACGCCGGGACGGTCGGGCGCGGCGGCGGTGACCGGCGGCCGCGGCGCGGGCGAGACGCTGCGGACCGGGACCGCGGAGGTCAGATCCGGCAGCCCGGCCCAGGAGGCGAACGACCGCACCGCGGCCCGGTGCCGGTTCCACGAGCGGGCGGACACCGACGGCCAGGACCGGGCGAAGGCGTCGGCCACCGCGGCGGCGGTGAGGGTGGACAGTGGCGCTCGTTCGCCGAGCGCACGGCGTACCCGATGAAGGGTCTGTCCGTAGGACCGCGCGGTGGCAACGGAAAGGCCGGCCAGGAACTCGTCGGCGGCCGGGCCCAGCAGCGGACCGGCGGCCGGGGGAGCGGCCGCGCGCCGGCGCAGGAAGTCGCGCTCGGCCGCGTTGCCGGTCAGCGACGCGGCGCGTTCCAGCTCGGCGCGCGCCTCGGGCACCCGGCCCAGCCGCAGCAGCAGGTCACCACGCACGCCGGGCAGCAGGTGGTAGTCGCTGAGCTGCGGATCCGTCCGCAACTCGTCGACCAGCGCGAGCCCGGCGGCCGGCCCGTCCGCGAAACCCACCGCGACCGCCCGGTTGAGCCGCACGATCGGCGTCGGCAGCAGGCGCACCAGCACCTCGTAGAGCGACGCGATCTGCCGCCAGTCGGTGTCCGCCGCGGTCGCCGCCTGCGCGTGCGTGACCGCGATCGCGGCCTGCAGCAGATAGTGCCCGGGCGGGCCGCCGCAGGCGCGGGCCCGCAGCATCGCCGCGAAACCGCGGTTGATCAGCAGCCGGTCCCAGCGGCCCCGGTCCTGCTCGTGCAGCAGCACCGGTTCGCCGGCCGGCCCGGTGCGCGCCGCCGACCGGGACTGCTGGATCTCCATCAGCGCGACCAGCCCGTGCACCTCGGCCTCGCCCGGCGCCAGCCCGGCCAGCAACCGGCCCAGCCGCAGCGCCTCCAGGCACAGGTCGAGCCGCATCAGGTCGTCGCCCGAGGTCGCCGAATAGCCCTCGTTGAAGACCAGGTAGACCACCTCGAGCACGGACGCGAGCCGGGGCGCGAGCGCGTCGCCGGCGGGCATCTCATAGGGCACCTCCGCGGCGGCCAGCGCGCGTTTGGCGGCGGCGATCCGGCGGGTGATCTCCGGCTCGGCGACCAGGAACGCGCGGGCGATCTCGGCGGTGCTCAGCCCGGCCACCACGCGCAGGGTCAGCGCCACCCGGGCCTCGGCCGGCAGCACCGGATGGCAGGAGATGAACATCAGCCGGAGGACATCGTCGCCGCTTTCCGCCACCTGCTCGTCGTCCGCCTGCAAGACCGCAAGATCACGATGGGTACGCCCGGCCCGCTGCGACCGGCGGATGTGGTCGACCGCCCGGCGCCGCGCGATCGCGGTCAGCCAGGCGCCGGGGTTGTCCGGCACCCCCTGCGCCGGCCATTGCTCGAGCGCCGCCACCAGCGCGTCCTGCGCGATCTCCTCGGCCAGCCCGACGTCGTGGACCAGCCGCAGGAGCCCGCCGACGATGCGTGCGGACTCCTGCCTCCAGACCACGCCGATGGTGGCGCGAGCGTCGGTCATGGCCGGGTCACGGGCCGAAGACCTGCTGCACGGTGCTCTCGCCGTCGCCGACGATCTTGCGGAAGCGGCGGCCGAGCTCGATCGCCTCCTCCTTGGACTGCACCTCGATCAGCGCGAAGCCGGCCACCGCCTCCTTGGCCTCGGTGAACGGGCCGTCGATCACCGAGATCTCGGCACCGCTCGACGTGATCTTGAAGCCGGCCGGGTCCAGGCCGCCGGTGGCGAGCAGCACGCCGGAGGCGCTGAGCTCCTGCACGAACGCGGCCATGTCGGCGAACAGCTGCTCGGTGGGCTCGCTGCCGCCGGCGCTCTGCATCATCAGGTAACGCATGTCGATCTCCCTCGGTCGGTCGGTGTTTCCTCTGCCCCAGCGTCGAACGGCCGATGTGACAGGTAATTCGAGCATTACCTGTCACATCGGCGCAACGACGTCTGGGCAAACACTCACCTGAGGAGCCCGAGATGACCGCGATCACCACCTCCACCCGTACCGTCGGCGCCCCGAGCCGGACCACCCTGCTGGCCGTCAGCGGCCCGCTCTGGGCGACCGTCTCGCTCGCCCAGGCCTTCACCCGCGACGGCTTCGACATCCGGCAGCACCCGCTGAGCATGCTCAGCACCGGCTCGCTCGGCTGGCTGCAGATCGCCAACTTCGTCCTGGCCGGCGTGCTGATCGTGCTCGGCGCGGGCAGTCTGCGGCCGGACAGCGTCTGGGCGTCCCGGCTGGTCCGCGTCGCCGGCCTCGGCATGATCGCGGCCGGCGTGCTGGTGATGGACCCGATCACCGCCACCCCGGCGCCGATGAGCTGGCACAGCGTGGGGCACATGGTGGCCGGCACGCTCACCTTCAACGCGCTGATCGCCGCGTGCTATCTGCTCGCCCGGTCGTTCGCCAGGTCCGGTCGCCGCGGTCTCGCGATCGCCGCCGTGGTCTCCGGCACCGCGCTGCTGGCCGGCAACCTGTGGGCCGCGACCGGCGGGGCCCTGGGCACGGTGACGCTCGCCGTCGGGGCCATCACCGCGATGTGCTTCGTCTCGCTCGCACCGCGCGGTGTTCCGGCCGGGACCGTTGCCCCCTCGGCCTGAGCCGACCGGCGGCCCGGTGCGGCCGGGCCGCCACGACTCCCGCCCGTCAGGTCCGGATCAGCCGGCCGCCCGTCAGGTCCGGGCGAGCCGGCCTTCCGTCAGGTCCGGGTCAGCCGGCTCAGTGCCGACGGTCCCCAGCCGGTCGGGTCGTCACCGGGCGGCACCATCTCCAGGTCCTGCCAGAGCAGCAGGATCTCCAGCCAGCTCGACTCGGCCGGGGTCAGCGGGCGCTCGGACTCGTAGCCGGCGAGGAATTCCGCGCGAACCTCGGCCGGCACCGGCCCCCAGTTGTGGTAGCGGGTGCCGAGCAGGACCGCCGCGCGGGCCAGCTCGAAGACCCGGTACTCGTGCCGGGCCTCCTCGAAGTCGATGATCGCGACGATCTCACCGCGATCACACAGGACGTTGGCGGAGCGGAAATCGAAGTGGACGAGCTGCCGGGGAAGCGGGTCGGATGGCGCGCCGGCGACGAGGCCGCGCAGCGTGTCGCGAGCCACCGCCGGCAGATGACCGGCGCGGGAGTCGAGCCACTCGGTGACCCAGGTCCGCAACGGCCTGACCGGGCCGGCGCGCGCGGGTATTCGATCGGCGTTCGGGTATGCGGCCAGCGCGTCCTGCAGCCGGGCCAGCATGGCGCCGGCCTTCCGCACCTGGGCGACGTCGGCGGTGTTCAGGAGGTCGCCCGCGATCACGCGCTGCACGCCGATCGAGACCCGGCCGACCTCGACCTGGAGACGGCCGTCCCGCGCCGGAACCGGCGCCGAGACCGGCAGCCCGCGGCCGTGAAGCCAGCTCGTGAGGCGCGCCGTCGCCGCCAGCCGGGGGAACCGCTCGGGCACCGTCGACCACTTCGCGAGCAGCCGGCCGGACGGCGTGCCGACCCACGCCAGCGCGTTGCCGCCGCTCATCACGATCCGCTCGCAGAAGTCGATGCGAACGCCCCACTGCTCGTCCAGCGTGGCGGCGATCCACCGGCCCGCCGCCGGCCCGTCGCTGAACCCGAACCGTCCGTCGAGCACCTGGCGCGGGTCCTGCGCCTCCCACAGCATCTCCAGCACCGGCGTCCGCGATTCGACCATGCGGCGTATCCCATCACAGGACCGCAATTCTACTAGCGGAAACAGGTTTGCTGTGGAAACCTATTGGCATGACAACTGATTCGGTGCCGGCCGGCGGGGATGCCCGGCGGCTGCTGTCCGACGTCCGCGCCCTGGCTCACCGGGTGCGCCTCGACCAGCGGGTGACCGGGGTCGCGCTGGCGGTCCTGGCCGCGGTGACGCTGCTGGCGGTCCCGGTCGACTGGCTCTCCATCCGCGCCGAGTGCGCCGGTGTCCCCGAGGGCGGGTCCTGCGGGGTCGAGCGACTGGGCGCGGCGATCTACTGGCCGATCGCGCTGCTGGTGGCATACACCGCGATCGCGCTGCATGCCGTGCGGGCCGCCCGGGCCCGCGGGCTCGGCGCCCGAGTGCTGCCCTACCTGCTCACCGGTGTCGCGCTGACCGTCGTCTCCGCCACCGCCTATCTGGTGGTGCGGGTCTATCTGGGCGACCACCCGGCCTTCACCCTGCCGGCCTGGGCGCTGGTGCTGGACCGCCTGATCGGGCCGGCCGGCACGATCGGGGTGGCCCTGCTGGTGCTGGCCTGGCTGGAGCGGCATCTTGCCCTGCTGTTCTTCGCACTGGGATACCTGGCCGTGGTGCTGGTGCCGATCACCTTCGGCATCCGGCTGCCCGGGGAGTTCACGTCGCCCTGGGTGACGCCGCAGTTCATCAACGGCGTCGTGCTGCTGCTCGGCGCGGTCGCCTTCGCGCGGGCCCGCCGGTGGCATCGATGACCGCCGCGGCCCCGGACCAGCCCGCGCCCTCGCCCGCGCACCCGGTCATCGGCCTGGACGAGGTCGTGCACCAGCGCGTCCGGCTGGGCATCCTCACCATCGCGCACGAGGCGCGCCGAGTCGAGTTCGGTTATCTGCGCACCCAGCTGGAGCTGACCGGCGGCAACCTCTCCAAGCATCTCAGCGTGCTCGAGGAGGCCGGCCTGATCGCGGTGGAGAAGGGCTATGCGGGCAAGCGCGGCCGCACCTGGGTCACGCTCACCGCGGCCGGCACGAAGGCGCTCGTCGAGGAGGTCGAGCGGCTGAAGCTGCTCATCGCGCGGGTGCAGACCGATTGACGTGCAGCAGCACGCAGCCGTGCGGCGGCAGCGTCGCCGCCGGGGCGCCGCCGGTCCACAGGTCGGTCCCCGGCGGCAGGTCGACGTCGAGCGGGGCCTCGCCGGTGTTGAACCAGGCCTGGTAGCCGCCCGGCCGGTCGGTGGCGTCGGCGGTCCAGATCACCAGGTCGCCCTCGCGCAGGTCCTGGCGGTTGTCCGCGCTGTGCTTCAGCACGGCGAGCACGTCGTCGTTGGTGAGCAGGTCCAGGGTGCGCGGATCGCTGGTCGGCAGGTCACCGCCGTACATCAGGGGTGATCTCGCCATGCACCAGAGCGTCATCATGGTCCGCTGCTCGTCCCAGCTCAGCAGGGTCTGGCGGTCGGCGCCGCGCTCCGCGCGGATGCCGACCCGGCCCAGCGGCAGCATGTCGGCGTCCGGCCAGGACCCGGGCCCGGCGAAGGCGGCCCAGCGCGCGGTCCTTTCGAACTGGTCGTGGACGTCGGACCACCGGTCCCACAGGTCGTCGGAGATCCGCCACATGTCCGCGTGCTGTCGCAGATGCGCGGCCCGGGACAGGCGCAGGCTGCGGCCGGGGGACAGGCTCAGCACCATGTCGCGCCCGCTGCCGCGCAGCGCGGTGGAGAACGCCGCGATCTCGCGTTCGTGATAGGGCCCGAGCATGTCGTCGGCCTTGACGAAGTCGACTCCCCATTCGGCGAACAGGCGCAGCAGCGAGTCGTAGTAGGCCTGCGCGCCGGGATGATCGTGGTCGAGGCCGTAGTTGTCGGTGTTCCAGTCGCAGACGGCCGACCGGTCGGCGACCTCGGACGCCGTCCACGAGGTGCCGAGGATCGGCAGGTCGCGCTCGACCGCCAGGCGCGGGATGCCGCGCATGATGTGCACGCCGAAGCGCAGCCCGAGCTCGTGGATCCGGGCGGCGAGCCCGGTGAAGCCGGACGGGAAGCGGGCCGGCACCGGAAGCGGCCGCCCGACGGAGTCCAGCAGCAGCGGCGCGTTGTCGTTGTAGCCGCCGGCCCGCGCGGTCGGCTCGTACCACTGGATGTCCACGACGACCGTGTCCCAGCCTTGCGGCAGCAGGTGCTCGGCCATGAAGGAGGCGTTCGCCAGCACCTCCTCCTCGGTCACCGTGGTGCCGTAGCAGTCCCAGCTGTTCCAGCCCATCGGCGGTGTCTCGGTCATGGCGCTCCCAAATAGGCGACGACCCGCTTGAGTTGCTCGCGATAGGTCTCCTGGAAGGCCGCGGATCCGGCGGAGAGCCCCGTGAAGTCCTCCGCGAAGTCGGCCAGCAAGGTCGGCGCCAGTGCTGCGCCGAAGAGGATCAGCTGCAGATAGGCCGGGTCCAGATCGGCCGCGATCTCGCCCTTGTCCTGCCGCTCGCGCAGCGCGTCCACCATGGCCTTGCGGTACTCCGACTCGCCCTCCGCGCGGTCGCCGGCCAGCGCCTGCCAGACCAGCAGCCGCACCCAGTTGCGCTGTTCCGCGCCGACGTTGCTGAACCCCGCGATCACCTCGCCCAGCGGCGCGTCGGCCGGCGCCAGCGCGACGCTCATCGCCCGCCAGCGCTCGTTCAGCGCCCGCAGCAGCCCCTCCTTGCCGTCGAAGTAATAGGAGATCAGCTGCTGGTTGGCCCCGGCGCGGCGGGCGATCGCGCCGATCCGGGCGCCGGCGAAACCGTGCTCGCCGAACTCGACCAGGGCCGCGTCGAGGATCCGCTCGCGGGTGCGGTCGGCGTCGCGCTTGCGGTCGGAGCCGGCCGGGGCGCGGCGTGGTCTGGGCTGCTCAGGCACAGTCCTCAACCTAGCAATCAAACAAATGGTTGACAAAATCATGTGTCCACATGACAGTGGGGTCCATGAGAATCGCCATCATCGGGGGCGGCATCGGCGGCCTCGCCCTCGCCCACGGACTCCGCCGCGGCGGCCTCGACGCCGACGTCTACGAGCGCACCGAGCAGCGCACCGACTGGCTGCAGGGCTACCGCATCCACATCAACCCGGCCGGGGCGCGCGCCCTGCGGGCCTGCCTGCCGCCGGCCGCGTGGCAGCGTTTCCTGGACACGGTGTCGACCGGCGACGGCGGCTTCGGCTTCCTCACCGATCAGGGCGCGGACCTGCTGGCGTTGCGGGCCGACGAGATGGACGGGCAGGGCCGCCACTATGCGGTCAGCCGCATCAAGCTCCGCGAGGTCCTGCTCGACCAGCAGGTCCACTTCGGCCGGGACTTCGTCCGCTACGAGCAGGCCGGCGACCAGGTCACCGCCTTCTTCGAAGACGGCTCGACCGCGACGGCCGACCTGCTGATCGGTGCCGACGGCGCCAATTCCCGGGTGCGCGCCCAGCTCCTCCCGCACGCGGCCGGCCGCCGGGACACCGGGGTGATCTCGGTGGCCGGCAAGCACTTTCAGCCCGCCGACCTGCCGCACCCACTGGGCACCCGCGCCAACATCGTCATCCCGCGCGGCCGCGGCTCGCTGTTCACCGCCACCTGGGAGGGCGACCGTGGCTACGCGCTCTGGGGCTACGCCGACGCGGCGGCCGCCTATCCCGCCGACGTGTTCGACCGCGACGGCAAGGAGCTGCGGGAGCTGATCGCCGCGCGGATCGACCGCTGGTCACCCGGCTTCCGGCAGCTCGTCGAGGGCAGCGACGCGGACACCGTCAACGCCTTCCGGGTGCGCAGCGCCATCCCGGTCAAGCCCTGGCCGACCACCCGCGTGACGCTGCTCGGCGACGCGATCCACAACATGACGCCGATGGCCGGCATCGGCGCCAACACCGCGTTGCGCGACGCCGATCTGCTGCGCCGCACGCTGATCGAGGGCAGACCGATCTCCGGGTACGAGCGCGAGATGCTCGACTACGGCTTCAAGGCCGTCCGCATGTCCCTGCGCAACGCCCGCAGCGCGGGTCACTCGTCGTGGGCCGGCCGCGCCGCCTTCCGTGCCGTCCTGCGCCTCACCGCGATCACCCCGCCGCTGCGTCGCGCCATGGCCCGCACGATGGGCAATTAAAGAGCGATGACATGCGCGGTACGCGGCGCCGTCCGCCCGCCCAGCACCTCGAGCCAGGCGTCCCGCAGCGCCTCCGGTCCCCGCCCCTCGGCCACGTCCACCCACTTCTCGGCCACCACCACGAACCGATGCCACGCCTCGCTGAACTTCGCGTCCAGCCCGTCCCGCCCCCAGTCGACCGTCCGCTTGCGCATCTGGTCCGGCGCGAAGAACACCGCGGACGCCCGGCCCGAGTTCGGGTTCTGCGAGGTCAGCCCGACCGCCAGGTCCTGCACCAGGCTCTCGCCCAGGTGCTCCTTGAGCGCCACCCGCACCTCGGCCCGCCCGGACAGGTCGAGATATGCGGTCCGTTCCCCGGCGTCCAGCAGGCCGACCTGGTCATAGCTGAGCACCTCGTCGTAACAGCCCAGCCCGCGGGTGAACCCGGTGTTGCCAGCCGCGGTCAGCCCGATCACCCGCGGGCCCTTACCCTGCAGCTCGAACGCGGCCGCATAGGCCGTCTTGCTCGACGCGGACGACAGCACGACCACGTCGGCGCCGTAGAACGCCTGGTCGGCGAGCTGGTCGGCGAGCATGAACGAGGTGAAGAACAGCGGCCGGAAGAGGATCAGCAGGTCCTCCCGGGCCACCTCGTAGGCCGCGTCGCCGGTGGTCAGCCGATACGCGTTGTAGGGCGACGGCAGCTCGGCGCGGTGCGGGCTCTCGTCCCGGAAGCCCTTCTCGTTCACCCGCCCCGGGCGCACCACGAGATGGGTGGCCGGCGGCAGGTAGCCGTACACCCGCTGGCCGGGCTCGACACCGGGGACCGTGGACTCCGCGACGTCGGCGAAGCCCCAGACCGGCGGCACTCCCCACCCGACGTCCATCCCGCGCGCCGCCGGTGGGAAGAACTCCCAGTAGCGGTAGGCGTCGCCGAGTACGGCATAGGTGATGTTGTTCGCGGTGAGCCCGACCCGATCCACCCGGAGCAGCGCCTCGCCCGCGCTCAGCGCCGGCTTGCCGGTCGGAGCGAGGGTGGTGCGCGAGAAGTCGTCACGGCCCACGGCGAACGTCCACGGAGTCTCCACGGACCCGAGCATTCCACGTCGGGCCGGTGCCGAGCATCGGCGAAAATACCGGCTTATGCCCCACGGATCAGCCGGTAGGAGCGCCGCAGGTGCACCGCCCACACCGTGACCAGCTCACGGGCGATGTCGTAGCGACTCTGCCCCCGGTCGCCGGCGTGCCAACTCGCGATCACCGTCATGCCAGAAGTCTGTGCGGCCGGGGCGGCAGAACCGGGTCCGGCCGCGTAGCAGGACGGGTGCGGTCAGCGCAGCTGGCCGGCCGCCAGCCCGCTCTGCACCTGGCGATGGAAGGCCAGATAGCCGATCAGCACCGGCAGCATCGCGATCGTCATCCCGGCGAACAGCCCGCTGTAATCGCCCGCGTAACCCTCGTTCACCGCCAGCGCGGTCAGTCCCTGGGCCAGCACCCAGCGTTTCTCCGCGCCCTCGCCCTGCATCAGCACGATCGGCAGCACGTACTGGTTCCACTGGAACAGGAAGTTGAAGATGCCGACGCTGATCAGGCCGGGCCGGGCCATCGGCAGCATCACCGAGAAGAACAGCCGGAAATGGCCGCAGCCGTCGACCATCGCGGCCTCGGCGACGGTCGTCGGCAGGGTGCGGAAGAACGAGGTCAGGAAGAACACGGTGATCGGCAGCGAATAGGCCGCGTAGACCAGGATCAGGCCGGGCAGCGTGCCCAGCAGGCCCAGATTGCGCACCACGAAGAACAGGGGCACCAGCGCCAGGAAGACCGGGAACATCATGCCGCCGACGAACGCGAAATAGACCAGCCGACGGCCGCGGAACCGATAGCGCGCGAGGACATAGGCCGCCATCGCGCCGAACAGCATGGTCAGCGCCAGCGCGCCGGTCACCACGATCGCGCTGTTCAGGAAATAGCGGCCGATGTGCGCCTCGTTCCAGGCCCGGGCCCAGTTCTCGAACCGGATCTCGGACGGCAGGCCCCACGGATCGGTCAGGATCTCCGCATCGCTCTTGAAGGAGCTGAGCACGGCCCACGCCAGCGGCAGCGTGGTGAGCACCGCCCAGCCGATCAAAAAGCCGTGCGACAAGACCGAAAACCCATTCCGGGTACGCGGCGCCGCCGGCTCACTTTCCGCACTTGTATCCTGCGCAACATCCGTGATCGTGGCCATCTACAGCTCCACCCGTTCGCGCCGGGTGACCCGCAGGAACAGCACCGCCACCGACAGCGTGAGGAAGAACATCGCCACCCCGATCGACGACGCGTAGCCGAACTGGGCGTCGGTGAACGCGGTCTTGTAGAGCCGCAACCCGACCACGTCCGAGGAATAGCCGGGCCCGCCGTCGGTGACGATCTGCACCACCGCGAACCCGTCGATGGCCAGGATCGCCAGATAGACCCAGGCCACCTGGATGCTGTCCCAGAGCAGCGGCACGGTGATCCGGAACAGGGTGGCGAACCGGTTCGCGCCGTCCAGCAGCGCGGCCTCGTAGATGTCCCGGGGAATGGACTGCATCGCGGCGCTGAACAGCACCACATAGAAGCCGACGTTGCTCCACAGCAGCACGATCGCGATGCACCAGAACGAGAACCGCGGGTCGCCCAGCCACGGCTTGGCCAGGGCGTCCAGCCCGATCGCGCGCAGCGCGCCGTTGATCAGGCCGCTGTTCGGGGCGTACATCTCCTTCCAGAGCACGCCGACGATCGCCACCGACAGCACCTGCGGGAAGAAGTAGACGATGCGGTAGACGCCGGCGCCGCGGACGCCGTGCACGCCGACCCGGTCGGCCCGGCCACCGACGCTGATCATCGAAGCGAAGAACAGTCCGAGCAGAATCGTCGCCACCGGCAGCAGCAACAGCAGCAGACCGTTGTGCCGCAACGCGTTCCAGAATGTGCCGTCGCCGACCAGCCGCCGGAAGTTGTCCAGCCCGACGAACTCGAAGTCCGGCGACAGGCCACCCCAGTTCGTCCCGGCGATCTGGAACGCCTGGGCGTAGGGCGAAATGACGAAGATGCCGTAGAGGAGCAGGGGCGGGATCAAGAAGGTGGCAATGAAGATTCGCTTGTCACGCACGCTTGTACTTCTTGATAGAGGAATCCGCGGCGATCGAGTCGGCGGCCTGCTGGCAACGGTTCACCCACTCGGCGGCGTTGATCCGCTTGGTGAACAGGTCGGCGGTGGCGGCGTCCACCAGGGTGCGCTCGAGCTTGCGGTAATACGAGTTGTAGAGCCAGGTGAACGCGTTCGTGCCTCCCGCCTCGAGCATCTTGGTGACCGAGGTGAGTCCGGGCGGCAGCTCGATGCCGTCGCTCGAGCCCTGCACCACGGTCAGGCTGCTCACCTTGCGGGTGAAATCGGAGGCGCCCTTCTTGGAGAGCATCACGCGCAGGTATTCCAGGCCGCCCGGCTGGTTCTTCGCCTTCGCCGGCACCACGAACGGCTCGCTGCCCGTACCCCGGAAGGCCTCGAACGGCAGTTTGTCGCCGGTCGTCAAGCTGGGCGTGGGCGCGACCGCCATCCGGAAATCCGGGGGCGTGACGGCTTTCTGCTCGTTCTCCAGCCACGAGCCGCAGGAGATGAACGCGGCCTTTCCGCGGCTCCACTCGGTCTGCGACTGGATGTGGTCCATGCCCTCGGCGCCGGGCTGGATGAACCCGTCCGACGCCAATTGGTAGTAGGCGTCCGCGGCGGCCTTGACCGCGTCGTGCTTCCACGCGTTCGGTTCGAGATTGTCGATCGCCTTGAGCACGTCGACGCCGCCGAGCTTGCCGGCCGCCGCGAGGATCGGCCAGCTCATGTAACGCGCGTGCTTGCCCTGATAGGTCCACGGCGAGATGCCGGCCGCCTTGATCTGCTTGCAGAGGGCGATCATGTCGTCCCAGGTCTTCGGATACTGCCAGCCGCGCGCCTCGAACAGCTTCTGCGAATACCAGATCCCGTAGGCGGAATAGGCGTAGTTGAGGGACAGCACCTTGCCGTCGTAGGTGCCCACGTCGAGCACCCCGGGCAGCAGGGTGTCGCGCACCTTCTTGGCCGGGTCGTCCAGGCTCGGCGCGTCCAGCATCGGGGCCAGATCGGTCAGCGCGCCCTGCGAGACCAGGCCGTTGAAGTCGATCTGGCTGCCGCCGGAGTTGTTCACCACGTCCGGCGGGTCACCGGCCACGAACCGCGGCTGCAGGGTCTCCGAAATCTGCTGCGTCGCCGAGTGCTTGACCTGCGCCTTGGGGTGCAGCTGCTGGTACATCGTCTCGTGCGCCTTGGCGTACTCCTCGCCGAAGCCGCCGTTGAAGATCACCACTTCGAGCGCGGCGTCGTCCTTGACGCCCAGCGGGTTGGCCGCGCTGACCTCACCCTTCCCGCCCTTGTCCGCGCCCTCGTCCTCGTCGCCGCCGCCCATCGCGCAGCCGCCGAGCGCACTCGCGGCGCCGACCGCGGCCGCGCCGTGCAGCAGACCGCGCCGGGTGATTGTGTGTGCCATCCGTGGCTCCCGTCTGATTACGAGGTCGATTGCGTCCAGCCGTCGGCGGTGAGGCCGCTGTCGCCGGCGAACAGCGGGCCCCGGGCGTCCACCGCGAGCACGTGGTCGACGTAGACGCCGCGGCCCTGCCCGCCCGCGTCGGTGCGGTAGCTCCAGCGCAGATGCGTCGTCCCGGCCGGCACCCCCGCGCTCGCTTGCCACCACCGGCGGCCCCCGTAGCCGGTGAGGCTGCCGTCGGTGGTGAACCTTTGCCCGCCGGCCCGCAGCGTCACGGGGAACGGTGTCCACGTGGCGCCGCCGTCGGCGGACGACTCGATGAGCGCGGTGTCGAAGCGCGGCTCGGTGTCGTACCAGAACAGGAAGGACGCGATCGCCCGGTCCCGGGCGGCACGGCGCAGCGGCGCGGTCAGCGTCACGGTGGCGTTGTCCCGCCGATCGGTGCGCCACGCGGCGCCACCGAACACCGGCCGCACCGGGTGCGCGTCCGCGAACGTGCGGGCCAGCGCCCGCCGCGCGACCGTGTTCGTGCCCCAGTTCCGGTCCGGGTGCACCCGGTTGCTCAGCACGATCAGGAACGAATGGCTGAGCGGGTCGATCACCACCGACGTGCCGGTGAACCCGGTGTGCCCGAACGTCACCGGCGACGCCATCGCGTCCATGTACGTGTGCTTGGCCAGCTCGAAGCCCAGCCCCCGGTCACTGTCCGGGTATTGCAGCTCGATGCCGGCGTTGTAGTTGACCAGCGCCTGCCGGACCATGCCCGCGGAGAGGATGTGCTGCCCGCGGTAGGTGCCGCCGTTCAGCATCATCTGGCACAGAATGGCCAGGTCGTCGGCGGTGGAGAAGACGCCCGCGTGGCCGACCGCGCCGCCCATGCTCCACGAGTTCTCGTCGTGCACCTCGCCCCAGACCATGCCCCGCCCGACGTAGGGCTGGTATTCGGTGGCGGCGATCCGGTTCTTCTTCTCCGGTCCCGGGTTGTAGCCGGTGTCCCGCATGGACAGCGGCCCGGTTACCCCGTCGCGCACCGCGTCGGCCAGGCCCTTGCCGGTGACCCGCTCGATCAGCACGCCCAGCGAGATCAGCCCGATGTCGGAGTAGACGTACTGCTGCCCGGGCGCGGTGCCGGCGCCGACCGGCGTGGTCAGCACCGCCGCCAGCCGCGCCTCGGGGGTCGGGTAGGAGCTGTAGAACGGCAGGAACGCGGGCAGCCCGGAGACGTGGGTCAGCAGATGCCGCACGGTGATCGCGGCCTTGCCCCCGGCCGCGAACTCCGGCACGTACCTGGCGACGGGTGCGTCAAGGTCGACTCGACCGGCTTCCACCTGCTGCAGCAGCACGATGGTGGTGAAGAGCTTGGAGATCGACGCGAGGTCGTAGAGGGTGTCGACGCGGGCCGGGATCCGTTGCTCCGGCGGGAGTTCGACACCTACTCGGCCGGGCGCGGGTCCGACGGCCGAATAGCGCACGGCGTCGCCGATCGCGAAGCGCTGCACCACGATGCCGTCGTGCGCGGCCAGCACCACCGCGCCCGGATAGGCCGGCCAGGTGAGGTGGTCCGGGGTGGGCCGCAGATAGGACTCGGCGATCGGCCGCAACGCGGCGACCTTCTCCGGAAGCAGACCCGCCTGCCGCGCGGTGCCGGGGCGCAGCACGTCGTGCGAGAAGCGGATCTCGGCCGGGGTCACGGTTGGATCATGCACCGCGGCGCCGGCCGCCGCGGGGGTCGCCGCGACGAGACAGGCGGCCAAGCACGCCGGCACCAGCCATCTCCGCATCATCCACACCTCTCCATGTCTCGATTCCGTAGGATGAAGCTTTCCTTCAGGACTTGCAAGAGGTTCGAAGGTTATTGCCACGCAACGGTTACCCCGGGTACGTTCGGCGCCATGCGGTACCGACTGGCAAGGCGCCGCCTCCTGAGTGCCGGCGCGGCAGGCGTGGCGGCCGGACTCGCCGGATCGACCCCGGCCGAGGCCAAACCGGGGCTGCTGCCCCGGATCCCGGTGCGCACCGGCATGGACCGGCTGGCGGCGAGTGACTGGGCGGCGGTGCGCGGCGAGCGGATCGGCGTCATCTCCAACCCGACCGGAGTCGACCGGGAGTACCGGCACCTGGTCGACCGGATGCATGAGGACGGCGTCACCATCGGCGGCGTGTTCGGCCCCGAGCACGGGTTCCGCGGCTCGGCGCAGGCCGGCGGCAGCGAGGGCACCGGCATCGACGCGCGCACCGGGCTGACCGTCTACGACGCATACGTCGCGAGTCAGGCCAAGTGGGCCGAGATGTTCACCGCGGCCGGCGTGCGCACGGTGGTGTTCGACATCCAGGACGCCGGGTGCCGCTTCTACACCTACATCTGGACGCTCTACGACTCGATGGCCGCGGCCGCCCGGCTGGGTCTGCGCTATGTGGTGCTGGACCGGCCCAACCCGATCGGCGGGCGGGCCTACGGGCCGATGATGACGCCGGGTTTCACCTCCGGGGTCGGCAAGAAGGAGATCGTGCAGCAGCACGGCATGACGGTCGGCGAGCTGGCCCGCTATTACAACGGCGAGTTGCTGCCCGCCGAGGCCGGCCGGCCGGTGCCTCTCGAGGTGATCGCCTGCCAGGGCTGGATCGGGCGGCTCCGGGCCGGCGACACCGACCTGCCGTGGGTGCTGCCCAGCCCGAACATGCCCACTCCGGACACCGCTGTGGTCTATCCGGGCACCGGCATGTTCGAGGGCGTCGCGTCGCTGTCCGAGGGGCGCGGCACCACCCGGCCGTTCGAGCTGATCGGCGGGCCGGGCTTCGACTACCACTGGTGCGACGCGGTGGCCGCGCAGAACCTGCCGGGCGTCGAGGTGCGCGAGGCGTACTTCGTGCCGACCTTCAACAAGTTCGCCAATCAGCAGTGCGCGGGCATCGAGGTCAAGGTCACCGACCAGGGCGTGTTCGATCCGATCCGCACGGCGGTCGCGATGCTGGTCGAGGCGCGGAGATTCCCGGCCTTCGTCTGGCGTAACGACGGCGGCGCGCGGCCGTTCTGGATCGACCTGCTGACCGGCTCGACCCGGCTGCGCACGATGATCGACGCGGGCGCCTCCACCGACGAGGTGGTCGGCGCGTGGCGCGGCGAGCTGGCCGAGTTCGACGCCCGGCGGCGGCGCTACCTGCTCTATTCGCGGGTGGGGGCGTGACCGGTCAGCCGGTCGTGCACGGCGGTCGCGACGGGGTGGCCGGTCAGCCGGGCGATGGCCAGGGCGGCCGCGCCGCTCGCGCCGTCGGTCGCGTCGCGCGGCTCGGTGCGCACCCGGGCGGCGACGCCGGCGCGGACCGCGGCGGCGACCGGGCCGGGGGAGAGCAACACCGAGCCGGCCAGCACCACGGCGTCGCCCGGTTTCGGCTCGACCGCGTCGAAGGTGCGCAGCAGGCGGGCGGCGGCCGCGGCGCAGATCTCCGCGGCCACCCGATCGGCGGGGGCGGCGGCGCTGACCACGGGGGCGAGCCCGCCCAGGGCCGCCGGTGCGAGCTTGAAGCCGGCCGCCACCAGGGCCTGCGCGAGGTCCTCGCCGTGCAGCGGCGCAATGCCGAGTCGCTCGCGGACGGCTTCCACCAGCACCGTCGGGGCGCCACGGCCGTCCAGGGCGGCCAGGCTCGCGTGCAGCGCGCGTACCCCGATCCAGACCGCCGATCCCTCGTCGCCGAGCAACCAGCCGTAACCGTCGGCGCGTCGCGTGAGCGCGCCGCCGGCGAAGCGCGCGGCCAGCGCGCCGGTGCCGGAGAGCAGCAGCACGCCGTCGGGCCGGGTGCTGCCGGCCGCGAAAGCCACCTCCAGATCGGTCACCGTGACCAGCTCGCCGGTCAGGCCCACGCGCTGCCAGGCCTCGGTCGCGGCCGCTCGGAAGACGGCCCGGCCGGCGCCCGACGATCCGGCCGCGCCGAGCACGCCGAGCCGCACCGCGGACCGGTCAGCGATCGCCGTCTCCATCGCGAGAGCCAGCGCATCGGACATTTCGCCGCCGCTGCTGTTCTTGTTGGCGCCACCGGCGACGCCACGGCCTACGATCTCGCCGTCGAGCGTCGCCACCACGCACCGCGTGGACGTGGCGCCCGCGTCGACCCCGATCACCAGCACGTTCCGCATAGCCGCCCCACCGAAGGAAACCCGCTTCCATGACATCCTCGCCCACCACGGTGCGGGCGCGCGGCCTGCTGCCGTCGCTGTCCCCGGCCGAGCAGCGGGTCGCCCGGGTGATCATCGACGAGGCGGCCACCGCGTCCCGGCTGACCATCAGCGAGCTCGCCGAGCGGTCCGCGTCGTCCGAGTCGTCGGTGATCCGGTTCTCCCGGCGGATGGGGTTCGGCGGTTACTCCGAGCTGCGGCTCACCCTGGCCGCCGAGGCCGGGCAGGCGGTCGGGGCGGCCGGGGAGCCGGTCGGCGGCGACATCAGCGAGACCGACGACCTCGCGCAGGTGGTCAAGAAGATCGCCTTCGCCGACGCCCGGGCGGTCGAGGAGACCGCGGTGCAGCTCGACATCGCCGTGCTCGAGCGGGTGGTCGACCTGGTGGTGGCGGCCCGCCGGGTGGACATCTACGGGGTCGGCGCGAGCGCGTTCGTGGCCGGCGACTTCATGCAGAAGCTGCACCGGATCGGCCGGATCGCCTATGCGTGGAGCGACCTGCACCTGGCCCTGACCAGCGCGGCGCTGCTGGACGAGCGGGACGTCGCGTTCGGCATCTCGCACACCGGCACCACGATGGACACGATCGAGGCGTTCGCGGAGGCCGGGCGGCGCGGCGCGCGCACGGTCGCCCTGACGAACTTCCCGAAATCGCCGATCGCGCGCGCGGCCGACCACGTGCTGACCACCGCGGCGCGGGAGACCACGTTCCGGTCCGGCGCGACGTCCAGCCGGCTCGCCCAGCTGACCGTCGTCGACTGCGTCTTCGTCGGCGTCGCCCAGCGCACCTATGCCGAGACGAGCACCGCGCTGGCCGCCACCCGCGAGGCGGTGAGCGGCCGGCACGTCGGGCGTGCGCGGCGGCGCGGATGAGGGCCGTGGACGGCACGCCGCTGGCGCGCACCGAGGAGCGCAACCCGGGCAGCGCGGCGATCGACCGGATGCCCGCCCTCGACCTGCTGCGGCTGATCAACGCCGAGGACCGGACCGTGCCGGAGGCGGTCGCCGCGGTGCTCCCGGAGCTGGCCGAGGCGGTCGAGCTGGGGGTGGCGGCACTCTCCGCCGGGCATCGCGTGCACTATGTCGGCGCGGGCACCTCCGGCCGGATCGCGGTGCTCGACGCGGCCGAGCTGATCCCCACCTACGGCATCTCGCCGGGACGGGTGGTCGCGCACATCGCGGGCGGTACGCGGGCGCTGACCAACCCGTCCGAGGCCGCCGAGGACGACGAGAGCGCCGGCATGGCGGTGGTCGCCGAGGTCGTCGCCGGCGATCTGGTGGTCGGGGTGACCGCGAGCGGGCGTACGCCGTACGTCCGCGGCGCCCTCGAGGCGGCCCGCACCCGCGACGCCCGCACGGTGCTGATCTCCGGCAACCCGGCGTCCCCGCTGGCCGCCCTGGCCGACGTGCACGTGGCGCCGGACACCGGGCCGGAGGTGGTCACCGGCTCCACCCGGATGAAGGCGGGCACCGCGCAGAAGCTGGTGCTGAACGCCTTCTCCACGGCGACCATGGTCCGGCTCGGCCGCACCTACTCCAACCTGATGACCGACATGCTGGCCAGCAACGACAAGCTGCGCGACCGGCAGCTGCGGATCCTGGTCGAGGCCACCGGCGCGGATCTGGACAGCTGCCGCGCGGCGCTGGCCGCGGCCGGCGGCGACGCCAAGGTGGCCGTGGTGTCGCTGCTCACCGGCGTCGGCGCCGACCAGGCCAGGCAGGCGCTGAGCGCGGCCGGCGGACACGTGCACGCCGCCCTGACCGGCATCTGACCGCCGGATCCGGCGGCGTCCGCGGCGTGACGATGACAGGATCAACGTCATGGACATGCCGGACCGGCCGGAACTGCGCGAACTGCGGGACAGCGAGTTCGAGCGGGATCTGCTCAGCAACCTCTATTACCGCCGTGGCACCACGCTCGAGTCGGCCAGCGCGCAGGACGTCTACGAGTCGCTCGCGCTGACCGTGCGGGACCGCCTGGCCGCGCGCCGGGTGAAGACCGCGGCCGCGCAATATGCCGCGAACCCGCGCTGGGTCTATTACTTCTCGGCGGAATACCTGCTCGGCCCGCAGTTGGAGCAGAACCTGCTCTACACCGGCACCGGCGAGGTCGCCGCGGCCGCGCTCAAGACGCTGGGCGTGTCGCCGGCCGAGATCGAAGCGCTCGACGTCGAGCCGGGCCTGGGCAACGGCGGCCTCGGCCGGCTCGCGGCCTGCCTGCTCGACTCGATGGCCACGCTCGACGTCCCGGCCGCGGGTTACGGCATCCGCTACGACTTCGGCATCTTCCGGCAGACCTTCGAGCACGGCGCCCAGGTGGAGCGGCCGGACGACTGGGCCTTCCAGGGCAACCCGTGGGAGTTCCCGGCGCCGGACGACCGCCAGGAGGTCGGCTTCTACGGCGAGGTGGTGGACGGCCTGTGGACGCCGGGGGAGACCATCCTCGGCGAGCCGAGCCACATGCTGGTCCCGGGTTACGGCACCGAGACCGTGAACATCGTCCGGTTGTGGCGCGCGCGGGCCACCCGGGAGGCCTTCGACCTCAGCCGGTTCTCCCGCGGCGAATATGCCGAGGCAGTGCACAACGCGGTGCGCTCGGAGAACATCAGCAAGGTGCTCTATCCCGACGACAGCACCGACTCGGGCCGCGAGCTGCGCCTCAAGCAGCAGTACTTCCTGGTGTCCTGCTCGCTGCGGGACATCATCCGGCGATTCCGGCTGCGCAACGCGGACTGGGACGACTTCCCGGTCAAGACGGTGATCCAGCTCAACGACACGCACCCGGTACTGGCCATTCCCGAGCTGATGCGGCTGCTGGTCGACGGAAACGGGCTGAGCTGGGAGCACGCCTGGTCGATCACTCGGCAGACGTTCGCGTACACCTGCCACACCCTGCTGCCCGAGGCGCTCGAGACCTGGCCGGTGGAGATGCTGGGCCGGCTCCTGCCGAGGCATCTGGAGATCATCTACCTGATCAACCACCACTTCCTGGAGGAGGTGGCGGAGCGTTACCCGGACGATGCCGACCGGATCCGCCGCATGTCGATCATTCAAGAGCAACCCGATCGACGGGTACGCATGGCCCACCTGGCCGTGGTCGGCACGGCCGCCGTCAACGGCGTCGCCGAGCTGCACTCGAAGCTGCTCGTGGAGACCGTGCTGCACGACTTCGCCGAGTTGTGGCCGGACAAGTTCCACAACGTCACCAACGGCGTCACCCCGCGGCGTTTCCTGCGCCTCGCCAACCGGCCGCTGTCCGCGCTGATCAGCGAGGCGCTCGGCGGGGACAAGTGGCTGCGCGACCTCACCCTGCTGTCCGGGCTGGAGCCGCTCGTCGACGACGCCGCGTTCCGGGAGCGCTGGCAGGCGGTCAAGCGGCAGGCCAAGGTGCGGCTTGCGGCCGGCGACCCGGACGCGCTGACCGACGTGATGATCAAGCGGTTCCACGAGTACAAGCGGCAGCTGCTCAAGGTGCTGCACGTGCTCACCGTCTATCACCGGTTGCGGGCCGGTGGCTCGGCGCCGCCGCGCACCGTGCTGTTCGGCGGCAAGGCGGCGCCGTCCTACCACGCGGCCAAGTCGATCATGCGGCTGATCAACGTCGTCGCCGACCTGGTGGCCGCGGACCCGGCCGTGTCACCGCACCTGACGGTGGCCTTCCCGCCGAACTACAACGTGACGCTGGCCGAGCGCATCCTGCCGGCCGCCGACCTGTCCGAACAGATCTCGATGGCCGGCAAGGAGGCCTCCGGCACCGGGAACATGAAGCTGGCGCTCAACGGCGCGGTCACCATCGGCACGCTGGACGGCGCCAACATCGAGATCCGCGACCGGGTCGGTGCGGAGAACTTCTTCCTCTTCGGGCTGGACGCGCACGAGGCGCTGGAGCTGCGCGGCGGCGACTACCGCCCGCGGTCCTGCTATGACGCCGACCCCGAGCTGCGGTCCGCCGTCGACCTGATCGGCAGCCTCGGCTTCGGCGACATCGTCGACTCGATCCTGGGCCGCGACGAATATCTGACGCTGGCCGACTATCGTGCCTATGTGGACGCTCAGGACCGGGTCGACGCGGCCTGGCACGACACCGAGCACTGGACCCGAATGTCCATTCTGAACACGGCCCGCTGCGGCTTCTTCTCCTCCGACCGCACCGTCGACGACTACCGCTCCACCATCTGGAAGGTCACCTGACTGTCAGACTGTGGCGATGATGCAGATCAGGGTGGTGCGGATCAAGGCCGACCGGGTGGACCGGCTCGAGGGGTGGATGGCCGAGCTCAACCGCCGCGTCGACGAGGTGCGCGAGACGCTGGTGCAGGAGGGCATCACGCACGAGATGGCCTACCTCGTGCACACCGGTGACGGGCCGCTGCTCGTCTATGCCACCGAGAGCGCCGACCACGAGCGCGCCCGGCGGGTCTTCGAGGCGTCCGAGCTGCCGATCGACCGGGAGCACAAGGCGGCGCTGTCCGAGGTGGTCGACGGCCCGCACGACGCGACCCTGCTGCTCGACGTGACCGTTTGACGAACCGCGCAATTTGGGCTGTTTACTGTGGTCCGGGGCAATCCCGTTCGTTTTTGTTTACGTCACCGAAACGAATACCCGTCAGTTCGTACGTCAACGGGGTGGCATAGATGCGACTTGGCGCAACCGTGCCACCATCCTCCCGGGTCGCGTCGCCTTACCCTGACAGTGATGACGGTCCATGAGTTTTCCCAGTTGGGCAGCTTGAGCTGTGATGTGGGGGTGATTGCGGTCTGGGTGACCAGCCGCGGTCACGGTCGTGTGGCGGCACGACGTCACGCTCGCCCAACCTTTAACCATGCCGTGACAGAACGGCACTAGGGTCTGGCGTCAATTGGCTGACGTCACCTTGAAGTCATCCCGGAGAAATGCGGGGGATTCCGGAGAGGGTGGGACATGACGGGGAGTCCGATCGGGTATCTGGCCGTCGGAATAGCATCATCCGCCGATGATCGTAAGATGCTGGCTCAGTTGCTCGGCGAGACCGAGGCGTTTCTGATCGTGTCGAGTGTCGAGCAGGCTCGGCAGATTCTGGGCGGGGTGGGCGAGCCCGACGTGGAGATCGGGGAGTTGGTCGCGCGGCTGGCGTCCGGCGCGGCGGCGGCGCCGATGGTCACGGAGGAGGCGCCGGCCCGGGCGATGGCGCACACGGTCGCCGCGCACGCGGCGGACGCCCGGGTGATGGTGACCGAGGCGGTGCGGCCGATGGACAAGGACTTCGAGCCGCGCACCGTGGTCATGCATCCGCAGCCGGTCGAGGTGCTGCCGCCGGTGGAGCCGGGGCTGAGCGTCGACTGTGACCGGCGCGTGCTGCGCTGCCACGACCGCGAGATCGGGCTGACGCCGCTGGAGTACGACTTCATCAACTGCCTGATCGGCGCGCCCGGCCGGGTCTGGACCTATCAGCGCCTGCACCACGAGGTGTGGGGCAACGAACTGCTGGGCCGTGGCTCCGATCTGCACTCGGTGGTCCGCCGGGTGCGGGCCAAGCTGCACGGCATCGGCGCCTCGGCCACCATCCAGGCGGTCCGCGGCGTCGGCTTCCGGCTCGCGGCCAGCCGCTGACCTGAGACGAGAACCGCGGAGCAGCATCTGCTGCTCCGCGGTTCTGCTGTGCCGGTAAAGGATCCGGCCCGCCTGACGGGGACAGGCGGGCCGGACTTCCTATCTATTGCCTAGCAGCGGGTGGGGGTGAGCTGGAAGTCCTCCACCGTCTCGCCGCCGGCCGTGATCCGGGCCTTGCGCGTCTGGGGTTGCCAGCCGTCCTTGGCCACGATCAGCGTCAGCGGGTTGTTGCGCTTGTCGATCCAGTACGCGTACTCGCCGGCCGCGTTCGTGCTCAGCGACAGCGCCGCCGCCCACGAGTTGACCTGCACCGTGGCGCCGTTGATCGGCGCGGTGACGCCGGCGCAGCTGGCACCGGTCACCTTGCCGGTCAGCTTGCCCCAGGTCTTCGGCGGGTTGGCGATCATGGTGACGTCCACCGGAGGCACCGTGTACGGGGTGTTCTCCTTGATGGTGACGCCACCGGTGTACGTACCCGGCTGGTCGACGTTGCCGGTCAGGGTGACCCGGACCGTGACCTTCGCACCCGGAGCCAGCGTCGCCGAGGTCTTGTCCAGCGACATCCAGCTCACGTCCGCGCCGCCCACGGCGCACTCCTCGAAGCCGGGGAGCACCTCGCTCTCGGCGGTGGCGTTGAAGCCACCCGACGAACCGCCGACCTTGTAGAAGCCGCACGCGGCCCCACCGCGGTACCGCGGCTGGTTGGAGTTCGGCAGCGCCGTCCACGTCTCGGCGGACGGGTCGTAGGCGAAGCCCGCGTTGGTGACCGCGCCACTCTGGACGCCGCCGACCACGATCAGCTTGCCGTTGGCGACGGCGTTCGACGATGCCCAGTGGTCCGCCGGGGAGTTCGGGATGGCGGCCCAGGCGTCACCGGCCGGGTCGTAGACGTAACCAGCCGTCTGCGACGCGGAACCGTCGTTACCACCGGAGCAGTAGATCTTGCCGTCCACGGCCCCACAGGCGGGGAACGCGAGCGACTTCGGGTAGTCCGCCACGGTCGCCCAGCTGTCGGCGCCGGGGTCGTACGCGACCACGTCGTTCGACATCGGGGTGCAACCGGAGGTGGTGCAGCCGCCGATGGCGTACAGCTTGCCGTCGAGGACCGCGGTGCCGGCCGCGGAGCGCGGCGCGGGGTTGTCGGCCAGAGCCGCCCAGCTGTTGGCGCCCGGGTCGTAGGCCCAGGTGTCCGCGGCCGGGCCGGACTCGCCCCAGCCACCGGTGGCAATGATCTTGCCGTCGAGAACACCCACGGTCAGGGCGTTGCGAGCGCCCGGCAGGTCGGCGATCGGCGCCCAGCTGCCCGCCACCGGGTCGAAGACGAAGCTCTTCGTGGTCGAAGCGCTGCCGTCACCGCCACCGATGGAGTAGACCTTGCCGTCCAGGTTGACGACCCGGTTGTCCATCACGACCTGCGGGTACGCGGCGATGTCGGTCCACGGGTCGGCGTGCGCACCCTTGGCCGCAGCAGCACCCTTCGCGCCCTTGCTGGCAAACGAGGTGGGCACCGCGATCCGCTGGAGCGGAGCACCGGCCGAGGCCAGGATCTGCGCCTTGGTGACCTTGCTGCCATCCGCCTTCAGCAGCGTGAAGTCGCCCTCCCGCTCACCGAACTCGACCTCCACCGGCGAGCTGCCGGTGTTGGTCACGTTGAAGGACTTGGTGACCTTGCCGTTCGGGATCTGCACCGTGCCGCTGATCGCGGTGGGCTCCACCACGAGGCGACCGGCGCCGAGCTCGAAGTTGGCCTGGGTGGTCCAGTCCGCCTCGACGTCGACCGTCTTGGTCTGGCTTCCGTAGTTGCTCGCCGTCGCCGTGAACGGGTGCGCCCCGGTCTTCGACGAGAACAGCCAGTAGAAGCCGTCGGCCAGCCCGGTGTCGTCCGGGGTCGCCGTCGTGACGGCCTTCTCGCCCGGAGCGTCGTTGCTGGTCACGGTCGCGCCGTTGATGTAGCCGTCGGTGTTCTTGTCCTTGACGTGGCCGACCACCAGACCGCCGTCGGTCGGCGCGCAGGCGACCTCGCTACCCACGAGGACGTTGTCGACCTCCCACCACCAGGCGTACGAGGCGTCGTAGAAGTGGAAGCGGACCTGCACGTCGTTCTGACCCGCGGCCTGCGGGATCGCGATCTCGGTGACCTTCGGGCCACGCGCGTCCTCGGGCTGCGACAGGATGGTGGACCAGGTGGCCCCGCCATCGATGCTCAGCTCGACGTCGGCGAAGTCGTCACCCAGGGAGTTGAAGTCCTGGTTGAACCGCACCACCGGGGCGGCGACGTCGGTCAGGTCCACGATCGGGCTGACCAGCGAGCCGTCCTGGGTGTTGCCGGGGCCGTAGAAGTCGCTGTCGAGCATTGCGAAGTTGCCGCTGCCACCGGTCAGGTTGCCGCGGGCGCCCGGGTCGTTGAAGACCCAGCTCTGGCCCTGACCGGCGTTGTCCACGACGGTCCAGCCGGCCGGAGTGGCGTCGGTGTCGAAGGTCTCGAACAGGCCGTCCGAGCCGTACTCGTAGCCCGGCGCCAGCGAGCAGGCGTCGGTGTCCACCGGGACGGCCACGTTGCTCACCACGTTGCCGGTGCCGACGGTGACCTCCTTGGTGACCGTCTCGTAGCCCGGGTACTGCGTCTCGTAGACCAGCGTGTACGTGGCCTGAGCCGGCAGCGAGAAGCTGTAGCGGCCGTTGACCGGGTTGGTGTAGTCGGACACGCCGGACGCGCCCTGCACGCTCACCTTGGTGTAGAGCGGCCAGCCGTGGCCGGAGCCGTCGGTGACCGCGCCGCTGATCGTCACGCTCGGCGCGGCGGCCAGCACGACGTTCAGCGTGGTGGTGGCGTCGGTGGTGACCGTCGCCGTGACAGTCTTGCCGACGTAGCCGAACGCCGTCACCGCGACCGAGTACTCGCCCGCCGGAAGCAGCGTCGAGAAGGCGCCGCTCGCGTTGGTGGTCAGGGTGCGGGTGGCCGGGCCGGTGATGGTGACCGTGGCCCGCGCGATCGGAGCGCCGGCCTCGTCCTTCACGGTGCCGGCCAGGGTGCCGGTGTCACCGATCGGGGCGGAGTTCAGCAGCGCCAGCGCGTCCAGGCGACCCTCGCCGTACACGTTGTTGTCGGCGGTGCTGCCACCGCACTGCGCGTCGGCCTTGTCGACCGCCGAACCGTCGAGCAGCGCCCGCGTGCCGGCGACGTCACCGACCAGCGCCGGAGCGGCCGACCACAGCAGCGCCACGGTGCCCGCCATGTGCGGCGAGGCCATCGAGGTGCCGTTGAAGCTCGCGTAGCCGTTGCCCGGGACGCTGGAGCGCACGTTCACGCCCGGCGCCGAGATGTTCGGCTTGATCTCGCCGTTCTGGCCCACACCGCGGGCGGAGAAGCTGGCGATGTTGTTGTTGATGTCGTACGCGCCGGCCGAGTAGTTGCTGACCAGCGAGCCCGGCGAACCGGACGTCTGGCAGCTCGGGCCGCTGTTGCCGTTGGACCAGGCGCCGAAGATGCCGGACGCGGTCCACGCGTTGGTGACGTCCTCCATGAAGGGGTCGTTCGACGGCAGGGTCGTGCCCCACGAGTTGTTGATCACGTTCGGCCGCTTGCTCGCGTCCGGGTTCTGGCCCGCGAGGTCGGTCGGCTCGAGCATCCACTCGCCCGAGGTGATCAGCGCGGCGTCGGACGGGCAGCAGCCGTTGGCCGCGATCCACTTGACGCCGGGAGCGACACCGATCTGGTTCGCGCCGTCGGCGCCGGCCATCGTGCCCATGGTGTGCGTGCCGTGACCGTTGGTGTCACAGGGCGCAGCGGAGCAGCTGCCGGCCGCGTCGAACCAGTTGTAGTTGTGGTCGAACGTGCCGTCGCCGTTGTTGCCACGGTACGAGTTCACCAGGGCCGGGTGGTCGAACTGAACACCGGTGTCGATGTTCGCGATCACGATGCCCTGGCCCTCGACGCCGTACTGGGACCAGACGTCGTCGGCGTTGATGTTCGCGATGCCCCACTCGAGGGCGTTCGGGGTCTTCTCGTCGGTGCCCTTGGTGACCTCGGGAACCTTGACCTGGATCGAGGGGTAGAGGCCCTCGACGTCGGAGCGGGCGGCGAGGTTCTGGACGAGCGCGGTCGAGCCTCCGCTGACCTTGATCGCGTTCGTGGCCCAGAAGGTCTGGTACTTGATGCCCGCGCCGTCGAGCTGCTTGCGGACCTCGGCCTGGCTGGCGGCGGCGGTCTTCTTCAGAGCGGCCGCGACCTCGGTGCCCCGCTTGCCCCAGTCCTTACCGGCGGCTGCCTTGCCCAGGTCGGCCTTGGCGGCGAAGCGGATCCAGAAGTCGGCCTCCTTCTTCGCCTGCAGCTGGGTGGCGAGCTCGGGCCGGATCTTGTCGGCCTTGGCCGTCGCCTTGGCGGGCGTGGCCTGCGCCGGCGTGCCGGCCGCGGCCATCAGACCCGCGGCAACGACGGCGGCTGCGCCGGCGCTGACCAGGGATCTGGCCACACGTCTCCATTGTGGACGTTTTGACATGCTGATGCTGTCTCCTTCAGGACGACCCAGGAATGGAACGAGCCATGGTGAAGGGTCAGAAGACGCGCCGGACCGCTGGGGATGTATCGGTACGGACGAGCCCTACGCCCAGGCCCCCGGGGCGGGTCACACGCCGGCTGCCCGATCAGGACATTAAGAGGATCGACGACAGCCGATCAAGCATCGGGGTGAGCAGTTCAGCACCATCGATTGCTGAGAAACTGCTCTCTTTGCTGATCATGTCGAGTATGCCCAGCGTGAGCGCATGATTTCGCTCCGTTGGACGGGGGCGGCCTGTTTCTGGTTCCCCACGGACGCGACTTTCATGCCGGCGAATCGGAGCGCGCGTAGAGTGAGGCCGATCTATGGGGGTGATGGATCGTGTGGAGAAGGATCTGCGTTCTCGCTGTCGCGTTCGGGACGGTGCTGGCCGCCACGGCGGTGCCGGCGGGCGCCCATGATGGCACGGTTTCCTGGATGCTCCGGCACATGTCGGTGCGGGACAAGGTCGGCCAGCTCTTCGTGGTGGAGGTCTACGGCCAGGACGCGCGCACGGTCACGCCCGCGGCGGCCGCACGCAACCAGGCGCTCTACGGCGTGGACACCCCGGCCGAGGTGATCGACAAATACCAGCCCGGCGGCGTCATCTACTTCGACGCCCGGCGCGGGCCGGACAACGTGCAGAACCCCCGGCAGATCGCGACGCTCTCCAACGGACTGCAGGCCGCCGCGCTGCGCACCGGGCCGCACATCCCGCTGCTGATCTCCACCGACCAGGAGGGCGGCGCGGTGGTCTACCGGCTCACCGCCCCGGCCACCGCGATGCCGGGCAACATGGCCCTCGGCGCGACCCGCTCGACCCGCGACGCGAAGAGTTCCGCCCAGGTCATCGGCGCCGAGCTCGCGGCCGTCGGGATCAACCAGGACTACGCGCCGGTCGCCGACGTCAACGTCAACCCCGCAAACCCGGTGATCGGGGTACGGTCGGCCGGCGCCGACCCGGCCCTGGTGTCGAGCATGGTCGCCGCCCAGGTGCGCGGTTACCACGCCGGCGGGGTGGCGACCGTCGCCAAGCACTTCCCCGGCCACGGTGACACCGCGACCGACAGCCACTTCGGACTGCCCGAGGTCACGCACACCCGCGAGCAGCTCGAGGCGATCGACCTGCCACCCTTCCGGGCCGCCATCCGCGAGGGCGTCGACACCATCATGACCGCGCACGTGGTGCTGCGGTCGGTCGACCCGAGCGGCGCCCCGGCCACCATGTCCCACCCGATCCTCACCGGGCTGCTGCGCGAGGAGCTCGGCTACGACGGCCTGATCGTCACCGACGCGCTGGACATGGGCGGGGCGACCGGCACCTACCCGCCGGACGTCGCGCCGGTCGCGGCCTTCGAGGCGGGCGCCGACCAGCTCGTGCTGGCGCCGCAGATGGACACCGCCCATGCCGCGGTGCTGAGCGCCGTGCAGAGCGGCCGCATCTCGATGCGCCGGCTGGACCAGTCGGTGGCCCGGGTGCTGCGGCTCAAGCTGAAGCGCGGCCTGTTCGCCAAGCCGTTCGTCAGCCCGGACCGGGCCGCGGCGGTCGTCGGCGCGCCCGCCCATCAGGCCGCCGAGCGGGCGATCACCGACCACACCACCACGCTGGTGAAGAACGACGCCGGCCTGCTGCCGCTCGCCGCCGGACCGCGCAACGTGCTGGTCACCGGCTGGGGCGTGACGACCACGAGCACGCTGGGCGCGGCGATCGGCCGGCGCGGGCAGACGGTGACCGTGCGCGAGACCGGCACCGCCCCCACCGCGGCGACGATCGACGCGGTGGCCGCCGTGGCCGCGACCCAGGACCTGATCGTGGTGTCCACGATGAACGCGGCCGCCGCCTCGACCGGCCAGCACGCGCTGGTCCGGGCCCTGCTGGCCACCGGCAAACCGGTCGTGGTCGCGGGCGTGCGCAACCCCTATGACATCGCCCATTTCCCGGAGGCGCCGACCTACCTGGCGACCTATGGCTACACGGCCGCGTCCCTGGAGTCGCTGGCCCGGGCCCTCTACGGCGAGATCGACCCGGGCGGCCGGCTCCCGGTCAGCATCCCGCGGGCGGACGGCACCGGCACGCTCTATCCGATCGGGCACGGCCTCTGACGGTCCTCACATCAGCCAGGGGTCCATCCCGCTGCTGCCGATCGGCGGGTCGGCGATCGCCGGGGGTGGCGGCCGCCGCTTGCGCACGACGCCGGCGGCCCAGCCGGTGAGCATGCCCGGCAGCCCGGGCACGCCCGCGCCCAGCCGGGTCAGGTCGCGACGGCCCGGCCCGGTCGGGATGTCGCGGGGGAGCGTGGCGGCGGCGACCAGCCAGGTCGGCAGTCCGAGCAGGCGGGCCACCCGGCCGAGCCGCTCGGACTCGATCGTGCTCTCCGGGTCGAGGTGCTCGGACAGCAGATCGCCCAGGTCGTCACCGGCGTCCGGCCGGTCGCACACCGCGGCGAACGCGTCCGCGTGCATCGTGCCCAGGGGTTCGTCCAGGGTGTCCTCGTCCGCGCCCGGCTCCTTGGACGGGTCGCTCACATAGACCCCGGCCTCCTCGCCCTCGGCCCACGCGGCCAGCATCAGCTGCCGGTCGTTCAGCACCCGGACCGCGAGCACCGGCACGTCGAACCGCTCGGCCAGCGCCGCGCCGACCCCGATCACGCCGCGCCGGCCGCTCGCCACCGTCCCGGCGGCCGGGCGGGCGACCGCCGGCAGCCAGCCGTCCTCGGGCTGGGCCAGCCAGCCGCTGAACCTGATGCCGCGCAGGGCGGCGAGCACCTCGGAGCGCTCGGCGGCCGCGCCGGAGAGCACGACCGCGTAACTGTGACCGGCCGGCCCGCCCACTTCGCCGCCGGTCGCGCCGTAGACCGGAAACACCATGGCAGGATGATCCCACCGAGAGGAGCAGCCCATGCCACAACCCGAAGGTGCGGAGCTGGAAGCCGTTCGTGAACGGCGAGCCGTGCTGCGTGACAAATACCTCAAGCCCCTCGGCGAGCGCCCCGCGTCGGCCGCCCGCGGCATCCACCACGCCGCGCTGATCTGCCGCGACGTGGAGACCACCATCGGCTTCTACCAGGGCCTGCTCGGGTTTCCGCTGGTGGAGCTGGTGGAAAACCGGGACTACGCCGGGTCCAGTCACTTCTTCTTCGACGTCGGCAACCGCACGCTGCTCGGCTTCTTCGACTTCCCGGGCCACGACCACCCGGACTTCCAGGAGACCATCGGCGGGGTCCAGCACATCGCGCTGTCGGTGAGCCCGGAGCAGTTCGCCGCGGCCAAGGAGCGCCTGGACGCGGCCGGCATCGACTACCTGGGACCGGACCGCGGCGTCGAGGACAGCCTCTACATCCGCGACCCGAACGGCGTCGGCATCGAGCTCTACCGCGAGACCCTGGGCATCTTCGAGGGCGAGACCCTGGTTTCTTCAGAACGTGACTAATGATCTCGATCCAGGTAGCTTCTGCACCCGGCGTCCCTTGTGTGGCGACGTGGGGAGAATCGGGTGCGGGACGAGATGGCGGAACAGAGCGAGGGCGACCGGGTCCTGATCCGGCCGTACGTGCTTCCGGAGGGCAGCGGCGACTTCATCGACGAGCCGCCGCCCGAGCCTGAGGCCGGACCCGACGCCGCGGACGGCACCCTCGAGGTGCCCGTGCTGCCGACGCCCACGCCGCCGGGCGCGCCACGCAGCCACGCCGTCACCGGCGACAACGACCGCCGGCAGATGTTCTGGCTGATCGGTTCGGGCCTCGCGCTGGTGGTCGCGGTCGTGGTGACGATGTTCGCGTTGTGGCCGGGCTCCGAGGACGAGGAGCCGCCCGCGGCCAACGCGCCCGTGCTGGGCCTCCCCGGCGGCGGTCCGCCGGCCACCGGATCCACCACGCCCCAGGGGTCGGCCTCGGCGTCCGCGTCGTCCTCCACCTCGCCGTCGCCGTCGCGCGGCGGCCAGTCGTCCCGCCCGGCCGCCGCGGGGGCTGCGACCGGCGGCAAGCCGTCCGGGCCGCCCAGCGTGCAACCGCCCGCCGGGCCGCCCGCGCCCACCACCGCGCCGCCGCCCGGCAGCGACCGCACCGGCCCGATCACCGGCGGCGGCGACTGCCTCGACATCGACGCGGGCATCATCCTGCTCGGCGACAGCCTGGCGCACCGCGGCTGCAACGGCACCTCCTCGCAGCGCTGGACCCTCGCCGCGGACGGCACGCTGCGGGTCAGCGGTTCGTGCGCGCAGTCCACCGGCGGCGAGGTCAAGCTGCAGAGCTGCGGCGACGGCGACGCCGGCCAGTGGCGGGCCCGGTCCGGCAACACCCTGATCAACGTCGGCACCGGCCAGTGCCTCACCCGACCAGGGAACGGCGACGTGGTGCTCGCCGAGTGCGGCGGGAGCGGTCAGACGTGGGTGCTGCCCTGACGTACATCTGACGTTGGTCTGCCGGCCACCGACGGTGTCTAGCGTTCGTCGGCACCATGCGCGAACACATCCCACGCCCGGTCCGGCGCCTGCTGTCGCCGCTGCGGCACGCCGGCAGCCGCCTGCTGCGCCGCGGCCTGCACGCGGCGTCGCGCCGGTCGAGCCCGGTCAGCGACTACGACTGGGTGTTCGTGGTGACCTACGGCCGGTCCGGTTCGACGCTGCTGATGGGCCTGCTCAACGCGATCCCGGGCTACCGGATCCGCGGCGAGAACTACAACACGCTGTACCGGCTCTATCAGGCCGACGCGGCGGTGGCGAAGGCCCGCACGAAGTTCTCCAGCACCGACGACCTGATCCCGCACAGCGGCTGGTACGGCGCCCCGCTGATCCGAGAGCACGCCTTCCGCGCCGACCTGGTCGGCAGCTTCGTGGCGAACGTGCTGCGCCCCGAGCCGGGCGACCGGGTGCTGGGCTTCAAGGAGATCCGCTACACGCCGCAGCACATGAAGGACCTGACCGAATACCTGGCGTTCCTGCGGGAGGCCTTCCCAGGCGCGCGCATCATCTTCAACCACCGTGATCCGGCCGCGGTGGCCCGCAGCGGCTGGTGGGTCGACGTGAAGGATGCCGAGGCCAAGATCCGCGCCGCCGACGAGCGGCTGCGCGAGATCCCATCCGACCACCGGCACTTCCACTTCGAATACGACCGAATCCACGCCGACACCGGCCACATCCGCGAACTCTTCAACTTCCTGGGCGAGCCCTTCGACGAGGAGGCGGTGCAGAATGTGCTGAGCCACCGGCACAGCGTCTACCCCGCCAAGGCCTGACGTCTCCATCCGGCTCCGGCACGCACTCGGCAGGTGGCGATGCTTCCCATGCCGGACGGCTGGCGATGACTCGAATCTCATCTGTCGAGCCGACGTGGACGAGATCGAGTCGGGCTGGAACGGGCCGGTCGATGCGGACTTGACAGCCGGTAAAGCGTCGATCGCTAACGTCTGATCGTCTTTGGACTGACATGTTCAAGAACGGGGTCATGCATCAAGGACGAATTACGGACGACAAGATCGAACACGCGGTCTCGATATCACGATGGTTTGCACTTAGAGAACTTGCTACCTTTCTCTTGGCGATCGCGGACGACTTCTTGAAAATCAAGGAATCCTCGGTCAAGGTCGCGTGGGGTCGAACTCAAAACCAAGTCTGTAATGCACTCGCGAAACTCTGCATAGACCTCTTCGTTGAGCCGCAATCGAATCAGATCCGATACCGCGACATGTCGGAGGCTCGGCACGCTGTATCGGGCCGCCATCGTAAATGGATCGAAGCTGCCAACCCGATCCTCCGAAATACCCTCGATCAGTGCCATGGAAGACCGGCACATATGTGTGGCGGCAAAGTGGTTTGACGTTAATGACCGAAACCCAGTGTGCCTAAAAATGTAATTGAGAGTCACCGCATTCTGCATGCTCGCGTGCAGATCGTCACTGTCGCCTGTCGAGGATTTGCCGTATGAAGCGATGAGTTCGTCAACTGTTTTCTCGATGGTTGCGGCCACTTCGACTTCATCACTGGATCCTTCAAATCCGAGCATGCGTTGAGCAGTGATGATTGGGCTGTATCCGGATCCAATTTCAAGGACCTGCGCCTCCCATTTGGGAAGACGCATCACCCGGTTGGAGATTACCCAGGCTATATAGGGGTCCTCGCAAAGAAGGGAGGCTGGTCCGTAAAGGACGTCGGTCATGCCGGTTACCGGAATATCTTCGTCCGGTCCAAAGGGGAAGTACTGAGTAGATCCCACAGGGACCAGGACCCCTGCCCGAATTAGCGGAGCAATGAGTATCATCCCTGCAATACTGTCCGCGATCCTGTTTCGTTGGCTCTGTAGGTCTTTCTGCTCGCGCTTAAAGATGGCCGTATAGTCCGCTGCTCCCCGTCTCTGAGCACTGAAGAAGAGGTCGCGATCAATTTCACCTGCGCTCAAGTCCAATATTAGGAGGAAGTCGTGGGCCGCGTCCAAGACTCGATCGGGAATGACGACTCGTTCGTTCGTCATGACCGTGTGCCAAAAGTCTTCACGCTGGCTGAAATCGAAATCAGTCGCACCATGAAGATAGACTTCACCATGAATGGTGAAGTCGCTGATCCGCAGGTCCTCGAATCGGTGACTAAGCGGCTCTCCGCGTCCAGTGAACTTGGCACGCCATCTCGACCCATTGGCGCCCTGTCCTTTCTGCGCAACAGAACGATGGCCTTAGCAGCCCGACAGTCGGCCTCATTGTCGCAGCCTGCAACAACGTGATTGACGCTCATTTTTGTCGGTGACTACCTCGGCCGTGGAGGGGCTATGGGCTACGGCGTCGTCAAACTGAGGGCGCACGTCTCCGTCCGCCTCTCGCAGAGCGCCGTTGATCGGTGCGGATCTGTTGTCTCCGCCTACGGCGCGGAGGACGTCCCTGAGAGCCTTGGCTGGGTTCGAAGCTTCGCTAGAGCGTGGTCATCTCGGAGGCCTGGCCGTCGGTTAGTGGGAAGAAGGCGACGAACACCACGCCATCCTCTTGGGCGTCGAAGCGGGTGATTCGGACGCCGGCCGGCTCGAAGAATGCGTCGCCTGGGCCGAGAATCTTCTCCGGGCCGTCTTCGATCTGGAAGATTGCCGAGCCCTCGATGATGGTGCCGACCACCGGGCCGTTGTGCACATGCGGGCCGGCCGCCACGCCCGGGCCCATCCGGATCCGGCGCGCCTCGAGATGGCCCACCAGCAGAGGCCGGGCCAGGTGCACGTCGAACAGGACGTCCCGCGTCACGTCAGCCATGGGCGGCGAGTTTACCGAAGAGGTCGGCGAAGATTCGGTCCCGATCGGCCGACAGCGCCTCGCGAATCAGGTGCCGGGCCGGGTCGTGACTCCAGGTGCCGTCCGCGGTGAGCAGCGGGCTGTGCACGCGCGCGGTCGGCACCCAGGTCTCGTCGATCAGCCAGGCCACCACGCCGATGTCCCACAGCACCTTCGACGCTGCCACGTCGTCCGGGACGTAGTCGTCGAAGATGTTCGCCAGGTAGTCGCCGATCGGGCCGGTGCCGCGCACGTACCGGTCGATCTCGGGTCTGGTCGTGCGGAGGTGCTCGGTGACGTTGCGGCAGGGCACGTGCACCAGGGGGACGCCGCCGTCCAGCAGCACGTGCGAGGCGGCCAGGTCCTGCTCGGCGTTGAACTCGACGGCCCGGTGCCAGTAGCGCGGGTTGCCGCCGAGCCAGACCACCACGATCCGCTCGGCGATGTCCGGGGCCGCCAGCAGTGCCGCGGCCACGTTCGTCGGCGCGCCGATGGTGAGGACGTGCAGTGTTTCGTCCGAGGCGCGGGCCCGCCGGATCAGGTCCTCGGACGCCGGGCTCGGGGCGGCCGGCAGCCAGCTGCGGGAACCGTGCAGCACCGGCGGATGCGGTTCGGGCAGCCGGTCCAGCAGGCGCCGGATCTCCTCGTAGCTCTTCACCATGCCGTCCTCCGGGCCGGTCGACCGGTCGTTGTGGAACGGCGCCGCATAGAGCGCCTCCAGCCGGATCCGTTCCGGCGACAGCATCGCGTAGACCACCGCGAACTGGTCGTCGATCTCGTTGAAGGTGTCGGTGTCGAGGATCGCGCGCACGCTCACCCGGAGCAGGATAGGCGCGCGGCGGCCCAGTCCGCGTGGTCGTTTCCGTTGCCGTCGCCCGCGTCGGTCACCCGCAGCTCCAGCGTGCCGGCTCCGGTCAGGTCGACGTCGGCCGCGACCGCGCCGCCGCTGCCGGTGACCCGCCCCGAGTCCCACACCGAGACCCCGTCCAGCCACACCGAGAACGCCACCGATCCGCCCGATCCCGTCTCGTCGTCGACACCCACGTCCGCCCGGAAACGCGTGCAGTCACCGCCCAGCGGCAAGGTCACCCGGGAGAGAGCATGAACCCCGAGCCCTTTCGGGTACGCGCGTCCCGCGATCGTCAACGGCCCACCGTCCCCGGCCGGCTGCTCGGCGTTGCTCATGTCCCGTTCCACCGGCCCCCACCCGTTGGCGACCGCCTCGAACGGCAGATCGCTCACCCAGGCATAGCCCTCCGGCAGCGGCGTCGCGACCTCGGCCGACGCGGTGGTGGTCGTGGTGAAGCCCTCCGGCGAGGTGCTCACCACGGTCGCGGTCAGCGGATGAGTGCCCACATCGGTGCCGGCCGGCGCGGTGACCTGGAAGGTGGCCGTCCCGGCGCCACTCAACGTCACCGAAGACGGCGTGACGGTCCAACCGTCCGGCGCGTCCAAGGTCACCGTCGCGCTCGACAGTGCGCACTGCGCCGCCACGGTCACGTCCACCGCCGCCGGGCTGCCCGGCGTGACCGTGTCCGGCGCGTCGATCGTGACCGTCGGCGGGCAGGGCGCCGGCACGTCCGAGTTCGGCACCCCGCCGCGGGCCGCCTCCGCCGTGGTCAGCGGCCGCAGCACCAGATCCTGGGCGTAGGACCGGTTGGCCGGCAGCCGGAACGGCGCGAGCACCGAGTTCGGCGTCTCGCCCATGCCGGTCTCGCCGGCCAGCGCGTGCAACGTGACCCAGCCCGGGTTCCTGACCAGGGGCAACTGGTGGTCGTACTCGGCGCGGTCCAGGTCGTCGTACGCGGTCACGCTCACGTCGTTCATGCCGCCGACCAGCAGACCGTGCCGGCCGTCGGTGAGCGCCGCCCAGCGCGCGTCGGTGTGGTTGCCGTTGGCCTGCGGGCGGGAGTAGCGCACGTACTCGTCGTCCACCGTGCTGCGGTAGACGCCCATCGCCGCGCCGCTCTTGCGGTCGTTGTAGGTCTCCTGCGGACCGCGTGCGTGATAGGCGAACTCCCGCATCGCCTGCGGCACCCGCATCGAGAGCCCGACCCGCGGCAGATAGGGCAGCGCGGCCGTGCCCGCCCCGGACGGCGTGACCTCCTGGCGCAGCGTGATGGTGCCGCGCCGGTCGATGCGGTAGGTCAGTTTCTGGTCGAAGGCGATGCTGATGCCGGCGTGGCGGCTGGTCACCTCGACCACGGCGGCGTCCGCCTCGGTGCTCGTGCGCACCCCGGTCACCGTCGACGTGAGCGCGTCCAGGCCGATGTCGTGCCAGACCCGCCGGTCGTCGGTGCCCCAGTCATAGGTCTCGTTGCTGGTCGGCGGTCGCAGCACGTCCAGCACCGGACCGCCGCGCAGCAACTCCCGGCCGCCGGCCCGCATCGAGGCGAAGACACCGTCGTCGAAGCGGTAGCTGAATCCGGGGGCGGAGACGGTCACCCGGCCGTCGGCCTCGACGAGTGCGGGCGCGCCGCGTACCGGGCGGGGGAGGATGCCGGGGACCGCCCGGCCGCCGGCCGCGAACTGACCCTGACCCAGCACCCAGCCGGCGCGGGCCCAGGCGACGTCCTGCGTGCTGACCGCGGTGACGGTCAGGAAGCGCTCGCGATCGGCCGGATTCGGCGGGCCGGTGCCGGGGGAGAGGTCGACGGTCTGCGACGGCGCCAGCGAGAGTGTGCGGGAGCCGGATGCCAGCGTGCGGTCCTGCTCGGTGATCTTCCAGTCGATCCGGGTGGCGAGCGTGCCGGTGGTCTGCTCGTTCTGGACGCGGACCTGGCCGGCGCCCGGCGAGGTGATCCGGATCGGGGCCTGCGCCCAGGCCATCTCCGCGGTCTCCGGCTGCACATAGCGGTCCGAGCCGACCAGCCCGTCGGTGCCGGAGAGGCTGATGCCGAGGCTGAGGAAGTCGCCGCGGCGCTGCACGCTGTCGAAGTCCAGGGACAGCACGGGATCCGGGCCGCTGCCGTAGATGCGGGCGTAGTCGAGCCGGCCGTGACCGGTGCGGGCGCTCCACAGGTCGTTGTCCTGCTGGGTCTCGGCGTTGTGCCCGATGTTCACCTCGAACAGCCCGGGGTCGACGGCGCCGGAGCGCTGGAGGGAGGCCACCTCGGCGCCGTCGATGAAGAGTCGCAGAGCACCGCCGTCATAGGAGCCGGCCACGGAATGCCAGTTGTCATACCAGTCGGCCGGCACGTCGGCCGCCACGGTCGTCCAGCCGTTGATGTCGGCGCCGAACTCGAGGGTGTCCCGGTCGCGCATCTGCAGCGCGTACCCCAGGCCCTTGGTCAGGATCGGGAAACTGCCGGACCACGCACCCGGCTCGACCCGGGCCTCGAGGCGCAACGGACCGGTGAGGTCGAACTTGCGGTCGCGGAAGACGTCGACGAAGTCGTCGAGGCCGGAGAGGTCGATGACGCCGTCCTTCACCGCCGGCTTGCCGACCAGGAACGCGTTGTCGTCCAGGACGTAGAGCGGCTGGCGGAGGTTCTGCTCGGCCCAGTCCCAGATGAAGCCGCCCTGCATGGACGGATGTTTGCGGGCCAGCGCCCAGAACTGGTCGAAGTTGCCGAGGCCGTTGCCCATCGCGTGCGCGTATTCGCCCATCACGATCGGCTTGGCGCTGCTCAGCGTGCGGTTCTCCAGCCGCTGCGGGGTCGGGTAGCGGGGACCGTCCACGTCGGCGTAGGGCGCGTCGCCGTCCGGGCTGTTCGACTGGTGGTAGAGCAGGCGGGTGGGCTCGTTGGCGTCCGCCCAGGCCGCCATCGCGTAGTGCGCGGCGCCCAGCCCGGCCTCGTTGCCGGTGTCCCAGAAGATGACGCTCGGGTGGTTCTTGTCCCGCTCGACCATCGCCCGGAACCGGTCGGCGAACGCGGCCTGCCACTCCGGCCGGTCGGCGAGGCAGTTGTTCGGGCAGCTCTCGTGGTTGTGCGTCTCGATGTCCACCTCGTCGTCGACCCACAGGCCGTGCTCGTCGGCCAGGTCGTAGAGGTAGGGGTCGGACGGGTAGTGCGAGGTGCGGACGGCGTTGACGTGCAGCTTCTTCATCAGGAAGACGTCGTTGCGCATCGCCGCGCGGCTGTTGTGCCGGCCGGTGTCCGGGTCCGTCTCGGCGCGGTTCACTCCCTTGATCAGGATGCGCTTGCCGTTGACCAGGATCGTCTTGTCCCGGATCTCGATCTCCCGGAAGCCGACGCGTTGCGAGGTGATGTGCTCACCGGTCTGGAGCACCAGCGTGTAGAGGTTGGGCTCCTCGGCGCTCCACTTCCTGGGGTCGGCCACCGGCATGGTGAGCGTCGAACCCTGACTTTCCACCGCGGCGATCTGCCGGTCCCCGTCGAACAACCTCGCCTGAACCGTGCCGGGCGTCCCGGCCACCTTGACGCGGGCGGTCAGCACGGCGTCGCGATAGGACGCGTCCAGGTCTGTGGTGATGTACGCGTCGCGGATGCGGGTCTGCGGAGTGCGATAGAGCGTGACGTCCCGGAAGATCCCGCTGTACCGCCACTGGTCCACGTCCTCCAGATAGGCGCCCGAGCCCCAGCGGTGCACCTGCACGGCGACGGTGTTCTTCCCGGGCCGCAGCCGGTCGGTGATGTCGTATTCGGCCGGCGTGTAGCCGCCCTGGTCGTAGCCGACGTAGGCGCCATTGACCCAGACCAGGTAGTTGCTGGTCACGCCCTCGAAGCGGAGGAAGACGCGGCCGCCCGCCCAGTCCGCCGGCAGGTGGAAGTCGCGCACGTAGGCGCCGGTCGGGTTGACGTCGCGCGGCACCCGCGGCGGGTCGTCCGGCACGATCTCGCTCGGGATGTTCCGGAAGATCGGGTGGTCGATGAAGTCGGACTGCCAGGTGTGCGGCACGGTCGCGGCGGGCCACCGGCTCGCGTCGAACCCGGCGCCGTGGAACGCGGCCGGCACGTCCTGCGGCTTGTCGAAGATCTTCAGCCGCCACTCGCCGTTCAGGCTCTTGACCAGCGGGTTGGGCGCGGTCCGCGCCAGGGCGGCGGCTTCATCGGGGTACGGCCGCAGGTCCGCGTGCGGCTCCTCCTGCCCCTCGCCGGTGAGCTGTGGATCGTCCAGATAGGTGTAGACGTCCACCGGCTCGGCGGCCGAGGCGGGCATCACCACCAGCAGGGACGCCAACAGGGTCAGGACCACGACGGCAGGACGGCGCACGGGTAACCTCCGGGAAACATCGACCGCAGTAGATGCTTCTGGCCCGTGCGCCGTCCGTCAACCCATGGCTACGCCTTGGCTTGCATGGCCGACCGTGCGGGATTCCCCTGCTCGCCCGCCTTGGGGTCCTTCTCGTCCTGCTTGGCGCGCACGCCGGCCTCGATCTTCTCGCCCAGACCCTTGTCCACGTTGCGCCAATATTCGAAGGCGCGCTGCAGGATCGGCTCGGAGACGCCGTTCAGCAGATGCCCGACGATGTTGGTGACCAGCCGGTCGCGCGCGGCGTCGTCCAGCACCTCGCGATAGAGCGTGCCGGGCTGACCCCAGTCGTCGTCCTCGGCGTGCAGGGTGGCCGCCGAGCGGACCATCTCGCCGTCCTTCGAGTAGCTGTTCACCTCGACGTGCGCGGAGTTGACCGGGATCTGCTTGTAGTTCACGCCCAGCCGGGCCCGGTGCGCGTCGACATAGCTGAAGCCGCGGGCCAGCAGCATCTTGTCCGGCGAGAGGCCGGTGCCGGGCACCACGTTGTTCGGCTCGAACGCCACCTGTTCCATCTCGGTGTGGTAGTCGGTGACGTTGCGGTCCAGCGTGAGCCGGCCGACCCCGCGCAGCGGGTAGTCCGCGTGCGGCCACACCTTGGTCAGGTCGAACGGGTTGAAGCGATAGGTCTTCGCCTCTTCGAACGGCATGATCTGCACGTGCAGCGTCCAGCTCGGGAACTCCCCGGCGGCGATGTGGTCGAAGAGGTCGCGCTGGTGGTAGTCGGTGTCCGCGGACGCCATCTGGTCGCCCTCGTCCTGGGTGAAGAACTCGATGCCCTGGTCGGTCTTGAAGTGGTACTTCACCCAGAAGCGCTCACCCTGGGCATTGATCCACAGGTAGGTGTGGCTGCCGTAGCCGTTCATGTGCCGCCAGGTGTCCGGGCTGCCCCGCTCGCCGGCCACGGTGGAGAACCGGATGATCACGTCGGTCTCCTCGCCCGGCGAGGAAGACCGCGGCCCGGGTGAAGGCGCTCAGGTCCTGCGTCACCTGGAAGCGGCCGAACGCGCCACCGCCCTTGGCGTGCGGCTGGCGCTCCGGGATGCGCTCCCGGTTGAAGTTCGCCATCTGCTCGATCAGGTAGTGGTCCTGGAGCAGCAGCGGCCCGTCGGGCCCCACGGTGAGCGAGTGTTCGTCGCTGGCGACCGGGACGCCGGCATCCGTGGTCGTGGGCTTCCTGGGTTCCGATGCGTTGTCCATCCCGTGGACGTACCCGCACCCCGCGCGCCCAACCCCGTCTCTGGAATCGGTCAAGTCAAGCGGATCGGATGTATTTACCGGATTCGCCGCTCCTCGGGTGATTCGCCGCGTTTGGCTGTTCCCAGTAGTTGATTGACGACAACTAAAGGGGATAGGCGAATGAAGACATCCAGGATGGCGTGCGCGGCGGTGCTGACGGCGGCCATGGTGCTCGGCACGGCCGGCCCGGCGCGCGCGGCCGGCCCCGGCGACTCGTTCGAGAAGCCGATACTCGCGGCGAACACCTTCAGCACCTTCGGCAACGGCGGCTGGATCGGTCCGTGGGAGGTCACCAAGGGCAGCGTCGACCTGATCGGCAAGGGCTACTGGCAGGCCGCCGACGGGGTGCAGTCGATCGACCTCAGCGGCAGCGAGGCCGGGGCGGTCACCCGGGAGTACAAGACCATCCCCGGGCTCCGGTACCGGTTGACCTACGCGGTGGCCGGCAACTTCGCCTGCGCGCCGGACGTGAAGACCGGCACGATTCTGGCCGACGGCTACCTCAAGCAGCATTTCGCGTACCACAAGACCAACCAGACCACGCTGAACATGAAGTACAAGCACAAGAGCGTCGTCTTCCGGGCCTGGCGCTTCCGCACCGCAGTGACCATCAACTCCACGACGCCCGGCTACTGCGGACCGGTCATCGACGACGTCAGCTTCCGCCCGGCGATGTTCCACTGATCCCGGTCTGACGTTCAGCACTTGCGGCGGTGTCGGGCAGGGGTGACACGATGATCAGCATGACCCTGGAACACACGGTCCGGCTGCGCTTCAGTCACCTCTCCCGCGCCGCCGCCACCCACACCAACCTGTCCGCCGTGCGCGTCGACGGGAGCGTGGTGTGGATCGCCGGCGACGAGACCGCGACCCTGGAGCGCCTGGTCGCGGACGACCCGGCCAGCCCCACGGAATATGCGGACGAGCGGTCCTTCCGGCTCGGCGACTTCGTGGACCTCCCCGGCGAGGACGCCGACGAGGAGGCGGACATCGAGGGGCTGGCCCGCACCGGGCACTTCCTCTGGGCGGTCGGCTCGCACAGCCTGCGGCGCAAGCAGATCAAGGCCAGGCACCACGGGGACAAGGCGCTGCGCCGGCTCCGCAAGGTGGAGGGCCAGGCCAACCGCCAGATTCTGGTACGCCTGCCGGTCGCCACCGTCGACGGCCTGCCCACGCCGGTGCACTCCCTGGACGTGGACGGCGCGCCGCACCTGCCCGCCGCCCTGGCGCCCGAGGACGACCTGCGCCGATTACTCGCCGACGACGAGCATCTGGCGCTGTTCCTGCCGATTCCGGGCAAGGACAACGGGCTGGACATCGAGGGCATCGCGGTGCACGACGACCCGGTGGGCGGGGACCGGGTGCTGCTGGGGCTGCGGGGGCCGGTGCTGCGGGGCTGGGCGTTCGTGCTGGAGTTGCGGCCGTACGTGGATCCGGCTGAGCCCGGGCGGTTGCGGTTGCGGTTGTTCGCGGACGGGCGCGCGTACCGGAAACATGTTCTTGATCTTGATGGGCTGGGCGTGCGCGATCTGTGCCCGGCGGGGGAGGATCTGCTCGTGCTGGCCGGGCCGACGATGGACCTGGACGGGCCGGTGCGGATCTATCGCTGGCACGGCGCGATGGGCGTGGACATGCCGGCCGTGGTGCGCGACGACCTGATCACCCGCGAGCTCGACCTGCTCTACGGCGAGGGCGACGACCACGCCGAGGGCATGGGCCTGATCGACGAGAAGCTGGCCATGATCGTCTACGACAGCCCGGCGGTGGCCCGCTTCCACGGCGAGGACGTGGTGATCGCCGACGTGGTCCGCCTGCCGTGATCGACGCCGCGATCGCGCGGCTCACCGCTTGACCCTGACGCAGCGTCAACCCTCCATGCTGTCCGCATGAACATTCCGGGGGAACCTGCGATCCACGTGCGGGGCATGGAGAAGTCCTTCAAGGACCTGAAAGTGCTGCGCGGCGTGGACATCGACGTGGCGCGGGGCAGCATCTTCGCTCTGCTCGGCTCGAACGGGGCCGGCAAGACCACGCTGGTGAAGATCCTGTCCACGCTGCTCCGGGCCGACGCCGGGACGGCCCGGGTGCACGGCTTCGACGTCGCGACCCGGGCCGCCGACGTGCGCGAGTCGATCAGCCTGACCGGGCAGTTCGCGGCGGTCGACGAGATCCTCACCGCGCGGGAGAACCTGATCCTCGTCGCCCGGCTGCGGCACCTCAAGGGTCCGGGCGCGATCGCGGACGAGCTGCTGCAGCGCTTCTCGCTGGCCGAGGCCGGCGGCCGGCGGGTGGCGACCTACTCCGGTGGCATGCGCCGCCGCCTGGACATCGCGATGAGCCTGATCGGGAGCCCGCCGGTCGTCTTCCTCGACGAGCCGACCACCGGGCTGGACCCGGAGGGGCGCATCGAGGTGTGGCAGGCCGTCCGGAAGCTCGCCGAGAGCGGCACCACCGTGCTGCTCACCACCCAGCACCTGGAAGAGGCGGAGCAGCTCGCCGACCGGATCGCGATCCTGCACGAGGGCCGCATCCTGGTGCACGGGACCCTCGACGAGCTCAAACGGCTGCTGCCACCCGCCGAGGTCGAGTACGTCGAGAAGCAGCCAACCCTGGAAACCGTCTTCCTGACCCTGGTGGGGAGCAAGAAATGAACCGGCACTTCCTCGGCGACACCGCGGTCCTGCTGGGCCGCTCGCTGCGCCACATCGCCCGCAGCCCGGACACGATCATCACCACGGTCGTCACGCCGATCGCCATGATGCTGCTGTTCGTCTACGTCCTCGGCGGCGCGATCCAGGCCGGCACCGGCAGGTACGTGAACTACCTACTGCCCGGCATCCTGATCCTCACCATCGCCTCGGGCATCTCCTACACCGCGTACCGGCTCTTCCAAGACCTGCAGAGCGGCATCTTCGAACGGTTCCAGTCGATGCCGATCGCCCGGCCCGCCGTGCTGTGGGCGCACGTCCTGACCTCGCTCGTCGCCAACCTGATCTCGCTCGTCGTGGTCCTGCTGATCGCCCTGCTGATGGGCTTCCGGTCGGGGGCGGGCGTGCTGGGGTGGCTCGCGGTCGCCGGCATCCTCGTCCTGTTCACCCTGGCACTGACCTGGCTCGCCGTGATCCCCGGCCTGACCGCCAGTTCGGTGGACGGCGCGAACGCGTTCGCCTACCCGCTGATCTTCCTGCCGTTCATCAGCTCGGCCTTCGTGCCCACCGCTTCCATGCCGGGTCCGGTGCGCGCCTTCGCCGAGAACCAGCCGGTGACCTCCATCGTCAACACCGTCCGGGACCTGTTCACCGAACAACCGGTCGGCAGCGGCATCTGGGTCGCGCTCGCCTGGTGCGTCGGCCTCCTGGTCGTCGCCTACGTGTTCGCCGTCCTCACCTACCGCCGCCGGATCAGCTGAGCCGACTTTTCCAGGGCAGGATTCGAGAATGCTTACGATCGGGCAACTGGCGGCCTATGCCGGCGTCACGGTTCGCGCGGTGCGGCACTACCACCAGATCGGGCTGCTGCCCGAGCCGGAGCGGGACGCCTCGGGCTACCGGCGGTACCGCGCGTCGGCGGCCGTGTCCCTCATCAAGATCCGCACCCTCGCCGAAGCCGGCGTGCCGCTGTCCCGGATCGGCGAGATGCTCTCCGCCGACGACTCGACATTCGCCGCGGCGGTGGAACAGATCGACAACCACCTGCGCGCCGAGATCGACCGGCTGGAGACGGCCCGCAAGCAGATCGCGCAGCTGGCCGCCGGCGACGGGCTGGTGCTCCCGCCCGAGGTGGTCGCCTATCTCGATCGGCTCCGCGAGATCGGGGCGTCCGAGCGGATCGTGGAGGGCGAGCGGGACGGCTGGATCCTGGGGGCGGCCCGCTGGCCCGACGAGATCCGCAAGTGGATGCCCGCGAAGTTCGCGGCGCTCGAGGACCCGCGGATGGTCCGGCTCTATCGGATCCTGTCGGCGCTCCTCGACGGCGACGAGGCCGAGGCCAAGGAGGAGCTGCTGGTCGAAGCCGCCGACATCATGGCCGCGCTGGCCGAGGAGGCGGAGGCCGCCGGCGTCGTGAACGAGGAGGAGGTGGCCGAGGACGACCTGCCGTTCGACCTGATGGACGATCTCGCCAACCAGGCCCACCCCGGGGCCGAACGCATGCGAGACCTGATGCGCGAGCGAGGCTGGAACGGCTGGGTCCGCTCCGAGCGCATCTAAGCCTCGGCCGGGGTCAGGTGCGATCCTCGGCGCTATGCCACGCGCATGCGCTCGCAGAGGCCTCTCAGTTCGGTGCCGGCGGCGCTGCGGCGGGAGCGCTCGAGCAAGGCCCTCGTCGTCTCGGCGGCCAGGGCCGAGGTGTGCATATGTTGCGGGGCCAGACGTTCAGCGGTCAGCAGGTAGCGGATCGCCTCGCGGTCGTGGTTACGCAGGCGGGCGTAGGCCCGGCCGGCATCGGCGTAGAAGAACACCTGCCGGAAGCTCCGCGGGATGGCCGCCGGGTTGGTCTCCCGGGCGATTCGCGCCGCCAGTCCGGGGTCGCCGCCGTCCACCTCCATGCCGATCCGCCAGATGTTGACGTTCGTCGGTCCGAAGTAGAGCCCCATCGTGGTCGTCTCACCCGTCCGCGCGGCCAGGGCCCCCGCCTCGTCGGCCCGCGCCCGGCTCTCCTCGATCTCCTTCACCCCCCTCCCGGCATACGCGCAAGCGAGCTGCAACGACCCGAACATCTCCACGGCTCCCGGCGCCCCGAGATGTGGCCGCAGCTCATCCGCCGCGCGTCCGGCGAGCGTGACTCCGCGCCGGAGCGCGCCGCACGCGGTGGCCGCGGTCGCTCGTGCATGGGCGGCATAGCCGATCAGCACCGGATCCCCGGTCGCCATGGCCGCATCGCGGCACCGTTCGCCGGCCAGCCAGGCGTCCGCCGGATGGCCGAGGTTGCGCACCACACCAGCGGCCATGAAGGTCACGTGGCACAGCACCCGCAAGGCCGCCGGACCGCCTCCCGCCGCCGCGTGCAGGTCGCGGATCAGATCGGGAAGCAGCCGGATCGCCCCGGCGTAGTCGCACTGCCGCCGCAGCCCGTCCACGAGATCGGCGGTGCGGGCCAGCTCGGCGACCGGCGGTGCGGGGCGATCGGACGGTTCGGTGAGGTCGGCGTCGACCAGCGCCAGGCGGACGGCGTGCACCCGCGCCTGGGCGTCCAGCACGGCCCGGTCGCCGGCCGGCACCGCGACCCCGGCCAGGTCGGCCGGGGAGCACTCCAGCGCGGCTGCGATGTCAGCCAGCACGAAACGGTTGTCCGCCGCCTGCCGGCCGCGCTCGATGCGGCTCCAGGTGGCGTGCGAGATGCCGGCCCGGCCGGCCGCGTGCCGCATGCTCCAGCCGCGCTGCAACCGGCGGCTCTTGATCCGATCCCCGACGGTGGTCATGCCCCGACGCTAACCGCGCGCGGCGGGACCGTGGTGCGCTCGCGTACCGGTCAGAAGTCGCTCTTGCGGATGACGCCGTGCACTCCGGTGGTGCGGTCGACCACCTGGGAGACCTCGAAGTCGGCGGCCGCGGAGAGGTAGGCGTAGGCGACCGCCCGGTCCATGCCGAGGTCGTGCTCGAGGAAGTCGAGGGCGTTGACCACCGCTCGGCGCATGGCGATGTTCAGGTCGCCGCCCTGGCCGTTCCGGATGCCGTCAGGGTCGGAGAGGCCGATCGCCCATCGCCAGGTGCGGGTCGCCCACGTAGAACAGCGCGCCCTCGGCGAACACCGGCAGATAGAAGCTGGCGCCGCGGCCGAGCAGGTTGATGTCGATGTTGCCGCCGCCGAGGGTGGGCGGGATCGAGTTGAGCATGGGGTCGGTCAGCGTGCCGGCCGCGGCCAAGGCGACGCCCATCATGCCCATGAACGGATTCAGCGGGAACGTGACCTGCCGGTGGCGGCCGCGGGGCAGCACGCCGGTCAGGGCGCCGCGGGAGGTGCGCATGGGAGTGAAGACCGGACGGCCGGGCGGCCGCGGCCCGGGCCGGAGATCCCGAGACTCGGCGTGGAACCCTCGCCCGCTCCCACGGTCGGCGGGCCACCGCTCAGCGCGGCATGCGCATCCCCATGAGCGGTCGCCCGTCGATCGGCGTCGTCATCCAGTGCGCCTCGAACTGTTGCGCCGCCGGGGTGAGCAGCAGATGCAGGCGGTGTGGCGTCTCGGTGAAAGCGATGTCCACGGCCAGTCGGCCGTCCTGCCAGGCCTGCGCGGTGGCCGCCGGGCCGGTCTCGGTCCAGCTGCCGGCGTCGTCCAGCGCCACGGTCACCGGGCCGCCTCGGTCGATCAGCGTCAGCCGGTCGGCGCCCACCTCCACGCTGGTCAGGCGCGAGAGGTCGTTCGCCGGCGACGGTGTGTAGACGCCGGAGGTGAGCTTTCCGGGCGTACCGGACGGAAGAGGTCGCGGCAGGGCACCACCCGGCGGCGTCGCCGCCCCTGCCTCTCCGCCGAGGGCCGGGACGAGATGTGCCCAGGCGGCATCGAGCACGCCCTGCATGTCCTCGCTCTGGCCGGTGATCGCGACCACCGCGTCGAGCTCCGGCAACACCAGCATGTACTGGCCGAAGGCGCCGTCCCCGCGATATCCGTGCCGGCTGCGCCAGAACTGGAAGCCGTAGCCCTGGTTCCAGTCGACCTCGGGCTTGCCGGTGGTGATGTGCGACCGGGTGGCCTCGGCGACCCACGCCGGATCCAGCAACCGGCGGCCGTTGAACTCGCCCTCGTTGAGGTAGAGCTGACCGAGCTTGGCGATCGCATCGGTGCGCAGGTGCAGGCCGGAGAAGCCGTGCTCGCGACCGAGCTGGTCGGTGGTCCAGCCCCAGGTGTCGATGCCCAGCGGCTCGAACAGCCGCGGGCGCAGGAACTCGCTGAGCGGCACGCCGTGGACCCGATGGATGATCGCGGAGAGCGCGTAGGTGCACGGCTGGTTGTATGCGAACACGGTGCCCGGGTCGCGCTCCGGCGGCACGAGCAGCAGGCCGAGGAGCAGGTCGCCGTCGCCGGCCGCCCAGGCCTGCTCGATGGTCTCGTCCTCGTGGCCGCTGGACATGGCGGCGACGTCGCGTACCCGGATGGATCTTGATCTTTCGTCGGTGACCCGCAGGTCGAACTCGGGGAAATAGGAGAGCACTGTGGCATCGAGATCCACCGAGCCCTCGGCCACCGCGAAACCCAGTGCGGTCGACGAGAAACTCTTGCTGAGCGAGTAGAGCAGGTGTGGTTTGTCCGGGCCGTAGGGCTCCCACCAGCCCTGGGTGACCACCTCGCCGTGCTGCACGATCATCAGGCTGTGCAGCTCCGCGTGCTCCAGGGCGTCGGTCGCGGCGACGAACTCGGCAACGAGATCCATCCCTGAGTTCTACCAGCAGTCCAGGTTCCGGCCTGACTCCGGAATACGAATGATCTCGCCGATCGGTTCACCTTCGACGCGACTTTGCGCGATTGACTCGGATCTCCGTGCTTTTCGCGGCAATTGATTCATGCGTCAATCATCGACCGGTATGGTCCCCCACGGCGTGCGTCTGATATCGAGGGGGATTCATGAGCATGCTCCGGCTCGGGCACTACGAGCTGCTGCAACGGCTCGGCGGCGGCGGCATGGGCACGGTCTATCTCGGCCGCGCGCCGGACGGCCGGCTGGTCGCCGTCAAGGTGATCCGCGCCGAGCTGGCCTGGGACGACGAGCTGCGCGGCCGCTTCCGCAGCGAGGTCAACCGGCTGCGGCAGGTGCCGTCGTTCTCCACCGCGGCGGTGCTCGACGCCGACTTCTCCAACGACCCGCCCTACCTGGTGGTCGAATATGTGGACGGGCCCAGCCTGGCGCAGCAGGTGCGCGACCACGGGCCGATGGCGCCCGACGCGCTGCACAGCCTGGCGGTCGGCCTCACCACGGCGCTGTCGGCGATCCACGGGGCGGGCGTCATCCACCGCGATCTCAAGCCGGAGAACGTGCTGCTGGCGGTGGGTGGGGTCAAGGTCATCGACTTCGGCATCGCGCGGTCGCTGGAGGCGACCAGCATGCACACGCGGACCGACCAGATGGTGGGGACGGTTGCCTACATGGCGCCGGAGCGGTTCGAGGCGGAGTCGGCCCGGGAGGTGACCACGGCGGCGGACATCTTCGCCTGGGGGGTGATGATGACGTTCGCGGCGACCGGGAGGACGCCGTTCGCGGGGGATTCGGCGCCGGCGACGGCGATGCGGATCATCACGCAGCCGCCGGATCTGCGGGGGGTGCGGGAACCGCTGCGTGGGTTGGTGGAGAGGGCGCTGGTCAAGGATCCGCGGGGGCGGCCGACGGCGCGGGAGTTGCTCGACGGGCTGCTCGCCGCTTCCCACGCCGGGCCTGCGCGCTCTGCTCATGCCGGGCCTGCGCGCTCTGCTCATGCCGGGTCTGGTCGCTCTGCTCATGCCGGGCCTGCAAGCCCTTCTTTTGCCGGCCTTGCCGGCTCTTCTCTTGGCGGCCCTGCCAACCCTCCTTCTGCCGGCCCTGCCGGCTCTTCTCATGCCGGAACGCAGCCGTCCGCTTCGGTGTATTCCGGTCGGATGCCGCGGAAGCGGGCGCGGAATGCGCTGGTCGCGGCGGGTGGGGCGGTCGCGCTTGCCGCGGCGGCGATCCTGGCTTTCTCCGTGGTCCCGCTGGGGTCCGCGGACGAGAGCACCGCCGAGGCCGCGCCCGCCGCGGGGGAACAGCTGGGTGGGGCGGCCGCGGCGGCCGGGTCGCCCGCGGCGGTGCGACCGCGCAAGGCCGCGACCGCGCGGTCGGTCCTCGAGGTGGTTGCGCGGGCCTTCCCCGACCGTACGATCAGCCGCTACTCGACCTACGACCAGAAGGGCCGGACGTGGGTGCAGTTCCTGCTGAACGACGGCACCGGCGCCGGGCGACTGGCCATCGACGTGTCCCGTGACAAGAACCCGGACCGCCCGGAACGCAGCGGCGCGAGCCCGGTCGTCGAGGTGCAACGCCTTCCGGGCAACTGCTATCAGGACGTGGTCGTGACAGCCCAGTGGGACGACGGCACCAACGTGCAGATCGACGTATCCACCTGCCTGCCGTGGGACGGCGAGAAGAACCCGGACGCGCCGCCCGCGCTGACCGTCGACGAGGCTCGGCGGTTGGCTGCCGACCCGAGCTGGGGTGTGACCATGGATGCCGAGATCGTCGACGCGGGCGCCAAGCATTTCTCGAAGTTGCGCCTGCTCGACGGCTGATCCCTTCGTCTCGGATCTCGTAGACCTCCCTTGGTCTCGGATCTCGTAGACCGAGGTCGGTCCGGCCCCTTCCGAAGTTGGTAGCTCCCGATGTGTCCCGCGCGAGGGAATGGGGGCGCTGGCCACCGAGCCGTCGCCGATGGCGGGCATCACCCTGGACGACTTCGTCGAGCGGACCGTCGCGGTGGTGCGCCGCACGGCCCGACATGGCCCGTGCTGCTGTGGGGCGGCAGCATGGCCGGCGCCACGCTCAGCCGGGTGGGCAACGAGGTGCCGCACCTGATCGACCGGCTGGTCTACAGCTCCGCGTTCTGCTGCGTCGACCTGCGCAGTTGCGGTGACTACCTGACCGTGCCCGAGGCCGAGGGCACCAGGTTGATGGACCTGGCCGCGGCCGCGATCGGCGACCCGGCGACGATCGGCGGCTCCCGCATCAACTGGCGCACCGCCGACCCGCAGGTGCTGGCCTTGCTGAAGGGCGCCTTCCTGGCCGAGGCGACGGAGGCGGAGTTCCTGCACATGCTCAACGCCCAGCAGCCCGACGAGTCCGCTCAGGTGCCCCTCGACGACGCCCGCGGGCACCGGGAGACGTGGGGGCGCATTCCGCGCACGTACATCCGGCACACCCGAGACCGGTGCCTGCCCGTGGCCCTGCAGGACCGCATGATCGCCGAAGCCGACCGCCTGACCCCACGCAACCGCTTCGACGTCCGCTCGGTCGCAACGTCCCACTTCCCCGACACAGCCGGCTGGACCGAAACGATCGACCTCGTCGACGAGTTGGCCCAAGCTCTCTGACCCGGGCCGGAGAGCCGTGCGAAACTCGCCTCCGGCCGCCGCGGCCGCAAGCTCGCGGCCTCCAGGCGCGCGCTGTGAGAGTCGGTGGTTCAGGCCGTGGTCGTCGGGACCTTCTTGGCAAACGGCGACCGCCGCCGTGCCGAGACCTGACCGCTCGACGGGCAGCGGGCACCGGGCAGGGCACCACCTGTCCTGAACGGACGACGTCTCCGTCGGCGGGGTCCGGATCCGGGCCGGCGACCTGGCCGGCAGCTCCTGCGGAGTCAGCTGACTCGGAGGTAGCGGATGTGGGTGCTCAGCGGTGAGTGGAGCACCTCGACGGGTTCGAAGCCGAAGGATTCGACGCCGTCGAAGATGCGCTCGCCCGAACCGAGCAGGACCGGGGCGATGTCGAGCGTGAACTCGTCGATCACGCCGGCGATCAGGGCCTGCCGGACGGTCGAAGCCCCACCGGCGATGTCCACGCCCTTGTCGCCGGCGGTCTCGCGCGCTGCGGCGTAGGCCGCGTCGAAGCCTCCGGTCACGAAGTGGAAGGTCGTCCCGCCTTCCATCTCGATCGGGTCATGTGCGTAATGGGTCAGCACGAACACCGGCGCGTGATATGGCGGCTCCGGGCCCCACCACCCGGTCCATTCCTCTTCCCAGTCCCCGCGGATCGGGCCGAACATGTTCCGGCCCATCACATAGGCGCCCCGGGGACGCATGAGCCACCCGGCCGCGACCTTGTCGGCATCGTTGGCTCGCGGGTCGCCGATGTGCCAGCCGTGCACCTCTCGCCCGCGCTTGCCCAGGGGGTCGTCGCGGCTCTGGTCCGGCCCGGCGGCGAAGCCGTCCAGCGAGATCGACATGTGGCAGGTCGTGTCCGTCACCGCGAACCTCCTGGGTGGTTGCGACTCGCAAGCGGCCGTGCGGACGTTAGCAGGTGGCGGCTGACCTCAAATGCCGGACACGGGATGGTGCAGCGGAGATCAGGCCGGCCGCGTCCGGGCTGCGCGATCAGCGCCGAGGTGGAGCTGCTCGGCGGCCGCTGGTCGCGGCTGGGCCTGCGCCATGTCATGGTCGGCAACCGGCGACACTTCCGCATCCGACAGGAAGGCTCCGCCGACCGTCTCCGCCGACCGTCTCCGCCGGCTGGTCGCCGACGGTCTTCTTCCCAGGCGCACACCGGGCCGTGGTAGCGCGCCGAATTCAGCGTCACCGAGGGCGCGATCCAACTCGTCCGGTCTTGGCCGCACCCGACGGTCGTCGGGTCGTCGGGATGCCGGAACGGGCGCGGCCGGAGGCCGCGCCCGTCCTTCCACTCCTGAGTAAAGACCGCGGCTTATGGCGCGTGCCAGGCCTGGAGGTCCATCACCAGGTCGGTCGTGCCGGTGGAGTTGTTGCGGACGCTGATCTTGCCGTTGGCGCCGACCCGGACCGCGGAGAAGCAGGAGCGGGCGCTGGTGTTCGCGGGTGGGTAGTTCAGCAGGGAGGTGATGGTCTCCGTGCCGGCGGTGGGCCAGGCTCGCAGGTAGCCGGTGGCGGCGTTGTTGATGACGGTCAGGTTGACCAGCGCCGTCGAGCCGGGTGGCAGGCCTGTGGCGATCTCGGTTGCCGCGTTGGCGGCCAGCGGGGTCTGCGGGCCGTCGGAGCGGGTGTCGAGCAGGCGGCGGGCCGGGAGGGTGCGCAGGCCGGCGCCGGTGGTCGCGGTCGGGGTGAAATAGCCCTCGGCGGTGATCACCAGGTTGATCGCGGTGCCGCCGGGGCTGTTCGTGAAGGTGGCCCGGCCGTCTGTGCCGACCTTCACCGTCACGCCGTGGGACGTGGTGCCGGTCACGTAGTCCATCACGCTGCGCGTGGTGCCTCCGGTGGCGAAGGTTCCCACCCAGCCCTGGCCGGTCGCGCCGGTGGCGATCAGGTTGATCATCAGGCCGGTGGAGCCGGTCGGGACCACGCCGCCGGTCAGGGTGAAAGCGCGGCTGGTGCCGGGGTTGAGGACGCCCGCGGTGCCGCCCAGGCCGCTTCTGGTGTCGACCAGGCGGGTCGGGGTCACCGGCACGAAGCCGCTGCCGGCGGTGGTCGGCGCCTTGGTGTAATAGCCCTCCACGTCGGCGACCATGTGCACGCCGGCGCCGCTGTTGTAGATCGACACCTTGCCGGTCGCCGACACCGGCACCACTGCCGTGTTCGAGATGATCTGGTGGTCGTCGGCGTTGACCATCGACACCGGGCGGCGCGCGGTGCCCTCCGGGAAGAGCGACAGGTAGGTGCCCGAGGCCACCGTGATGGCGGTGACGTCCAGCAGCACCGCGGAGACTCCGGTCGCGGGCACGCCGCCGACGCCCGTCACCTGGAACGTGGTCGTCGCTCCGGCTGCCCGGGCGCCGGTCGGCGCGCCGATCGCGCTGCGCGTGTCGAGCACCGCCGCGCTGGTGGCCATCCGCACGAAGTTGTCGCCGCGGGTGTGCGACCGGATCCAGTCGCCCAGGTCGTCCAGCCGGGTCTCGACGGTCTCGTTGGTGGTCTGGTCGGCGGGCATGCCGAAGCAGCCGGCCTGCCCGGAGGAGTGGTGCAGCCCGGCGAGGCGGAAGGAGGTGCCGTCCGGCCGCAGGGTGGGGCCGCCGGAGTCGCCCTTGCAGATCGAGGCCGGGGTCTCGGGCGGGGCGACCAGGCGGAAGGAGGTGCCGTCGGGGCCGATCTCCTGCACGGTGAGCGCGGCGGTGTGCAGCCGCTCGGGCACCCATTGGGTCGCGGTGCGCCCGAAGCCGGCCACCCGCAGCGTCTCGCCGGCCACCGGCGCGGTGCTCGCGAGCGGCACCGGCGTCGCGGCGGTGATCGGCGCGGCCAGCTTGGCCAGCAGCACGTCACGGCTGGGGTGCGGGACGACCTGGGTGACCGAGTGCTGCTGGCCGCCGGTGGTCGCGGCGAGATCGGTGCGGCCGATCGTGACCGTCATCGGCGCCGGTGGGGGACCGGCGGTCACGGTGCTGTCGGACACGCAGGACGCGGAGGTGACGATCCACTCCGGGTCGATCAGCGCACCCGAGCAGGCTCGGGCGGTGTCACCGACCAGGATGTGCGCCGCGAAACCGTAACCCTCCGTGGGCGCCGGCTCGCCGCCGCTCACGCCGGCCGCGGGACCCGCGGCCCACCAGCCGCCGAGCACCATCAGCCCGGCCGCGACGCCGGCCGCACAGGCACGACGCATCACACTGCCCGTCATCGAATCCCCCGTGTTTCCCTCGTCCGCAACGGTGCGCAGCGGTCAGATTAGGCCGTCGGGCCGCGGCGCGTCACCCCGGGGCATCCACATCGGTGGATTGGATGGAGAAGTCCAGTTCGGACGTTGGCGCAAAATCGGGTGCGCGGTGGCCCGGCCGGTTCCTAGGCTGGCCGGATGTCCATCGAAGCCGCCCGCGCCGCCGAGGTGCTCGCCGCCCTGTCCAGCCCCACCCGCCTGCGGGTCTTCGCCGAGCTGGCGCACCGCGGCAAGGAGGGCGCCACCCTGGCCGAGCTGGCCTATCCGCTCGACCTCTCGAAGGCCGAGGTGGGCGACGCGTGCGCCCGGCTGGTCGGTCTCGGCATCGCCAGTGGCACCGGCGACGGCGTCTACCGCGCCAAGATCGGTGAGCTGCGCGAGGCGGCCGCGGCGGTGGACCGGCTGCAGCCGATCGCCGGCGTGCTGGCGGGATATCCGCAGCTGCGCGGTCATTTCGCGCACGGCCGGCTGAGCAGCATGCCGCCCACGATGAGCCCGAAGTACGCGGAGCTCGGCGAGCTGCTGGTCCGCTTCCTCGCGCTGGACGGGCTCTATGAAGAGAGCGAGATCAACCGCAAGCTGGCGACGATCACCGACGACGTCGCCGCGGTCCGCCGGATGCTCGTCGACACCGGCTGGCTCGAGCGGGACCGGGCCGGCACCACCTACGGCGTGGCCCGCCAGCCGACGCCACTCTGAGCTCAGGTGCAGCGGATTCGCAGCCATTGCTCGTGGGGCACCGCGTCGCGGACGAGGTCCAGCCGTTTCAGGATGTCGTCCAGCTGGTCCGGTGCTGCGACGTATTCCAGCACCGCGGTCTGGAAGGCCGCCGCCATCGTGGTCGGCATCGCGTCCGAGGCGTCCAGGCACCGGCTCTGCGCGGTGCTCAGCGTCTCCGCGACGGTCTTCCGCGGGCCGGTGTAGATCGCCGGATTCGGGCTCGCCGGCAACACCGTCTCGCCGCTCAGCCGCACCCAGGCCTTGCCGTCGACCAGGAACTTCAGCAGCTCCTCGGCGTCCTGCGAGGTCGAGAACCGGGCCGCGAAGTCGGCGGAGACCTCGACCGCACCACCCTTGCCCGGCGGGAAGGTCAGGAACTCGCCGGACTCGCCGGCGAAGAACGAGCTCTGGTGCATCGGCCCGCAGCCGCCCGCGGACATCTTCTGGGCCGCCTCGGCCGGGCTGGTCAGCAGCGCCTCCCGCGGGTCGCCCACGAAGTCACCGAATCGTTCGAAGGCCTTCCGCACCCGCTCGTCGGTCCACGGGACGTCCCCGGCCACCCAGTCCTGATAGGTCGCCGGGCCCTCGGTGTGCAGCAGGAGATCCTCGATCCAGTCGGTGCCCGGCCACCCCGGCACCGACGCCGCGCCCAACCCGAGGCACCACGGCGCGCCGATCTTGTCGAGATCGGCCAGGGTCGCCGGGGCGGACGGCTCGAAGCCGGCGGAGTGGATGATCAGGCTCTTGAGGTCGATCTTGACGGCCACCGCGTACGCCTCGGCGCCCCGCCACAGCGCACGGTGGTTGACCGCCACCGGGCCCTCCAACGGCGGTGACACCCCGTCGAGCACGGACGTGACCGGCTGGGCGAGCTCCTCGGTCGCATAGCCGGCCAGTTCGCCCACGTTCGGCATGATCGCGATGTCCGGCAGCGTCCCGTCCCGGATCTTGGCGCTCAGCGCCCGGCCGATGTCGCGGGTGCCCTGGTAGTCGATCTCCACGTCGTGTGCCGCCTCGAACTCGTCCAGCACCTTGCGGAACACGTCGCTCTCGTCCTCGTTGTCGAGCGCCTCGGGCAGCCACGGGCCGAGCACCACCAGCGCGCGATCGGCGGCCCCGCCGCCACCGCACGCGGCCACCGCCGGCCCGAGCACCAGGAGCACGGCCAGCACAGCGCACGTCCGGAAAACCTGAGATCTCATCGCCGCCGGAACCTGTATTCCTCGATGCGGGGCAGGAGCCCCAGGGTGATCAGGAACCCGGCCAGCAGCGCGACCACGATCACCGTGACGGTGCTGCGGGCCGCCGTGGCCGCGGCCGACTGGGCGGTGATGCTGACCGAGTTGGCCATGGTCAGCAGCTGGCGGTCGGTGGCCACCGGCGGGGCGGTCGCGCAGCCCTGCTGCTCGGGTGTCCGCCAGGCGTTCTTCCGGTGCAGCTGGTGCAGGCTGTCGCAGGCCCGGACCTCGGCCGCGTCGGCCCGGACCCGATAGGTGCCGACCAGCGTGGCCAGCTTCTGCCGGCCGGTCGTCATCTGCTCGTCCGCATCCAGCGACAGCACGGCGGTCACGCCCAGCACGGCGGTGACCGCGGCGGCGGCCAGCAGCGGCGCGCTCAGCGTGCGCCGGAACCGCCGGGACAGCCAGACCTGAGCCCAGCCGAGCAGCCCGGCCAGGATCACCAGCGGCGCCGCCCAGAGCAGGTGCCGGCCCCACGGCGGCCGGGCCGGCGCCGCCTTGTCCACCGCGCCGACCAGGGTGTCCAGCTGGGCCAGCATCTCGTCGTGCAGGAACTGGTGTGCGTACTGCAGATAGGCCTGGGGCAGCAGGTCGGTGGCCTTGCCGCGGAAGGCCTGCTCGACCAGTCCGGTGTAGGTGATCAGCAGGCCGTTCATCACCTGCACGCCCTCGGCGGCGGTGCCGCCGATGTCCGCCCGGGCGACCTGCGCGAGTTGTCGCCCGGCCGCGGCGATGGACGTCCGGTACGCCGCACCCGGCCCGGAACCGACCGGCCGATCCCAGAAGCTGTTGAGCGCCTCGGCGTCCGCCTCCACCAGCGACTGGCGCGCCGCCGCCAGCCCTTCCCGGGCCGGCGCCTCCCCGGCCAGCAGCGCGTTCGCGTCGCGGCGGGCCAGATCGGTCGCCACCACCGCGCCGGCCAGCGTGGCCAGGGTGGCGGCCAGCAGAGCGATCCAGAGCCGGAACACGGTCCGGCGGGTGCCGGTCACAGCGGCCGCCGGCACTGTGGGCAGAACTTGGCCGAGCCCGGCACGACCCGTCCGCACACGCAGGTGCGGTCCGGCCCGGCGTCCGCCGGCGGCGGCTGCCGGCTCGACCGGCTGAGCTGGGAGAAGCGGGACTCGGTCTCGAGCGCGAGCAGGTCTTCCACCTGTACGTCGGCACGCAGCCGCACCCGGCCACCGCCGTCCTCCACCCGCACCACCCGGCCGAGCCGGCCGAGCATGTCGTGGTCGCCGGCCCGCTGCGCGATCACCAGCGCCCGCCCGAAGTGCGCCTCGGCCTGGTCCCGCTGCTCCTTCAGATAGGCCCCGCAGCCGTCTCCGATCACCCGGCTGAGCTCCTCCTGTTCGGAGTATTCGCGCAGCTTGGGGTCCGGCAGCGCGGACCGGTAGTCGTCGGCGATCCGGCGCACCAGCACCAGCGCCGGCGCGCCCTGCCGCCGGCCGTCGGTGAGCAGATCGATGCGCCCGGCCAGCAGATCCTCGCTCAGGTCGCCGGTGTCGCCCACGTCCACGCACAGGTCGAAGTCGCGCTGCTCGCCGGGCGCCCAGGCGCCGGTGGCGACCTCCAGCGCGCCGTCCGCGACCGGCCGCAGGTGCGCGGCCAGGTCGGCCTTCACCGGATGCACCTGACGCAGGTGCTTGAGCTCGGCGAACGGGCTGAGCTTGAGCCGCAGCACCAGTTCGGGCACCGACTTGGCGGTCCAGGTGCGCATGATCGCCCGGAACTCGGCGGCCAGGTCGCTGTCGCCGGTCACCGCCCGGGCCTGGCCGCGCAGCGCCTCGGCGATGCCGATCAGCTCCCGCGCGTTCCAGTCGGCGCCGATGCCGCGGGCGTCGCACTGGAAGACGTGCCGGCACTCGGCCAGCGCGCGAGTCAGGTGCCCGGCTCGTTCGGCGTTGCGGCCGTCGGTCAGCAGCGTCACGTGCCGCACGTCGTAGCCCTGGTCGACGAGCAGCCACCGGGCCAGGTTGAGCCAGGTGCTCATCGCCGTCCCGCCGTACGCCCGCAGCTTCTTGATCGCCGACCGCGCCTCGCGACGGGTCCGCGGCCCGGCCACCGCGAGTTCCTGGATCAGCGGGTAGACCATCCGGGCGTCCTGGTCGCCGGCCACCACCGCGAACAACGCGCCGTCGGGCAGCGCGTCCACCGCCTCCACCGTGGCCCGGCGGGCGTCCGCCATCTTGGGACCGACCATCATCGACCCGGACGTGTCCACGACGATGACCTCGGCGAGAGCGGCGGGCGGGCCGCCGGACGTGGGAGCACCGGCCGTCACGGTGAGCACCGCACGCACCTCGGTCACGCCCAGCGCCACGTGCTTGTGGTCGCTGATCACCAGGCCGAATTCGTCCATCACCGCCACCAGGTCAGCAGGGTCCGCGGCCGCACCCGGTTGGCCAGGTCGACCAGGATCTCGTGGTCGCGCGGCGTGCGCGCCTGTGCGGCCAGCTCCCGATAGGAGAGCTCGAGCCGCCTCGCCGTGTCCTGGTCCGGCGACGAAGAGGTCTCGAAGGCGGCCTGCCGGATGACGGCGGTGAGCCGGCGTCTCGCGTCGCCGCCGTCCAGCCGCAACTCGGGCAGCCGCCGTGCCGCCTCGGACACGTCCGCCTCGGCCGGCCGGTCCGGCAGCGCCTCGGCGAAGGCGCGGGTGGCGGCGATCCGGGCGGCGTCCCGATGCGGGGACATCGTCGGCACCTCGTCGAGCACGGCCGCCGCGCCGGCCCGGTCACCGGCCCGCAACCGCAGCCGGGCCAGCCCGAACGCGGCGCTGGTCTGCGACCGGTCGCGCAGCCACACCGCTCGGAAGAGGTCCTCGGAGTCGCCGGAGCGCTCGGCGCAGAGCGCGAGGGCCAGCTTGGGCGCGACCTCACCGGGCCAGAAGTCGCGCACCGCGGTGAACTCCCCGCGAGCGGCCGCGATGTCGCCGCTCGCGAAGGCCAGCAGACCGCTGTACCACTCCAGCCGCCACGCTCCGGGCGTACCGCCCAGGGTTGTCTCCGCGGCGCGGAGGCACAGCTCGGCCGGCGCCGTGTCGCCGAGCTCGAGGTGCGCCCGGCAACCGCGCAACCACAGCTCGGCCGAGTCGTCGTCGCCCTGCGTGAGGCGGGCGATCAGGTCGCGGGGGTCGTGCCGGACGCCGCTGCCGAGGAAGCGCGCACCCGGGTCGTGTGGGTCGATCCGGGGGATCGGCAGGCCGAGCGCGACCGAGCGGTTGGACGGCGGATCGGCGATGCCGGCCGGCAACCGGGTGGCGGTCCAGCGCTCCAGCGGCGGCACCGCGCCCAGCCCGCCGTCGATCACCGCGGCGGTCGGCGCGAAGAGCAGCGACGCGGCCGCGTGCTCGGCCCGGTCACGCAGCGAGAGCAGTTCGCGCAGCACGCCGAGCAGCTGCTCGGACATCTCGGCGGCGGAGGCGAACCGGCGCGGGTAGTCCTCGTCGGTGGCCCGGCGCAGCAGCTGCCGGAAGGACTCGGCGGCGACCGGCGGCACGTCCTCGGCCCGGCCGGCGTCCTCGAACAGCCGCTTCAGCGTGCGGCCGAGCGTGAACACGTCGGACTTGACCGTCGCGCCGCGGGACTGCATCTCGGCCTCCGGCGCCTGGTAGCCCCGGGTGCCGACCGAGGCGCGGTTGGCGGCCGCGATCTCGCTCATGCCGCCCAGATCGATCACCGTGATCCGGTCGCTGCCGCGCATCACGTTGGCCGGCTTCATGTCGCAATAGAGCAGCCCCTGGCCGTGCAGGTAGTCCATCGCGGCGAGGATCTCGTGGCCCATGCCCAGGATGTGCTCGAGCGGCAGCCGCCCGCAGCCCATCGGGCAGGACCGCGCCGTGCGCCGCACCTCGTCCAGCGACGGACCGTCCACATATTCCATCACGATGTAACCGGTGTGCTCGGCCGTGTCGGCGTCGGCGTGCGTGACGGCGTTGTAGATCCGCACGATGTTGGGGTGATGCAGCCGGGTCAGGTATTGCCGCTCCCGCACGGCCATCTCCGCGGCCCGGCTGTCGTGCGCGTTGATCAGTCCCTTGAGGACCACGTAGTTGCCGTCGAGATGCCGGTCGCGGGCCAGATAGACCCAGCCGAAACCGGACTGCGCCAGCGGGCCCATCACTTCGTATTGCCCCGCGACCAGGTCCCCCTTCTTGAGCTTGGGCTGGAACGAATAGGGATGCCCGCACTTGTCGCAACCACCCTCGAGCAGGCCCGGCTGCCCCCGGTAACTCCCGCCGATCTCGCCATCGCAGCCCTGCCAGCCACACCGTCGGCGCGAGCTGAGCAGTTCGGTGCCGTCCATCAGCCGGCTGGTCGGATCGGAGGCGACCAGCACCGGCAGCGGCACCAGCCCGGCGACGTCGAAGCTCCCGGCCGCGTCCGCCCCGGCGGCCAGCGGGCAGTCCGCACTGTGCACGCCGGCGGTGGGCACCGCGAAGACCGGTTCTTCGGGTACGACCACAGCGGCCCGAAAACACGTGTCACAGAAGCCGGTGTCATCGACCGTGCCGGCGCACCCCGCCCGTGGGCACCTCATGGGCGCATCGCCCGGACCGCCGCCGCGAACTCGTCCACCGCGGCCTCCGCCGTCGCCTGATCCGCCGGCCCGTCGTGCAGCAGCGCATAGGCCCGCCGGTAGAGCGCCGTCAGGGTGGCGTCCTCGGCGTGCCCGTATTGCGCGCTGAGCTGCTGATAGGACGACAGCAGCCCGCGCAGGTCGGCGTGCGCGGCGAGCACCGCGGCGAGCCGGTCGCCGTCCGCCAGCGCGTCCGCGACCGCCTCGCCGGCCCGGTCCCGCAGGCTCGCGGCGGCCGCGCCGACGTCCTGCCCGGCACGTGCCGCCGCGGTCAGCGCCGCCAGCTCCCGGCGCAGCTCCGGCGCCCGGGGGACCGGCGGCAGCAGCCCGCGCACCAGCGAGTCCGCCCGGCGGTGCAGCTTTGCCGTGGTGCGCTCGGCCAGCCGCGCCTCGGCGACCCGGGCGCCGGCGGCGGTCAACTCGGCGGTGGGCCGGGACGACCGCTCCTTCTCGATCGACCGGGCCAGCGGCAGCGCCGCGGAGTGCTCTTCGCCGAAGGTCAGCAGGATCCGGTTTCGGTCCCGCTCGCTCAGCGGATGCACGACCGACCGCAGCACCCCGGCCGGATCCACCGCCCGGTCCACCCGGCTCACCACGATCGTCATCGGCGGCGCGTGCTCGTCCGCGATGTGCCGGGGCTCGACGCCGGCCCGGTCGGCGATCCGCCGCACGATCTCCGCGACCGTGCGCCCGGCGCAGTCCACCATCAGGTCCACCCCGCCGGTGACCTGGTCGGACGACATCACCGCGGCGTGCACCGCGGCGGTGCCGGGGGAGTCGTCGGGCCCGCTCACCAGCACCCGCACGTTGGCGCCGGACGGGCCGGCGACGAACTCGGACACCTCGCGCAGCGTCGCCACGTCGGGCGTGCGGGTCGGCCGCCACCCGGCGAACTCGGCGGCGACCGCGGCCGGTCCGACGATCCACGGCACGCCGGGCAGGTAACGCGCGATGGTGCGGACCGGGATCATGAACGCCTGGTCGTCGGCCGGGTGCGCGGCGACCATCATGCCGACCAGGTGGTCGTAGCCCTCGGCCAGCACGCCCGCGCCGCTGAAGCCGGGGCGCACCGGGCCGCCGCCGGCGTTGTGCAGCTGGATCCACTCGCCGCCCGGTCCGGCCTTGCCGACCAGGGTGGACACCGCCCAGACACCGATCTCGTCGGCGTGCGGGAACCCGTATGCCCGGAATCTCTCCACCTGGCCCACCGGGAAATGCCGCAGCCGGGCGGTGCGGCGGCCGGGTTGCGGCGTCTCGAGCGCGAGCAACGCGATGTCGCCGAGCTGGGTCGGTGACGGCGGGAAGAAGCCGCCGGTGACCGGGGTGGCCCGGGAGCGGCCCGAGCCGGGCGGGTCGACGAAGTCGACGATCGGCGCCGCGGGCACGACGTGTGCGCAGGTCAGCACGCGGTCGGCGGCGACGAGCAGGCCGGCGCCGCACACTGCGCCCCGCTCGTCGAGAATCCGGACCATCCACGGCTCCGGCCCGTGAACGATCGCCATCCCGGCACCATACGCCCGCGTCGGCGGCCGCGGTGCCCCCACAGTGGACGATGTCAGCTGGATGACAGCGAGGTTGATCAGGGAAGACGAGGCTGTCGCGGTGAGCGACAGGAAGCAGGACCTCGAGCCGGCGCCGGCCGTCGAGCCGCGGTCGCCGGTCGTCCACGACCAGCCCGCGCCGGCTCCCTACGCGGACATCCTGCGGCTGCAGGCCACCGCGGGAAACCGCGCGGTCGCGCAGGTGATGCGCGCGCCGGCCGGTGGCGCCGGGCCGGCGCCGAAGGTGGCGCGGCACACGATCACCCAGGTCACGCTCTTCGTCGACCGCGACATCGTGGTGCTCGAGCTGGACGGCAAGGAGACGGTGACGCTCAAGGCGAGCTTCAACGGCAAGCCCGGCGAGGGCACCTATGCGGTGAGCGGCACCACATCGACGCCCCCGATCGGTGGCACGGCCAACAGCAAGGGCTTCGTGGTGGAGTGGACGGATCCGCCCGGCACCAAGCTGACCAAGGCGGCGTCGTTCCGGTTCAGCGTGGTGGCCGGGCGTCCCGGGTCGAGCGACGGCCCGGCGACCCGGCAGGACGGCAGCGAAGGCCAGGACGAGCGGGACGGCGGTGGCGGCAGCCGGGACAGCGACGGCATCGGCGGCGGCGACAAGGGCGCCGGCCAGGCAGACAAGGGGGACGGCGCCGGCTCGCAGCAGTCCGACCAGGCCGGCCGCGGCGCCGACCCGCAGGGCGCGGGCGACGAGGACGCGGTCCGGCTGACCGCCGAGGAGGAGGAGGTCTGGCGCGAGATCGCCCGCCTGATGAAGGGCGCGGGCGGCTTGGCCGGCACCGAGAGCCCGGCCGAGACGGTCCGCCTCTTCAAGGTGCTCCGGGCCATGGTGGTGGACCCGAAGTTCGGCACCACCGGCGAGTCCTGGATCAGGTTCGCGCACTTCCTCGAGCAGAACCGCGACAAGATCGAGGGGTACTTCAAGACCTCGAAGGGCGGCAAGGTCACCACCGCGGTGCTGCAGAAGATCGTCAACGACTACGGCGCCTTCCTGGCCATGACCAAGGACCAGGCGGGCCCGGACAAACTCGAGTCGGACGCCGACTACGACAAGGAGTTCAAGTACGACCCCGGGTGGCGCAATCTCAGCCCGGTCGACCGCAAGCTGCTGCTGGACTACGCGCGCAGCACCCCGGGCCCGGCCTCCGACAAGAAGATCGACTTCAACCGGATCAGCTCCGGCCAGAAGATCATGATGGCGCTCCGGCTGGCCGACAACACGGTGCTGGGCGAGCTGGCCGAGGCGGCGAAGAACGCGTTCACCGACCCGAAGTTTCTCGTCACGCTGGTCGTCAGCATGGGCATCTACGTCGGACTGTGGCTGACGCCGGACCCGAGCTGGGTCACCAAGATCGCGGCCGGGGTGCTGACCGCGGTGATGCTCAGCCAGTTCGCCATCGAGGACATCTACGGCTTCGCGGTGGCCTGGTCGGACCTCTCCGACGCCAGCACCACCGCCACCTCGACCGCCGAGCTGAAGGCGGCCGGCGAGGCGTTCCTGAAGCGCATCGGGCCGATCGGTTTCGACATCATGATGTTCGTGGTGATGTGGCGGATCGGCAAGAAGGCCGGCCCCAAGCTGGCCCGCAAGGGCGCCGAGATGGACCTCGCCCGCGCACAGAACAAGCTGGACGCGGCGAAGGCCGAGCCCGGCAGCGGCGCCGCGCTCGCGCCGGAGACCGGCCCGCACCCGGTGGCCGAGGCCCGTGCGGCAGCCGGCGAGGGTGCGACCCCCGCACAGGTGCTCGACACCCTGGCCGCCCGGCTGCCGGAGCCGGCCCGGACCGGGCTGGCGAACTTCCGGGCCAAGACGCCGCCCGAGAAGGTGCTGGCCGCGGTCGAGGGCAGCAAGTCACCGCTGCGGATGCTGGCGGAACGGGCGATGACCAAGGAGGCCCAGGCGGCGGCCAAGGCGGGGCTCGCCGAGGCGCAGTTCGAGATGGCCCGGGCCCGGCTGATCCTGGCCGAGACGTTCAAGGACGCGGCCCTGCGCAAGACCGTGCAGCAGGAGCAGGGTCAGGTCATCGAGCAGGTGCTCAAGGAGCTCGGCAAGTGGGACGCCGCCGAGTTCCAGGACGCGATCGCGCGCGGCGACGCGAAGGCGATCGCCCAGATGCTCCGCAAGGCCGTGGAGGGTGTCCGCAAGACCGCGGCGGACTTCCGCCCCACCGAGACGCAGGGAGCGATCGGGGAGGCGCTGCAGCGATCGATCCTGCGCGCGCAGTACGCGACCCGGCCGAAGGTCAGATTCCTGAGCAACATCGGGCTGATGCGCCTGCTGCCGGACGTGAAGTCGGTGGGCGAGTGGGCCAAGGCCGAGCGCGCCCGGCTCACCAAGGAAGGGCGGATGTCGGCCAAGGACATCGACAAGCAGGTCGGCGGGGAGACCGCCAAGATGTTCGAGAAGGACGGCCAGATCTATCGGGCCGTCGGCGAGGTCGACACGATGGTGGTCGAGCCCGGCCCGGACGGGCGGCTGGCCATCCTCGAGCTGGCCGAGGCCAAGACCGGCGCCCACAACACCCCCACCGAGGCGTCCGGCCAGCTCACCAGGGCCGTCACCGAGCTGCGCGCGGTGGGCGAGCAGAAGTCCACGACGCAGGTCTTCCAGTTGGAGGGCAAGCGCGGCCTCGGCGCCGACATCACCCAGCAGCTCGCCCTCGACAAGATGCAGCAGAGCCCGCAGCTGACCACGTTCGGGCCGGAGGGCGCGAAGCTCTGGGACGTGAAGCTCGGCTTCACCGAGGCCGAGTTCAAGCAGATGGCCGAGGCTCTGCTGCGCAACCTGCCGCCGGACAAGCAGCCGACGGCGCGCACGCCGACCGGGCCGCGCGAAGAGGAGGACGAGAAGGCGCCTGCGCGATGATGGCCGGATGAGCGACATTCGGGAGACGATCGGCCGGGTGACAGCGGCGACGCCGCAGGTGAGCTGGTCGATCGCCGTCACCGGGCGGCCCGGCGCGGAGGCCGCGCACGACCCCGGCCGGCGGCTCTCCACCGCCAGCATCGGCAAGATCCTGCTGCTCGCCGAGGTGGCCCGGCAGATCGAGGAGGGCGACCTCGACGAGCGCGAGATGCTGCCCCGCGATCCGGCGGTGGCGGTCGCCGACTCCGGGCTCTGGCAGCACCTGGCGGTGGACGCGCTGCCGGTCGCCGACGTGGCCGTGCTGGTCGCGGCGGTCAGCGACAACTACGCCACCAACGTGCTGCTGCACCGCGTCGGGCTGCCCCGGGTCACCGCGCTGACCGCGGCGCTGGGGCTGGAGCACACCGCGCTCAACGACCGGGTACGCGGCTTCCGCGCGCCCGGGGACACCACCCGGTTGTCACACGGGTCGGCGCGTGAGCTGGCCGGCCTGATGCTCCGGATCGGACGGCGGAAGCTGATCTCGGCCGCCGTGTCCGAGCGGCTGGACCGCTGGCTGGCGCTGAACACCGATCTGTCGATGGTGGCCTCCGCCCTGCACCTCGATCCGCTGGCGCACGTCGCGACCCCGCTGCGCAACAAGACCGGCACGGACACCGCGATCCGCGCCGACGTGGGCTATCTGCGCAGCTCGGCGGGGTTGCTGGGATATGCCGTGCTGGCCAACTGGGACCCCACGGCCGGCGATGCCACCCCCGCCGTCATGAATTCGATGCGAGAAATCGGGACGGCGATGTCGAGAAGCTGAGTCCGTCTCCGACCCCTGGGTGTAGGCAAGGAGAACCCAGCGAAGGAGAACCGAGATGGGCAAGATCATGACCGGCGCCACGATGTCGATCGACGGCTACATCGCGGGCCCCGGCGAAAGCGGCTTCGACCTGCTGTTCCAGTGGTACAGCAACGGCGACGTGGAGATCCCGACCGGCCACGCGGACATGACCTTCCGCACCTCGAAGGCGAGCGCCGAGCACTGGCGGGAGCTGACCGAGGGCATCGGCTGCCTGCTGGTCGGGCGGCACCTCTACGACTTCACCAACGCCTGGGGTGGCCGGCACCCGCTGGACTGCACCACGGTGGTGCTCACCCACCAGCGGCCCGACGACCGGCCGGAGGACGACGAGAACTTCGTCTTCGTCACCGAGGGCGGCATCGAGGCGGCGGTGGCCAAGGCCCGCGAGATCGCCGGCGACAAGAACGTCGCGGTGAACGGCGGCCAGATGGCGCAGCAGGCGCTGGACGCCGGGCTGATCGACGAGATCGGCGTCGACCTGGCGCCGGTGCTGCTCGGCGCGGGCACCCCGTTCTTCCCCTCGCTGGGCGTCAAGCCGCTGCTGCTCGACGGCCCGATCTCGGTCGTCGAGGGCGTCGGCGTCACGCACCTGCTCTACCGGGTCAAGAAGTAAGCGTGTAGCGGCCGGGGGTGGGGATCCGGATGCGGGTCCACACCCCGGACGGCTCGACCACCGCGGCCGGCGTCAAGCGCAGCCAGCGGTAGTGCCGGACCCGCACGATCACGTCCCCGGCGACCGGCGCGTCGAAGGTCAGCGACGCCGCGTCCTGCGACACCAGAACGGCCGGCGGCGCCACGATCGGCTGCGGATCGGCCACCGCGTAGAGCCGCCAGTCCGGGCCCGACCACACTTCGCGCAGGTAGGGCAGGCCGCCGGTGACCAGCGCCGCCTCCGCCCGGCCCGACCAGGACAGCTCCGCGTCGGGCACCGCGACATATTGCACCGACAGCTCGGACAACCACTCCCGATAGGTGTCGGCGTTGAGCGGCACCCCGGTGCCGGGCGCCCCCGGGACGACCGTGAAGAACAGCGGATTGCGGTCGATGTCCGCCTGTCGCAGCCAGCCGCGGGCCAGCGGCACGTCCGGCAGATGCGCCGCCTCCCAGTAGTCGCGGGTCGGCGGCACCTCCAGCCGGCCGGTCAGCGGCAGCCGGGCGAGTTGCGCGCGCAGCGGCTCGAAATAGGCCGGATCGGCGGTGCGGTTGCCGATGTCCCGCAGGTCGCCGACCACCACCGGTGGCTGCACCGCCGCGGCCACCACCAGCACCGGCGCCAGGGTCCACCGGACGGCGGGCAGCACCGCATAGGCCGCCAGCACCGGCAGCGCGAACATGATCGCCAGGCGGGTCGCGTTGAGCCCGACCGGCGTGTGCACCAGGCCGGCCAGCAACACCCCGGCGGCGGACAGTGCGGCGCCGATCCGCACCGGGCGCAGCGGCACCAGCACCGCCACCGCGAGGCTCACGACCACCGCCCGCACGGTGTCCGCGCGGCTGATGTTCATCCAGCCGCCGTCGCCGAAGAGCACCGCCGCCAGCCCGACCGGCATCGCGGCCGGCACCGCGAGCAGCAGCCCGCTCCGGATCCGGCCGCTGAGCAGCAGCGCCGCCCCGGCCAGGCCGACGAACAGCCCGGCCACCGGGCTGATCGCGGCGGCGAGCAGGGCCACTGGCGCGGCCGCCCACCCGCCGCGCCGATAGGTCAGCAGCAGCGCCGCGCCCACCCCGGCACAGACGCCCAGGCCATAGGTGGTGCGGCCGGAGACCAGGTTGCCGGCCACGCAGGCCGCGCCGATCAGCGCGCCGAGCCACGGCCGCCGCGCCTCGGTGCGCCGCATCAGCACCGCGAGCAGCAGCGCGGTGGCGACCAGGGTCAGCGCGCCGGTCACCCGGACACCCAGCGTGGCCATCACGGGCTGTGACACCAGGCTGTAGCCGAGCTGGTTGACCCCGCCGTACCAGTGCAGGTCGACCGGCGTGTAGTCGTGCGCGGCGAAGAAGCCGGCCCGTGCGACCTGCGCGGACAGGTCCGAACCCATGGGCGGCAGCACCAGGTATGCGACCCCGAGGAGCGCCGCCCACCCGGCGGTGACCCACTCCAGCCGTCGCCGCGCCCACATCCCGCCGACCCTACCGGTGGTCGCTCGGCGTCAGCTGAGCTGACCCGCGGCGGAAAACCCCAGATGAAGACCGCTGAGCTGACCCGCGGCGGAAAACCCCAGATGAAGACCGCTGAGCTGACCCGCGGCGGAAAACCCCAGATGAAGACCGCTGAGCTTACCCGCGGCGGAAAACCCCAGATGAAGCCCAATGTAGGGTGGCCGCCATGCGCCGCCCCGCCGTGATCCGCTACGCGGGGCTGACCGGAAGTCTGCTGCTCGCGGTGGCCGCCGCCGGGCACGGCGCGGACCGGCCGTGGGCGCCGACGATGACCGCCCGCACGATTCTGGCCGGCGACGACGGCGTGCTCACCCCGCTGTGCTGGCTGCTCGGGACGCTGCTGCTGATCGGCGCCTGGGTGCTCGGCCGGTCGGTCGTGACGGACGCCCGGTGGGCCTATGTGACGGCCGGACTCTGGGTCCTGCCGCTGCTGGTGGTGCTGCCGATGGGCAGCTACGACGTGTACTCCTATGCGTGCCAGGGCTGGGCTCTCGCCGCCGGGCACGATCCGTATTCGGCGGGCGTACAGCAGCTTGGTTGTCCTTGGACGGATGCCGTCGCGCCGACCTGGCGCGATTCGCCCGCGCCCTACGGTCCGGTCTTTCTGATCCTGGCGGCCGTCGCGGCGAAGACCGGTTCGCTCACCGGCGCGCTGGTCGTGCTGCGGCTGATCGCGGTGCTCGGCGTGGTGCTGATCGCGGTGAGCCTGCCGGCCCTGGCCCGCCGCCGTGCCGTTCCCCTTCCGAGGGCGGTGTGGCTCGCGCTGGCCTGCCCGCTGGTCGCCGTGCATTTGGTGTCCGGCGCGCACAACGACGCGGTGATGGTCGGCCTGCTGGTCGCCGGGCTGGCGCTGGCTCTCCGCGAGAAGACCTGGATCCTGGTCGCGGCCGGCGTGCTGATCGGCCTGGCGATCGGGGTGAAGGCCACCGCGGTCGTGGTGCTGCCGTTCGCGATGCTGCTCGCGCCGCCCGGTCGTCGCCGGTGGTTCCTCGGCGGGGGAGCGGTCGCCGCGCTCGGCCTCGCGTCGCTGCTCGGCATCGGGTGGATCCGCGGGCTCTCCGGCAGCGGCGTCTCGGTGCAGTGGACCTCACCGTCCACCGCGCTGGGGATGACGATCGACCTGTTCGGCTTTCCGTTTGACGCCGTGCCGGTCACCCGCGCCCTCGGCATCGCCGGCCTGGTCGTGGTGCTGGTCGTGCTCTGGTGGCGGTCGCGCACCGGCGATCCGCTGCTCGGCGCCGGGCTGGCCCTGGCCGCCACGGTCGTCCTGGCGCCGGTCTTCCATCCCTGGTATCTGACCTGGCCGCTCGCCGTGCTCGCCGCCACGCTGCGGAGGGACACGCTCTGGCTGGTCGTGCCGTGTGCGGTAGCTTCCGCGCTGTGTCTTCCGGACGGCTACAACCTCGCGTTGGCGACGAAAGCGCAGGGCGCGATCGCGATGACGGCTCTGCTGCTGGTCCTGCTCGTCAGAAGGATCCGAGCTTGAGGAAGCGGATCGCGATCGTCGCCGGCCTGGTGGTCGTCACGGTCGTGATCGTGTGGCTGGCGGAGACCCGCAACGCGTTCTTCGACAGCCGGGTCTACTACGGCGCGGTGCAATATTGGTTCCGCGACGGCGGCATGGTCTACGACTGGCTGCGGCCCGGCACGCCGTACGGTTTCACCTATCCGCCGTTCGCCGGCCTGGTGATGGCGCCGATGGCGTTCCTGCCCTTCCCGCTCGTGCTGATCATCGCCACCCTCGGCACGCTGGTCACCACCGGCCTGCTGGTGCACTGGCTGATCGGGCCGATGGTCCGCCGCCTCGGCTGGACGCCGTGGTTCGCGTTCGCGGTGGCCTACTGCCTCGCCGTCTCGTTCGAGCCGGTCCGCGAGACGATCACCTTCGGCCAGGTCAACACGCTGCTGCTCTGCCTGGTCACGGCCGATCTGCTGTTCGGGCTCAGCCGCGGCCGGCGCTGGGCGGGCGTCGGCATCGGCCTGGCCACGGCGATCAAGCTCACGCCCGGCGTCTTCATCCTCTACCTTTTGGTCACCCGCCGTTGGCGGGCGGCCTTCACTGCCATGGGTACGGCCACCGCGGCCACCGTCCTCGCAGCTTTGCTCTTCCCCGACCAGTCCCGCGAGTTCTGGACCTCGGCGCTGTGGGACACCAACCGCGTCGGCGTGCTGTCCTTCCTGTCCAACCAGTCCCTGCGGGGCTACGTGGCGAGGCTGCCGATCGACCCGGTCGCCTCGTACGTCTGGATCGCCCTGGTCCTGACCGCGCTTGCTCTCTGGGCGTGGCGCGTGCACCGCACCCCCGACGACATCGTCGGCGGCCTGGCCCTGACCGGCGTCCTGGGCTGCCTGATCAGCCCGGTGACCTGGGTGCACCACTGCGTGTGGCTGCTGCCGGCCCTGATCCGCCTGGTCGACGAGGGCCTGACCCGCCGCCGCCTGCTCTGGCTGGCCGTCGCCGCCTACGTGGTCATGACGTCCCGCCTGCTCTGGGTCTGGGAACCCCGCCCCCGCCCACCCCTGGAACTGATCGGCAGCAACCTCTATGTCTATTTCACCGTCGCCTTCCTGATCTGGCTGCCCCTGACCTCCACCCCCCACAAGCTCGCGCCCCCTCCCAACACCCTGCGGCTGGGCAAGCTTCGCTGACACCGGCTGACACGGCGCCCGCCGACACATCAGCGTCGTGTCAGCGGCTGGGCGCAGTCTTCCGTCGTAACCCACACGACGGGAGAAACTCGATGACTCACGCGATCGTCGCTGAGGGGCTGGTCAAGCGCTTCGGCGACACCGTGGCCCTCGACGGCGTCGACCTTGCGGTGCGCAGCGGCACGGTGCTCGGCCTGCTGGGCCCGAACGGCGCCGGTAAGACCACCGCGGTCCGCGTCCTCGCCACCCTGATCCGGCCGGACGCCGGGCACGCCACGGTCGGCGGCTTCGACGTCGTCAAGCAGGCCCACCAGGTCCGCGAGCAGATCGGCCTGACCGGCCAGTACGCGTCCGTGGACGAGACACTCAACGGCACCGAGAACCTGATCATGATCGCCCGGCTGCTCGGGATGTCCCGGCGGGACAGCCGGGCCCGCGCGGCCGAACTGCTCGCCCGCTTCGATCTCAGCGACGCGGCGGACCGGGCGGCCGGCAAGTACTCCGGTGGCATGCGCCGCCGACTGGACCTGGCCGCCAGCCTGGTCGGCCGGCCGCGGATGCTCTATCTGGACGAGCCCACCACCGGCCTGGACCCGCGCGCCCGCAACGACGTGTGGGCGATCATCCGCGGCCTGGTCGCGGACGGCGTCACCGTGCTGCTCACCACGCAGTATCTGGACGAGGCCGACCAACTGGCCGACGAGATCGTGGTGATCGACCACGGCCGGGTGATCGCGACCGGCACCGCCGATCAGCTCAAGGCGCAGGCCGGCGCGCAGACCCTGACCGTGCGACCGGCCGATCTCAACGACACCGAGAAGTTCACCGCCGTGGTCCGCCAGATCGCGGCCGGCCCGGTGGACGTCCGCAGCGACGTGATCTCCGCGCCGGTCACCGACCCCGGTGCGCTCGCGGCCCTGGTCCGGCGTCTGGACGACGCCGGTCTGGTGGTGGGCGAGCTCGCCCTGCGCAGTCCCAGCCTGGACGAGGTCTTCCTGAGCCTCACCGGGCACCCCGCCGAGGAAGGAGCCGACGCATGACCACCGTCACCGCCGTCGCCGGCGTGCGGCACACCGGGACGCTGGCCTGGCGCACCCTGGTGCAGATCAAGCACAACCCGTTCGAGCTGATCGACTTCAGCGTGCAGCCGGTGATGTTCCTGCTGCTGTTCACCTACGTGTTCGGCGGCGCGATCTCCGGCTCGCCGGGGGAGTACCTGACCTTCGGGCTGGCCGGCATCACCGTGCAGAACCTGTTGTTCGCCACCATGAACACCGGCGTCGGGCTGAACACCGACCTGACCAAGGGTGTGTTCGACCGGCTGCGGTCGCTGCCCATCGCGCGGTATTCGCCGCTCGCCGGGCGGATCCTCGCCGACCTGGTCAAGCAGGCGTGGGCGGTGGCACTCCTGCTGGTCGTCGGGATCATCCTCGGTTTCCGGATCGGCACCGGCCCGCTGGAGGTAGCCGCCGCGATCGGTCTGCTGGTGCTCTTCGGCTTCTGCGCCTCATGGATGTCGGTGCTGGTGGCCATGCTGGTCAGCGCGCCGGAGAAGGTGCAGATCTTCGGCTTCGCGCTGATCTTCCCGCTGACCTTCGCCAGCAACGCGTTCGCGCCGACCGCGAGCATGCCGGGCTGGTTGCAGGCCTGGGTCAAGGTCAACCCGGTGACCGTGCTCGCGGACGCCACCCGCGGGCTGCTCAGCGGCGGTCCGGTGGCCGGGCCGGTGACCCAGTCACTGCTCTGGGCGGCCGGCCTGCTGGTGGTCTTCGCGCCGCTGTCCATCTGGGCCTTCCGGCGGAGGGTGTAGCCCGGCCGCTTCGATCGCGGTCGACGGGGTCACCGATCTGCCCTCCGAATAGGCCGCCTCGAAGCCCGCGTCGCCCAGTGCGGCGCGGGCTTCGGCGCTGATCCGATCGACGTCCGGCACCGAGCGGTCGATCGAGCCGCGGATCCCGTCGGCGGCGCCGAGCATGCGCGCGGCCTGCGCCGGGTCGCCCTCGCGCAACGCCAGGTCCGCGATGCCGACCAGCACCACGGCCATCACCGGCTGGTCGTTGGATCCCACCGCGAACTCGAGCGCGTCGGTGTGCAGCCGGCGGGCCGCGGGCAGGTCTCCGTCGGCCGCCTCGATCAGCCCGCGGCTGGACCGGACGATCGCGCGGAACTGGCGGGCGAACGTCTTGCGGTCCATCTTCTCGGTCGCGACGACCATCCGCTCGCGGGCGGTGGCCAGGTCGCCCTCCATCCGGGCGATGGTCGCGGCGCTGTACTCCACCGAGCCCATCACCTCGCCCAGCCCGATCTCCGCGGCGGACTCGCGGGCCTGCTTCAGCACCCGGCGCGACTCGGCCTGGTCGCCGGCCAGCCACAGCTGGTGCGCCAGCTTGACCAGGAACTGCGGGATGTCCTCGTGGATGCCCACCTCCTGGACCAGCGCGATCGCGTCCCGCTGCCACCGCACCGCCTGCGCGAAGTCCCCCTGGGCGGCGGCCAGGTCGCCCAGCGAGCTGAGCGTGAAGCCCATGCCCCAGCGCTCGCCGATGGCCCGGAAGATCTCCAGCGCCTCGCGGAGCTCGGCGATCGCCACGTCGGCGCTCTGCCCGTAGTTCAGCCGCAGCTGGGCGCCCATCATCGTGGCCACCGCGCGCAGCCACGGGTCCTCGGCGGTGTGCAGCTCCTCGATCATCGCGAAGGCCCGCGATCCGCCGCCGTCGTTGAGCACCGCGCCGATCGGGCCCACCAGCAGCAGCGCCGAGTCGTGCACCGGGCCCTCGTCGACCAGTCGCTCGGCCTCGTGGAACCAGCCGACCACCTCGTCGATCGCGGCCCCGCTCTCCAGCCCGTTGAGGGCGGCGAAGGTGAGCGTGGTGGCGCGATCCTCGCGATCCGCGTCGCCGGTCAGCGTCAGCGCGTCGCGGGACAGCGCCGCCGCCTCGGCCCGGTGCCCGCTCAGCCACCAGTACCAGCCCAGCCGCGCGGTCAGCGCCAGCGCCGTCGCGGTGTCCCCGGCCTCGATCGCGCCGCGCACCGCCGCGTGCAGGTTGTCGTGCTCGTCGTTGAGCCGGCCGAGCCAGGTCAGTTGCTCGGCGCGGCGCAGGTGCGGCTCGGCCTCGGTGGCCAGGGCCAGCATGAAGGCGGCGTGCGCCCGGCGCACCGCTTCGGCCTCGCCGGCCTCGGCCAGCCGTTCCCGGCCGTACTCCCGGATGGTCTCCAGCATGCGGTAGCGGCCGTCGTGCAGCGTCAGCAGCGACTTGTCCACCAGCGCGCCGAGCGGGTCGACGTCCGCGCCGCAGATCGTCTCGACGGCGGTGAGGTCCGCGCCACCTTGGAACACCGCGAATCGGCGCCACAGCCGGCGTTGCGGCTCGGGCAGCAGGTCCCAGCTCCAGTCGACCACCGCGCGCAGCGTCTGATGGCGGGGGAGCGCGGCCCGGTTGCCGGCGGTGAGCAGGCGGAAGCGGTCGGCCAACCGGTCCGCGATCACCTCCGGCGGCAGCGCGCGCAGCCGGGCGGCGGCCAGTTCCAGTGCCAGCGGGATGCCGTCCAGCGCCCGGCAGATCCGCACCACCGCCCCGGCGTTGCGGTCGTCCAGCATCAGGCCCGGACCGGCCCGGTCGAGCAGCAGCCGGACTGCCGGAAAAGCGGCCGCCACGTCGGCGGACGCGTCGACCGGCGGCAGGCCGAGCGGCTCCACCGGCCACACCTGCTCGCCGGGAATGCCCAGCGGCTCCCGGCTGGTGGCGAGCAGACGCAGCTCCGGCGCGGCGCGCAGCAGCTCGTGCGCGACTCGGGCCGCGGCCGCGATCAGGTGCTCGCAGTTGTCCAGCACGAGCAGCATCCGGCGGCCGGCCAGCGCCTCGGTGAGCCGGGTCAGCGGGTCGATCGTCTCGGCCACCGTGCCGCCGCCGGGCTTGCCGAGCAGGATCTGGCTGCGCAGACGCAGCGCGGTGAGGATCGCCGACGGCACCTCGGCCGGGTCGGTCACCGGCGCCAGCTCGACCTGCCACACCTCGCCCGCGACGCCCGCGGCCGCTTCGACCGACAGCCGGGTCTTGCCGCTGCCGCCCGGCCCGGTCAGCGTGATCAGCCGGTGCGCGCCGAGCAGTTCCCGGACCTTGCGCACGTCGTCCACCCGCCCGACGAAGCTGCTCACCGGCGCCGGCAGGTTGCCGCGCGGCGCCGGGCCGTCGGCGCGCAGCAGTTCGAGATGCAGCTCGGCCAGCTCGGCGGTGGGATCGGTGCCGAGCGTGTCGGCGAGCCGGCGGCGCAGATCCTCGAAGATCCGCAGTGCCTCGCCCGGCCGGCCGGCGCGCGCGTGCGCCCGCATCGACAGGGCGGCCAGCGGCTCGTCCAGCGGGTGGGCCTCGACCAGCGCGTCCACCTCCGCGGTGACGTCCTCGCCGTCGCGCACCCGGTCGGCCAGCGCCAGCCGCCGCGCGGTGAGCCGCAGCTTGGTGAGGCCGACCGCCTCGGGCAGGGAGGCCTCCGGGAACTCGAGGTCGCCGCGCCACAGCGCGAGCGCCTCGGCCGGGCGGTCCATGGCGATCTGCGCGAAGCGGTAGGCGTCCAGCTGCTCGGGAGCGATGACCAGTCGGTAACCGGTGGCCACGGTTTCGATGGTCAGTCCGGCGCGGCGCAGGCGGGAGATCAGCGCCTGCAGCGCGTTGCCCGCCGCGGCCGGCGGCTCGGCACCCCAGACTCCGTCGATCAAGCGGTCGGACGCGACGGTGCGGCCCGGGTCGAGGGCCAACAAGATCAGGAGGGTACGCAGCCGCGCGCCCGCCACCGGCACCGATTCACCGGCGTCGGTGCGCAGTTCGAGCGGCCCGAGGACCCGGATCTCCACGAACGCCCATTCTGCCCTGGGCCGTCTACCGATATGTCGGCGCCTGATGACAGAGCTGTTGCGGGAACTTTGCCGCCCCTACCATGTGTCGATGGGCCGCCCGACGATCTACGACGTCGCGCGCGAGGCGGGCGTGGCGGCCTCCACCGTGTCCCGGGCCTTCTCGCGGCCCGGCCGGGTGCACGCCGACACCGCCCAGCGGGTGTTCGCGGCGGCCGAGCGGCTGGGCTACCGCACCGCGCCGCAGGCCGCCCGGCAACCCGGCGAGCACCCGCCGCAGAACGCCATCGGCCTGGTCGTCGCGGACGTCACCAACCCGTTCTACGGCGACATCATCAAGGGCGCCTACGAAGCCGCGCGCGAGTCCGGCTATCAGCTGATCCTGACCCACACCAACGAGTCGCCGGAGGTCGAGCGGGAGACCATCGAGCACGAGCTGGCCCAGGTCGACGGCATCGTGATCGCCAGCTCGCGGATGTCCGACGCGGCGCTGCGGATGGTCGCCAAGCGCAAGGCCGTGGTGCTGCTCAACCGGACCATCCCGGAGGCCAACTGCGTGATCAACGACAGCCACCGCGGGATCCGGATGGCCGCCGAGCACCTGTGCGCGCTGGGTCACGAGCGCATCCACTACGTGGCCGGGCCGGAGACCAGCTGGTCGGACGCGGTGCGCTGGCGGGCCCTGCGGGACGCGGCGGCGGACCTGGGCCTGGACGCGCGCCGGATCGGCCCGAACGAGCCGAACGTGCTGGCCGGGCTGAGCGCCGCCCGCAAGGTCGCGCACCAGGAGGCGTCCGCGGTGCTGGCCTACAACGACCAGGTCGCGCTCGGCATCGTGAAGGGCCTCCGCAAACTCGACGTACGGGTGCCCGAGGAGGTGAGCGTGGTCGGGTTCGACGACATCGTGTTCGCCGGACTGGTCGAGCCGCAGCTCACCACGATCGCCTCCCCGCTCTACCGGATGGGCTTCACCGGCGTGCAGAACTGCATCGCGGTGTCGCTCGGCGCCCGGCCCAGCGGCACGCCCCTGGTGCTGCCGACCCGGCTGGTGGTGCGGCAGTCCACCGCCCAGCGCAGCCCGACCGGCGCCGCGTCGGCCCGCGGGATCACCAGGCCGTCGATCGTCAGCTGACTCGCGACGCCAGGGTGCGCCGCGCCCAGTCGAACGACATCCGATGCGACTCGCGTTTCGAATCCACGCTGGGCTCGTCCACCTCGATCATGAAGTCGCCGTCGTAGTCCGCCGGGATCGCGGCCAGCACGGCGTCGAAGTCGACCACCCCGAGACCCGGTTCGGCCCACAGCCGCTTGGTCGCGGTAGCTTCGGAATAGCTGCGCTTCGCTTGCTCTGCACACATATAGGCAACACCCTCGCCAGCGCCGGCGGCGCCGGCGGCGCCAAGGCCGGGGTCGGGGTCTGCGCCGGGCAGCGGCGCCAGCAGGTCGGGGAAGCAGTCCTTGATGTGGATGCCGCCGAGCCGGTCCGCGTAACGCCGGATGAACGCCGCCGGATCGATCCCCGCCCACCGCAGATGACCGGTGTCCGGCCCGGCGCCGATCACGTCCGGACCCAGGTCGTCGAGCAGCTTGGTGATCTCGTGCTCGGTCTCGAACACGCCACCCACATGCGAGTGGTGCAGCGGCCGCAAACCCTCAGCCCGCAGCACCCGGCAGATCTCGCCGCAGAACTCGATCGCCCGATCCAGCCGCGCCGCGTCGAAGTCCGCGCCGATCGCCGGCTGGGCGAGCCGGGCCGGCAGCGACATCGAGGACACCATCGTGCGATCCAGCCCGAGCGCCGTCTGGTCGGCGGCGAACAGCCGGGCCCGTTCCGCTTCGGCGGCCGGGTCGACGGTCTCGTCGAACGGCGAGTTGAACAGGCTGAGCGACGGCGCCAGACCGAAGGACGCGATCCACTCCCGATAGGCGGCGGCCGTCATCCCCTCGGGCACGTCGGCCTTCACCGCGGTGAACCCGATGTCCTGGAAGTCCCGGAACGCCTCCTCGAAGACCTCACGCGTCTTCCCGGCCGCAGACCAGTAGGGGATCGGGTTGGCGGCGACGCGACTCACAACGCCACCGGCTTTCCGGTGCGCGCCGATGCATAGGCGCCGGTGATCACCGCGATCGACTGCCGGTTGGTGCGCAGATCCACCCGGACCTCCTCCTCGCCGTCCAGGGCGGCCAGGAAGTTCAGATACTGGTGGCGGTGCGCGTCCGAGAGCTGCGACGGGTCGCTGCCGGCGGTGGGCACGGCGCGGGCTGTGGTCGTACCCATCAATGCCTCGGACGGGGTTTCCCCCTCGGCCGTGACCTGGAAGAAGGCGAGCTGATCGTTGTCGATGACGGCCGAGCCGCGATCGCCGTGCACCTGCAGCCGCGCGCTCAGCCCCGGATAGGCCGCCGTGGTCGCGTGCAGCACCCCGAGCGCGCCGCTCTCGAAGCGCACCACCGCGGTCAGCACGTCCTCGACCTCGATCCGCTGATGCGCGAGCGTGCCGGCATAGGCGAACACCTCGACCGGCCGGCCCAGCGCGGCGACCAGCAGGTCCACCGTGTGCACGCCCTGGTTCATCAGCGCGCCGCCGCCGTCCAGCTCCCAGGTGCCGCGCCAGTCGCCGGAGTCGTAGTAGCTCTGCCCGCGCCACCAGTCGATCGACGCGATGCCCGAGGTCAGCCGGCCCAGTTCGCCGCGCGCGATGGCCGCCATCACGGTCTCGGTGGACGGGTCGAACCGGTGCTGCGAGATGACCGTGACCAGCTTGCCGGCCTTCTGCTGCGCCTCGATGATCTCGTCGGTGCGCTCGACCGTGATCTCGGCGGGCTTCTCGACGATGACGTGCTTGCCGGCCTCCAGGGCCTCGATGGCGAGCGAGCCGTGGCGGCCGGTCGGTGTGCAGACCGCCACCACGTCGAACTCCTCCGCGGCCAGCGCCTCGGTGAGCGATGCGTAGGCGCGAGGCGAAAGGGCGCGGGCCCGGTCCAGGTCGACGTCTGCGACCGCGGCCAGTTCGACCCGATCGGCCAGCGACGCGATCACCTTGCTGTGGTGCGTGCCGATCACCCCGGCGCCGACCAGCGCGAGCCTATGCATATTCGATCTCCTCGGCGGTGAGCAGGCCGGTGAAGGCCCGCCAGGCGGTGGTGAACAGTTCGGGGCCGGAGAACCCGCCGGTGGCGTGTTGCGCGGCCAGGTGCGGTTCGAGCGAGAAGAAGCCGTCGAAGCCGTCGTGCCGCAGCGCCCGGATGGTCCGGGCCACCTCGCCGTCGCCCTCGCCGGCCGGCACCACCGTGCCGTCCGCGGCCCGCGCGTCCTTGATCTGGATGTACTCCAGGTGCGGCCGCAGGATCGCGTAGCCCTCGGTGTACGGCTCGATCCCGACCTGCACGAAGTTCGCCGGGTCCCAGGCCAGCCGCAGGTGCGGCGAGCCCACCGAGCGGACGATGTCCAGGCAGCGGCGCGGGATGTCGCCGTAGATCTCCTTCTCGTTCTCGTGCAGCAGGATCAGGTCGGCCTCCTCGGCCACCCGGGCCAGCGCGCGCATCCGGTCGATCACCTCGGCCCGATGGTCCGCCGGGTCCGCGCCCGGCCGGATGAAGAACGAGAAGATCCGGATGTACGGCGCGCCGAGGAAGTGCGCGACCTCGGCGGCGTGGCGCATCCGTTCGAGGTGCGGGCCGAAGTCCTCGTCGATGAAGATCTTGCCGATCGGCGAGCCGATGCTGGAGACGCCGAGTTCGTGTTCGGCCAGGGTCTTCTTCATCCGGGCCAGTTGCGCGTCGTCCAGGTCGAGGATGTTCACGCCCCACGCGCTGCGGACTTCCACATATCTGAGTCCCAGCCCGGAGGCCACCTGGCACTGCTCGGTGAAATCGGGTGAGATCTCGTCGGCGAATCCGGAAAGAGTCCACATCGGACGCGGTCCTCCTACAGGTCGTAGATGCGGTGCACGAGCCGCAGGCAGCGGGCCCCCTGGTGCGGCCCGATCCAGAACGGCTCGGGCTGGTGCAGCGTGCGGTGGAAGTCGGCGATCAGCAGTTCGTGCGAGGCCCCCCAATAGGCCTTGCCGGTGGTGGCGCGGGGTTCGGCGACGGTCTCCACCCGGCCGTCGCGGTGTTCGATGGTCAGGTCGCCGCGGATGGTGAGCGTCGCGTCGTCGGTGAAGATCTCGATCGTGACGGGGGAGTCGGCGACGTTGGTGGTCGTGGCGAAGAAAGTGCTGGTCGCCCCGCCGGCGTGGGTGAGCAGGGCGGTCGCGGTGTCCTCGACGTCGGTGTCGGTCCCGCCGAAGTGCCCGATGGCGCCGCGGACGTCGGTCACCTCCCCGAGCAGCCACTCCAGCAGGTCGAGTGTGTGGATCGCCTGGTTGATCAGCACGCCGCCGCCGCTGCGCTTCTTCTGCCCGCGCCACGGCGCGGCGTCGTAATAGGCCTGGTCCCGGTGCCAGAGCACGGTCGCACTCGCGCCGCTGATCCGGTGGCGGCCGATCAGCTCGCGGGCCGCCCGAGCCGCCAGGTTGTAGCGGTTCTGCAGGCACACCCCGACCTTCAGCTCCGGGTGTGCGGCGGCCGCCGCGATCACCCGCTCGGCCTCCGCGACGGTGTGCGCCACCGGCTTCTCCACCAGCACGTTGACGCCACGTTCCAGACAGTCGATCACCACCTCGGCGTGCCGGTCGTGCGGCGTGCACACGTGCGCGACGTCCGGCCGCACCTCGTCCAGCAGTGCGCGGTAGTCCCGGTTGGCGGTGCCGGCGAGCTCGATCCCGGCCAGCGCGTCGATGGCCGCCAGGTGCACCACCGACACGGTCCCGAGCCCGATCACCACCGCCCGGGTCATCTATTTCACCCCGCCGGCCGTCAGCCCGCCGACCAGGTAGCGCTGGAACACCAGGTAGAGGATCACCACCGGCGCGGCGGTGACCAGCGCGGCCGCCATCACCTGCGAGTAGACCGGCAGCGCGCCGCCCTCCTGGGTCGCGCCGAAGATCGACAGCGCGACCGCGGCGGTGTGCGTCTCCGGCCGGGTCAGCACGTTCGCGAACAGCACGTCGTTCCAGCCCAGCAGGAACGCGAAGATCGCCGAGACGACGATCGCCGGCCCGCTCAGCGGGATGATGATGCGGAACAGGATGCGCAGCGTGGACGCGCCGTCCACCCGGCCCGCCTCCTCGAGCTCCCGCGGCAGCCCGCGCAGATAGGTCACCATCACCCAGGTCGAGAACGGCAGCGCGAAGGTCAGATAGGCCAGGAAGAGCCCCCAGCGGGTGCCGACCATCGCGATCCCCAGGTAGTTGCCCGCCGAGGAGTAGAGGACGAAGACCGGCAGCAGCATCAGCGTGCCCGGGACGCTCTGCAGCCCGACCAGCCCGCGCAGGATGGTGAGCCGGCCCAGGAAGGTGTAGCGGACCAGCACATATGCGGTGATGGTGCCGAGCAGCGCCGACGCCACCGCGGTGGCCCCGCAGACGATGAGGCTGTTGACCAGCCCGTTGTCCAGATCGGCGGTGGTCCAGATCCGGCTGTAGCTGTCCAGCGTGAACGTGCTCGGCCAGAACTGCCCCTCGGCCACGCCGATGTCGGTGTTCAGCGACGCCAGCACGATGTACGCGGTCGGCACCAGCACCATCAGGCAGAGCACCACGAGCACGATCACCAGCAGCGGCGCGGGCAGCAGCCGATGTGCTTCCCCGGCGGCCGGGCGGCGTCGGGGCCGGCGCGCGCCGGCGGCGGTGGCGGTCACTTCCGGCCTCCGTCCTCGTGCACGTCCAGCCGGAGCGCACGCAGGTAGACGAACAGGGGAATGGCGATGAGCAGCAGCGACACGATCGCCATCGCCGCGCTCAGACCGAAGCGCAGGCTCTGGAAGCTGGTCACGTAGACGATCATCGGCATCACGTTGACGTCGTCCGGCGCGGGCGCGCCGAACAGCACGAACGGCAGCGTGAAGTTGTTGATGTGGTTGAGCGTGGCCAGCAGGCAGGCCAGCAGCACCGGGCCGCGCAGGTAGGGCAGGATCACGTAGCGCAGCTTGGGCCACCAGTTCGCCCCGTCGATCGCCGAGGCCTCGTGCACCTCGCCGTCGACGCTCTGCAGCGCGGCCAGCGCCATCAGATAGATGAACGGCCAGGCCGCCCAGATCTCCACCAGGATCAGCGTCCAGTAGGACTTCGGGCCGCTGAGCCACAGCCCGCCGTCGACACCCACCTTGGCCAGCAGGTTGTTGACGATGCCGTCCGGCTGCAGCATGGTCCGCCACACCGTGGCCACCACGAAGGACGGCAGCACGTACGGGATCAGGAAGACCGCGCGGACCAGGCCGCGGCCGCGGAAGGCGTTCTGGGTGGCCACCGCCGCGGCGATCCCGAACGGGACCGTCGCGATGGTGGACAGCACGGCGAACGAGACGCTGATCCAGATCGAGTGCAGCAGGCCGGACTGGAACGCCTCGGTGAAGTTCTTCAGACCGATGAAGTCGGCGTCCAGCCAGCGCCGCAGCGTGTACTGGTCGAGGTCGATGAGCGAGATGTAGAAGGCCAGCCCCAGCGGGATGATGATGATCAGCGTCATCAGCAGCCCGCCGGGAGCGAGCAGCCACAGCGGGCGCTGCTGCTGGGTGACGCCGCGGCGCCGCTTCTCGGTGGTCACCGTGTTACTTCGCCCGGTCCAATGAGGACTGTGCGGCCTTCTGGGCGTCCGCGAGCCGGCTGTCCAGCGTCGCGTCACTCACCGCGCCCTTCGACAGGTCGGGCAGCGACTGCACCACGACGTTCGTCAGGGCCAGCTGGATGTCGCCCCAGGCGCCGGTGAAGGGGGTCGCCACCGACTTCTTCGCGGCCTCGGTCACCGGGCCCAGCTTCGGGTCCGACACCAGGGTCTGCAGCGCCGCCGCGTTGGCCGGCAGGTTGCCGACCGCCTTGTAGTAGTCCAGCTGCGCCTCCTGGTCGGTCACCAGCTTGACGAACTCGAAGGCCAGGTCCTGGTTCTTGGAGTAGTCCGCGACCAGCAGGTTGTCGCCGGACAGGATGCTGGCCGCGTCGATGCCGCCGGCCGGGCGGGTGGTCGCGCCGGGCGGCACGGTGGGCAGCAGCGCGAACTTCCACTTGTCCTTGACCGCGCCCGAGTCCAGCGCCTTGGCGGCGGTTCCGGACACCAGCGCGACGTAGCCGGTCTTGCCCTTGGCGAACTCGGCCACCGCCTGCGCGTTCGTCCAGCCGATGGCCGCCGGGTCGACCACCTTGTCGGTGCCCAGCCAGCCGAAGTACGTCTGGTACGCCTTCTTCGTGATCGGGTCGTTCAGCCGCGCGGTCTTGCCGTCGACCAGCGGGTTGCCCGCCGTCACCGACATGCCCCAGGCGAACTTCCACGGGTCGAAGTTGTCCTTGTACGCGATCGCCAGGCCGTATTGGCCCTCCTTGGTCAGCTGCTTGGCCTGCTGGCCGAACTCGTCCCAGGTGGTCGCCGGCTTGTCGATCCCGGCCGCGGCGAGCAACTCCGTGTTGTACGCCATCACGAACGGCCGGCTGACCCACGGGATGCCGACCTGGTTCTGATCGTCCGGCCCGGAGATGCCGAGCGTCGCCGGGTTGAACTTCTCCTTGCCGCCGATCTTCGTCCACTGTTCGTCGCCGAGCTTGACGAAGGCGCCGGTCGAATAGGCGGTGGGCGTCAGCGTGGTGCCGACCGCGTAGACGTCCGGGCCGGTGCCGGAGACCACCGAGGTCTGGATCTTCGTGAGCTCGTCGTTCGCGGAGGCGAACTCCTCGAACTTCACCGTCGCGCCGGTCTGCGCCTTGAACTTGTCGCTGACCGCCTGCTTCCACGCGGCGAACTCGGCCGGATATTGCGTGTTGGCGCCGATCAGCACGTTGAGGGTCTTGCCGTCGCCACCCTCCCCACCGCCGTCGTCGCCGCCCCCGCAGGCCGCCAGCGCGGCGACGAGCACGGTGGCGCCGGCCAGCGCGATCGCTTTCCTGTAACGCATCAGAATCGTCTCCTCGGGATACCCGCCGCCATGCAGTGACCTGCATCACTGTCACGCGATGGTTTCCGGAGACGTCCGGTGAAGGCAATCTGTTGCCAACAGTTGCCACCTCGGGTCTGGCAACAGATGGCAACAGCTTGCCGACACGTCGCGTCGCGAACAGGCTCAGCCGCATGGCTGCCCTCTCCCCGCACGCGGATCGGCTGTTGCCCGCCGATCCCGCGGTCCGGCCGATCGCCCGGCGCCTCTACCAAGCCGTCAGTGACCTGCCGATCGTGTCCCCGCACGGCCACGTCGACCCGCGGATGCTGCGCGACGACACGCCGTTCGCCGACCCGGCGGCGCTGTTCATCCAGCCGGACCACTACCTGACGCGGCTGCTGCACGCGGGCGGGGTGTCGCTGGAGGACCTGGGCGTGGGGGAGGGGCCGATGCCGGAGGACCGGGCCCGCTCGGCGTGGCGGCTGCTCTGCGCCAACTGGCCGCTGCTGCGCGGCACGCCGGTGCGCTACTGGTTCGAGTCGGAGCTCGCCGAGATCTTCGGGATCCGCCACCAGCCGTCGGCGGGCAACGCGGACCTGCTCTACGACGAGATCGCCGCCCAGCTCGCCCAGCCCAGCCACCGGCCGCAGGCGCTGCTCGAGAGGTTCAACATCTCGTTCCTGGCGACCACCGACGACCCGGCGGACCAGCTCGACGCGCACGCCGCTCTGCGCGCCCTGCCCGACATCTCGGTCGTGCCCACCTTCCGGCCGGATCGCTATCTCGAGGTCGGCCGGTCCGGCTGGGCGGCCACGGTCAAGGAGCTGGGCGGGGACACCGGCGACTACGCCGGCTACCTCGCGGCGCTGGCGGACCGGCGGCGCTACTTCGTCGCGCACGGTGCGGTGTCGGCCGATCACGGCCACTTCGACGCGGGTACGGAGCCCCTCGCGCGCCCCGATGCCGAGCGGATCTACACGGCGGCGCTGGCCGGCACGGTCACGCCCGCGGAGGCCACCGCCTTCCGCCGCCACATGATCTTCGAGATGGCCCGGATGAGCTGCGACGACGGGCTCGTGATGACGGTGCATCCGGGAATCTGCCGCGGGCACCACACGGCGACCGGGGCCCGCTTCGGACCGGACACCGGGCACGACATCCCGGTCGCTGTCGAGTTCACCCGGTCGTTGCGGCCGCTGCTCGAGCGCTTCGGCACGTACCCCGGATTTCATCTTGTGCTCTTCACGGTCGACTCGGACGTCTACAGCCGGGAGATCGCCCCGCTCGCCGGTTTCTACCCGTCGGTCTATGCCGGGGCGCCGTGGTGGTATCTCGACAATCCGTCGGAGATCCGCCGCTTCCAGGAGTCGGTCACCGAGACCGCCGGATTCAGCCGCCTCTCCGGCTTCATCGACGACACCCGGGCCTTCTGCTCGATCCCGGCCCGGCACGACATGTCCCGCCGCCTGGACGCGGGCTTCCTGGCCGGCCTGGTCGCCACCCATCGCCTCGACGAGGAGGAGGCCTTCGAGGTCATCACCGACCTGGTGGTCACCCAGCCGCGCAAGGTTTTCAAGGTCCATTAGTCGGCGCTGATACCTTTGGTCGCGTGTGGAACGCGGCGGAGATCCACGACCGGCCGGCCGCCGGGCGAGCCGCCGACCCCGAGTGGTATTCGACCTGGCTGAGCGACCGGTGACGTCCCGGCTGGAGTTCCGGGTCGATCCCGGCTTCCGCTACATCCACGAGCCGCTGCACTCCGCCACCGCGCCGATCCCCTATCTGGGGCATCGCGAACTGGTGGCCGGCGTGGCGGAGCGCATCCGGCACTCGGACGGCGGCGCCTTCCTGATCGGCGGGTTCCGGGGCTGCGGCAAGTCCACCATGATCCAGCAGGTGACCGAGGCGCTGGCGGCGAGGCCGGACGATCGCACCTACGTGTTCGTGAGCCTGAACGTGGCCCGGCCGGTGTCCAGCAACGAGTTCCTGTTCAAGGTCACCCGCCGGTTGTTCGAGGAGCTGAACGATCTGCGGGTGCTGGACCATCTGCCGGCCGACGTGCGCAACGCGATCATCCTCGCGTACACCAGGACCTCGATGTCGGTGGCGACCAAGGAGTCGGCGAGCCGCGAGGAGGCGCAGACCGCCGGTCTGTCCGCCAAGATCGGCATCGGGACCGGCCCGAACGCCGCCTCGCTCACACCGACCATGCAGCGCGCTCTCAAGACCACCCAGTCGCTGGCCACCGAGGCGTCCTTCCTGGCCTACAGCGACTCCGACGTCGAGCACGACTTCGTGCGGATCAACCGGCTGCTGAAGGACGCGCCGCTGCACAGCCTCAACTGGCTCAAGCGGTTGCTGCGGATCGGCGACCGGCCGCCGGTGCACGTCGTGGTGATCATCGACGAGCTGGACAAGCTGACCAACGAGGACGCCGGGGTCGTCTGCCTGAACAACATCCTGGTGACGCTCAAGAACGTGCTGACCACCACCGGCATCCACACGCTGTTCGTCGGCGGCGCCGAGCTGCTGGACGCGGCGGCCGGCGACACCTATGAGGGCATCGGGATCTTCGAGAGCATCTTCTCCTGGACGACCTATGTGCCGTGTCTCTGGCACAGCCCGGACCTGCTGCTGCGGGCGGTGCTGACCGAGCCCGCCGGGGACGTCGAGGACCTGCGCGACTACCTGTCCTATCGCAGCCGGGGCATCCCGCGGCGCCTGCTCCAGGAGCTCAACGGCCTGGTCCGCTGGGAGAACGATCGGCCGGTCGTCGTGGTGCCCGCGGACGAGATCGAGAAGGTGCGGGTCTATGCGGAGCTCTCCCGGATCGTCGAGACCTATCTGGGCAGCCACCCCGGCGAGCAGCAGGCCAGCCTGGTGGACGACCGGTTCCGGCTGGGGGCCTACTACGTGCTGGACTGGATCCTGCGCAGCGAGGGCGGCGTGTTCGACGCGCAGCAGGTGGTGAAGGGGCGTCGCAGCATCGGCTCGATCATCCCGGTCTCGGAGTCGGTGGTCGGCGCGTGGCTCGAGCACCTGGCCGGCACGATGGTGCTCGACCGGCTCAGCCCGGACGCCGCGTTCCGCACGCTGGTGTCCGCCCGTTCCGAGAGCCTGCCGTCCTATCGGCTCTCCGGCGGCCTGCGGCGGCGCCTGCTGCACATCGCCCGGGCCAACGAACGCGAACGGATCATGCTGCTGGGCGCCGACTCCCTGCTGCCGGCCGATCCCTATGCGACCGCCGACCTGACCCGGCCGGCCCGGGAGGCGGACTTCAACGTGCCGCGCGCCGAACGCCGGCTGGCCGAGGGCCGGGTCATGCTGACCGAGATCCTCGGCACCGGCGGGACGGGCACCGTCTATCGGGCCCGGGACACCACGACCGGTCTCGACGTCGCGGTGAAGATCATGCGCGACCCACTCGACCAGGACCCGTCGGTGCGCCTGCGATTCGAACGGGAAGCCCGCCTGGTCGGCACCCTCCGGCATCGGTCCGTCATCCGCACCCACGAGTTCATCGCCGAACCCGACGGCCGGCTCGCCATCGTCATGGAGCTGGTCGAGGGGCTCGGCGGTCTGGACAAGTGGATCAGCCTGGGCCCGATGCCCGCCGCGCGCGCGGTGCACCTCGGCGCGCAGATCCTCGACGCCGTGCAGTACCTGCACGACATGGGCCTCTATCGCATCGACATCAAGCCCAGCAACATCATCATGCGGTCCGAGACCGACCCGGTGATCGTCGATCTCGGGATCGCCAAGCAGAAGCAGTCGAGCGAGGTGACCGGCGAGCACGTGCTGATCGGCACGCTCGCCTACATGGCGCCGGAACAACTGTCCGGTGACGTCGTCGATCACCGGTCCGACCTCTACGCCGTCGGGCTGGTGCTGTTCGAGATGCTGCGCGGCGCCCGGATCGACATGGGCGACAACTGGGCCTCGGCGACCTACCGGCGGATGAACGAGGACCTCGCGGTCGACGAGCTCACCTGCTCGCCCGAGCTGAAGTCCGTGGTGCGGGGTCTGACCCGCGCCCGTCCGGAGGCCCGCTTCGCCAGCGCCGCCGCCGCTAGGGTCGCGCTGGAGAGGACCCCGGAGGCGACGTGAGAGCGCCGGCCACCAGCTCGGTCTCCGGGTCGTGGGGAAGCACCGGAGACGTCGCCACGATCAGGTCGGCCCGGTCCCACGGCCGGTCGTCGAGCAGGAACGGGACTTCCTCCTCCTCCCATTCCCACCAGTGCCGCAGCGCCTCGTCCGGGTCGCGGCCGAGTTCCGCGATGTCCCGCCGGACGCCGCGCTCCCGCGCCTCGGTGTAGTCCGACTGCACCCAGATCGCGAAGTCGAGCAGCCCGGCGAACCCCCGGCGCGAGGCGCCGACCCCCTCGATGATCAAGGTCCGGCTCCCCGCGGGGAGATCGATCCGACCGGTACGCCCGTGCGGCGCCCAGGCCGGCGGCTGATAGTGCACCTCGTCGCCGGCCCGGAACGGCTCCAGGATGCCGTCGATCATCAGGTCGTCCCAGCCGAAGCGGGAATGGTTCCAGGCGACGTCGTCGGTGTGCACGATCGCGGCCGCGGGCAGCCGTCGGGCCAGCCGCCCGGCGAGCGTCGACTTGCCGCCGCCACCGCGCCCGTCGACGGCGATCACCCGCGCCGCGGCGAGTCTGCCGGCCAGCTCGTCGAGCCGCTCGACCCGCCATGATCCGGCCGCCGGCTCACCCGGTCCGAGTTCCACGCCGCACCACTACCCGTTCTGCTGCTTGCGCATGTCCCGCAGCGCGTAGCGGAGTTGATCGCGGCCCTTCCTGGTCGCCACCCGGCCGAAGGAGTACAGATACGGCCACTGCGGGCCGGTGTATTTCTGCGGCGCCCAGCCCAGCTGCCGCATGACGCCCTTGCCGACCGGATAGGTGTCCAGCGCCAGCTTGGCCAGTCCCACCGGGCTCAGCGCGGCGTCCAGCGCGTCGCCGACCAGCTCGGCGGTCGCGATCACGGTGTCCGTCCGGGACGTTTTCCGCAGCTGTTGCAGCGGGGAGAGGAACTGCGCCCGTTGCTCCTCGGCTTCCAGATAGGACAGCACGAGATCGTCGATCCGCCGCTGGTCGAAGTACTTCACCAGCCGGCAGAGCTGGGCGAACCAGGCGGTGAGCAGGGTGTGCCCGTCCCCGCGCAGGAACTTGTCGACGCTGCCCGGGGTGCCGCGATCGCCGGAGATCAGGTCGAGCTGGCGCAGCACCTCGAACATCTGCTCGGTCAGCTTGGCGATCGCCACCGGGTCGGCGATGCCGGTGTCCTGCCGGAGCCGCTCGGTCTCCTCCGGCGCGCCGCCCAGGAGCTGGAGGAACTCGCGGTCGAGCGCGGACAGCAGGATCGGGGCCTCGGCGCCGGTCGCCCGGAACGCGTCGCCGTGGTTGTAGGCGATCTGCAGGACGGCACGAGTCATGGTCGGCACGTCGCCGTCCGACTTCCGGCCCTGCCGACGCACGAAGTTGAGGGTCTCCGGCGGCAGCTTCCGGTCCACGTTCTTGCTGCGCAGAATGCGCCCCCACCGGTCGATCTCCGCCGGATGCCGGTCGACGTACTCCGCCGCCCACCCGGATCCCCGCTCGGGCGGCGCCACCACCACGCGCTTCTCGTCGTCCGGCCGCCGGGCGTCGTCGAAGTAGATCGCCCGGATCTCGCCGTCGATGCCGTCGGTCCACGCCGCGCCGGGCACCTCCTCGGCGCGATGCGCCCGCCACGCCGGGTCGAGCAGCCAGTCCTGCCGGCCGTGCACGACGATCCGGCCGGCCGCGACGTACTTGATGAAGTCCTTCGGCGGCACCTGGCAGCCCGGACCGGTCAGCAGCACACTGGACGGCGACCACAGGTGCAGCCGGTCGCTCACCGCCAGCATCCGGTGCAGCGAGTCGTAGCCGTGCGGTCCGTATTCGCTGATGTGGCAGAAGGTCGGAAACACCGCGGCAGTCCTCACAGCTGCGATCCTCCCTCGCCGCGGTCGATGAACGCACCCGCCGAAAGGTCCGGCCGGAACCGGCCACAGGGGACGGCCACTCGCTCGTCGGTGCCACCATGGCCCGGTGGCGGGCTACCTCGATCGGATGATGGACGACCTGGAGGAGGGCGGCCGACCGGCGGTCCAGGCGCTGGGCGCGGCCGGCCCGAAGGCGGTCCCGGCGCTGATCTCCCGGCTGGAGGCGGAGCTCGCCGACGTCCTCGCCTTCCGCGAACGGCAGGCCGCGATCAAGCGCGCCTGGGATCGGATGTACGACGAGCACGCGCGCCTGAGTGACGAGCTCCCGCCCAACACCGACGTCGGCGCGCACCTCAAACAGGCGGGCGTCGTGCACCTGCCCCAGCCGTCGGCGGCCGACGAGCGCTACCGCGACCGGGCCCGGACCCGGGCCGGCCTGATCACCGCCCTGCATCGGCTGGGCGACGAGCGGGCGGCCCCGGTGCTGATCGCCGCGCTGGCCGACCGGTCGAGCGTGGCCCCGGCAGCCCGTGCGGTGAGCGACCTGTGGCCGGACGACGCGGTGCCCGCCCTGCTCGCGGCCGCCGCGCTGGTGCCGGCCGGTTCCAAGGGGCTGACCGAGATCCTCGCCGCGCTGCGCGCCCACGAGGTGCCCGGCGAACGGGTGCGGGAGTCGTTCGACGGAGAGACCTCGCCGCAGGGCCGGGCGAGCCTGTGGTGGCTGCTGCGCGAACTGCCCGACGACGGCCACCGGCCGGACTCCGACCTGGTGCGCGACGCGCTGGTCTTCCTGGCGCTGGACCCGCACGACTTCGAGATCAGCCACGCGGCCACCGAGGACCTGCGCCGGCTCGGCGCGACCGATCTCCTCCGGCCCGCGCTGATCATGGCGGCCCACGGCGAACCGAAGGGCCACGAGGTCGCCCTGCGATTACGGCTCGACCGGCGGCGGAGGGATCCGCGGTTCGCGCCGGTCGTGGTGGGCATGCTGGCGAGCGAGGACACCGCCGAGCTCGCCCTCGCCCTGCGGATCGCGCCGAACCTCAGCGTCGCCGACCCGATGGGCCTGCTTCGGCGCCTGCACGCCCTGACCACCCACCCGGAGGTGGGCGAGCGCGCACGGACGGCACTCTGCCAGGGCGCCGTCACGCAGAAGCAGATGATGCAGGCGGACGACACGCTCCGCGCCGAGGCCCGCGCCCTGTTCCGATCGGTGGCCACCCCGGCCGACCTGGCGCGCTTCGAAAGCCGGCTGCGCACGGCCCGCAAGCTGGGCGGCCTGCGCGCCCGCTTCGACCGCCGCTACCGCCCCTGAGGAGCGCGCCCCCTGACGCCGTCCGGGGCACAACCACCCGAAAGAGGAGCGCCCCGCGCTTCACGCCGTCGGCTCCCGCCGCCACTAGGTCATGACAGGCTTGGGAGAGGGGCACGATGGAGACGATTCTGGAACCGGCGGTGACCGTTCTGACGCTGGTGGTCATGCAGGCGATGGGGGTGGTCGCGCTGGGCATCCGGCTGCGCGGCCGGGTCCGGCACGAGCAGGCCCGCGCGCGGACGCTGGCCGATCTGGCCGGCGCGCTGGCCGCCGGCGGACGGGTCGACGAGCAGCGCGCGGACGGGACCAGACTGAGCATGGTGGTCCCGGCGCCGGAGGCGACCGTCGATCATGGATGAGCCGGAGACCCGCGAGGCGCAGATCACCGAGATGACCGCCGAGCTGCTGGGCATGGTCGACGACCGGCCGGCGCCCGCCGAGCGGCAGACGGATCAGTGCGCCGTGGACGCGGACTTCGCCGCGCAATATCCGGTGCTCACGCCGAAGCTGGTCGCCTTCCTCGTGGTGCAGGGGGTGCCCGCCGTCGAGGCCGCGGACATCGCCCAGGAGACCATGGTCGAGGCCTATCGCCACTGGCGCACGATCGTCCATCCCCGGGCCTGGTCCCGGCGGGTCGCGTCCCGGCTCTGGGCGCGCCGGCTGGCGACGATGCCCGAGTCGGTGGTCGACCCGGCCGCCACCACACCCCTGCTGGGCGCGGCCGACGTCACCGGGATCATCGCCTGGGAGCAGCGGCAGGACGTGCTGGCCGTCCTCAACGGGCTGCCCGCCCGGCAGCGCCAGGTGCTCGCCTGGACGCTCGACGGGTTCGATCCCGCCGCGATCGCGACCGAGCTCCGGATGACCCCGGAAGCCGTGCGCGGCAGCCTCAAACTGGCCCGCCGTGCCGTAGCCGTCGCGCTCAGCAGAGGAGACGCCGATGTCTGACACGCGCCGAGACCGGGCCGCCGGGAGATGGATCGACCAGCGCGAACGCCGGCTCACCGCGGACCTGGCCGGACTGCTCGACCTGGGCGCCGGGCTGCGCGACGCGATGCTGCCGCGCGATCAGCGGGCCCTGGCCGACGAGATCACCGGGCTGCTCGACGTGCCGGCCGGGCTGAACGCGATCCTGTGTCCCGCTTCGGTGTCGTCCGGGCGTACCGGAGAAGTCGCGGACCCCGAGCCGCACCCGCTGATCCGGATCGCCGCGGCGGCCAAACCCAAGCGGCGTCTCGCCGCGCGGCCCGCCGTGCGCGTGCTCACCCACCTCCGCGTGCTGGATCGGGCGATGGTCGATCTCATCGACGCCGCCACCACCGCCGAGGATCGCGAGCAGAAGCCGCCGAACGCGCTGGCCGTGCTGATCGAGGAGCTGGACGCGGCGCTCACCGTGGTCGACGACCTGCGCCGGGGCATGGTCGCCGCGCGGTCCGCCCGGCTGCGCGGGTTCGCCCACCTCTTTCCGCCGGGCCCCCACCTGCCGGAGACCAATCTCGGCGCGATCGCCGCGCTCGAGTCCTACCTGTACGAATGCCGGCACTCCGCGACGCGCCTGCGGGAAGCGGGCCTGCCGTGGACGACCCGGACCGTCCGCGGCGTCACCGAGCGGCCCGGCGCCAACCAGTACGTCAGTCAGTCGATGACCGAGGTGCTGCTAGGCATGCGTCGTGACCTGCAGCGCCCGGCGCTCGAGGAGCTGGACATCGCGCTGGAGGGCGCGATCTCCCGGGCGATGGCGGAGGCGGCCGAGGCGTCCGACTATCAGCAGCGGCTCCTGGGCCAGATCGCGATGACCCCGGCCGCCGCCGACATCGACGCGGTGATCGCGCTGCTCAGCGACCTGGCCGGGGCGGACGTCCGCAAGGCGGAGCTGGCCGACGTCGACCTCGACGGGGTGCGCTGGTCGTCGACGACCCGGTGGCCGGCCCGCTGGCAGGAGGCCATCGAGCAGATGTCGGTGCCGATCGGCCCCGACCGGTGGGAGGTGCGGCACGGCGCCCGCCACGTGCCGGCCGGCGCCCCCTGACGCCGCCGCCGGCTTGGCACAATCAGGCCCGCCGTGAGCCGCGACCGTCCTCAGAGCTGGATGGCCTTGAGGACGGTGTATTCGAGCACGCCGTGCGGGCCGAGCTCGCGGCCGTGGCCGGACTGCTTGTAGCCGCCGAAGGGCGCCAGCGGGTTGAAGGCCGCGCCGTTGATCTCGACCTGGCCGGTGCGCAACCGGCGGGCCACCCGGACGGCCCGCTCGCGGTCACCGGACCACACCCCGCCGGCCAGCCCGTAATCCGACGAGTTCGCGATGCGCACGGCGTCGTCCTCGTCGTCGTACGGAAGGATCGTCAGCACCGGCCCGAAGATCTCCTCGCGGGCGATCGTCATGTCCGGGGTCACATCGCTGAACACCGTGGGATTCACGAAGAAGCCGCGCTCGAGATCCACCGGCTGGCCGGCGCCGCCACAGACGATCCGGGCGCCCTCGGCGACGCCGCGGTTGATGTAGTCGCGCACCCGATCGCGTTGCGCCGCGGAGACCAGCGGGCCCAGCACCGTCTCGGCCGCGAAGGGATCGCCGACGCGCATCTGCGCGGCGACCGCGGCGGCGATCGCCTCGGCGGCCGGCAGGCTCGCGCGGGGGACCAGCATCCGGGTCAGCGCCGAACACGTCTGCCCGGAGTTCAGGTAGCACTTGGCCATCCCGTCGGTGACCGCCTTCGGCAGGTCGGCGTCGTCCAGGATGATGTTGGCGGACTTGCCGCCGAGCTCGAGCGCGACCTGCTTGACGGTCGCCGCGGCCACCTCGGCGACCCGGCGGCCGGCCCGGGTCGAGCCGGTGAACGACACCATGTCCACGCCCGGGTGCCCGGCCAGCGCCTCGCCGACCACCGGGCCATAGCCGGTGACCAGGTTGAACACGCCCGGCGGCAGACCCACCCCGGAGAGGATCTCGGCCAGCACGAACGCGCTCAGCGGCGCCACCTCGCTCGGCTTGACCACGATCGTGCACCCGGCGACGAGCGCGGCCGCGACCTTGGCGGCGACCTGGTGCAGCGGATAGTTCCACGGGGTGATCGCGGCGACCACGCCGACCGGCTCGCGGACCGTCAGCGAATTGCCGATCCGCTGCTCCCACGGCAGATCCTCGGCCAGGTGCTGCATCGACGCGAACGTCACCGTCGGCAGCGCGGTCTGCACCGCGATCGCGAACGGCATCGGCGCGCCCATCTCCGCCGCGATCAGCTCGGCCAGCTCGTGCTGCCGCTTCTGCAGTTCCAGCGAGACGTCGGTGCAGAACGCGACCCGGTCGGCGAGCGGGGTGGCGGCCCAGCCGTCGAAGGCCGCCCGGGCCGCGGCGACCGCCCGGTCCGCGTCGGCCGCGGTGCCGGCCGGAACCGTGGCCAGGACCTCCTCGGTGCCGGCGTTGATCACGTCGATGGTCTCGTCCGAGGCGGGCTCGACCCACTCGCCGCCGATGAAGAACCGATCCCGCGTCATCGCGCCGCCTCCGTGATCTTCAGGCCGGCCGACTCGGCGACGAAGGATGCCGTCCGCGACGCCAGCGCCATGATCGTGATCATCGGATTGGTGCCGGACGGCGTCGGGAACGCCGACCCGTCACCGATCCACACGCCCGGCGTGTCGTGCAGTTCGCCGCGCGGGTCGGCCACGCTGGTCGCCGGATCGTCGCCCATCCGGCAGGTGCCCATCTGGTGCGCGGAGAACAGCGTCGCGCCGCCGGCTCGCAGCGGCATCCGCTGCGCCCGCGCGATGAAGGCCTCGAGGTCGTCGCCATGGCGCCACCCCGGCAGACCGCGGCCCAAGACCTGGATGCCCCGCGCGCCCGCCTCCTTGTGTACGCGAATCTGCGCACCCAAGGCGCGACGCATGTTCCGGACGTCCCGTTCGTCGGTCATCGAGTACCACGGGACGGTGGCGCCGTCCGGCCCGAGCGTGACCCGGCCGTGCCCGTGATCGCGCACCAGCCCGATGAACGAGCCGCCGTTGCGGTAGTCCGCCATCGCCGTCTTGTGTTCCTCGCCGGTGGTGAACGCGACCGACGAGGCGCCCAGCCCGGTGGTGTACTGCACGCCCTCGATCAGGAACCCGTAGCCGTCGTCGACCGCGGCGAACTCGTTGATCAGGCCGGCCTGCGGCGCACCCCACCAGGCACGCTGGTCGGTGCCGTAGTCGCCCGTCGTCACCGTGCACGGGTGCAGCCGCAGGTAGTCGCCGACCGCCGGGCCGCCGATGCCGGTGCGCAGCAACACCCCCGGCGATTCCAGCGCGCCGGCCGCGAGCACGACCACCGGCGCGCGCACCGTGACGGTCGCCGAGGCGCTGCCGTCCTCGCTGGTCCAGCCGCCCCGCACGCCCGCGGCCCGGCCGTTCTCCAGCAGGATCCGCTCGACCGTGCAGCCGTCGACCACCCGGGCGCCGTGCTCGGCGACCGCCGTCTCCAGATAGACCTTGAGCGTCGACCGCTTGGCGCCGGACTGGTCGCCGAAGCCGAGGTAGCCGGCCATCGCCGGGTCGTGCCGGGATTCGTCCCAGTTGCGCTGCACCGTGCTGAACGACCAGCCCAGCGCGTCGGCGCCGCGCTTCATCGCCTCGTGCACCGGGTTGAGCTCGGAACAGTTGCCGGTGACCGACAGCTCCCGCCAGACCCGGTCCAGGTGCTGGTCGAACGCTTCGGTGGCGACGTCGGTGAGGCCGGCGGCGGTGGCCCACTGCTCGCGTACCCATGGTTTGGTCTTGAGGCAGTTGGTCCAATTGATCACCGTGCCGCCGCCGAGCCCGCTGCCGGCCAGCAGGGTGACGTTGAGGTCGGCGGTCGGCGTCGGGCCGCCACGCCAGTAGGAGTTCTGGAACGCGACCAGCTCGAGCTGGGAAAAGTCGGCCTCGGTGCGGTAGCGGCCCGCCTCGAGCACGACCACGCGGGCGCCCGCCGCGGCCAGCCGGCCGGCGATCAGCCCGCCGCCCGCGCCGGAGCCGACCACCACGACGTCCGCCTCGAGTTCGAGGTCGCCGTCCGGCCGCAGCGGCGTGATCGGCCGATCGGCCTGCGGCGCCGCGGAGATCGGGCCCGGATAGCCGAGCCGGGTCCAGTTCGGATTGCGGCCGGTCGCGTCCGGCAGGCCGTAGGTCATGAAGAGGATCAGGCTGGCCAGCGAGGCGATGCCGGCTCCGGCCGGCGCCGAGGCCAGCGAGAGCGTGGTGAGGATCTGCTCGCGCGACTCCTGCGAGGCGCCCAGGAAGCCCTGCGAACCGATCACGTCGAGCAGGCCGCCGAGCTGGCCGCGCTGCTCGGCGGGCAGCGCCGCGAGCAGCATCAGCACGCCCTGGTCGGCGCCCACATCGGTGGCGCGGCGGGCCCAGAACCCGTCGGCGTCGTCGGGTCTGGAGATCGACGGGACGACGGTGTCGCAGAGCGCGCGCAGCACCTGCGTCTGAAAGTCGGAGAGGATGTCGGCCACGGTGCCCACCTCCGTTGACGGGGTGCCTCACCTTAAGGCGGCGGCCGATGTTTCCGACAGTCTTCGTGCATGTTTCGGCTCAGTCCGCTTGCACCTCGGCGATGGATCGCGGGGCTCGGACCTTGCCGAATTGGAGGTTTCCGGCGGGCATCATCCAGGTCATCACCTCGACCGCCAGACGGCCGATCCGCACGGCCGGGTCGGCTTCGGCATGTGTGCGGGCGGTCGCCTGATCCACCGACCAGATGGAGATGCCGCGGAGGCGCTCGTCGTCCTGCTCGACCAGGGGTCCGCGAGCCAGGATCAGTCCGCGTTCCTGGAGGTCGGCACCGTGCGCGAGATGCCGGTCCTGAAGCGCGGCGGCTTCCTCGCCGGTCATCTCCGGGGCGTCGGGCCGCAGCGTCAGCAGGGTGACGGTGTAGCGGTCGAATCGCATGTCCGCCTGTTCACTTCAGCCAGCGCAGGGCGGCGTCGGCGGTGTCGTCGGGCGTGCTGTTGAAGGCGATGGCCGCGCCGGGTGCGTGCTCGCGGACCAGGTTGACCGTCTTCTCGAAGAGGTCGAGCAGCGGCTCGTGGGTGCGGATGCCGCCGCCCACCACGACGCAGGCATAGTCCTGGCCGGTCAGCGCTTCGGCGATCGCGGCCTCGGGGTTCTCGTCGGGCGCCACCAGGCAGTGGTCGGCGGCGATGCCCAGCTCGTCGAAACGTTCCTGCCCACGTTTGATCTTGGCCATCACCGGCGCCGGATCCCAGCCGGGAATCCGGACCGGATCAAGACCGATCACCAGTACGCGTCCTCGTGGCATGTTCACCCTCCCTCGGACAGTGACCGTAGCGCCTGACCGGCCACCCGGCCGAGTGACGGTCCGTGCGCGGGTGTGTCAACTGTCGGGATGGCCGCAGTGGACGATCCCTCGGCGAACACCGCGGCCGGGGTCCGATCGGCGGCGGCCGGCCGATCAGCGTCGGGTGCTGGGCGCGGACCATCCGGACACGCTGTCCACTCGTGATCACCTGACCCGCGCCCGTGACCTGGTGAAGCGCCGATATCAGTCACCCGTCCCGGTTCGGCGGCGCGAGCAGGTCGGCCAGTTCGGCGGGTCGGCTCAGGGCGACGCAATGGCTCGCCGCGATCTCGACGGGGGACACGCCGAGGCGTTCCGTCGCGACGCCGCGCAGGAAGTCGGCTGGGAAAAAGCGGTCCTCTGTGCACAGCACGAAACTGGTCGGCACGTCCGGCCACTCCTTCAGCGGCCACGCCTGAGCGCACGCCGCGGCCGACGGATGATCCCGGCCCCGCCCCCGGCCGATCGCCTCATCGGCGAGCCGGCGAGGCACGTCGTGATAGAAGGAGACGTGCGGATCGTCGTGGCCGGTGAGACCGCCGTCCAGCGAGGCCTGACGCCGCGCCGCCTCGCGGTAGCCCGTGTTGCCCCACCAGTCGTCCGGCGACTCCCCGGGAGCCGGGACCATCGCGGCCACCAGCACCAGCGCGCTCACCGGCAGCCGGGCCGCCACCAGCGGCGCGGTGAACCCCCCGAACGACTGCCCGACCACAACCAGATCTTCGGTACGGTCACCGACCGCCGACGCCACCGCATCGGCATAGTCGTCCAGCGTCAGCGCATCGTCCCCGGCCGGCAGGTCCGGAGCGACCACGTCGTGCCCCCGCGCCCGCAGCTCAGGCACGACCAGATGCCAGTACCAGCCGGCATCCCCGGCGCCGTGGATCAACGCGAACACGCTCATCCGAGCTCCCCGGCCACCACGCCGACGTGATCCATCCACAGAAGAGTCATGCGCCCGAGCCTAAGGGCGTCAGTCCTTCCGCGCTGCCGCCGCGCACACGCACGCCTTGTTGCCGTCCTGGTCGGCGATCACCGTGAACGACGGCGCCTGGCTGTCGTCCACGACGATGCCGCCGGCCGCGACCGCGGCGGCGATCCGCTGCTCGGCCACGTCGGCCGGCACCCAGACGTCGATGTGGAACCGCTGCCGCGGCGTCTCGTGCTCGTCGGTCTTCTGGAACCACAGGATCGGCACCCGCCCGGTCGCGTCCCGCACGTCGTCGCCGAGAGTCCCGCGACCGCGCGCCTCGGTGCCTCCGGTCAGCAGCGCGGCCCACACCGGCGCGACCTTCGCGGCGTTCGCGGTGTCCAGGGCGAGCTCGATCGTGGTGATCGCGGCCGGGTCCGCGGCGACCCCCTGCCCGGCGGCGATCTCGGTGATCCGCCGCGCGAGGTCGAGGTCCTGCCGGGTGACCCACTCGACGATGTGCTCGGCGCCCTCGCCGTCGCGATAGACGGCGTCGTCGCTGATCAGCTTGAGGTCGACGAACCCGTCGCCGATCGTCACCCGAGGGTGGTGGCCGGCCTCGTCCCCGGCGTCGCTCACCGCGGCCACGAACCGCGCCCCGGCGCCGAAGCTGCCGACCACATAGCGGGCGTGCAGTCCCTGCCCAAGCTTGCGCCAGTCGGCCAGGGGAGTCTCGGCGATCTGCTCGTCAGTCAACATGTCCATGGCGAACACGCTAGAACAGATTCCGGACGAGCGACTTCCGGAACCCAAGACGAACGGACCGTCCCGGGCAACCGGGCAGAACAGGTGTCATGAAGATCCCCACATCGCTGATCGGCTGCCGGGTCGACCGGATCGCCTTCGACTTCCAGGTCCGACTCAGCTTCTCGGCCCTCGATCCCGACGAGGGCTACCGCGTCGACGCCGAACTCGTCATCGAGACGCCCTTCCTGCTCTGCGACCGCGACGGGGAATGGCACGAACTCGACCCCGGCACCGGCTCGGCGCTCGGCCCCGCCCTAGATCTGTTCCAGCGAACCGTCACCACCGTCGAGATCCGCGCCAAGGGGGCACTCCGCCTCGCCTTCGACGAGGGATTCCAGCTGCACGCCGGCCCGCACCCGCAGTACGAGTCCTGGGGTCTGAGCGGGATCGGCGTCGAGCCGATCACCGTCGGCCCCGGCGGAGAAACCGACTGGCAGCTCCCCTGAACGCCGACCCGGCCAACCTCCGGCAGTCAGCCCGTTAAGGTGCCGTCGTGAAGTCACGCGGATCGCGGATCCTGCTCGCCCATGCCGCCGTGGTTCTCGTCCTGGTGACCCTGTATCTGGTCATGTTCGTCGGCATCGACCGAACGAGGACCGGACCGACAGCGTCACTTGGCCTGCTACTGCCGTACGTCCCGCTGTCCGTGCTCGGGCTGCCCTGGTCGCTGCACCATTGGATCGATCCCTACGCCTATGACGGTCTCGACAGGATCACCCGGCACGTGGTGATGCTGGGGCCGGCGGTGCTCAACGTTGTCATCCACAGCCTGGTCCGCGCGATCTGGGTTGCCGCGCGACGCGCCGACGCCGGACCCTAGGCGACGGTCCGGTGGGCGAAACCCCGGCCGCCGGAGGCGTGATCCGGGCGCAGGGCGGCGTCGGCGGGCGACGCTCCCATCCCGCGCTGATGCCGATAGCGGTGCAGATCGTCGGCGCGGTGACGGCTGTCGTCGCGGTACTGGCGATCGGCTGGGCGGACCACGCGAAACGGCGGCCACCTCGGCTCGGAGCCGGTGGTGACCGCCGCTTCAAAGACCGTTAGACGTTGTAGTACATCTCGAACTCGTGCGGGGTCGGGCGCAGGCGGACCGGGTCGATCTCGTTCGCGCGCTTCCAGTCGATCCAGGTGGAGATCAGGTCGTCGGTGAAGACGCCACCGGCGGTCAGGAACTCGTGATCGGTCTCCAGGGACTCGAGCACGGCGTCGAGCGAGCCCGGCACCTGCTTGACGTTGCCCCACTCCTCCGGCGGGAGGTCGTAGAGGTCCTTGTCGATCGGGGCCGGCGGCTCGATCTTGTTCTTGATGCCGTCCAGGCCGGCCATCATCTGGGCCGAGAACGACAGGTACGGGTTCGACGACGGGTCCGGCACGCGGAACTCGACGCGCTTGGCCTTCGGGTTGCTGCCGGTCACCGGGATGCGGGTGCAGGCGGACCGGTTGCGCTGCGAGTAGACCAGGTTGACCGGGGCCTCGTAGCCGGGCACCAGGCGCCGGTACGAGTTGACCGTCGGGTTGGTGAACGCCAGCAGCGACGGCGCGTGGTGCAGCAGGCCGCCGATGTACCAGCGGGCCGTGTCGGACAGGCCGGCGTAGCCGGTCTCGTCGTAGAACAGCGGCTCGCCGCCCAGCCAGAGGCTCTGGTGGGTGTGCATGCCGGAACCGTTGTCACCGAACAGCGGCTTGGGCATGAACGTCGCGGTCTTGCCGTGCTCCCAGGCGGTGTTCTTGATGATGTACTTGAACATCTGCATCTGGTCGCCGGCGTGCAGCAGGGTCGAGAACTTGTAGTTGATCTCGGCCTGGCCGGCGGTGCCGACCTCGTGGTGCGAACGCTCGACGGTGAAGCCGACGTCGATCAGCCGGCGCACCATGGCGTCGCGCAGGTCGGAGTAGTGGTCGAGCGGCGAGACGGGGAAGTAGCCGCCCTTGTACGCGGTCTTGTAGCCGCGGTTGCCGCCCTCCTCCTCCTTGCCGGAGTTCCAGGCGCCCTCGATCGAGTCGATGTAGTAGAAGGCCTGGTTGGCGGCCGTCTCGTGGCGCACCGAGTCGAAGATGTAGAACTCCGCCTCGGCGCCGAAGTAGGCGGTGTCGGCGATGCCGCTGGAGGCCAGGTAGGTCTCCGCCTTCTTGGCCACGTTGCGCGGGTCACGGGAGTATGCCTCACGCGTGAACGGGTCGTGGATGAAGAAGTTCAGGGCCAGCGTCTTCTGGATCCGGAACGGGTCCACGAAGGCGGTGGTCACGTCGGGCAGCAACATCATGTCCGACTCGTGGATGGCCTGGAACCCGCGGATCGACGATCCGTCGAAGGCGAGGCCGTCGGTGACGACGCTGTCGTCGAACGATTCCACCGGCATGTTGAAGTGCTGCATCACGCCGGGAAGATCACAGAACCGTACATCGACGAACTTGACGTCCTCGTCTTTGAGGTATCGCAGGAGTTCCTCGGGATTGGCGAACACACGTCCTCCTGGCACAGGATTCTCGAACCGGGCGGCAACGGCCGCCACGTCGCTAGGCTGGTCGCGACGCTATGGCCACGGGGTTGCCCAGGCGTATCCCTATTGTTTCCGCCGTGTTACGGAGCCGGTGAGCTGGCGCGACCACTCGCAGGGTATACCGGTACGCTCGGGCCTCGTGGCCGCAAGCGCAGAATTCAACCCCGCCGAGACGCTGCTGGCGAACTTCGGCCGCCGGTTCGGCGCTCTGGTGATCGACTGGGCGCTGTGCCTGATGCTGGGCAGCCTGATCGGTGATCCACGGGCGGTGGCGTGGCCGCCGGTGGCCGTGCTGATCGTGGTCAACACCATCGGGATCGGCCTCTTCGGACAGACGCCGGGCATGGCTCTGGCGGGCATCCGATGCATCTCGATCGAGGACGGCGGCGCCATCGGCGTACCCAAGGCGTTTTTGCGATCTTTGCTCTTGGCCCTGCTCATCCCGGCAGTGATCATGGACCAGACCCGCCGAGGCTGGCACGACCGCGCGGCGGGCTCGGTGGTCGTGCTGAAACCGCGGAGCTAGCGCGGGCGCTGCTGGCGGAACTGGCCCTTCGACGGGCGCATGTTCTTGGGGATCGCGCCCTTCGGCATCTGCGGGCGCGCCATCAGCGCGCTCAGCCGCTTGTCCAGCGCGTTCACGTCCTTGCCGGTGAGGTTGCGGGGCAGCCGCATGAAGGTGGTGCGCAGCTTGCGCACGGACAGCTCGCCCTCGCCCGACCCGACCATGTAGTCGTAGAGCGGGGCGTTGCCGATCACCTTGGACAGGCGCCGCTTCTCCTGGCCCATCAGGTTGCGCACCCGCTGCGCCTGGCCCTCGCCGAGCAGGATCACGCCGGGCCGGCCGATCACCACGTGCACCATGTCGAACTGCGTGGTCGACGAGGCCGCGGGACGCACCCGCCAGTCGCCGCGCATGTTCTCCACGATCTGCGCCGCCGCGCCCGGCTGACCCTCGGCCACGTTCATCATCGCGGCGTTGGACCGCAGGTTGAGCACGATCAGCGCGGCCAGCAGCGTGACCATCACGCCGACCGGGATCCAGACCCAGCCCAGCCCGAGGAGAACCACCAGCACGGTCAGCGCGACCGGGATCAGCACGGCCGCCGCGAGCAGCGGGACGAACCACTTGTCCTGCTTCGCGGTGAACGCGAAGACCTGGCCGATCTGCTTGAGCCGGGTGCCGAAGGACACCTTCTCCTCGGGGGTTGCCATACCCGGAAGTGTAGTGGGAGCGGTAAGGGCCTTACGCGGAGAGGGCACCTTCATGCAGCTCCGTAAGGTAGCGGCGGCCCCGGATATCAGGCTGTGTCCGCATGCCGCCCTGACACCTTCGCGCGCAGAGTCGTCATTGACAAAGAACAAGGACCAACGACGACGAGTACGCGAGGAGCAAGCGCATGTTTCCCTACACCGATCCGCACACTCAACTGGACCTCTTCCACCAGCGTGCCGACGAGCTGCAGCGCGAGGCGACCGCCCACCGGATCGCCCGCGAGGCATCCCCGGCCGGCCGGCATCGCCGCTGGGGCCGGGCGTCCCGGCATCCACGCCCGGTACGGGCTCCGGCCGCGTTGTGATCGGGCTGTCCGGCGGGGAAATTCTGTCGTACCCGCATGGCATGCTCGATCTCGTGACGGCGAGCGTGAGCAGTGGCGTGCTGGTCGGCCGTGAGGCCGATCTGTCCGTGCTGCGCGACGCTCTGAAACGTGCCCGCAGCGCCGAGCCGTCGGCCGTTCTGGTCGGCGGCGAGGCCGGGGTCGGCAAGACCCGCCTGATCGAGGAGTTCACCGCCGGCGCCACCGCCGAGGGCGCCCAGGTCCTCACCGGGCAGAGCCTCGAGCTCGGCGAGGAGGGCCTGCCCTATGCGCCCTTCGCGGCCGCCCTGCGCGCGCTGGCCCATCGCGACGCGACCGTCTTCGAGGGCCGCGAGCACGACTTCGTCCGGTTGCTGCCCGAGCTGGGCCCGCCCGAGTCGGGTGGCGAGATGCGCCGCGGCCACCTGTTCGAGGCGGTCGCGGCGCTGTTCGGGCGGCTGGCCGACGAGCAGCCGCTGGTGCTCGTCCTCGAGGACCTGCACTGGGCCGACCGGTCCACCCGTGACCTGATCGGCTTCCTGATGCGGTCCGCGCGCCTGCCGCGGCTGCTGCTGGTGGGCACCTACCGCACGGATGAGCTTCATCGGGGGCATCCGCTGCGGCCGTTCCTCGCCGAGCTCGACCGGGTCCGCGGGGTGCAGCGCCTCGAGCTCGAGCGGCTCGACCGCGACGGCACCGCCGAGATGCTGGCCCACCTGCGCGGCACCGAGCCCGAGCCGCACACCGTCGACACCCTCAACGAGCGGGCGCAGGGCAACCCGTTCTTCATCGAGCAGTTCGCCGCGTCCGGCGACGAGTGCGGCGACATCCCCGACAACCTGCGCGACCTGCTGCTGTCCCGGGTCGATCAGCTGCCCGAGCCGGCCCAGCGGGCGCTGCGGGTGGCCGCGGTCGGCGGCACCCGGTTCGGGCACGACCTGCTCACCCGGGTGGCCGGCGTGCCCGAGGCCGAGCTCGAGTCGGCCCTGCGCGCGGTGGTCGCCGCCCAGCTCATCGTGGTCGACTTCGCGGGGGGTTACGAGTTCCGCCACGCGCTGGTCCGCGAGGCGGTGCACGACGACCTGCTGCCCGGCGAGCACGCCCGGCTGCACGCGCGTTATGCGGAGGCGATCGAAGCGGAGCCGGCGCTGGTGCCGATCGGCCGTGCGCCGGCCGAGATCGCCCACCACTGGCACGCCGCCCACGACCACCCGCGCGCCCTGGTGGCCGCCCGGCGAGCCGCCTCCGACGCCGGCCGGCGTTATGCGTTCGGCGAGCAGGCCAAGCTGCTCGACCGCGTCCTCGAGCTGTGGGAGCAGGTGCCCGGCGCGGCCGACCTGCTCGAGACGAGCCACCTCGACCTGCTCGAGGAGGCGGCGCTGGTCGCCATCGACGCGGGCGAGACCATGCGGGCGCTGAGCCTGACCCGGCACGCGCTCGACGGCCTCGACGCCGAGGCCGAGCCGCTGCGCGCCGCCCGACTGCACGTGCGCCGGGCCAAGCTGCTGCAAAATGCGGGCAAGAGCGACGGCGCCGAGGAGTCGAGGGAGTCCTACCGCATCCTCGCCCGGCTGCCGCGCACCACCGAGAGCGTGCTGCTGATGGCCGACACCGCACACGCGCTCAACACGATCGACAACGACCTGGCCGGGGTGATCGCCCGCGAGGCGCTGACCGGCGCCGAGCAGCTGGGCGACGTCGCCGCGCAGGTGTCGGCGACGATCACCTATGGGCGGGTCTGCGCGGGCCGCATCCCGGCGGAGGACGGCCTGCCCGAGACCGTCCGGGCCGCCGACACCGCCCGCCGGGCCGGCGACCTGCCCAACCTCGCCCGCGCCCTGGTCAACATCTCCGACTCGCTGTTCGAGCTGGGCCGTTATGCGGAGTCGGCCGACGCGGCGTGGGAGGGCGTGCCCAACGCCGACCGGGTCGGCGTGAGCCGCACCACCGGCGTGTTCCTGCTGGCCAACTACGCCGAGGCGCTGATCGCGCTGGGCCGGTGGGACGAGGCCGACGCGCCGCTGGCGGAGGCCGCCCGGCTCGACCCGCCGGGCACCCTGGCCGTGCCGGCGCTGCGGTTGCGGGCCTGGCTGCGGCTGGCTCGCGGCCACGAGGGCGCCGAGGCGACGCTCAACCGCGCGATCGGTTATCTCGGCAAGCCCTATCTGTCCGAGGAGTCCCGGCTCTATCTGGCCGACCTGCGGGTGCAGGCCGCCCTGGCGCACGGCGACGACCCGGCGATCCGGGCCGCGGCGCGTGGCGCGCTGGCCGAGCCGTCCCTGACCGGCCGTCCGCGTTATGGCTGGCCGATCCTGGCCGCCGCGGCGACCGCCGCCGACCGGCTCGGCGACGCCGACCTGGCCGGGCAGATCACCGCGCTGGCCGCGGAGCTGCCGGTGCGCCGCACGGTGGATAAGGCCTATGCGGCGCAGGTCGAGGCGATCCTCGGCCACGACGCCGGCTGCTGGCGCCAGGCGGTCGAGCATTGGCGGGCCGACGGCCAGCGGCACCCACTGGCGGTGGCGCTGCTGGGCCTCGCGGGCGCGGCAGCCGGCGCGGGCGACCGACCAGCGGCGGGGGAGGCTCTGGAGGAGGCGGCGGAGATCGCCGGCTCGCTGGGCGCGGCGCCACTGACCGCCGAGGCCGAGACGCTGGCACATCGGCTGGGCCTGCGATCGGCGGCCCAGGCGACGGCCGTCGGCACCGAGATCCTGACGGCCCGCGAGCGCGAGGTGCTGCGCCTGGTCGCCGAGGGCCACAGCAACAGCCGCATCGCCGAGCGGCTCTACATCTCACCCAAGACCGCGAGCGTCCACGTCTCCCGCATCATCGCCAAGCTCGACGTGGCAAACCGCGTCGAAGCTGCCGCGGTCGCCCACCGCCTGGGCCTGCTGGGTGACTGACCGCCGATGGCTCACGTCCTCGAGGCGATGATCGACCCGGTGCATCGGATCGAGGCGGAGCACTCGGCCGGCTCCCAGCGAGTCGCGCTCTGCGTCGAGGGCGGACTGGCCTTCGACCCGGTCGCGATCGCCGCGGGCGAGCGTCTCCCGGCGGCCGGCGATGCGATCAGCCAGCTGTTACGCGCCGATCGGCCCGACTGTGGTCGCGCTGACCGGCGCAGCGTCAGAAGCGTGGGTTACTCCGACAAGTTCCCGGCGTTCGGCCTTAGCCGGCTCTGGCTCCCGCGCCTCGGCCTTGGCCGGTCCTGGCCCGCGCGCCTCGGCCTTAGCCGGCTCTGGCCCGCGCGCCTCGGCCTTAGCCGGTCCTGGCCCGCGCGCCTCGGCCTTAGCCGGTCCTGGCTCGCGCGCTTCGGCCTTAGCCGGTCCTGGCTCGCGCGCTTCGGCCTTAGCCGGTCCTGGCTCGCGCGCTTCGGCCTTAGCCGGTCCTGGCCCGCTCGCTTCGGCCTTAGCCGGTCCTGGCCCGCTCGCTTCGGCCTTAGCCGGTCCTGGCCCACGCGCTCCCGAATCGCCCGGTGATCTCCGGGGACCAGCGCCGGGTGTGCCGGCGTTTCGGTGTCGAACCCGCCCCGCCGGCGCGAAGAACGACCTTCGGTGTCGCGCTGTCGCGGGGCCCGGAGCTGCTCCCGTTGAACGCGATCCGCCACCCACCGGTCGGCCGGACCAACGGCTGGTATGTCTGGCGAGGCGCGGCCAGCGCGGACCCGGACTTCTTCAGCGCCTGCCACATCGAGCACATCGCCGACCATGCGCCGGAATTGACGCCCTACCTCGCGCTCCCACCGGGGTGGGGCGTGATCCTCGCCCCCGGGCACGAGGACATCTGGTTCGACGAAGCGTTCCTGGAGGCGTGAGCCTGTCTGGCGACGCCGGCCGACGGCCGCTCGCGAGGCTGGAGGCGGGCGCGCGCGGCCAGAAGGTCAGCCGCGGACCCGCGCGGCCAGAAGGTCAGCCGCGGACCCGCGCGGACAGAAGCTCAGCCGCGGGCGGCGAGGGCCTGCTGGTAGAGCCGGCCGGCGCGGTAGGACGACCGGACCAGCGGCCCGCTCATCACGCCCGCGAAGCCGATCTGGGTCGCCTCCTCCTGCAGTTCGACGAACTCCTCCGGCTTGACCCAGCGCTCGACCGGGTGGTGCCGCGGCGTCGGCCGCAGGTATTGCGTGATCGTGATCAGTTCGCACCCGGCGTCGTGCAGGTCGCGCAGCGCCTGCGACACCTCGGCGCGCTCCTCGCCCATGCCCAGGATCAGGTTGCTCTTGGTGACCAGCCCGGCCGAACGGGCACTGGTCAGCACGCCGAGCGAACGCTCGTAACGGAAGCCGGGACGGATCCGCTTGAAGATCCGCGGGACGGTCTCGACGTTGTGCGCGAGCACCTCGGGCGCCGCGCCGAAGACCTCGGCCAGCTGGGTCTCGTCGGCGTTGAAGTCGGGGATCAGCAGCTCGACGCCGCAGCCCGGCTGCAGCTTGTGGATCTGGCGGACGGTCTCCGCATAGAGCCAGGCGCCGCCGTCCGGCAGATCGTCACGGGCGACACCGGTGACCGTCGCGTATTTGAGGCCCATCGTGGCGACCGACTCGCCGACCCGGCGCGGCTCGTCGGCGTCGAACTCGGCCGGCTTGCCGGTGTCGATCTGGCAGAAGTCGCACCGCCGCGTGCATTGGTCACCGCCGATGAGGAAGGTCGCCTCGCGGTCCTCCCAACATTCATAGATGTTGGGGCAGCCGGCCTCCTGGCAGACCGTGTGCAGACCCTCTTTCTGCACCAGGCCGCGCATGTGCGTGTACTCCGGGCCCATCTTCGCCTTGACCTTGATCCACGGAGGTTTCCGTTCGATCGGAGTCTCAGCGTTGCGCGCCTCGATGCGCAGCATGCGGCGGCCCTCGGGAGCAATAGTCACAAGGCCGAGGTTACGCCCGATCAAGCCCTCGGAGGCCTCTGGGCGACGAGGCTCACGTGACGGTCGATGTGAGTGCCCTCACGTGACACGTGTAAACCCGCTTTCCCAGCCCGTGGTGCGTTGTTAACGTGCTGTCCACGGCTGTGAAGGAACCGAGTACCGCCTCGAACACGCCGGCCGAGAGAGCCACCGAGAGCTGTGAAGGTGGCCCGGCGCCGGGGCGCGAAGACACTCCCGAGCCGAGCACGACAAGAGGCTTTTCGCCCGAAAGCGAAGAGCGAAGGTGTGGTGGCACCGCGAGGATCCCGCTCGCCCACACCTCCCTGGGGCCGCGTTGCAGTCATCAGAGGAGGTCACCGCCATGCAACGCATCCTCTCCAGCCAACTCGCCGGGCACGTCGGCGAGACCGTCACGATCGCCGGTTGGGTGCACCGCCGCCGGCTGCTGAAATCGGTCGCGTTCGTCATCGTCCGGGACGCCGGGGGCTTCAGCCAGGTGGTGGTCACCGACGAGGTGGTGCGCGCCGAGATCGAGTCGATCGCCGAGGAGAGCGTGGTCGAGGTGTCGGCCCGGGTCACCGCGAACGAGGCGGCGCCGGCCGGGGTCGAGCTCACCGAACCGGTGTTCCGCGTGCTGAGCGCGGTGCGCGTACCCCTGCCTGTCGAATTGCATCGACCCGCGCTCGCCGCGACCCTGCCCACCCAGCTCGACCTGGCCGCTCTGACCCTGCGCCATCCCACCAGGTCGGCGGCGCTGCGGGTCGCCGCCGCGGCGACCGAGGGCTTCCGGTCGGCGCTGTCCGGCCGGCGGTTCGTCGAGATCCACACCCCGAAGATCGTCGCCTCGGCCACCGAGTCCGGCGCGAACGTCTTCCAGCTCGACTATTTCGGCCGGCCCGCCTATCTGGCGCAGAGCCCGCAGTTCTACAAGCAGATGATGGTCGGCGTCTTCGAACGCGTCTTCGAGGTGGGCCCGGTCTTCCGCGCCGAACCGCACGACACCGGCCGCCACCTGGCGCAATACACGTCGCTGGACGCCGAACTCGGCTTCGTCACCGACCACCGGGACGTGATGGAGGTGCTGACCGCGACCCTCGCCGAGATGGCGCTCGCGGTGGAGCCGTGGGCCGCCCTGAAGGTCCCCGCCGAGATCCCGTCCATGCACTTCACCGAGGCGCTCCGCATCGCCGGCGCCCCGCCGGACGAACCGGACCTGGCACCGGCCCACGAGCGAGCAATCGGCGAGTGGGCAGCCCGCGAACACGGCAGCGACTTCGTGTACGTAACCGGCTACCCGATGGCGAAACGCCCCTTCTACACCCATCCGGACCCGTCGGACCCGGCTCATTCCAACGGCTTCGACCTGCTCTTCCGAGGCATGGAGTTGGTCACCGGCGGCCAGCGCCTGCACCGCCTGGAGGACTACCAGGCGGTCGTCGGCGAAGACCTGACGCCCTACGCCGGCTACCTCGACGCGTTCCGCTACGGCATGCCACCACACGGCGGCTTCGCGATCGGCCTGGAACGCTTCGTGGCCCGACTGCTGGGCGCCGCGAACGTCCGGGAGGTGACGGCCTTCCCGCGCGACCTGCACCGCATCAGCCCCTAGATCAAGATCTAATTCAGGTCCCAGGTAGGTGGGGAGCGCAGGCCGCAGCTCCCGCGGAGACCGGTCGCTGCGCTCCCTGCCACCTGAGTGATTCCCAAGCTCCTTCGCGCTGCGCGCGAACACCGGTCGCCTCGGCCCCGCCGCCACCCCCGCCTCGGCCCCGCCGCCACCCCCGCCTCGGCCCCGCCGCCACCCCCGCCCCGGCACTGGGTGGGCATCAATCTAGGGCTGGGGTATGACAGGTTTCGGCCGTCGGATGGCATGGCTGTGGACAAAGCCGCCTGGTCGGCTCCGGCGGCAGTAGATCGGGATCGTCAACGGCTCCGGAGGCGTCATCCGCTCAGGATTGCAGGGACCACTCCCGCCAGGTGGTGAGGCGTTGTTCGTAGGCTCGTTCGGCGATCGGGAGCGGGAAGTCGCCCAGGAAGACGCGCAGGGGTGGGTTGTCGGCGTCGACCACGGACAGGATCTTGGCTGCGGTGGTGGCCGGGTCGGCGGGGGTTCGGGCGGCGGCGCCGGCTCGGCGGGCCTCGCGGACCGGTTCGTAGGCCGGCAACGGCGTGGTGTGGACTGCCGATGAGCCGGACCAGTCCGTGCCGTATGGGCCGGGCTCGACCAGCGTCACCCGGATGCCCAGGTGGGCGGTCTCCTGGGAGAGGGCGTCGCTCATGCCTTCCAGGGCCCATTTCGACGCGTGATAGAGGCCCAGCGACGGGAACGCGGCCACCCCGCCGATGCTGGAGACCTGCAGGAAGTGGCCGCCGGACTGGGCTCGCATGATCGGCAGCGCGGCCTGGGTGACCCAGAGCGCGCCGAAGAAGTTGGTCTCCAACTGGGCCCGGGCCTGCGCCTCGGTAACCTCCTCGACCATGCCGAAGAGGCCGTAGCCGGCGTTGTTGACCACCACGTCGAGGCGGCCGAAGTGGTCTGCCGCGGTGGCTACGGCGGCGAAGACCGCGGCTCGGTCGGTGACGTCCAGGGTCAGCGGGAGGACGCTGCCGGCGTACCGGTCGATCAAGGGTTTGAGGGTTTTGGGGTCTCGGACCGTGGCGGCGACCTTGTCTCCGCGGGCCAGCGCGGCCTCGGCCCAGACGCTGCCGAAGCCACGCGAGGCGCCAGTGACGAACCATGTCTTCATGGCCTCCACGGTGCTTGCGGCCGGAGCCGGTAGCCAGTACCGGCTCGGGGCTACCCTTCGCAGGTGAACCTGCTCGGGGAGTTCCTCAAAGCGCGCCGGGCGCTGGTCTCACCCGAGGACGCGGGGCTGCGATCTGTCGGCCGGCGGCGCGTGCCGGGGCTGCGCCGCGACGAGTTGGCGGGAATCGCGGGGGTCAGCGAGCACTACCTGATGCGGCTCGAGCAGGGACGTGACCGGCACCCGTCGCCGCAGATCCTCGATGCCCTCGCCCGCGCGCTGCGGCTCGACGCCGACACCACCGCCCACCTGCACCGGCTCGCCCAGCCGCCGAGGAAGACCCCGGCCCGCGAGATCGATGTGCAGCAGCTGCTGGACGCCTGGCCGGGCACCCCGGCCTACGTGCGCAGCCGCCGCTTCGACGTGCTCGGCAGCAACAAGCCGGCCGCCGCGCTCAGCACGATGTACACCGCCGGGCGCAACCTGGTCCGCGACATGTTCCAGGATCCGGCCGTGCGGCGGCTCTTCCCACAGTGGCCGGAAATCGCCGTGCAGACCGTGGCCGCGTTGCGGGCGAGCGCCGACCCGGCCGATCCGTGGCTGATCGCGCTGGTCGCCGAGCTGGGCGCCGACCCGGACTTCCGGCGGCTGTGGGCTCGGCACGACGTGCGAGCGCCGCGCGACGAGACCAAACGCTTCGACCATCCGATCGTCGGCCCGCTCACCGTGCACCGGCGCGCGCTGACCGTCTCCGGCACCGACGGCGACACGATCATCGTCTATCAGGCCGACCCGGGCACGCCGTCCGCGGACGCGCTGGCCCGCCTGATCTAAATCCCTTGTCGCCGAGAAGAACGAAATCGTATAGTACGAAATCGTGATAACCGATGGCTGGTCGGCCCTGCTGGCGCTGCAGCGAGCCACGCACGCCACCCTGCAGGCCCTCTCCGCCGAGCTGGCCGACCTCGATCTGACCCCGGCCGAGATCAACGCACTCGGCAATCTCGCCGACGGTCGCGCGCGCACGGTGTCCGAGCTCGGCGCGGACGTCGGCAGCCGCCCGACTACGGTGACCAGCGTGCTCGACCGCCTGGAACGCCGCGGCCACATCACCCGCGGCGCCCGGCCCGGCGATCGCCGGGTGGTCCTGGTCGAGCTGACCCCGGCCGGACGCCGGGCGGCGACCACGATCCGGCAGACCATCGCCGATCTGGAACACCGCGCGCTCGGCCGCCTGCCCGCCGAGACGATCGCGGCACTGCGCACCGCACTGGAGGCCCTGTCCTGATGAGCGCGACGTTCGAAGAGCTGATGGCCGAGGTGATGGCGGCGTCCGCCCGGTTCGGCCATCGGGAGCACGTCCATCTGACCTGGCTGGCGGTGCGGCGATGTGGCATGCCGGCCGCGGTCGGCGTGGTGGTGGCGGGGATCCAGCACACGGCGCGCTATGCGGGCGCGCCGCAGAAATACCACGCGACGGTGAGCCGGGCGTGGGTCGAGCTGGTCGGGCACCACGTGGGTGAGACCCCGGACGACGACTTCACCACGTTCGCCGGCCGGAATCCGGCGCTGCTCGACAAGCGCCTGCTGACCCGCTTCTACCGTTCGGCGACGCTGGCCGCTCCCCGGGCGAAGACCGGCTGGGTCGAGCCCGACCTCGCACCTTTCCCCTGGCTCGCCCCCAGCTGATCCGGCGCCACCGCCAGCACCCTCATCCGACAGCGCGCGCCGTCGCCGGGATAGAGGGGTCCGGCCAAGTCCAGCTCCGTCCACAGGCAGGCCGTCCGACGGCCGAAAGCGTCACACCCAAGCCCTAAGTTGATGCCCACCCAGTGCCGGGGTGGGGGCGGCGGAGGGCGGTGGTGGGCTCTGGCAGGCAGGTTGGCTTGCTACGACTGGCACATCAGCGGCTTAGGCGGGCCGGCCCGCCCGCCGCCAAGGAGCGCTTGGCCTGACCGGTTCAGCGGGGTTGTTCCGTTTGCTCCGCCCGGTCCGAGCATGCGTTCGGGGCCGAGCAGTCGTGGGGCGAGCAGTCGTGGGGCGCGCCGTCGTGGGGGTCGTGCCGTCCTGGGCTGCGCAGTCGTGGGGCGAGCTGTCGTGGGGGTCGCGTCGTCCTGGGCTGCGCAGTCGTGGGGCGAGCTGTCGTGGGGGTCGCGTCGTCCTGGGCTGCGCAGTCGTGGGGCGAGCTGTCGTGGGGGTCGCGTCGTCCTGGGCTGCGCAGTCGTGGGGCGAGCCGTCGTGGGGGTCGCGCCGTCCTGGGCTGCGCAGTCGTCTGGCGAGCTGTCCCGGCCGCACTCGATTCTGCCGGCAGGAGCGTCAGACCAGGACGGCGATGGTTACGCCGATGACGATGACCAGCGGGATCACCGTCATGCTCAGGAAGATGCCCCACGCGATCGGGTGGGCGAAGTTCAGGCCGAGGCCGCCGGTCTGGCGCGGCACGAAGACGCGCGGGTCGGCCGGATCGCGATGCAGCAGTGCCATCACTGCGTCAGCAGCGTCGGCAGGTGGCGCTCGACCACCGGCAACACCTCGGCCACGGTCACCGGCCGGCCCAGCTCGGCGGTCAGCGACGTCACCCCCGCGTCGCGGATGCCGCACGGCACGAACCTGTCATAGGCCGACAGGTCGCAGTCGCAGTTGAGCGCGAAGCCGTGCTGCGTCACCCCGCGCGCCACCCGGATGCCGATCGCGGCGATCTTGCGGTCGGGCCCCCGCTCGTCGGCGAGCACCCACGCGCCGCTGCGGCCGGGCACCTCGGAGCGCGCGGCGGTCACGCCGAACTCCGCACAAACCTCGATCAACATCTGTTCGGTACGCCTGACGTATGCCACCACGTCGATCGGATCGGGCAGCTTGATGATCGGGTAACCGACCAGTTGCCCCGGCCCGTGCCAGGTGATCTTGCCGCCGCGGTCCACGTCGACCACCGGCGTGCCGTCGAACGGCCGGTCCGCGGGCTCGGTGCGCTTGCCCGCGGTGAACACGCTGGGGTGCTCGAGCAGCAGGATGGTGTCGGTCTGGTCGCCGGCTGCCACGGCCTCGTGGATGCGGCGTTGCTCGGCCCACGCCTCGACATAATCGACGAGGCCGGGGCGGAGCACGGTGAGCGTCGGACTGGTCACGCCCCCCAGCCTAATCCGCCTCCTCAGCGCGGCGGAGTGACCGGGTCCACACCCGGCCGGATCCGCCACAGCAGCACGTCACCCACCCGCACCGGCTCACCGAACAGGTCGCGGGCGGTGATCTCGACAGCCGCCCGGAAGTCCGGCCCGTCCGCGCCGGTGACCTGGTCCGCCAGGAACAACGCCTGGATGTTCCAGTACGCCAGATCCTCGCGGGCGCGGGCCCGGTCGTCGTCGTTGATGCTGGGGATCTCGCCGTAACGCGCGGCGCGGAACAGGAACCAGTCGGTGCGGTGCCAGGCCGCGCCGATCCGTCCGGTGCCGTTCTCGCCGCCCGGCCCGAGGAAGTAGCCGTCCGGGATCTTGAACTGCTGCCCGCCGCGGGCCAGCGTGTACGCCTGCCAGCGCTGCGCGTCCGACGAGGCGTTGCTGGCGAACGGCAGCGAGCTCATCGCCCCGCCCTCGCTTACATAACGCTTCCAGGCGCCGGACGAGATGAACTGCGGCTCGGTCGTGCGCACCGTGGTCAGCAGGGGGAGCGGCACGAGCGGCACCAGCGCCACCGCGATGGCCGCCGCGAACGCGGTCTGCGCCGTGGCCGACGGGATCGGCTCGGTCACCAGCCGGTCGGCGAGCATCGCCAGCACCACCCCGAAGACGCCGATCAGCACCAGCGCGAACCGGCCCGGCAGCGCGGAGTCGAAGAGTGGCAGATGCGCGAGCGCCGCATAGGGCAGCGGAACCGCGGTCTCGTGCTCCAGGAACTGCAGCCGCGGCCCCCAGGACAGCAGCAGGAACACCACCGCGGTCACGATCAGCGCGCGCAGCGTGACCCGGCGGCCGGGGTCGGAGAACTTCCAGAGGAAGGCCAGGCCGGCGATCACCAGGACGATCAGCGGCAGCCCGAAGAACGACGTCTCCTCGGTCGGGTTGGGCGCCAGACTGGAGCTGTCCATGCCGGCCCACGCGGCCAGCGTGCGCCCGGAATAGCTCAGATAGGCCGCCACGTCCTCGACGTAGTGCCGCTGATTGAACCCGGTGCCGGAGAAGCTCTGCGGCCCGGCGAAGTGCATGTAGAGCGGATATGCCAGCAGTGCTCCGGCGACGAGCGCGGTCACGCCCAGCCCGGCCAGCACGGTCGGCAGCGCCGCCTTGGTCTCCGCCCGGGTCGCCTTGCCGAACGACCACGTGATCAGGAAGACGCCACAGGCCAGCGCGGTGAAGAACAGACCCTCGGCGGCGATCGAGAAACCGGCCGACACGAGCAGGCCGAGCACGAGCCCGTTGCGCAGCCACCTTCCGGGCTCGCGCAGCTTGAGCACCCACCACAGCACGACCGGCGCGACCCAGCCGGCCGTCCAGTTCAGGTGGCCGTTGGCGTGTGAGATGAAGCCCGGCGCGAAGCCGCAGAACAACCCGATCACCCCGGCGATCGCGCGCCGCCGGGTGATGTGGCGGTTGAAGAACAGGTACCAGGCGAACGCGGTGCCGGCCAGGTTGAGGGTCAGCACGGTCGCGAAGCCGACCTGCGGCCCGAGGAAGTGGCTGAGCGGCGCGAACAGCACGATGAACACGGTGATCGAGGTGTTCGCGGCCAGGTTCACGCCGTTCGGCGCGTTCAGCAGGTCGGTGAAGTACGGGTCGCCGCCGTGGCTCAGCAGGTACCACCCGTAGCCCAGCAGCCATTCGAAGAAGGCCTGGTCGCCGGCGTTGCGGGTGAGCACCTTCGACTGCGGGTCCGCCCACAGGCCGTTGGTCACATAGACCGCCACGCTGAGCGCGATCACGGCGAACAGCACGTGACCGGGCCAGCGACGGCGGACCCGGGGAGGCGTCTCGGCCTCGGCGGGCGGGTCGTCGGCCTCGGCGGGCGCGGGAGCGGTGACGGACATCAGCGGCAGGTTAGCAAGTCGCCGCGGAGTGCTATGCCGCAGCGCTCGGTGTCTGGTCCAGAGCGGCGCGTAGGGCGGACTCGAGCGTCGGCTGCGCCCACCGGAAGCCGGCCCGGGTGAGCACCCCCGGAATGACCCGCTGGCTGCGCAAAGCCTCGCCGGCGAACTCGCCGAGCGCGACGTGCAGCGCGATGCCGGGCACGACGGTGATCGCCGGCCGCTTGAGCACCCGCCCGAACACCTCGGTGAACTCGGCGTTGGTCACCGGCTCGGGACCGACCACGTTGACCGGGCCGGCCACCTCCTGCTCGAGCAGGAAGTCGACGGCGCCCAGCCAGTCGGCCAGGCCGATCCACGGCACATGTTGCCTTCCGCTGCCCAGTCGCCCGCCGACGCCCATCCGGAACGGGGTCATCTGCGGCTTGAGCAGGCCGCCGTGCTGGTCCAGGGGCAGGCCGGTGCGCAGCAGCGCGACCCGCACGCCGGCGTCCTCGGCGGGGCGGGCGGCGGCCTCCCACACCTGACACACGTCGGCCAGGAAGCCACGGCCGGCCGGCTCCTCCTCGGTGACGCGGCGGTCGCCGGTGTCGCCGTACCACCCCACCGCCGAGCCCTGCAGCAGCGTGCGGGGGCGGTCCTCGGCGGGCAGGTTCTTGATCACCCTGGCGATCGTGCCGGTGCTGTCCACTCGGCTGGACCGGATCTGGCTCTTGTATGCCGCCGTCCAGCGCTTGTCGCCCACCCCGGCGCCGGCCAGGTTGATCACCGCGTCGACGCCGGCCACGTGGGCCGGGTCGAGCTGACCCTGGTTCGGCTGCCAGGTGGCCTCGTCGGACGCCTCCGCCGGGCGCCGCACGAGCCGGGTGACGTGGTGCCCGGCGCCGCGCAGCCGGTCGGCGAGACGTGTGCCCAGGAAACCGGACGCGCCGGCCAGGAGGATCCGCATGAGCCCCATCATTCCCGAACTTGAACAAGCTCAAAACGGATCGCGATCGCCGCCGATGATTCGGGGCCCGGAAACGGCGGCTGCGGGGTTTGCAGCCAGGGTTTCCGGACCCCGAATCATCGGTTACAAGGCGATCGCCGCGGAGCGAAGCGGAGCCAGCCGGCTCAGCCCGGCCTGTGGACAACTCCACTGGCCGGGCCCGTCTCTGCGAAGAACTAGCCGAGTTCGCCTTCGAACTGGCCTGCTTCCAGGCGGCTCTTGATCGTTACCAGGAAGCGGGCGGCGTCGGCGCCGTCCACGATCCGGTGGTCGTAGCTGAGCGCCAGGTAGACCATCGACCGCGGCACGATCAGCTCGCCCAGGTTGTCGTCCTCGACGACCACCGCGCGCTTGACCACCGCGCCGGTGCCGAGGATGCCGACCTGCGGCTGGTTGATGATCGGGGTGTCGAACAGGGCGCCCCGGCTGCCGGTGTTGGTCAGCGTGAACGTGCCGCCGGACAGCTCATCGGGGCTGATCTTGTTGTTCCGCGTGCGGTCGGCCACGTCGGCGATCCGCTTGGCCAGCCCGGCCAGGCTGAGGTCGCCGGCGTCCTTGATCACCGGGACGATCAGGCCCTTGGGGGTGTCCACCGCGATGCCCAAGTGCTCGCCGTCGTGGTAGGTGACCGTGCCGGCCTCCTGATCGATCGACGAGTTGACCACCGGGTGCTCCTGCAGCGCCTCGACCGCGGCCAGCGCGAAGAACGGCAGGAACGTCAGCTTGGCGCCGTGCTTGGCCTGGAAATCGACCTTGGCCCGCTGGCGGAGCTGCGAGATCTTCGTGACGTCGACCTCGACGACCGTGGTGAGCTGCGCGGAGATCTGCAGCGACTCGACCATGCGTCGCGCGATGGTGGCGCGGGTGCGGGTCAGCTTTTCGGTGCGGCCCCGCAGCGGGCTCGTGGCCGGCTTCGGCGCGGCGGGCGCGGACTGCGCGGCCGCCGGAGCGGGAGCCGGCTTGGCCTTCGCCGCGGCGGCCTTCTCGGCCGCCTCGATCACGTCCTGCTTGCGGATCCGGCCACCGACGCCGGTGCCGGTCAGCGCGGACAGGTCCACGCCCTTCTCGGATGCCAGCTTGCGCACCAGCGGCGTCACGTAGCCCGCGTCACCGGCGCCACCGCCGTTGGACTTGACCTGCTCGGGAGCGGGCGGCGTGGGCTTGCCCTCCTCAGCCTCCGGCGACGGGTCGGCATAGGACTCACCGGCCGGCGCGAGGTCCGGGGCGGGAGCGGTCTCGACCTTGGGCGCCTCGGCCTGCTTGGGAGCCTCAGCCTGCTTGGGAGCCTCAGCCTTCTCCTCGGGAGCCTTCTCCGGGGATGGCGATGGCGATGTCGATGGCGACGAAGCTGGGGCGGAGTCGCCCGAGGACGGCGTGCCGATGATCGCGAGCTCGGCGCCGACGTCCGCGGTCTCGTCCTCCGGGACCTTGATCTCGAGCACCGTGCCGGCCACCGGCGACGGGATCTCGGTGTCGACCTTGTCCGTGGAGACCTCGAGCAGCGGCTCGTCCACCTCGATGGTGTCGCCGACCTGCTTGAGCCAGCGGGTCACGGTGCCCTCGGTGACGCTCTCGCCGAGCGCCGGCATCTTCACCGCGGTGCCGTCGCCGCCACCGGTCGGAGCGGCGGTCTGCGGCGCGGGCGCCTCTTCCTCGACCGGCTTCTCGGTGGACGGCTCGTCGAGGGCGGCGGGCTCGGGCTCCGGCTCTTCCTCTTCGGCGGGCTGGGCTTCCTGGGCGGGCTGGGCTTCCTGGGCGGGCTGGGCTTCCTGGGCGGGCTGGGCTTCCTGGGTGGGCTCGGCCTGCTTCTGCTCCGGCGCGGGGGAGGAGGAGTCGGGCTCCTCGTCGTCGCCGGCGATCACGGCCAGCTCGCTGCCGACGTCGGCGGTCTCGTCCTCGCCGACCACGATGCGGGAGAGCACGCCCGCGGCCGGGGACGGGATCTCGGTGTCGACCTTGTCGGTGGAGACTTCGAGCAGCGGCTCGTCGGCCTCGACCCGCTCGCCCTCCTGCTTGAGCCAGCGCGTGACGGTGCCCTCGGTGACGCTCTCACCCAGCCGCGGCATGGTGACCGATACCGGCATTCTTCGAACTCCTAACCAGGTCTTGCGGACGGATGACTTCAGGAGTGGGCGTGCAAGGGCTTGCCGGCGAGCGCGAGGAACGCCTCGCCCAGCGCCTCGTTCTGCGTCGGGTGCGCGTGGACCAGGCTGGCCACGTCCTCCGGGAACGCCTCCCAGTTGTAGATCAGCTGAGCCTCGCCGACCAGCTCACCGACGCGCGCGCCGACCATGTGCAGGCCCACCACCGGGCCGTCGGCCACCCGGACCAGCTTGACGAAGCCCGCGGTCTTGAGGATCTGGCTCTTGCCGTTGCCGCCGAGGTTGTAGTTGTACGTGCTGACCTTGTCGGCGCCGTACTGCTCCTTGGCCTTGGCCTCGGTCAGGCCGACGGAGGCGACCTCCGGATCCGAGTACGTGACCCGCGGGATGCCGTTCTCGTCGATCACCGCGGGGCTCAGGCCGGCGATCTCCTCGGCCACGAAGATGCCCTGCTGGAAGCCGCGGTGGGCGAGCTGCAGGCCGGGCACGATGTCACCGACGGCATAGATGTTGCCGACCCCGGTGTGCAGCCGGTCGTTGGTGATCACGAAGCCGCGGTCGAGCGTGACGCCCTGCTCCTCGTACCCCAGATCCTTCGTGGTCGGGCCGCGACCGACCGCGACCAGCAGCACCTCGGCCTCGATCGTCTCGCCGCCCTGGATGGTGGCCTTGACGCCGTTCTCGGTGTGCTCGACCTTCTCGAACGGCTTGCCGACCTTGAAGTTGATCTTCCGCTTGCGGAACGCGCGCTCGACCGCCTTGGAGACCTCCTCGTCCTCCGCCGCGACCAGGCGGGGGAGGGCCTCGAGGATGGTCACGTCGGCGCCGAAGGACTTCCACACGCTGGCGAACTCGACGCCGATCACGCCGCCGCCGAGCACGATCGCGGAGGCCGGCACGCGGTCGAGCTTGAGGGCGTGCTCGCTGGTCAGCACCTTTTTGCCGTCGACCTCGAGGCCGGGCAGCGAACGCGAATAGGAACCGGTGGCCAGGATGACGTTGCGGCCGGTGTAACGCTTGCCGTCCACCTCGACGGTGTCCTGGGAGACCAGCTTGCCGGCGCCCTCCACCACGGTGATCTGCTTGTTGCCCTTGAGCAGGCCCTGCAGACCCTTGTAGAGGCGGCCGACCACGCCGTCCTTGTATGAGTTGACCCCCGCCATGTCGATGCCGACCAGGTCGGCCTTCACGCCGAACTGCTCGCTCTCGCGGGTCTGGTCGGCGATCTCGGCGGCGTGCAGCAGCGCCTTGGTCGGGATGCAGCCGCGGTGCAGGCACGTGCCGCCCAGCTCGGCCTTGTCGATCAGCGCCACGGTCAGGTCGAGCTCGGCGGCGCGCAGCGCGGCGGCGTACCCCCCGCTGCCGGCCCCGAGGATCACGATGTCGAAGGTCTCGCCGTTCGGCTGGCTCACGGTCAACTCCCTAAGCAGCGTTCCGTCCACGGGTTACGAAGGCGAAACGTTCACAGTCGTCCTTGTCATCTTGTCACTTGTGGAACCGATCAATGCACTCAGGTGCCCTACGACATGCCCGGGGTGGGTACCCTTGCCGTCAATCAAACAGCCTTCAGTCCGGTTGCGGGCGGTGGTGGGGCTGCGCAAATAGACAGCCTTCAGTCCGGTTACGGGCGGTGGTGGGGCTGCGGATGGCGTGAGGAGGGCTCGGTGGCCTGGTTCCGCCGGCGCAAGGGGCCGGGTCGCACGACCGACCGTGCAGTGGATCGTGCTGCTCTGGAGCATCTTGCGGAGTTTGTCCGGTCCAGGCGCGGTGTGGAGGGTTTCATCGAGCCACGCACCACGGTGACCGAGACCACGCTGTTGCTCGTGGCACACGACGGGGAGTGGACCCGCCGCCGGGTGGAGTCGCCCGAGTTCGCCCGCAGGTTCGCCCACCAGCAGTCGATGCCGATCTACGACATCAAGCTGATGGGCTACCCGCAACGCATGCGCGACTACAACGAGCGCCAGAAGCGCAGGCCCGACTAGCCGTTCGCGGCGACGTCGTCGATCAGGGCCAGCAGGGTGCGCACCGGCACGCCGGTGCCGCCCTTGGTCCAGTAACCCGACGCCTCGCCGGAGTGGAACGACGGGCCGGCGATGTCGATGTGCGCCCAGTCGACCCCGTCGGCCACGAACTCGCGCAGGAAGACCCCGCCCTGCAGCATGTGACCGGCCCGGTCCATCGAGGAATTCGTCTGGCAGATGTCCGCGATGTCCGACTCCATGCCCTTGCGCACCTCGTCCGGCAGCGGCATCGGCCAGGCCGGCTCGCCGACGCTCTCGCCGGCCGCCTTGACCCGCTCGCAGGTCGCCGGGTCGCCCATCACGCCGGCGATCCGCTTGCCCAGCGACACCACCTGGCCGCCGGTCAGCGTGGACGTCTCGAACAGATAGTCGGTGCCGTCCGCACAGGCCCGGGCCATCGCGTCGCCGAGCACCATGCGGCCCTCCGCGTCGGTGTTCAGCACCTCGACCCGCTTGCCGTTGAACATCGTGATGACGTCGCCGGGCCGGTACGCCGTACCCGACGGCATGTTCTCCGCCATCGCCAGGTAACCGCTCACCGCGACGTCCGGGCGCAGCGCGGCCACCGCCAGCATCGCCGCGCCGACGGCGGCGGCGCCGGCCATGTCCGACTTCATCTCCCACATGCCCGCGGACGGCTTGATGCTGATGCCGCCGGTGTCGAAGGTGATGCCCTTGCCGACCAGCGCGACCCGCTTGGGGTCGGACACCCCGGCCGGCGTGTAGCTCAGCTTGACCAGCCGCGGCCCGGCCGACGAGCCCTGGCCGACCGCGACGATGCCGCCGTAGCCACCCGCCTGGAGCTGGTCCATGTCGAGCACCTCGACCTCGAGGCCGGTGCCCTTGGCCGCGTCCGCGACCGCCTCGGCGAAGGCCGGCGGACGCAGGTCGTTGGGCGCGGTGTTGACCCAGTCGCGGGTCAGCCGCACCGCCCGGGCCACGATCGCGGCCCGGTCGAGCTCGGCCAGCGCGGCGGTGTCCGTGGCGTCCGGCACGTGCACCTGCAGCGCCGAAACCGGCTCGCGGCGGCCCGGCTGCGGCTTGGTCTTGTAGCCGGCGAACCGGTAGGACCCGAGCAGCGCGCCCTCCAGGATCGCGCGCAGCACCCCGGGCGCGTCGGCGTCGTCCGGCAGCGGCAGGGCCAGCGCCACCGTCGCGCTGCCGGCCAGCGCACGCACTGCGGCGCCGGTGCCCCGGCGCAGCGTCTCGGCGGGCGGCGCCGACCCGGACGGCTCGTCGCCCAGGCCGACCGCGACCACCAGCGGCGCGGAGACCGTGCCGAGCGTGGCCAGCTTGGTCACCTCGCCGGGGGCGCCGGTCGCGCCGAGCAGCGCCAGCGTCGCGGTGAGCTTGCCGTCGAAGGCCGCCGCGATGCTCTCCGCACCCGCCGCGGGCAGCAGCACGCCGCCCTCGTCGGGCTGGCTGTGCAGGCCGATCACGATGGCGTCGACGGCCAATTCGGCCGGGTCGGTGTCGACCAGGCTGAGGCTGGGCTGGGTCACTCGGGCTCTCCGAAGATGTCGAATGCCGGAAGTGCCTCATGGGCCTGCCCCGGCGACTGGTGTCCCCGCGACTCTAACCACACCGGATAGCACCGGTAAGTTGACTCCATGCTTCTGCGATCTCCCCTGCATGACCGGCACGCCACGCTCGGCGCGAAGTTCGCCGAATTCGGCGGCTGGGAGATGCCGCTGGAGTACGCGGGCGGCGGCGTGATCAAGGAGCACACCGCGGTGCGCACCGGCGCCGGCGTGTTCGACGTGTCGCACCTCGGCAAGGCCGCCGTGCGAGGGCCGGGCGCCGCCGCGTTCGTGAACTCCTGCCTCACCAACGACCTGGGTCGCATCGCGCCCGGCGAGGCGCAGTACACGCTCTGCTGCGACGAGAGCGGCGGCGTGGTGGACGACCTGATCGCCTACCTGTTCTCCGACGAGGACGTGTTCCTGGTGCCCAACGCGGCGAACACCGCCGAGGTGGTCGACCGGCTGGCCGCCGCCGCGCCGGCCGGGCTGATCGTGGAGAACCTGCACCGCAACTACGCGATCCTGGCCGTGCAGGGCCCGTCGTCGGTCGACGCGGTGCGCGCCCTCGGGCTGCCCACCGAGCACGACTACATGTCCTTCACCGCGGACGCCAAGGCCGTGGTCTGCCGCACCGGATACACCGGCGAGGTGGGTTACGAGCTGGTCATCCCGTGGGACGACGCCGGCCCGGTCTGGGACGCGCTGGTCGCCGCCGGGGTGCGGCCGTGCGGTCTGGGCGCGCGCGACACGCTGCGCACCGAGATGGGCTACCCGCTGCACGGCCAGGAGCTGAGCCTGGACATCAGTCCGGTGCAGGCCCGGTCCGGCTGGGCGGTGGGCTGGTCCAAGCCGGCCTTCTGGGGCCGCGAGGCGCTGCTCAAGGAGAAGGCCGACGGGCCGCGGCGCACGCTGCGCGGACTCGAGCTGACCGGCCGCGGGATCCCGCGGGGTCACATGCGGGTGTACGCGGACGGCACGCCCGTCGGCGAGACCACCAGCGGCACCTTCTCGCCGACCAAGCGGGTGGGCATCGCGCTCGCCTTGCTCGACACGTCCGCCGGGCTGGCCGAGGGGGACCTGGTCGAGATCGACATCCGCGGCCGCCGCACCGAGGCCCGGGTGCTGAAGCCGCCGTTCGTCGACACCTCGGTACGGTGATCCGATGGCGGTGACCTATGAGCAGCTCAGGCAGTGGGTGCTGGCGCTGCCCGGCACCGGCGAGGTGTTCGTCGAGCAGTGGGGGCACCCGACGCTGCGGGTCGGCGACAAGATGATCGCGAGCGGCTCCCCGACCTCACCCACCGCGTCGGTCAAGGCTTCCCGGGAGGACCAGGCCGAGCTGATCGCGAGCGACCCGGAGACGTACGAGAAGGCGGCGTACGTGGGTCGCTATGGCTGGGTCCGGGTCACGCTCGCGACGGCCGACGCCGACGAGCTGCGGCGGGTCGTCGAGGACGCGTGGCGTGCCACCGCACCGAAGAAGCTGGTCAAGGAATACGACTCAGCGCAGAGCTAGGCCGACCAGCGTGACCGTGGTGGCCAGCTCGACGGCGGCGCCGAGGACGTCACCGGTGATGCCGCCGAAGCGTCGCGTCGCGTGGCGCACCAGCAGAAGCACGAGGAGCATCGCGGCGACGACCGCGGCCGGACCCTGCCACGGACGGCCCGGCACCGCCCAGATTGCAGCGACGGCGATCGGCACCGCGAGAACCGCCACCACCGGCGCGGGGACCGTGCCCGCGACCAGGGCGCCGAGCCCTTCGGCGCGGGCGGCCGGGACACCGCGGCGGCAGGCGAACGGCACCGCCAGACGGCCGGTGGTCCAGGCCAGCACGGCGCCGACCGGGGTGATCGCGGCGGCCTGGATCAGCAGCACGAGCGCGATCGCGGCCACCCCGAACGGCCCGATGTCCGGTTTTTTCATGACTTCGAGCGCGGCGGCGCCCCGACGATAGGACCCGAACGCGTCCATCGTGTCGGCCAGGCCGTCCAGGTGCAGTCCGCGGGTGAGCAGCACCGCCGCGGCCACGGTCACGCCGCCGGCCACCAGCGCGGGCGTTCCGGACAAAAGCCACAGAATTCCGGCTAGCACGCCGCCGAGCAGGAGCCCGACCAGCGGCGCGACGCTCATCGCCACGGCCGCCGCCCGCCGGTCGATCGGCCCGACCGGCAGCGGCAGGACCGTGAAGGTGGTGAGCGCGAGCCGCAGTCCGCCCACCGCTCTAGTCGTGGCCGGCCAGCAGCGCCGGATGCACTGGCAGGCCCGCGGCCAGCCCGATCGCGGTGCGCAGCAGCGGCAGTGCGGCCAGCGCGTTCAGTCCCTCGCCCAGATCCAGCCCGAGCTCGGTGACCGCGGTCAGCCCGAGCACGTCGGCTCCCTGCCGCACCAGCGGGAACGTGCCCGCGTCCGGCAGCAGGCACCAGTGCCGCACCTGGCTGCCCAGATCCCGGGCGACCAGCCCGGCCGCGATGCCCACTGGGCCGTCCAGCAGCACCGGCAGCCGGCGCGCGGCCGCGCCCAGCAGCGCGCCGGTGGCGACCGCGATGTCCGCGCCGCCGATCTGCGCCAGGATGTCCTGCGCCCCGCGCGACTCCTGCCGGATCCGATGCAGCGCGTCCCGCACCGCGGCGCAGCGCACCATCCAGGCGTTGTCGTCGAAGGTGCCGCCCGGCGCCAGCACCCGCGGCAGCACGGCGACCGCCTCGGCGCCGGTGGTGGCGGCCAGCACCGCCGCGGCGGCGGCGTCGGTGCCCCGGCCGCAGGAGGCGATCAGCAGCGCGTCCCGGCCGTCCCGCTCGGCGGCGGCGGCCAGCGCCCAGCCCTGCCGCAGCGCGGCGTCGACCGCGGCCCGGTCCAGCGCCGGGCCGTCCTCGATCGCCGCTGAGGGCGGCACCCGGACCACCGCGACGTCGGCGCCGGCCTGCGCGGCGAGCCGGATCAGCGCGCCCTCGCCGGCCTCGGCGGCGGCCACCTGGCGTTCCATCTCGTCCGGGTCCTCGCCGGCCGCGGCGCCGCCCTCGTGCGCGCCGGCCAGCAGCAGCACCCGCACCGCGGACCAGGGCTGGGGACGTGGCGTCTGCTGGGTGGCGGCGGCGAACTCGACGGCCTCGCTCAGCGGGCCGAGCCCGGCGCCACGCAGGTCGAGGGTGGCCAGCCGGTCGTGCGCGTCGGGGCCGGCGTCCTGGTCGGGCATCGGCAGATCCATGCCCGGCTCGAACACGACATCGGCCTCGTCCTCGGCCTCGCTGCCGGCCGCGACGACGACCTCGGGCGTGGCCGGCTCCGCGGGCGGCGGCGGCGCGACGACAACCGGCGGCACGGCGGCAGGCGGCACCGCGGCCGGCGGTTCGGCGGCGGCCGGGGCGGATTTGATCCAGGTGGACTGCCCGGCCACCACGAGAGCGACCCGATCGCAGACCGCGGCGAGCGCCTGGTTCGCCGTACCCAAGGCATCCGCGAAAGCGCGACCGACCGGCGTGGCCGGCACCAGCGACAGCCCCACCTCAGGGCTCACCAGCACCACCCGCCCCGCGCAGGTCTCCACCGCCGCGGCCAGCGCCGCCACCATCGCGACATCGTCCTGCGGCTGGTTCGCCGGAGCGAGCAGCGTGGCCACCCAGCCGCCCAGGTCGTCGATCAGCAGCGTGTCGTCCGGCTTGGCGTCGGCCAGCACCGCGGCCAGCCGGCCCGGATCGCCGCCGGTCTCCTCGGTGGACCAGGTTTGCGGGCGGCGGCGCTGATGCGCCTCGATGCGGTTCATCCACTCCGGGTCGTCCTCGCCACCCGCGGCGGTCGCCACATAGCGCACCGAGGCGGCGTCGGCGACCAGCGCCTCGGCGAACGCGGACTTGCCGGAACGGATGCCGCCGAGCACCAGCGCGGTGTTCCACCGATCAACGGACATGACCGTTACCTTAGGGCCGGGTCGCGAATCCCGACGCCGTAGGGTGGAAGGGCAGCGACTTCAAAGAAGTGAGGGGGCGGCGCATGCCGTGGAGTTGGCGGTACGAGGGCGTCGACGGGCAGCCGGTGGCCGGGCCGACCGAGACGTTCAGCAGCCAGGCCGACGCCGAGTCGTGGATCGGCCAGGCGTGGCGTGAGCTGGCCGCCGCCGGCATCGCTCAGGTCATCCTGGTCGAGGACGACCGGGTTGACTACAAGATGAGTCTGCAGTCGGCCGAGTGACCGGATTCCAGACCGGCCGCCGCGTGCCGCGCAGCGCGTTCGTGCCCAGCCCGGTCTTCGTCGGCATCCTCGCGCTCACCGGGGTCAGCGGATGGATGGCCTGGGTCGGGTTCGGCAACGTCAAGGTCGACGTGTTCCTGCTCGTCATCTGTGGCTGGCTGCTGTCGCTCTGCCTGCACGAATACGCGCACGCGATCGTGGCCTACTTCTCCGGGGACCACGAGGTGGCCGATCGGGGCTACCTGCGGCTGAACCCGTTGAAATACACGCATCCGCTGCTGTCCATCGTGCTGCCGGTCGTCATCGTGGTGCTCGGCGGCATCGGCCTGCCCGGCGGCGCGGTCTGGATCAACCACGAGCACATCGGCAGCAAGCTCAAGCAGTCTCTGGTCAGCGCGGCCGGCCCGCTCACCAACGTGATCTTCGCGCTGCTGCTCGCGGTGCCGTTCTTCACCGGCCTGGCGCCGGGCGTGGAGGACGGCGTGCTGACCGGCAGCTCCGACCACATCGAGTTCTGGGCGGCGCTGGCACTGCTGGCGGTGCTGCAGATCACCGCCAGCGTGCTCAACTTCCTGCCCGTGCCCGGCCTGGACGGCGGGAACATGCTGCATCCGTGGATGAGCCCGGCCTACCAGCGCGCCTACAACCTCTTCGCGCCATACGGTTTCATCCTGCTCTTCCTGCTGCTCTGGCAGTCCGAGCTCAACCGGATCTTCTTCACCTTCGTCTATTGGATCGCCGAGGTCATCGGCGTCCCACCGGCCCTGTCGTCGCTGGGCTTCGAGCTGATGCGCTTCTGGAGCAACGGCTGATCAGGGCCGCTTAGGCGGGCTGACCGTCTTCGCCGGGTCATATTCGGCGATCGGGTCGACGATCTCGTCGATCTTCTTCAGCAGGTCGCCGTCGAGCTTGACGCCGGATGCCTTGGCGTTGTCATAGACCTGCTCGGGGCGGGACGCGCCGACGATCGCCGCGGAGACGTTCGGGTTCTGCAGCACCCACGCCACCGCCAGCTGCGCCATCGACAGCCCGGCCTGGTCGGCCAGCGGCTTGAGCTTCTGCACCGTGTTGAGCGTGTCGTCGGTCAGCCAGCGCGAGATGAAGTCGGCGCCGGACTTCTCGTCGGTGGCCCGCGACCCGGCCGGCGGCTGCTTGCCCGCCTCGTATTTGCCGGTCAGGATGCCCTGCGCGATCGGCGAGAAGACCACCTGGCCGAGGCCCAGCTCGAGCGACGTCGGCACCACCTCGGCCTCGATCACCCGCCACAGCATCGAATATTGCGGCTGGTTCGACACCAGCTGGAACTTGAGGTCCTGGGCCATCTCCCAGCCGGCCCGGATCTCCGACGCGGTCCACTCCGAGACGCCGATGTAGAGCGCCTTGCCCGAGCGCACGACGTCGGCGAACGCGATCATCGTCTCCTCGAGCGGGGTCGAGTAGTCGAACCGGTGCGCCTGGTAGACGTCGACGTAGTCGGTCTGCAGACGGCGCAGCGAACCGTTGATCGACTCCTGGATGTGCTTGCGGGACAGGCTGCGGTCGTTCGGACCGGGACCGGTCGGCCAGAAGACCTTGGTGAAGATCTCCAGGCCCTCGCGGCGCTGGCCCTTGAGCGCGCGGCCGAGCACCTCCTCGGCCTTGGTGCCCGCATAGGCATCCGCGGTGTCGAACGTGGTGATGCCCACGTCGAGCGCGGCCTTGACACACGCGTCGGCGGCCTCCTCCTCGACCTGGGAGCCGTGGGTGATCCAGTTGCCGTAGGCGATCTCGCTGATGAGCAGGCCGGAACGGCCGAGATGACGGAACTCCATGAGCTCGACCCTACTCAGGTCAGAGGACGGGGCGAGTGTCCGCGAGAAGGTCGTCTATGGCCTCCGCCACATCGTCCGGGCGGCGGTGCACCGGCTCGATCAGCGTCTCGCCCTCGCGGTCCAGCGCGCCCCAGCGGCCGAACCGGTCCGCGATCAGGAACGCCACCGGGTGGATCACCAGGCCCGGGTGCACCGGCGCGACGAGCAGCTGCCCGGTGCGGTCGACCACGCCGAGCCGGTCGCCGGCGTCGACGATCGCCAGGCCCTCGTGGGTGAACCCGTCCACCTTGCGGCCGCCGGTGAGCTCGGTGGCGAACCGGCGGTACTTCGGCGCGACCACCATCCGGCCGTACTGGTCGATGGCGCCCCAGCCGCCGCGGCGCACCGGCGCCACCCCGTGCCGGAACGGTCCCGCGTCGTCGAATCCGCCCGGCACGATCAGCCGGTCATGCCGGTCGATCGCGAACCAGCCACCCGACACGTCCCGCGACACCCAGGCCAGACCCTCACTGAACGGGCGCACCTGCAGATATCCGGCGTCCGCGTCGATCAGCGCCCGGCCGTCCGCGTCGAGCAGCGTCCAGGTGCGCGCGTCCGGCCGGCGCGCCCAGGCCAGCCCGTCCGTGTACTCCCGCGCCTCGGCCCACTCGCCGCCGGTCTCCAGCGGCGCCGGCGAGACCCGCCCGAGGATCTCGTCCGAGCTGCGCGGATAGGGCCCCCAGCCCTTCTCCCGGGCCCGCTCGGTCACCTCGTCCAGCGCGTTCTCGACCCGGGTCACCATCTCGTCGTCCCCGCGGTGCCGCAGGTCGAGAGCCTGTTCGAAGCGGTTCATCGCCTCGAGATAGCGGCCCTGCTCATAGGCCGAGCGCGCGGCCTGCTCGGCGATCTCGGCCCGCAACCGGTCCGGCAGCTCGGGCGAGCCGGCCTCCTCGAACAGCCGGTCGGCCTCCTCGAACTCCCCGCGCCGGCGCAGCACGTTCGCCAGCCGGGCCTGCACGATCGCGGTCCGCCGCAGCTCACCGGTGGCCTGCGCGTGGGTCAGTGCGGCGCGCCCGTCGGCCAGCGCGAAGTCCACGTCACCGAGCACCCGCGAGACGACCGCGCGCAGGCTCAGCAGCCGCGCCCGGACCGCGTCGCGCTCGGCGTACTCCAGCTTGTCGGTCAGCCGGTCGCGGACCTCCCGGAGGTGGTCCGGCTCGTCGGCGATCTCCCGCAGGGTGCCATTCTCAAAACTCCACGGGTACGAGGCCAGCACCTGCTCGGGATCCACGAGCCGGCTGCGCGTTCCGTCACCGCCGGGACCCACGTTCCGGCCCGGATCGGCCGGCGCGCTTCCGACCAGCGGGGCAACCGCCCCGACGACGGCGGCCGCGAGCCGTTCCCCGGCATCCGCCGCCACCGGCTCCTCCGGCAGCGCCGGCGGCTCCTCGTAGTCCTCTTCCGCGTCCTCCGGCCCGACCTCCGCCTCGGGTGCAGCTTCCACTTCGGGAGCCGCTGCCGCTTCGGATGCCGCGTCCGCCTCGGGCTCGGTTTCCGCCTCGGTCTTGACTCCCGCCTCGGATGCCAGTTCCGCCGCCTCGGATGCCAGTTCCGCGTCGGTCTCGGCTTCGGCCGTGGAGTCTGTCCCGGCTGTCCGCACGTCCACAATCGACTTGGGGGACGCCCCCGAAGTGGGCGCGGCGGACACCGGCTCGGCCTCGGCCAGCGAAGCCGGCCGCTGGAGTCTGGTGTCGGTGGACGGCTCGAACCAGGCGGGCTTCTCCGCACCGGCCGATTCGGCTTCCGGTTCGGCTTCCGGCTCGGGCTCCGGTTCGGGTTCCGGCTCGGCAGTGGCTTCCACTTCGGATGCGGCGGCGTCCTCCGGTTCGGCCTCGGTCGACAGTGCGCCGAGGCCGCTCTGCCGCAGCAGCCAGCCGAGTCCGTGCTCGTCGTCGTCCGGCCCGGCCGCGGGCGCCGCGGAGGCCGGGGGAGCGGTCACCGGCTCCACCCCGGGGTCGTAGTCCACATCCGCCGTCGTGCCCAGCGACGGATCCAGGACGGCCGGCCCGGCATCCATCGCCGGCGGGGCGGTGACGGGCTCCACCGGCCCGGCGAAGGTGTCCTCCGGATCGGCTCCGGCAAGCGCCTCGACCGGCCCGGCGAAGGTCTGCGCGGCCGGTGAGACCGGCCCGGCATAGCTCTGCGCGGCCGGCCCGGCGAAGGTCTGGGCGGGCGAAACCGGCCCGGCGGGTGGTTGGGCGGCCGGTGAGATCGGTCCGACGGTGCGCCCCGGGAAGGTGTCCGCGGGATCGCCGATCGGCCCGGCGAAGGTGTCGGCCGGGTCGACGCCGGTCGGCGGCGCACCCGGCAGGGTGGTCTCCGGTCCGGCCGGCGGCCACGAGTTCGCCGCCGGAGACACGAAGGGCCGCGGCTCCTGCCAGTGCGGTATCGGCGCCGCACCGGACGTCGGCGCGGTGGGCCGGCGATGCTCCTGCGGCGACACGGGCCGAGGCGCAGGCCGCTCGAACGCCTGCGGCGGCGTGGGTGGGGCAGGTCGTTCGTAGGCCTGCGGCGGTGCGGGCGAGGTCGGTCTGGGCGCCTGGCGCTCGAACGCGTGTGGCGGCGCGGGTCGTTCGTAACCCTGCGGCGGTGCGGGCGAGGTCGGCCTGGGCGCCTGGCGCTCGAACGCCTGTGGTGGCGCGGGCCGTCCGTATGCCTGCGGCGAAGCGGGCGACGTGGGCCGCCCGTAGGTCTCCGGCGGCCGGGCGGCACCCGACCCCGGCCGGGCGGCACCCGATCCCGGACGGGTGTCGCGCAGCGTCGGCTGCACCGGGCCGTAGAACGGCGGCGGCGTCTCCTGCTCGCGCGGCGGCGCGTCCCGGAACGCGGGCCGGAACTCCTGCGGCTCCGGCGGCCCCGGAACCACGGGCGGACGTTGCCGCGGCGGCCCGGCGGCCCAGTGCGCGTCCCGGGCGGGCGGGGCTTCGGCCCGAGCCGCCCAGTGCGCGTCGCGCTGCGCCCCGGCGTCCCGTGGCTGCCCGGGGTCCCGTGGCTGCCCAGCGTCCCGTGGCTGCCCAGCGTCCCGTGGCTGTGCCTGCGGCGGCTGCGCATAGCCCTGCGCCTCCGGCGGACGCCCGGCCCAGTGCGCGTCGCGCTGCGGCCCGACATCCCGCGGACCGCGCTCCCGGGCGCCGGGCGTCCCTTCCTGCCATTCACCGTCGAGGACCCGCCCGCCCGCCCGCGGATCCCGCTGCGGCGGCCCGGGCGGCGTGCCGCGCCCATAGGCCCCGGGTGCGGGCGCGGTGCCCCGGCGATAAGGATCCGGCGACGGTTGCGCCGGCGGCGCGGGCCGATATTGCTCCGGCGCGGGCCGATATTGCTCAGGCCGGTAGGACTCGGGCGGTCGTTGGTCAGCCGCCGACCGAGGCCCCGGCACCGGCCGCTGCGGCATCGGCACCATCTGATTCCACGAGGGCTCGGCACGAAGCGGCTCGGCGCGCGGCGGTTCGACGCGGGGAGGCTCCGTGCGCGGTGGCTCGGCGCGGGGAGGTTCGGTGCGCGGCGGTTCGGTGCGCTGCCGGGGCCCGTACCCCGGTGGTTCCTCCGGAGTGCGGGAAGCGGGCTTGGTCTCGTACCGGACGGCCTCGTCGGCGTCCCACGAAGCCGGCGGCCGGGGACCCGGCCCGACCCCCGCGACACCGACCCCGTGCACGTCATCGCCCCGCGCGGCCTCATAGACCGGCGTGTGCACCGCCCGGCGCCGCCGCCCCGGATCGCCCGGATAGCGCTGCCCGGGCAGCGGCTCCCACTCCCAGGTGATCTCGTAGAGCCAGGCCGGCTCGTCGTCCCAGCGATCGGCGCCCAGGTGAGAGCTCCAGCCGTTCATCGGGCACCACGAAGGTGGCCCGACGGTTGGCAACGCTCAGTCACGGGGTGATCCACCTCGTCAGGAAATTGTGCGGTGGCCGGCCGGGACACCGGGGTACAGTCGCCCGGCTCCACTGCGGGGGTATGGAGAGGAGATTAACGGCGTGGACGGGCTCGACGCCAGGGTGCCCCTGATCTCTCCTGACCACCCGGCACGGCAGTTCATGATTACTTTCAGTGCGATTGCCAGGTCCGGCTTCCGCCGCTGGTCGACGTATCGGCAGGCCACCATCGCCGGATCGTTCACAAATATCGTGTTCGGCTTTCTGCGGTGTTATGTCCTGCTTGCCGTCGCGGAGGCCACGGTCGGCGGTCGCGCGGCCGGATACGACGCGACGCAACTGGCCACCTATGTCTGGGTCAGCCAGGGTCTGCTGAGCGTGGTGGCGATCTGGGGCTGGACGGATCTGGCCGACCGGATCCGCACCGGCGAGGTGGCCGCCGACCTGCTGCGCCCGGTGCACCCGGTGATCAGTTATCTGGCCGCCGACCTCGGCCGGGCCGCGCACGGGCTGCTCACCCGCTTTCTGCCGCCGGTGGTCGCCGGGCTGATCTTCTTCCCGCTCTACGTGCCGCAGCGCTGGGCGACGATCCCGCTGTTCGCGCTGTCGATCGTGCTGGCCACGGTCGCCTGTTTCGCCTGCCGCTACCTGGTGAACGCCACCGGCTACTGGCTGCAGGACGCCCGCGGCATGGTGATCCTCTGGACGCTGGCGTCCGGCGTGCTGGCCGGCCTCTATTTCCCGCTGCGCCTGCTGCCGGACTGGGCGGCCGTGACGCTCTATCTGGGCACGCCGTTCCCCAGCCTGCTGCAGACGCCATCCGACGTGCTGGTCGAGCGGGACTCGCCGGCGGTGCAGGCGGGACTGATCCTGGTGCAGGCGTTCTGGTGCGTGCTGCTGCTGGCGGTGTGCGTGGTGGTGCAGCGGCGGGCCGAGCGCAAGCTGGTGGTGCAGGGTGGGTGAGCTGCGGGCGTACGCGGCCCTGATCGGCGGCCAGTTCCGTTCGATCGCGTCCTACCGCTGGTCCTTCGCGGTCGAGGTGTTCTCCAACGCCGGCGCCACCGCCCTGGACGTCGCCACCGTGCTGGTGCTCTTCGGCAGCACCACCGCGATCGCCGGCTTCTCCCTGCGCGAGGCGCTGCTGGTGGTCAGCCTCTCGTCGATCGGGTTCGCGCTGGCCGATCTGCTGGTCGGCAACGTCGACCACCTCAAGAACTATGTGCGCACCGGCATGATGGACGTGGTGCTGGTCCGGCCGCTCGGTTCGCTGTGGCAGCTGCTCTGCATGGACCTGCCGTTCCGCAAGCTGCTTCGGGTGCTGCTCAGCCTGGTCGTGCTGGTGGTGGCGCTGCGGCTCAACGATCTGCAGTGGACACCCACCCGGGCGCTGCTGCTGGTGACCGTCGTGCCGGCCGGGGCGGTCTTCTTCTCGTCGATCTTCGTGCTCAGCGCCAGCCTGGCCTTCTGGTGGGTGGACTCGGGCGAGGTGGGCAACGCGTTCACCTACGGCGGGCGGGACTTCACCTCCTATCCGGTCTCGGTCTATTCGGGCTGGTTCCGCGCGACCTTCGCCTATGGTCTCGGCTTCGCGTTCGTCGCCTACCAACCGGCGCTGACCCTGCTCGACAAGCCCGACCCGCTCGGTCTGCCCGCCTGGGCCGGCTTTCTGTCGCCGCTGGTCGCGCTGGTCGCGGCCGCTCTCGCCACGCTCGCCTGGCGGGCCGGCATCCGCCACTACCGGAGCACTGGATCATGAGCGTCATCGAGATGCGAGAACTGCAGAAGGATTTCACCGTACGCGTCAAAGCGGGCCGGTTACGCCGCTTGAAACGCACGGTGTCCGCTGTGGACGGCATCGACCTGACCGTCGAGCGGGGCGAGATGATCGGCTACATCGGCCCGAACGGCGCCGGGAAGTCGACCACGCTCAAGATGCTGACCGGCATCCTGATGCCGTCCGCCGGCGAGGTGCGGGTCTGCGGCCTGACCCCGGTGCCGCAGCGCACCCGGCTGGCCCGGCGGATCGGCGTGGTCTTCGGCCAGCGCTCCCAGCTGTGGTGGGACCTGCCGTTGCGCGAGTCGTTCACGCTGCTCCGGCACATCTACCGGGTGCCGGCCGCCGAGCACGAGGCCCGGCTGCGCCGCTGCCGCTCGCTGCTCGACCTGGACGCGTTCATGGACACCCCGGTGCGCCAGCTCTCGCTGGGCCAGCGGATGCGCGGCGAGGTGACCGCGGCGCTGCTGCACGGGCCGGAGGTGCTGTTCCTGGACGAGCCGACGATCGGGCTCGACGTGGTCAGCAAGCAGGCGGTCCGGTCGTTCCTGGCCGAGCTGGGCGCGACCGGCGACGTGACGCTGGTGCTGACCACGCACGACCTGGCGGACATCGAGCGGCTGTGCCGGCGGCTGGTGGTGATCGACCACGGGCACGTGGTGCACGACGGCACGATCGAGGCGCTGCACGACCGTTACGGCTCGCGGCGCCGGCTGGTCGTCGACCTGGACGCACCGCTGCCCCCGGACTTCACGCTGGCCGGGGCCTCGCTGGTGTCCTCCGAGGCGGACGGGCACCGGCTTTCGTACAGCTTGGACTCGACCACCGCGGGGGCGGCGGTGGCGGCCCTGATGACGGCCGCGTCGGTGCGCGATCTGTCGCTGGTCGAGCCGGACATCGAGGACGTGGTCTCCCGGCTCTATCTGTCCAACGGCGCTCCATGACCAGCGCTTTTTCTAACGGTGCTCCATGACCAGGACCGCCCACGTGCCGGTGTCCAGCGCCTCGTAGCGGTGCGGGACGTCGCCGGGGAACGCGATGTAGTCGCCCGGCCCGAGCTCGACCGGCTCGCTGCTCGGCCCGGCCCGCATCCGCCCGGCAGCCACCACCACGTGCTCGAAGCTGCCCGGGATGTGCGCCTCGGCCTCGCGCGGCTTGCCCGGCTCGAGCTCCATCACATAGATGTCCCGGCGGGTGTGCGCCGAGCCCGCGGAGAGCAGCGCCGCGACGAAGTCGGCCTGGTCCGCGGCGAGCAGCGGGCCCTCGCCGCTGCGGATCACCCGGACGCTCGGCACGGGCGGCTCGACCAGCCGGCTGAACGGGATGCCCAGCGCCACCCCGAGCGACCAGAGCGTCTCGATCGACGGGTTGCCGGTGCCGGATTCCAGTTGCGAGAGGGTGGACTTCGCCACACCGGCCCGGCGGGCGAGCTCGGCCAGCGAGATGCCGGCGCGCACCCGCTCGGCGCGCAGAGCTGCGGCGATGGTCGCCAGCGGGGGAGAGGGTTGCTGCACTGTTCGCTCCATCGGACGCTCTGTTCGGTTTGACGAACACTAGCTGTCGCGTTCATTATTTCAAACCATGCGTACGGTACAGCGAACGATCGACCGCCGCCTCCTGCGGGACGCGGCCGCGATCGCCGCCGCGATGGTTGCCGTGGGCGCATCGTTCGGCGCCATCACGATCGCGTACGGGCTGCCGACCTGGGTGCCGTTCCTGATGTCGACCGTGGTCTTCGCGGGCGGCGCGCAGTTCCTGGCGGTGGGCCTGCTCGCGGCCGGCAACCCGATCGCCGCGGTGCTGGCCGGGCTGCTGCTGAACGCCCGCCACCTGCCGTTCGGCCTGGCCGTGTCGAGCACCATCGGCCCCAAGCTGCGCCACCAGTTGATCGGCAGCCACCTGATGACCGACGAGACGGTCGCCTTCACCCTGCGCGAGCCGGATCCGGAGCGCCGCCGCCGCACGTACTGGCTGATCGGCACCACGCTGTTCACCTTCTGGAATCTCGGCACGCTGCTCGGGGTGCTGCTCGGCGGCGCCACCGGCGACCCGGCCACGTTCGGCCTGGACGCGGCCTTCCCGGCGGGCCTGATCGCGCTGATCCTGCCGTCGTTGCGCGACCGGACCACCCGGGCCGTGGCTCTCACCGGCGCCGCGGTCGCGGTGCTGCTCACCCCGGTGCTGCCGGCCGGCCTGCCGGTGCTCTGCGCCCTGCTGGGCCTGGGCGCGGCCTTCATCCCGAGAAAGGCGGACGCGTGATGCTGCTCGCGGCGATCATCACCCTGGGCGTGGGCACCTACGCGATCCGGCTCGGCGGCGTCCTGCTGCGTGACCGCCTGGAGCTGTCCGACCAGGTCCAGCGGCTGCTCCCGATGGCCGCGGCGGCGCTGCTGGCGGCCCTGGCCGCGACCGCCGCGCTGATGGAGGGCGCGGCCTTCGCCGGAGTCGCCCGCCCGGCCGGCGTGCTGGTCGGCGTCCTGCTCGCCTGGCGCAAGCTCCCGTTCGTCGTGGTGGTGCTCGCCGCCGCCGCGACCGCCGCCCTGCTGCGCCTCGCCGGCCTGCCGTAACCGGTTGCCGCTTGCGGCCATCGGCGTCCGTTCGCCCTTCCGAAGCCGCCACAGTGGACGGCATGCCGATTCCCGAGCCGCCGGCCGACTTCAACCTCTGGCCCGAGGTGCGGGCGATCGCCGGGTGGCCCACGTCCGACGAGGACGGCGTTCGCGCCCTGGCCCAGGCCTGGCGGGCCGGCGGCGACGGCTTCATCCAGGCCGGCGCCCACGACGTCGGCGGTCTCGCCGAGGGCTGGCCGGACGGCGCCGGGCAGGCCTTCCACGCCCGCGTCGGCGAGAACCTGCGGCGGGCGTCCACGACCGGCGCCGACATGACCGAGATGGCGCGCCGGGTGGAGATGTTCGTGGCCGAGGTGACCGGGGTCAAGGAGGGCATCAACAACCTGATGGCGGAGAACATCGCGGCCTACGGACGCCGGTTGGCCACCCTGCCCGAGGCCGCGCGCGTGGATTTCGTGCGGCAGCTGGCCGGCCTGGTCACCGAGATGATGACCGCCTCGGCCGCCCGGATCAGCGCGGCCGCCGGCCCGATGCAGACCGTCGCCCAGCCGGCGGTCTCGGCCGGGCCGCCGGCCGGCGCGACTCCGGCTCAGGTCCGGGACTGGTTCGAGTCGCTACCGCTGACCGAGCGCTATGCGATCGCCAACAACCAGCCGGACCTGATCCGCAACCTCGACGGCATCCCGTCCGGCTTCCGGAACATCGCCAACCAGGAGGTCCTCGACCGCGAGCTGGCGTCCCTGCGCGAGTACGAGCAGCAGCTGGCCACCGGGAGCATCCCGCCCGCGCCGGGGCAGGACATCACCCAGGTGCGCCGCAACATCGAGGGCCTGCTGGAGATCCGCGACCGGCTGTCCAACGACCGGGACCTGTTCCTGATCGGCCTGGACACCAGCGGCGACGGGCGGGCGATCATCGCCAGCGGCAACCCGGACGACGCCACCAACGTCGTCACCCACCTGCCCGGCGTCGGCCACGACCTGGGCGGCGTCACCGACGCCGAGGCGCTCGACCGGGCCATCGCGCTGCGCACCCCGCCCGGCGGCGCCGGGCCCGATCCGGCCACGTCGGCGATCTACTACCTCGGCTACGACGCGCCGGACGACATCGCGCAGGCGGACTCCGACAGCTATGCGGCGGCCGGCGCCGCGCCGCTGCGCCGGTTTCAGGAAGGACTGCGGGCACTCAACTCCGACGCCCATCTGACCGTCGAGGGCCACAGCTACGGCACCACCGTGATCGGCCACGCCGCTCGCGGGCTGCTCGCCGCCGACGACGTGGTGCTGGTCGCCAGCACCGACCCGGGCGTGCAGCACGTCAGCGAGTATCGCCTCGACCGGGTCGATCCGGCACAGATCGGCGAGCACGTGCACGTGACGACCGCCGGGAACGATCCCGTGGCCCAGGCCGGGACCGCGCGACACGGCAACGATCCCACCGACCCCGCCTTCGGCGCCGACGTCTTCTGGACCAGGCCGAACTACCTCGACCTGATCGAGCTCGGTCCGGGCGTCGGGCTGGTCAGCGCGCACAGCAACTCCTACACCGAGGGCAACCCGGCGCTGGATCGGATCCGCGAAATCCTGCGCGGCGGCTAATCGCGCTTCAGGGCGCCGTGCAGGAGCACGTCGATCTGGGCCTGGCGGTCGGCGGGCTCGCCGGTCATCGGCCGGCCGGCGTGCAACCGCAGGAAGACGTCGGCGGCCGCCTCGGCGGAGACCCGCAGGTGGTCGCGGTCGGGTTCGAAGAGCTCGACGATCGCCACCTTCGTGGCCGCCTGCGAGGCTTCCCGCCCGGCGATCAGCCGCTTGGTCGGCTCGGCGTTGAGATCGGGCGACGGCCGGCGGTTGGGCATGCCGGACGCGTGCATCGCGCGCATGACATCGCCCACCCGGCCGAGATGGGCGTCGAGCGCCTCGGCGGCCTCGATCAAGCGGTCCTCCAGAGGGCCCTCCAGCGGGATCGAGCGCAGTTGGCTGAGCAGGTTCTCCGGGTCGAGGGCCTCGGCGATGCACGCCTTGAGCAGTGCTTCCTTGTCCTCGAAGACGCGGAAGATCGTGGCCTCGCCGATGCCGGCCGCGCGGGCGATCTTCGCGGTGGTCACCGCCGCCCCGAACTCGGCGATCAGCGGCAGCGCGGCCCGCACGATGGCGGATCTGCGCTCCTCGGGTGTCATGCCCGGCGCCCGGCGCCGGGCCGTGTCGTCTGTCATGCTCAAAAGCCTACGGAGTGAGTACTCACTCCGTCAACGGAAATAGGAAACGGCCGCCGTGGTCTCACGGCGGCCGTCCGGAGTCTCGATCAGACCTTCTCGTGCAAGGCCACGGCCGGCTTGGGCACCCGCATCCGGCGGAAGGTCAGCCCGCGCATGATGCCGTAGAGCGACAGCGAACCGAGGCGCTGCTTGGTGTTGGGGAAGCGCTCGCGCACCAGCGCCCGCACCTTGCGCGAGATCAGCCAGCTGTCCACGATCACGCCGACCGCCAGCAGCGCCCACAGCAGGTTTGCGGCCACCTGGATGAACACCGGCATCCGGGTGGACGAGCCGATCAGCACGATGATCGCGCCGGCGAAGAAATAGGTGCCGACGGTGCGGCGACTGTCGACGATGTTGCGGACCAGCGCCCGCTCCGGGCCCCGGTCGCGGGCCAGCAGGTAACGCTCGTCGCCGGCGCGCATGCCCGCGGATGCCTCGGCCCGCTCGACACGCTGCCGCTCGCGCATCTTCTTGTATGCCTCGCGCCGGTTCTTCGGCGCCGGCTCCACCACCCGCCGCTGGTTGGTGACCCGCTTCGGAGTGGTTTGACCCAGCTCCTTCTTGCTCGGCGTGTAGCTCTTGGGCCGGGCGGGCTCGGTCTCCTCCGCCACCGGCTCAGTGGTCACGGTGGTGGAGGCATCGTCTGACTTGCGGCGAAACAGCGAGGGCACGTCATGAAGGGTAACGAAGAGGGGGGGGGGGGGGGGGAACACGCATGCGACGACTGTCCCGCCCGGCCAGTCACTGGAAAAGGACAAGCAACCTTTAATGGCAGGACACAAGGATACGACTTCCCCTCACATGCGCT
>NZ_JBVJIP010000008.1:36454-226560 GCF_055586225.1 Actinoplanes sp. NPDC051388 | reverse complement strand
CGGGGGGGGGGGGGGGGGGGGGGGGGGGGGGGGGGGGGGGGGGGGGGGGGGGGGGAGAGGGGGGGGGGGGGGGGGGGGGGGGAGGGGGGGGGGGGGCCCCCCCCCCCCCCCCCCCCCCCCACGTTTCCGGCCGGCACTGTCAGTGAAAGCGTCAGAGCCGCTCGACGTGCGCGCCCAGCGCGGCCAGCTTGCCCTCGAAGTGCTCGTAGCCCCGGTTGATCAGGTCGACCCCGTAGACCCGCGAGGTGCCCTCGGCGGCCAGCGCCGCGATCAGGTGGCTGAAGCCGGCCCGCAGGTCGGGGATCACCAGGTCGGCGGCGTGCAGCTTGGACGGCCCGGCGATCACCGCGGAGTGCTTGAAGTTGCGCCGGCCGAAGCGGCACGGGGTGCCACCCAGGCAGTCGCGGTAGACCTGGATCGTGGCCCCCATCGAGTTCAGCGCGTCGGTGTAGCCGAGCCGCTGCTCGTAGACCGTCTCGTGCATGATCGACAGACCGCGGGCCTGGGTCAGCGCGACCACCAGCGGCTGCTGCCAGTCGGTCATGAAGCCGGGGTGCACGTCCGTCTCGAGCGCGACCGCCTGCAGCTCGCCGCCCGGGTGCCAGAACCGGATGCCGCCCTCGTGCGCGGTCACCCCGGGCCGGCCGACCCGCTCGTCGGTGATCTCGAACTCGCCGCCGATCGACCGGAACACGTTCAGGAACGTCATCATGTCGGCCTGGCGGGCGCCGAGCACCTCGACGTCGCCGCGGGTGGCCAGCGCCGCCGCGGCCCAGCTCGCGGCCTCGATCCGGTCCGGGATCGGGCGGTGGCTGTAACCGTGCAGCTTGGGCACGCCCTGGATCTCGATGACCCGGTCGGTGTGCACCGTGATGATCGCGCCCATCTTCTGCAGCACGCAGATCAGGTCGATGATCTCCGGCTCGATGGCCGCGTTGCGCAGCTCGGTGACGCCCTCGGCGCGGACCGCGGTGAGCAGCACCTGCTCGGTCGCCCCGACGCTCGGGTAGGGCAGCTCCAGCTTGGTGCCGTGCAGACCGGAGGGCGCGGTCAGGTGCATGCCCTCGGGGGTCTTGTCGACGATCGCGCCGAACTGGCGGAGCGCCTGGATGTGGAAGTCGATCGGCCGCGGCCCGATGTGGCAGCCGCCCAGGTCCGGGATGAACGCGTGCCCGAGCCGGTGCAGCAGGGGACCGCACAGCAGGATCGGGATGCGGCTCGAGCCGGCGTGCACGTTGATCTCGTCGGTGCTGGCGGTCTCGACGTGCGTCGGGTCCATCACCAGCTCACCGTCGTCGGCGCCGTCGCTCACCTTGACGCCGTGCAGCTCGAGCAGGCCGCGGACCACCTCCACGTCCCGGATGCCCGGAACGTCGTACAGGCGGCTCGGCGACTCGCCCAGCAGGGCTGCCACCATGGCCTTGGAGACCAGATTCTTGGCGCCACGGACCCGGATCTGTCCATGCAACGGCGCACCGCCGTGCACAACCAGGACGTCTTCGGTCAACGGAACCTCCAGAGGGGGCGGGTGATCCGCCCGGCGGGTACGAGGGGCCCGAGGAGCATAGCCCTGAGTGACACGGGCAGCGATTACCACAACGCCCTCGATGGCACGAATGCCTGATGATTAAGACAACAGAAAGACACACCCGTGCACGCTGGCAACAGGGCGTTACGGAGAGTAGTTGTTACGGCAGGGCGAGCATCTGGTCGAGTGCCACTCGCGCGTGATGCGCGGTGTCCGGGTCGACCACGATCTGGTTCGGCACCCGGCCGGCCACCAGCTCCTCCAGCGCCCACACCAGGTGGGGCAGATCGATGCGGTTCATCGTGGAGCAGTAGCAGACCGTCCGGTCCAGGAACATGATCTGCTTGTCCGGGTGCTTGAGCGCCATGCGGCGCACCAGATTGAGCTCCGTGCCGACCGCCCAGGCCGAACCGGCCGGCGCCGCGTCCAGCGCCTTGATGATGTATTCGGTCGAGCCGACCAGGTCGGCCGCCTGGACCACCTCGTTCTTGCACTCCGGGTGGACCAGCACCTGCACGCCGGGCACCCGGTCGCGGACGTCGCGGACGCTCTCCAGCGTGAAGCGGCCGTGCACCGAGCAGTGCCCGCGCCAGAGGATCATCTTGGCGTCACGGAGCTGCTCGGCGGTGAGCCCGCCGCCCGGCTTGTGCGGGTCGTAGAGCACGCAGTCGTCCAGCGAGAAGCCCATCTCGCGCACCGCGGTGTTGCGCCCGAGGTGCTGGTCGGGCAGGAAGAACACCTTCGACCCGCGCTCGAACGCCCAGGTCAGCGCCCGCTCGGCGTTGGACGACGTGCAGACCACGCCGCCGTTGCGCCCGACGAAGCCCTTGATGTCCGCCGACGAGTTCATGTATGTCACCGGGACGACGTCACCGGCGATGCCCAGGTCCTCGAACTGCTCCCAGGCGGTCTCCACCTGGCCCAGCACGGCCATGTCCGCCATCGAGCAGCCGGCCGCCAGGTCGGGCAGGATGACGCGCTGCTCGGGCTTGGTCAGGATGTCCGCGCTCTCGGCCATGAAGTGCACGCCGCAGAACACGATGAACTCCGCGTCCGGCCGGGCGGCCGCCTCGCGGGCCAGCTTGAACGAGTCGCCGGTGACGTCGGCGAACTGGATCACCTCGTCACGCTGGTAGTGATGCCCCAGCACGAAGACGCGGGTGCCCAGCGCGGCCTTGGCGGCGGTCGCCCGGGCCACCAGATCGGGGTCGCTCGGCGCGGGCAGGTCGCCGGGACAGTCCACGCCGCGCTCGCTGGCGGGGTCGGTGCCCCGGCCGAGGAGCAGCAGCGCGGTGGCGGTGTTCGAGGGTTCGGTCCAGGTAGACGTCACGAACCCCATGTTTCCACAGCGTTGCCCGGGTCATCGCCGCCGAGATCGGTGGCGTCCGACACTCAGTACCGGCGGCGGCTCTGCAGCTTGGACAGCAGGCGCCGGGCGCGGGCCTGGTTCTCCGGCTTCGCCATCTGGCGGCGGCCCTGATCGACGACGCGCCGGCCCTTCGGGCTGCGCAGGAACATCTGCAGGCGTTGCATCAGTGTGGCCATGCCAACCACGATGACAGCCGTTGCTGTGTGGTGCCTGTACGGTCACTGCGTGCGCGTACTGATCTGCCCCGACAAGTTCGCCGGCACGCTCTCCGCACCGGCTGCCGCGCAGGCGATGGCCGACGGCTGGCACGAGATCGCCCCGGGCGACGAGACCGTGCTGCGCCCGCTGGCCGACGGCGGTCCCGGCTTCGTGGACGTCCTCGCCACCGCTCTCGACGGGCGCCGCCTGCCGGTCGACACCGTGGACCCGCTCGGCCGCCCGGCCGCCGGCGAGATCCTGCTGTCCGGTGGGACGGCATATGTCGAAAGCGCCCAGGCCTGTGGCCTGCACCTGCTCGCTCCCGAGGAGCGCGACCCCAACCGCACCACGTCCTATGGACTGGGCCTGCTGATCGCGGCGGCGGCCGAGGCGGGCGCCACCGAGGTGATCGTCGGGCTGGGCGGCTCGGCCACCAACGACGGCGGCGCGGGCATGCTCGCCGCGCTGGGCGCCGGCCCGGTGGACGTGGCGGGTTACGCGCTGCCCTATGGCGGCGCGCCACTGGGCACCGCGGACAAACTGGCCGGCCCGCCCCAGCTGCGCCCGATCAGCCTGGTCGCCGCCACGGACGTGGACAACCCGCTGGTCGGCCTGCACGGCGCCAGCAACGTCTTCGGGCCGCAGAAGGGCGCCTCCCGCGAGGACGTGCTGCGCCTGGACGCCGCGCTCGAGCACTTCGCGGGCGTACTCGAAAAGGCCTTTGATCTGTCTGATCTGACAACCGCCCCCGGGGGAGGGGCGGCCGGCGGGCTCGGCGCCGCGCTCATCGCGCTCGGCGGACGGGTGGTTTCCGGTGTGCGTTTGATCACCGACGCCATCGGGCTGGACGCCGAGCTCGACCGGGCCGACCTGGTGATCACCGGGGAGGGATCCTTCGACCACCAAAGCCTGCGGGGCAAGGTGGCGGCCGGCGTGGCGAACGGCGCCCGCGACCGTGGCCTGCCTTGCGTGGTGGTGGCCGGGCGGGTGGAGACCGGGCATCGCGAGGCGGCGGCGGCCGGAGTGACCGAGTCCTATTCGCTGGTCGAGCACTTCGGGTCGACCGAGCAGGCGTTCGCCGAGCCGTCCCGAGGGTTGCGCGAGATCGGCGCCCGCCTGGCGCGACAATGGAGCCGGTGATCCGGGTCTCTCGGATTGGGAATCATCGCCAAGAGGGTTAGCGTTGGCGATTAACGGCAGAGCAGAGCAGCACTTTCCGCAAGCTGGGAGATCCGCAGTGACCACTGAAGCGCACACCGAGTCGACCGAGACCACACCGGTCGCCGCGCCGACCGGCGTTCTTTTGACCGACGTTGCCGCTGTCAAGGTCAAGGCCCTGATCGAGCAGGAAGGGCGCGACGACCTGCGCCTGCGCATCGCCGTGCAGCCCGGTGGCTGTTCGGGGCTGCGTTACCAGCTCTTCTTCGACGAGCGGTCCCTCGACGGCGACGTCGTGGCCGACTTCGACGGGGTCGAGGTCGTCGTCGACCGGATGAGCTCGCCCTACCTGGCCGGCGCGACGATCGACTTCGCTGACCGGATCGACGCTCAGGGCTTCACCATCGACAACCCCAACGCGCAGAACTCCTGCGCTTGTGGCGACTCGTTCCACTGAGTCTGTTTTCACCGCCAGGCCGCTCTCCCGCCGCGGAGGGCGGCCTGTGCTGTCTCATAGGTCCCGGTAGGCTCCACTGGTAACCCCCCGTTCACGACACCGAGGGACGCCATGAAGATCGCCGTGACCGGCTCGATCGCCACCGACCACCTCATGCACTTCCCCGGCAGGTTCGCCGAGTCCCTGATCGCCGACCAGCTGCACAAGGTGTCGCTGTCCTTCCTCGTCGACGACCTGGTGGTCCGGCGCGGCGGCGTGGCGTCGAACATCTCCTTCGGCATGGGCGTGCTCGGCCTGCGGCCGATCCTGGTGGGCGCGGTCGGCGCCGACTTCGCCGACTACCGGTCCTGGCTCGAGCGGCACGGGGTGGACTGCGGCTCGGTGCACGTCAGCGAGGTCGCGCACACCGCCCGCTTCGTCTGCACCACCGACGACGACCTCAACCAGATCGCCTCGTTCTATGCCGGCGCGATGGCCGAGGCCCGCAACATCGAGCTGGCCCCGGTGGCCGCCCGGGCCGGCGGCCTCGACCTGGTGCTGATCAGCGCGAACGACCCGGCCGCGATGATCCGCCACTCGCAGGAGTGCCGGGACCGCGGGCTCAAGTTCGCCGCCGACCCGTCGCAGCAGCTCGCCCGCATGGAGGGCAGCGACGTGCTGACCCTGATCTCGGGCGCCGAGTTCCTGCTGACCAACGAATACGAGCGCTCGATGCTCGAGGGCAAGGCCGGGCTCACCGCCGACCAGGTGCTCGACCACGTCAAGGTCCGGGTCACCACGCTCGGCAAGGACGGGGTGGAGATCACCGGGCGCGGCATCGACCGGATCCACGTGCCGGTGGCCCGCGACGTCATCCCGGACGACCCGACCGGGGTCGGCGACGGCTTCCGGGCCGGCTTCTTCGCCGGGATCAGCTGGGGGCTGGGCTTCGAGCGGGCCGCTCAGGTGGGCTCGCTGGTGGCGGCGCTGGTGCTGGAGACGGTCGGCCCGCAGGAATACGAGGTCAAGGCCGAGGACTTCGCGAAGCGGTTCGCCGATTCCTATGGCGACGACGCGGCCGCCGAGATCCTGCCGCACCTGCCCGCCGCATAAGTCCGTGGTGGTCCTCGCCGTCTTCGCCGGGCTGCCCGGCGTGGGCAAGAGCACGCTCGCCGGACAGGTGGCCGGCGCGCTGCCGGCCACCGTCCTGCCGGTCGACACGGTCGACTTCACGCTGCGGCGTTACGACGTGACCGAGCCCCGGCCGGGGTTCGCGGCCTACGGCGTGGTGGCCGCGCTGGCCGAGACGCAGCTGCGGATCGGGCACAGCGTGATCATCGACGCGGTCAATCCGGTCAAGGCCGCCCGCCAGCTCTGGGTCGACCTGGCCGAGCGGCTGGGCGTGCCGCTGCGGGTGGTCGAGGTGGTCTGCGGCGACGACGCGGAGCACCGGCGGCGGGTCGAGGCCCGGTTCGCGGCGCGCGACCACGACGGCATCCCGGACTGGGTGCGGGTGCTCGAGCGGCAGGCCGAGTGGGAGCCCTACCTGGGACCGCGCCTGGTGGTGGACACCTTCCTGGCCAAGGAGCCGGTGCCGCCGGTGGTGGACTACCTCAGCTGATCTTGCGCACTTCAAAGGCGCCGGTCTCGGGGGAGCCGAGGAACTCCTCGCCCTTGAGCCGGCACCAGGCCGGGATGTCGTTGGCCGCGGCGGGATCGTCGGCGAGCACCCTGATCACCTCGCCGGTGTCCGCCAGCGCCATCCGCTTGGCCAGCGCGATCACCGGCAGCGGGCAGCGCTGACCGCGGCAGTCGAGTTCGATCACTGTTCTCCCATTCCGGCCGCCGCCCGAATCGTGCGCACCAGTCCCGGCAGCACCTCCAGGAAGCGTTCCACCTCCGCCGCGGTCGTGCCGCGGTGCAGCGAAACCCGCACATTGCCGTGGCTGAGCACGCCCATCGCCTCCAGCACGTGGCTCGGCCGCAGCGTGGAGGCGGTGCAGGAGGAGCCCGACGACACCGCGAAGCCCTCCCGGTCCAGCGCGTGCAGCAGCGCCTCGCCGTCCACATAGAGGCAGGAGAAGGTCACCAGGTGCGGGAGCCGCTGCTCCGGATCGCCGACCACCTCGACGTCCGGGATCGTCCGGGCGACCTCGGTCCGGATGCGCTCGACCAGCGCGGACAGCCGCACCGCCTCGGTCGCCGCCTCGTCCAGGACGGCCCGCAAAGAGGCCGCGGCCGCGACGATGGCCGGCAGGTCTGCCGCGCCTTGCGGCCGCGGTCGATAAAGATCATCCCCCGGGTACGGCGAGCGCCACCGCACGCCCTTGCGCACCACCAGCACCCCCACCCCCGGCGGCCCGCCCCACTTGTGCGCGCTGGCGGTGAGCAGGCTCCAGCCCGCGGGCACCGGCACGTGGCCCACCGACTGCGCGGCATCCACCAGCAGCGGCACACCCGCGGCGGCGCTCAACTCCGCGGCGGCCGCCACCGGTTGCACCGTGCCCACCTCGTGGCTGGCGCTGATCAGGCTGCTCAGGGCCACGCCCGGCGCCTTGACCTTGGCGGCCCACTCGTCCAGGTCGAGGCGGCCGAGCCGGTCCACGCCCACCTCGGCGGCGGCGCCGTGCCGGGCGGCCGCGTGCAGCACCGCCGAGTGCTCGATCGCGGAGTGCACCAGCGTGCGCCCGGCCCGCTCACGCCCGGCCAGGCCACCCAGCACTCCCGCGTGCACCGCGGCGGTGCCTGAGGGCCAGAAGGAGAGCTCGTCGGCGCGTACACCCAGACTGTCCGCCGTGGCGGCCTGCGCCGCCTCCAGCAGCCTCTGGGCCCGCCTGCCGGCGCCATAGAGACGGTCCGGGTCGGCCCAGCCGTCGGCGAGCGCGGCGTGCAACGCCTCCCGGGCCACCGGATGCAGGGGAGCGGCCGTCGCCGCGTCCAAGTACGCCACGCCCCGAACCTCGGTGCTATCCACCTGGGAAACGGTATCGTCCGGGGGTCCGGGGTATGCGACGGGACGTTTGAAGATCGGACCCCCGAAACCGGACGGTACGGCCTGGTCGAGTAATGTGCGACCGTCGTTGACGCCGTGCCGTTGGTGTCCGGATTTCGCTTCCGGCGGCGCTGCATGGGAGGCAGGAGCAGGTGGGCGTGAGAGATACGGCCGCACGGCCACGAGCCGTCCGGCTCGCCGGGATCGGCGCCGTGGCGGCTGGCCTGATGGCCCTGCTGTCCGGCTGTTCCGCTGAGGACGTGGGCGGCGCCTTCGGCCACTTCGGATGGCCCGGCCCCGGCATCAGCCTGCAGGCGCACCAGATGTACGACATGTGGATCGCCTCGACGATCGCGGCCCTGGTGGTCGGCGTGTTCGTCTGGGGCCTGATCTTCTGGTGCGTCATCCGCTACCGCAAGCGTGGCGACGAGCTGCCCGTGCAGACCCGGTTCAACATGCCGATGGAGGTGCTCTACACGGTCGCCCCGGTGCTGATCGTCGCGGTGCTCTTCTATTACACGGCGATCGTGCAGACCGACGTGGACAAGCTGTCCCGCAACCCCGACCAGGTGGTCGAGGTCGTCGCGTTCAAGTGGAACTGGCAGTTCAACTACCGCGACGGCGTGGGCGAGGACGCGCAGACCGTCACCTCGGTGCTCGGCTCCGACGACGTGATCCCGCTGCTGGTGCTGCCCACCGGTCAGTCGATCCGGTTCGAGGAGACCAGCCGCGACGTCATCCACTCGTTCTGGGTGCCGGAGCTGCTGTTCAAGCGCGACGTGTTCCCCGGCAACGTGCGCAACCAGTTCGAGGTCACCCTCGACAAGGAGGGCCGTTACATCGGCCGCTGCGCCGAGCTGTGCGGCACCTACCACGCGTTCATGCAGTTCGAGCTGGTGGTGGTCTCGCCGGAGCGGTTCGACCGGTTCATCGCGGCCAAGACCGGCGGCGCCGACACGGCGGCGGCGATGGAGGCGATCGGATACACCGGCGCTGAGCGCTACGCGATCACCACGAAGCCGCTCGAGACCCGCCGGCACACGTCGAGCTGGAACCAGTCCAACGACCCCGCGACCGCGGCCGGAAAGTAGGGCATCCGTTGAAGACCGAATACAAGATCTTCGCCGGCGTCGCCGCCTTCCTGTTCGCCGCCGCGACGGTCTACGGCTTATACACCAAGGGCGAGACCGGCCACCTCGAGTGGATCGGCACCGTGGCGCTGATCCTCTCCGGCCTGCTCTGCTCGATGTGCGGTGGGTTCTTCTGGTTCGTCTCGCGGCGCATCGACCTGCGCCCGGAGGACCGTGCGGACGGCGAGATCGCCGAGGGCGCCGGCGAGATCGGCTTCTTCAGCCCGGGCAGCTACTGGCCGTTCGGCCTGGCGGTGGCCGCCTCGATCGCCGGCCTGGGCCTGGTGTTCTGGATGTGGTGGCTGATCATGCTCGGCATGATCCTGGTGGTCGTCGGCGCCTGCGGCCTGCTGTTCGAGTACTACTCGGGCACCCGCCACACCGTCGAGCACTGACCTTTCCACCCGAAGCCCGCGCCTTCGTCGGCGCGGGCTTCGTCGTATGCGCACGCTCCCGGGAAAGTGGTAGCTGAGCCGCGCATCGGGGGCACGGAAGGCCGTTTGGGCTACCAGTTTGCCGGTCTGGCCGGCCTGTGGCTATGCGGCGCGGCGCTGCTGGGGTGCCACCCGGCCGCCGCGGGGGCGATAGGGCTTGAGCACGCGCAGGGCCACCGGGAACAGCACCTCGGCGGCGCCGCAGCGGGTGCACAGCAGCTCGGGGCACTCGTCCTCGTGCCCGTCGGGACAGGGCGGAACCTCGAACATCATGTCGCGGTCGCAGATCACGCAGCGGAGTTCACGCTCTCGCACGGGTGGCTCCTCTTCGTCGGAAGGTGGAATTCCCCGGATGTGCCTCCGACGGTGACACGAAAGTCTGCTAGGGCGTGGTATGCGATCCGGCGTGTCGTCCCGGTTGTGACAAACCCCGCGCGGCTCAGGCGGGCTCGTCGGCCTTCGCGGCCTTGGCGGCGGCGACCCAGCGCTCGAGCAGCGCCGTGGCCAGGCCCGCGTCGACCGTCTCGGCGGCCCGGTCGATGCCGGCCCGCAGCGTCTCGCGGAAGTCACCGGTCAGGCCCGAGTGCGCGGCGAACGCGGCCGCCGCGTTGAGCAGCACCGCGTCGCGGATCGGGCCCGGCTCGCCGGCGAACATCCGCCGGGCCGCGTCGGCGTTGAACGCCGCGTCCCCGCCGCGCAGGTCACCGGCCACACTGCGGGGCAGGCCCAGCTCGACCGAGTCGACCAGCAGCTCCTCGACCTTGCCGTCGCGGGCCAGCCACACCCGGGTCGGCGCGGCGGTGGTGAACTCGTCCAGCCCGTCCTCGCCGCGCAGCACCACGGCACTGTCGCCGCGCCGCGCGAACACCTCGGCCATCACCGGCGCCATCCGCAGGTCGAAGCAGCCCACCGCGGCCGAGTGCGGCCGGGCCGGGTTGGTCAGCGGGCCCAGCATGTTGAAGAAAGTGGGCACGCCCAGCTCGCGCCGCGGCACGGCGGCGTGCCGCATGCCCGGGTGGTAGCGCGCCGCGAAACAGAAGCCGATGCCCGCCTCGGAGACCGTGCGCACGACCCCGGCCGGCCCCAGGTCGAGCGGGATGCCGAAGAACTCCAGCAGGTCGGCGGTGCCACAGGCGGAGGACGCGGCCCGGTTGCCGTGCTTCACCACCTTGACCCCGGCGGCGGCCGTGATGATCGCCGCCATCGTGGAGATGTTCACGGTGTGCGCGCGGTCGCCGCCGGTGCCGACCACGTCGACCGCGTCCGCGCGGACCGCCTCGGGCAGCTCGACCAGCGTCGCGTTGGCCAGCATCGCCTCGACCAGCCCGGCGATCTCGGCCGGCGTCTCGCCCCGGGCGCGCAGCGCGACGGCCAGGCCGGCCACCTGCACCGGCGAGGCGTTGCCCGCCATGATCTCGCCCATCGCCCAGGCGGTGTCCGCCACGTCCAGCTCGGCGCCGGTCAGGACGGCGCTCAGCAGGTTCGGCCAGGTGCGTGCGCCCATCGTGGGCCTCCGTCGGGGGGTGTGGCGGGGGAGAAGGGGGTCGGTCAGCCCAGCGTGCCCATGGTGCCCAGCGGGATGGCGCCGTCGCGGCGGCCGCGGAGCATGGCGGCCACGGTCTGGCCGGTGGTCACCGGGTCGAGCGGGTAGATCAGCGTCTGGTCGACCTGCGCGTAGGCCGCCAGCCATCGGTCCGCGGCCCGGGCGATCACCACGCAGGTGGGCGGCGGGGTCGCGTATTCGTCCTTGGTCTGGCGGGCGATGCCGATGCCGCCGGCCGGGGACGCCTCACCGTCGAGGATCATCAGATCGATCTCGTACTCGTCCAGCAGCCGGCGGCAGTCCTCCCAGGTGGACGCGTCGGTGAACTCGATCGACAGGTCGGCCGCGGGGCGGGGGCCGATGGCCATCCGGATCTTGTCACGCACTTTGGCGTCGTCGCTGTAGAGCAGGACGGTGTAGTTGTCGCTCATCGGTGACCAGGCTCCCACGCTCGTAGCTGCCCGCTGATCGTAGCGAACCGGTCAGTGTCCGGCGGGCTCCGGGCGTACCCCCGGCTCCTCGGTCTTGACTTGGGGCTCTGTGTCCCCGGCAGCCGCGTCGGCCTCGGCCCGGTCGAGCGCCCGGTCGATCCGCCGGGCCTCACGCTCGGACTGCCGGATCCACTGCAGAACCAGGATGCCCAGCATCGTGACGCTGACGATCTCGCCGCCGGCCCACAGGATGCCGCCGGCCACCACCTGGTCGGACTTCGGATCGGACCAGGTCAGGCCCAGGTTCGGGTACCAGTCGCCGCCGAGCAGCGTGGTGCTCTGCATGATGGTCAGCCCGAGCACCGTGTGGAACGGCACGGAAAGCACCATGAGCAGGGCGCGAGCGGGGTAGGGCCAGCGGTTGGGCAGCGGGTCCAGGCCCAGCAGCGGCCAGAAGAACAGGCAGCCGGTGACGATGAAGTGCACGTGGACCAGCTCGTGCAGCCAGGCGTGCTCGAGCGTGGCGCGGTAGAGCCCGGTGAAGTAGAGGACGAACGGGTTCGCGACGAACAGACCGAACGCGACCAGTGGATAGGTCACCACGCCGACGACCCGGCTGTGCAGCACGGACAGCAGGATCCGGCGCGGACGCTGGTGGACGGTGCGCAACGCGAGCGTGATCGGCGCGCCCAGGGCCAGGAAGATCGGGCCCACCATGGACAGGACCATGTGCTGGATCATGTGCACGGACAAAAGACTTGTGTCGTACGCCTCGACGCCGGTGACCGTGACCGCCGCGATCGAGCCCAGCCCACCCAGCAGGAAGGCCACCGTGCGACCGGCCGGCCACGCGTCCCCGCGCTGCCGCAGCCGCCACACCCCGTAGAGATAGAGCGCCGCCGCGACCACCAGGAAGACCGCGATCAGACTGGCCACGTTGATCTGCGTGAAGAGCGCTCCCACGGTGAACGGAGGCGGAACAGTATCCCCCGCCGCGGCGATCGGAGCAGGCATTTCGGCGTGTTGCACCATTCGAGGCTAGGCCCTGCCCGACCGAGATCGTTATACCGGGTCGCGACACACGCCGGATTGGGCCCCCCGCGGCACGTTCTCCTGATCGCGGGGCAATAATGAGCCGGTGACTGCGGCTTCAGCCATCGACAAGAGCAGGATCCACTCGCTGACGCGCCCGAACATGGTGAGCGTCGGGACCATCGTGTGGCTCTCCAGCGAGCTCATGTTCTTCGCGGCGCTCTTCGCCATGTACTTCTCCATCCGGGCGGCGGCGCCCGAGCTGTGGGAGAAGCACACCGAGGTGCTGAACATCCCGTACGCGACGACGTTCACCGTGATCCTGGTGCTGTCCTCCGTGACGTGTCAGCTCGGCGTCTTCGCGGCGGAGAAGGGCGACGTGTTCGCGCTCCGGCGCTGGTTCACGGTCACCTTCGTGATGGGCCTGATCTTCGTGCTCGGCCAGGTGAACGAGTACCGCAACCTGGTCGCCGAGGGCATCACGATGCAGGCCGACGGCTACGGCTCGATGTTCTACCTGACCACCGGCTTCCACGGTCTGCACGTGTCCGGCGGCCTGGTGGCGTTCATCATCTACATGATCAGGACGACCATGGGCCGGTTCACCCCGGCGCAGGCCACCTCGGCGATCGTCGTCTCTTACTACTGGCACTTCGTGGACGTCGTCTGGATCGCGCTGTTCGCCATGATCTATTGGTTGCAGTGATCATGCGGTCTCCGAGACTCAGCCCGTTTGTCCGTGAGCAAGGTTCGACCAGAGGACACCGCCCATGAGTTCTGACACCCCCGCCGGCCGGCGTTCCCGGGTGTTCGGCCGGCGCCGCAGCGCGCCGAGCCGGGTGCGTCGCCGGATCGGCGCCGCGGTCCGCATGCTCGCCGCCCTGGCTCTGGCCGGTGGCGTCTACACCGCCTTCACGCCCACGGCGCAGGCGGAGGACGACCGCACGCTGTCCACCGCCGCGCAGGAGGGCAAGGCGCTGTTCGACAACTCCTGCATCACCTGTCACGGGCGGGACGCGGAGGGTGTCGAGGGCCGTGGCCCGGCGCTGATCGGGGTCGGCTCGGCCGCCGTCGAGTTCCAGGTGGGCACCGGCCGCATGCCGATGACCCGCCAGGAGGCCCAGGCGGAGGAGAAGCCGCCGCAGTTCGACGAGGCGCAGACCGCGCAGATCGGGCAGTACATCCAGGAGCTCGGCGGCGGCCCCCAGGTGCCCGAGGGCGAGCTGCAGGACAACCTGGAGAGCAACCCCGAGGCGCTGGCCAAGGGTGGCGAGCTCTTCCGCATCAACTGCACCTCCTGTCACGGCTTCGGTGGCGGCGGCGGTGCGCTGTCCTCCGGGAAATATGCGCCGTCGCTGCACGACGCGACCGCCGAGGAGATGTACGCGGCGATGCTGACCGGCCCGCAGAACATGCCGGTGTTCGGGGACAACGAGCTGTCGCCGGACGAGAAGCGCGAGCTGATCACGTACGTCAAGGTGCAGATCCAGGAGGACAAGGATCCGGGCGGCGTGTTCAACCTGGGCCGCTACGGTCCGGTGACCGAGGGTCTGGCGATCTTCGTCGTGGGCATCACCGTTCTGGTCTTCGTGGCGCTGTGGATTGCGGGGAAGTCATGACCGTTGTGAAGGACGAGCACCCGCACGGGCACGACTCCGGCACGGAGAAGGTCGACGTGCACGACCCGCGGCTGTCCCGCTTCGACATCGTCAAAGAGGGCGCGCGCCGGGACGACATCGAGATCGTCACGTACGAGTCGCAGTTCCAGGGCCCGAACTCGAAGGCCGAGAAGCGGGTCGTCCGCAACATCTCGCTGCTGTTCCTGCTGTCCGGTGCGGGTGCGCTGGTCTTCCTGATCGCGTACATCTGGTGGCCCTGGGAGTACGAACTGGGCTACCAGATCAACGACTACTACACCGCGGTGCTCGGCATCTCGCTGGCGGTCTCGCTGCTCTCGCTGGGCTTCGCGATCCTGGCCTGGGCCAAGAAGCTGCTGCCGCACGAGGTGTCGATCCAGGACCGGCACGACCAGCCGTCCGACTCCGACGAGCGGGTGATCACCGGCCAGACCATGCTGTACGTGGCGGAGGAGCTCGACGTGCAGCGTCGGCCGCTGCTCAAGGGCGCGATCGCGCTCGGCCTGGCGCCGCTCGGTCTGGTCGCCGCGGCGCCGCTGATCGGTGGCCTGATCGAGAACCCGCACAAGGACGACCAGCCGGAGCTGTTCCACACCGGCTTCGACCCGGTGCCGAACGACGGGCAGCCGGTGCGGCTCACCCGGGCCGACGGCACCCCGATCCGGCCCGACGACGTCAGCGTCGGCGGTCAGATCACGGTGTTCCCCGGCATTCCGGGAGGGGCGACGAACGAGTACGCCGACTCGCCGACGCTGCTGATCCACCTGCGCGACGAAGACGCCCAGTCGGCCCGGGCCGCGAGTGACGCCGATCGCACGAATAAGGGCGCGATGTGGGGGAACTACGTCGCATATTCGAAGATCTGCACGCACGCCGGCTGCCCCGCCAGCCTGTACGAGCAGCAGACCAACCGGTTGCTCTGCCCGTGCCACCAGTCGCAGTTCCTGATCACCGACAACGCCCGTCCGATCTTCGGTCCGGCCAGCCGCAGGCTGCCCGCGCTGCCGCTAACGGTGGACGCGGAGGGCTTCTTTGTGGCAAGTTCGGACTACCGGGAGACCGTCGGACCTGATTTCTGGGAGCGGCCATGAAGCGCCGAAAATTCGATATAGCGCAGGTCCCCGGGAAAGTCGCCGGAGGAGTCGACGACCGATTCCAAGCAGCCACGCCGCTGCGGGGTCTGCTGAACAAGGTCTTCCCTGACCACTGGTCGTTCCTTTTGGGCGAGATCGCCCTGTTCTCGTTCATCATCCTGCTGCTCACCGGCACCTTCCTCACCCTCTTCTTCGACCCGTCGATGAAGGAGGTGGCCTACCAGGGTGCCTACCCGGCGCTGCGCGGCGTGGACATGTCCGCGGCCTACGAGTCGTCGCTCAACCTCTCGTTCGAGGTGCGTGGCGGCCTGTTCATGCGGCAGATGCACCACTGGGCGGCGCTGCTGTTCATGGCGTCGATCGTCGTGCACATGGCGCGCATCTTCTTCACCGGCGCCTTCCGCAAGCCCCGCGAGGCAAACTGGGCGATCGGCGTCTCGCTGTTCCTGCTCGGCTTCCTGGCCGGCTTCACCGGTTACTCGCTCCCGGACGACGGCCTCTCCGGCACCGGCCTCCGCATCGCCTCGGCGATCATGCTGTCCCTCCCGGTCGTCGGCACCTGGGTCTCGGCGTCGATCTTCGGCGGCGAGTTCCCCGGCCACCTGATCATCGGCCGCTTCTACATCGCCCACGTGCTGCTCATCCCGGGCGGCCTGCTCGCCCTGATCAGCGTCCACCTGGGCCTGGTGTTCAAGCAGAAGCACACACAGTGGCCCGGCCCGATGCGGACCAACCACAACGTGGTCGGCGAGCGCATGTTCCCGCGATACGCGCTCAAGCAGGGCGGCTTCTTCATGGCCGTCTTCGGGGTCGTGGCGCTGATGTCGGGCCTGTTCCAGATCAACCCGATCTGGCTGTTCGGGCCCTACCGGGCGTCCGAGGTGTCCTCGGCATCGCAGCCCGACTGGTACGTCATGTTCATGGACGGCCTGGTGCGGCTCATGCCGGCCTGGCAGATCACGCTGCCGTTCGGCGACGGTTACAGCATCCCGCCGCTGTTCTGGCCCGCGGTGGTCGGGCTGGGCGCGCTGACGACGGTGCCGATGGCCTATCCGTTCATGGAGGCGAGACGCCTCAAGGACTACCGTTCGCACCACCTGCTGCAGCGCCCCCGCGACGCACCCGAGCGGGTCGGCGTGGGCGCGATGTCGCTGGCATTCTTCATCGTGGCGACGCTGTCCGGCGGCAACGACGTGATCGCCGACAAGTTCCACATCAGCCTCAACGCGATGACCTGGGCCGGCCGCATCGGCCTGGTGATCCTGCCGCCGCTGGCATATTGGATCTCGGTCCGCATCTGCCTGGGTCTGCAGCAGCACGACCGCGAGGTGCTGGCGCACGGTGTCGAGACGGGCATCATCAAGCGGCTGCCGGATGGTCGCTTCGTCGAGGTGCACCAGCCGTTGAGCCCGGTCGACGAGCACGGGCATCCGCTGCCGTTGGATTATGCGGGGTGGGTTGTGCCCAAGAAGATGAACCGCGTGGGGGCGTTGGCGCCGGCGGTCAAGGGGTTCTTCTTCCCGGTGGAGAAGCCGGCTGAGGCGCCTGTGTCGCCTGCTCTGCCGCCGGTTACCGCTCCTGTGGATCGTGAGGAGATCACGTCCGGTCGTTGATCTTTGGTTTGTTTTGAAGGGCCCGCTGTTTTTGGCGGGTCCTTCTTTTTTGGGGTTCGTTGTGGCGTCGGGCCTTGGGTGGGTTGGTGGCGGCTTTTCTTGTATTCGGTTGCGGGTTTGTGGGTGCGTGATGGTTCTTCTTTGGGGCTGATTGTTCGGGGTTGGGGTGGGGTCGTTGTCTCAAACTCGGGCTGTCGAACCCGTCTTTGGTGTGCTTGGGTGCTCGGCTCGTTTTTTCTGTGGCTGGGGCTTGGTGCGTGGGTGGTGGCGCTGGTGGGTCGGGGGGGGGGGGGGGGTCCCCCCCCCCCCCCCCCCACCCCCCACCCCCCCCCCCCCCCCCCCCCCCCCCCCCCCCCCCCTCTCCCCCCCCCCCCCCCCCCGCGCCACTCCCTCCGCCAGCCCATCCCCCCCCACCACCCATAAGGTCCTTGCTGGGGGTTGTTTTTTTTTTTTCCTCCCCCCCCCCCCCCCCCCCCCCCCCCCCCCCCCCCCCCCCCGCCCTCCAGTCTGTTGCGCTCCCTGGCGGTGGGCGCGCTCGCGGTGCGCTTGGACGTGGGCGTCTGGTTGCGGTCCCCGGCGGTGGATGCGCTTGCGTCGCTCGGCGCCGGCTCCAGAGTCTGCGAGTGGCTCGACGATTCGCGCTCAAGGCGCCCGCGGTTTGTTGCGGCCTTGAAATCCGGCGGACCGGCGGAGCGGTGGGTCGGCAGTTGTGGCTGCTGTCGTCGGACTGCTGAATCTTTCTGGGATGTGGCTGCCGCTGTTGGTGAACATATGCGGCGTCTTGAGGTGCTGATGGTTTCGTTGCTACTGCGAAAGGTCCTGGCATTCGGCTTTCGTCGCCGGGGGCGGGACTTGGTTGCACTGTCGGCGTGGAGCGCCTGGGTTTGGTCGGCTGGGTGGGGCTTAATCGCGGTGGGCGCTGGCTGCTCTGGGGGCTTGTTCGGTGTCCTGCTTGGGTGGGGTGATCAGGGGTGGAGCCAGTGGTGGTAGTTGTTGAGGTCTACGTTTGCGCCGCAGAGGATTGTTGCTGTGTGGCGGTTGGCGAAGCGGTCGCGGTTTTCCAGGAGGGCTGCGACGCCCAGGGCGGCTGAGGGCTCGACTACCTGGCCGGCGCATTCGAGGAGCAGTTTCATGCCCTCGATGATGGAGGCCTCTTCGACCAGGACGGCGTCGTCGGCCAGTTGGAGGAGGTCGTCCAGCACTGCGGGGATGGGGAAGCGGCCGGCCACGCCGTCGGCGATGGTGTTGGTGGAGTCGGTGGTGACTACTCGCCGCTCGTGCCAGGAGCGGGTCATGGCGGGCGCGCCCTGGGGCTGGACGCAGATGATCTCTGTGTCCGGCATCAGGGTTTTGAGGACGTGGCCGACGCCGGTGGCCATGGCGCCGCCGCCGAGGGCGATCAAGACGGCGTCGATCCGGTCGGTGCTGTTTGCCAGCTCCAGGCCGATGGTGGCGGCGCCCTCGCATGTTTCGATGTCGAGGCTGTCCTCGACCAGCCGGATGTCGCGCTGCCGTGCGAGGGCCGCTGCCCGCTCGCGGGCCAGTTCGAAGTCGCCGTCCACCAGCTCCAGCTCGACACCGAGCGCGCGAATGCGGTCGAGCTTGACGACGGGCGCCTGGCGCGCGGCCACCACCGTCACGGCGAGGCCGCGGCGGCGCCCCGACCAGCCCAGCGCCTGACCGAGATTGCCGGCGCTCGCACACACGACAGCCTGGTGACCTTGGTCGGCCAGTCGGCTTGCGATGAGCTCGGTGCCGCGGGCCTTGAAGCTGCGGACCGGGTTGGCCGTCTCCAGCTTGATGCTCACCGAGCAGCCGAGTCGGCGCCCCAACTCGTCGCACCGGTAGAACGGCGTATCCAGAAAGACCGGATCGATGACGCAGCGGGCGGCCCGGATCCGCTCGAGATCAAGGCGCACGCTCACCACCGACGCAAGCTACCGCACCCTGCTGCCGGGAGGTGGGATCGGCGGAGAGCCAGGATCGATAGCATGGCCTCGTGAATACTGCGATCGTGCACATCGACTGTGCCACTGATTCGATCCCCGAGGTGGCCGAGGCGCTGGCAGCCCAGCCCGGCGTGAGCGAGGTCTATTCGGTCGCCGGCAACGCCGACCTGATCGCGATCGTCCGGGTGCCGCACTTCGACGACATCGCCGAGGTGATTGCCGGCAAGATCTCCAAAACCCCAGGCGTGGTCAACACCGAAACCTACGTAGCGTTCCGCGCCTACTCAAAGCACGACCTGGAAGACGCCTTCGCCATCGGCCTCCCCGACGCCGACTAGCACCGCGCCGCCGCCCCACGCCGGCCGAGGTGAGTGGGTGGGTTGATCTGTCCCAGTAGGGTCGCCGCGTGCGCATTCCACCCTTGCCGGTGCCGGCGGCGGCTCTGACCCCGGAGCAGATGGCCGCCCGCGTGGTCGGAACCCGACCCGCGGAGGTCACCAAGCCGATCACGATCAGCCCCTACGACCCGAGCTGGCCGCAGCGCTACGCCCGGGAGGAGCGCAAGATCCGGTCCGTCCTGGGCAGCCGGGCACTCGCCATGGAACACGTCGGCTCGACCGCCGTGCCCGGGCTGCCGGCCAAGGACCGCGTGGACATCGACCTGATCGTCGCGGACCCCAGCGACGAGGACGCCTACGTCCCCGCCCTGAGCAACGCCGGCTACACCCTGCGCACCCGCGAGCCGCACTGGTATGAACACCGAGCCCTGTGGACCGAAACCCACGACGTCAACCTGCACGTCTTCGGCCCCGACTGCGACGAATACCTGCGCCACCTGGTCTTCCGCGACTGGCTGCGCACCCACCCGCAGGACCGCGACCGCTACGCCGCCCGCAAACACGAGGCAGCCGCCGAACACCCCCTCTCCATGGCCCGATACGTCAACGCCAAGGCCGACATCATCCTCGACATCCTGAAGCAAGCCGGCCTACGCGCCACCAGCGATAGACCCTGACGGCGCAGGGAGTTTCCGGCCGGAGGACACCGTTGCCGGCCGCTGCTAGCCTGCGCGGATGTCAGATCTGGGCCCGGTCGCCTGGCCGCCCGAGCCGATCAAGACCAACCGGCTCGTGCTCCGTGAGCCTCAGGCGAAGGACCGCGCAACCTTCATCGACCTGCTCGCTTCGCCAGAGGTGCACACCTACCTCGGCGGCCCTCGCCCACGCGACGACCTCGAGCGCGAAACACCCGAGATACCCGAGCAATGGCCCGGAAGTTTCGTAGTCGATCTCGACGGCACGATGATCGGCCACATCCTGCTCAGAAGACCACCCAGGCACCGCCCCGCCGCCCTGGGAAAGGTAGATCTCGGCTACCTCTTCCTGCCGCAGGCGTGGGGATTCGGATACGCCACCGAGGCATGCGCCGCAGCCCTCGACTGGTTCGACAACGCCCTCCCCGGCGAGCCGATAGTCCTCGCCACCCAAACCGCCAACGCCGGCTCGATGCGCCTGGCGACAAAGCTGGGTTTCACCGAGCTGGAGCGTTTCCACGCCTGGAACGCCGACCAGTGGCTCGCCCAACGCCCCCCAACGACGCGGTCCACACCGTCCACATGAGCCCAACCAGCGAACATGCACTCAGCCGCCGAGCAAGCAAGAGCGCCCATCGCCAGGGACCGCAACCAGACGCCCACGCACCAAGCCACACCCCGAGCAAAGAACGAGCCGAGCACCAAGCACACCAAAGACCGGGTTCAACAGCCCGAGTTTGAGACAACGACCCCGCCCCAACCCCGAACAATCAGCCCCCAAGAAGAACCATCACGCACCCACAAAGCCGCAACCGAATACAAGAAGAGCCGCCACCAACCCACCCAAGGTCCGACGCCACAACGTCCCTAGGAACGACCACCAACAGTGAGACCAGCCCCACGAATCGAATCAACCAGAGACTCACCGGCACCAACAACGGAAGACGCCCAGACAACGCACCGGGTAACCGCCCCCGCGACCGAAGCCCCCGCCCCCACCACCGACTCCGTGACCACCCCAGAAACCACCGCCGAAGGCGAGATCAGACTCCCACCGCCGGCCGCGTGCAGATTGGCCGCCAGGTACGTCGCCGGCGTCCCGGTATCGATGAACGTCCCCGAATACGGGACCAGCTCCAACGATCCCTCCGCCTCGGCCGCCCGCCACACCAGACGGACCAGATCGCCAGGCTCGGGCGCCAGCTCACGCACCCGCTTCCACGGCAACAACGAGAACCCCGCGAACCGGCGCCCGCTGAACCCTCCCGTTTCCCCCGGACGCAGCGGAAGGGTCAGCAACCGCACCGTCTCGCCCGACCATCCGTCCAACAGTGCCGCGATGTCCTTGCCCGGCTCCCGATCCGGGTCCGACAGGTACGCGTCCGCGTTGCCGACCAGCACCCCACGCCCGGCGATCCAGTCCCGCAGGTTGCCCACGCCGCCGGCCGTGCCGAGCGGCCCACCCGGCTCGACCGACAGGTGCGCCCGATCACCGACGTGCGCGACCACCTGTTCGGCCAGATAGGACGCGTTCACCGCCACGTCGAGCCCCAGCCTCGACACCCGCCGCAGCGAATGATCCAGGAGGGGCACATTCCCGACCGGGCACAGCGCCTTCGGCACCAGTGATGTCAGCGGCCGCAGACGCTGTCCCTCGCCGGCCGCCAGGATCACCGCGCAGACCACGAGCGCCTACCAGTCCACATCGGGGGAGTCCGCCGGGTCGTTCCCGGCCGCCGGCCCGATGCCGTAGACGCCCAGCAGCAGTTCCGTGTTCGGCGTCAGGCCCGGCAGGTCGTCGAGCGGGAACCAGCGGGCCTCCAGCACCTCGCCGCCGTCGACCGTGAAAACGGTGGCGGCCGGCGCCGTACCGAAGAAGACCGTGTCGATCCACCCGGCCGGATGGATGATCGCGTTGGGGTTTCCCGGGCGCAGCGCGGCCGGGTCCAGACGCAGGCCGGACTCCTCGAAAAGCTCGCGGGCCGCTCCGACCGCCGGCGCCTCGTGGTGTTTCAGCAGGCCGGCGGGCAGACCCCAGCCGCGGCCCGGAGGCTGACGCAGCAGCAGGATGCGCCCGGGTGGTTCGGCGTCCGCGTCGGTGATCACGTTGACCGCGCCGACCAGGTATTTCGGGACGATGAGCCGCACGATCCGGCGGCGCATGTGGCCGGGCAGCCGGTAGAACGTCTGGTAGGCGTATCCGCGCAGCCGCCGGGGGATCTTCACGATCGCCAGGTTATCGGGCCGGTGCCTGCCACTCAGTCCGGGTGGTCGACCAGGGTGATCAGCTGTTCGACGACGACGTCCGGGTCGAGTGTGCGCTCGAAGACGGCGACCAGCATGGTCTCCAGGTCGGGGTAACCCAGGTCGTCGGCCAGCCGGCGCAGCGGCACCTCGCTGGCCAGCCCGCGGTCGTGCTTGCGCAGGGTCAGCCCGATCGTCGCCCGGCCGAGGCGCATCTTGTCCGCGATGCTGATGCCGGGCTCGTTGTCCTCGGCGAAGTACCTGTTGATCTGCATCTGGGCCTGGCTCGACTTCACGAACCGCAGCCAGTCCTTGCTCGGCCCGCGCGGCGCGTTCGGCTCCACCGCGACGTGGCCCTCGTTTTCGGTGAAGATCTCCACGACGTCACCGTCGCGGAGCTGCGAGCTGAGCGGTGCGAGACGTCCGTTGATGGTCGCGGCGAGACACTGCTCACCCTTTTCCAGACTCAACTCGTACGCCGCGTCGACCGGCGTCGATCCGGCCGGCAACTCGACGGTGCTGCCGTGCGCGAACACCTGGATCTGCCCCTCGGACAGGTCGCACCGCAGCGAGGACAGGAACTGGGCGGCGTCCACCGTGTCCTGCTCCCAGTCGAGCACCCGCTTGAGCCAGGTCAGCTGGTCGGTGCCCGGCGCCGAGTCGCCGATCGCGGACTTCGGGTATCGGTATGGCGCGGCCACGCCGTATTCCGCGCAGCGGTGCATCGACTGCGTGCGGATCAGCACCTCGACGAGCCTGCCGCCCGGGCCGGTGACCGTGGTGTGCAGCGAGCGGTAGAGGTTGTTCTTCGGCGAGGCGATGAAGTCCTTGAACCGGCCGGCCACCGGGCGCCACTCGCCGTGGATGGCGCCGAGCGCGGCATAACAGTCCGTGTCCGGCCCGTCGACCACGACGGCGATGCGCGGCAGGTCCAATGGAACAGCGTGGCCACCGGCCACGCTGTCCTTCCAGATCGAGTAGTAGTGCCGCGGCCGCCAGTGCACGTCGGCGCTGACCCGATGGCTGCGCAGCGCGCCGCGGGCTTTGTCGATCACGTCGTGCAGGTATTCGTCCCAGCCCGAGCGGTTGCGCACGTGCTCGTCGATGCGGGCGAACGCGTCCGGCTCCAGGTGGTAGAGCACCACGTCGTCGAGGTCGCGTTTGAGGGCCTGGATGCCGAGCCGGTCGCAGAGCGGGACGAGCACGTCGAGCGTGGCGGTGGCGATGCGGGCCCGGGAGGCGGGGGAACGGGCGTCCAGCGTGCGCATGTTGTGCAGCCGGTCGGCCAGCTTGATCACCAGCACCCGGACGTCCTTGCCGGCCGCGATGATCATCTTGCGGATCGTTTCGGCCTCGGCGACCTTGCCGTAGAACGCCTTGTCGAACTTGGTCACGCCGTCGACCAGGTGGGCCACCTCGGGGCCGAAGTCGCCGTGCAGCGCCTCGAGCGTGTAGCTGGTGTCCTCCACCGTGTCGTGCAGCAGCGCGGCGACCAGGGTGGTGGTGTCCATGCCCAGCTCGGCGCAGATCTGCGCGACGGCGAGCGGATGCGTGATGTAGGGATCCCCGCTCTTGCGTTTCTGCCCCCGGTGCATGTTGTCCGCGATGTTGAAACTGCGGCGCAGCACGTTGGCGTCGGCCGACGGGTGGATCGCGCGATGCGTGCGGGTGAGCTTGACGATCGGGTCGTCGTCGTTGCCCTGGAAACTCAGGAAGGAGCGCAGGCGCTGGGAGAGCGTTATCTCGCGGGGTGCCGAACTGTGGGCGCGCCCGAGTGCGGCGCCGTGGCCGGCGTCGACGTCCACTCGGACACCTCCTCCACGCTCGTCCGCTTTGTCCACGGGGCTGGCACGGGGAGGAACCGGAAAACTCACCGGTAACCCCGCGTTGCCCTACAGCCTAAGCGAGCGAGCGTCGTCCGAACGGTCAGTTACCGATGAGCGAACGGACGAGTCTCGCCCCGCAGCAGCGGCCTCAGCCCTGGTGAGAAGGCTAGTGAACCGCGCGGCGCCACGAGCCGGTGACACCCAGTCGCCGGAAGTCTCCACCAATCGGGTGTCGGGTTTTTCCAGCCAGGCGAGAATCCGCTCGGTCTCCTCCGCGGAGGCGGCCGGAACCGGTCCCGGTCCGGGCCGGACAGTCTCCGCCGTGGCGCGAGCCAGATCGAGCGTCGGACGTGGATGCACACGCGGCGGCGAGGTGGCCGCGGCGGCCAGCCGGCCGTGCCGGACCACCACGATCTCCCACCCGCCGATCTGATCGCGCCGGGCGGCGACCAGCTCGGACAGCCGGGTCAGCGCGCCCAGCCGCTGCATGCGCATGGTGGCCCGGAGCAGCGCGATCAGCCGGGACCGGACGACCGCCGCCTCCTCGTAACGCTGCCGGGAGGACAGCAGCTCGATGCGGGCCATCAGGGCGTCCACAATCGGCCGCGGGTCGCCGAAGGTCGCCGTGCGGAACGGCAGGGCGGCGCGGGCCGCATATTCCTCCGGGGTGATCTCGTGCTCGCAGGGCGCCGGGCACCGGCCCAGCTCGGCCAGTGCGCAGGCCGGCGTCTTGGTCCTGGTCGACAGCTTGTGGGTGCACTGACGCAGGGGGACCGCGTCATAGACCCCGGCGGCGGCGAGCTCGGCGGTGCGCCGCGAGGAGAACGGCCCCAGATAGGCCGCGGCGTCGTCGGCCAGTGCCCGCACGACCGACAAACGGGGATACGCCTCGTCGGTCAGTTTGAGCCAGACCACCCTTTCCGGATATTTCGACCTGCGGTTATATGGCGGGGAGTGCGCCGCGATCAGCCGCAGCTCGCGGACCTCCGCCTCCAGCGGGTGCGCGCACTCCACCGCCTGCACCCGCACCGCCGCGGCCACCATCTCGGAGATCCGGGCCCGTTTCTCACTGGCCGTGAAGTAGGTCTTCACCCGGGTCGCGATGTCCTTCGACGTGCCCACATAGAGGGCGCGGTCATCGGCCGCGCGAAACACATAGACCCCCGGCACGTGCGGCAGGCCGTCGGCGAGATGGCGCTGGCGGCGCTGGGCCGGGGTGACCGCCTTGGCGAACTCCACGGCGTCGCCCAGCGTGTGCACCCGGAAGCTGCCCAGCCGCTCGATCAGCCCGTGCAGCACGTCGACGGTGGCCCGCGCGTCGTCCAGCGCCCGGTGGGTCGGCTCGACCGCGGCGTGGAAGAACCGGGCCAGCGTGGCCAGCTTGCGGTTGGGCACCTCGTCCTTGGTCAGCGCGCGGCGGGCGACCGCGGCCGTGTCGAGCACCCGCAACTGCGGCCACGGATAACCGTGCCGGGCGCAGGCCGCTTTCAGGAAGCCGACGTCATAGGGCGCGTTGTGCGCCACCAGCACCGACCCGCGCAGGAACTCGAGCAGGCTGGGCAGCACCACCTCGATCGGCGGCGCCGGCGCGAGCATCGCCTCGGTGATGCCGGTCAGCACGGTGATGAACGGCGGCAGCCGCTCACCCGGATTGACCAGCGTCGCGAACACCCCCTGCTCCTCGCCCGAGCGGACCTTGACCGCGCCGATCTCGGTGATGCCGCCGCCGTCCGGCGCGCCGCCCGTGGTTTCCAGGTCGAGCACCACGAACGTGGTGTCACGCAGCGAGAGCGCCGCGGGATCGACCGAGCCGTCTGCGGTCAGAAGGGTGTCCAGAGTGCCCTGCACGAATCGTCCTGCGCCCTGGACATAAGCGGGTTGTGCTTCCACGCCGGGGAGATTAGGACGGGGGTACGACAATTCCCGGAACCGGGCCGGAAAAGATCACCTTCGGAGTTCGGCGGTTACCGCCCGCACGGTGGGACAATGAATTCATGTCCGCTGCCGAGCCGATCGACGACCGCCCCATGGAGGAGGCGGCCGCCGACGGTGGCCACGTGGACGCCGAGCCCACCCTGCCCGAACCCGTGCGGCAGCGGGTCACCACGCTCACCGCCGCGGCGCTGCCGGGGCTGCCGATGGACGAGGTACCCGTACCGCTTCGTAAGGTTGCCCGTTTCGCACCCCATCGCCGGGCACGCCTCGGCGGGGCCGCGCTCGCCGCCCAGCTCGCGTCCGACCCGCTGTTCCGGCAGCGGATCGGCACCCGGGTGCTGGCCGACACCGGTGACCTGGGCGCCGCGATCTCCTCCGGCATGGCGCCGGCCGCCGCCGATCCCGTCGAGGTCGCCGCGATCGCCTATCTGGCCCGGCCGGACGGCTGGCGGGCGCTGGTCGCGGACGCCGGCGATGCGGTGCGCGCCGACGTGGACAGCGCCGCGATGGTCCACCAGGTGCGCGACGCCGAGCAGCGCGCCGCCCGCGCCGAGCACGACCGCGCGGTGGCCCGGGTGGAGGCCGACAAGCTCCGCGACGAGTTGTCCCGGGTGCGGGAAGAGCTGGGTCAGTTGCGCGAGGAGTCGCGCACCACGTCCAAGGCGCTGCGCGAGGCGCTGGCCGCGCAGAAACGGGCGAGCGAGCTGCTGGCCGTCGAGAAGGGCCGGGCCGCCAAGGCGACCACCGATCACGAGGCCGAGGTGCGCCGCATGCGCACCCGGCTGGCCGACGCGGAGGCGATGGCGGCCACCGGCAAGCAGGCCGCCAAGGAGGCCCGCGCGGCCGACGACGCCCGCCTCTGGCTGCTGCTCGAGACGATCGGGCAGGCCGCCTCCGGGCTGCGCCGCGAGCTCGCCCTGGGCCCGTCCGACAAGCTGCCCGCTGATTACGTGGCCGACCAGTCCGCCGAGCGGCCGGGCGCGCCCGAGCGGTCCCGCGCCCGCGCCCAGGACACCGACGACCCGGCCCGCCTCGACCAGCTGCTCGCCCTGCCCCGGGCGCATCTGATCGTGGACGGTTACAACGTGACCAAGCGCGGCTTCGCCGAGATGTCGCTGGAGCAGCAGCGCAAGCGCCTGATCACCGGCCTGGGCGGGCTCGCCGCGCAGACCGGTGACGAGGTGACCGTGGTCTTCGACGGCGCCGAGCGGGTGCACGGGCTGCCGCCGGCGCCGCGCAACGTGCGGGTGCTGTTCTCCCGCAAGGGCGACACCGCCGACGAGCTGATCCGTCAGCTGGTGCGCGGCGAGCCGGCCGGGCGGCCGCTCGTCGTGGTGTCCTCCGACCGCGAGGTGGCCGACGGCGTGCGTCGCCACGGTGCGTATCCGATGGGCGCCGACTCGCTTCTGCGCAGGCTGAGCCGCACCTGACGCTTTTTGTCGTACCCCCTCCGTAGCGTGATGAGCAGTGATGGTCCCCGTCGCTGCCCCTGGTTTCACATTCACTCGCGCGGCGAGTGCCAGGGGCGAATGTGGAACTTGGGGTGGAGGAACGATGATCATCGACTGCGGGCGCTGTGCCACTCAGGCCGACGAGTGCCACGGTTGCCTGGTCAAAGCCCTGTCCGAGACGCCCGACGGCATCACCGACCTGACCCCCGGCGAGATGCGCGCGATCGAGGTCTTCGAGCTGGCCGGCTTCGACGTGGAGCTGCTCGAGACGCCCGCGCCGCCGGTGGCCGTCCCGTTCCGCCGTAACGTCGCGTGATCCCTAGGGTCTGCTTTAGGAGGGATGGCCAGACGACACCTGGACCTCGCCTCACTCCGACCCCTCCTAAAGCAGACCCTAGGATGCTCGCGTGACGCCACGAGTCTGGGCCCTGTGCACATTGGGCGTGCTGGCGATCGTGCTGGTGGTGACCGCCGCGGTGCTGATTCCCTGGCACCGGCCGCCGGCGCCGCGCGCCGACCAGCTGGCCGCGCTCGGCCAGCTGCCGGCCGACAAGGTGACCCGGGCCCGCGAGTTCCACTCCGACCTGCGGCCGGGGTCCTACGGCTCGATGATCATCGGGCTGATCGTGGCGCTGGTGCTCGGGCTCACCCCGCTCGGCGCCAAGCTGGTGGCGCTGGCCGGACGGCCCTTCGGCGACCACTGGATCGCCCAGGCGCTGCTCGGCGGCTTGCTGCTGGTGCTCGTCGCCCAGGTGGTGACGCTGCCGTTCGCGGCCTGGCGGCACACCGTCGTGGTGCGTTATGGCATCTCCACCCAGACCTGGGGTCCGTGGATCGTCGACCTGCTCAAGTCGTGGGCGGTCGGCGCGGTGATCGGTGGCCTGGCGCTGCTCGGATTCTATTTCGTCGTCCGGCTGGCCCCGCGCTGGTGGTGGGCCTGGGGCGCGGCCGGCGCGGCGCTGCTCGTGGTGCTGCTGTCGTTCGTGCTCCCGGTGGTGGTCGAGCCGATCTTCAACAGGTTCACCCCGATGGCCGCCGGGCCGCTGCGCACCGAGCTGCTCCAGCTCGCCGAGCGCGACGGCGTGCCGGTCCGCGACGTGCTGGTCGCCGACGCGTCCCGCCGCACCCGCGCGGTCAACGCCTATGTGTCCGGCTTCGGGCCGACCCGGCGGATCGTCGTCTACGACACCATGCTGACCGAGGCGACCCCGGCCGAGGTGGTCTCGGTGACCGCGCACGAGCTCGGCCACGCCAAGGCGAACGACGTGCTGACCGGCACGGTGATCGGCGCCCTGGGCACCGCGGCCGGGGTGGTCGCGCTCTATCTGCTGGGCTTCTGGGGGTGGCTGCTGCGATCGGCCGGGGTCGAGTCGATCGCCGAGCCGCGGGCGCTCGGCCTGCTGATCGCCGTCGCCACGGTGGCCGGGCTGGTGGCGACGCCGGCGCAGGCGTTCGTGACCCGGCAGGTGGAGGCGCGGGCCGACGCGCACGCGCTCGAGCTGACCGACGACGCGGCCACCTTCGAGTCGATGCAGCGCCGGCTGGGCACGGTCAACCTGTCCGATCCCGATCCGCCGGCCTGGGAGCACCTGCTGTTCGCCAGCCACCCGTCCACGGTGGAGCGGATGGCCGCCGCGCGGGCGTTCGCCCGCGGGGAGCGCTGATGGGCCGCACCCTGCTGATCACCAACGACTTCCCGCCGCGGCCGGGTGGCATCCAGCAGTTCGTGCACAACCTGGCGGTGCGGCAGCCGGCCGGCTCGGTGGTGGTCTATGCCTCCACCTGGCGCGGCGCCGAGAAGTTCGACGCCGAGCAGCCGTTCGAGGTGATCCGGGAGAGCACCGGCGTGCTGCTGCCGACGCCCTCGGTGGCCCGCCGGGCGGCCGAGATCGCCCGCACCCGCGAGTGCGACACGGTCTGGTTCGGGGCCGCCGCGCCGCTCGGCCTGCTCGCCGCCGGCCTGCGCCGCGATGCCGGCATCCGGCGCGCGGTGGCGCTCACCCACGGCCACGAGATCGGCTGGGCCAAGCTGCCCGGCGCCCGGCAGGCCCTGCGCGGCATCGGCCGCGGCAACGACGTGGTGACCTACCTGACGGACTACCAGCGCGTGCGGCTCGACCGCGCGCTGCACGGGCTCACCGACCTGCAGCGGCTGGCGCCGGGCGTCGATGTGGACACGTTCCACCCCGGCGCGGACGGCAGCGGGGTGCGGGCGAAATTCGGGCTCGGCGACCGCCCGGTCGTGGTGTGCGTCTCCCGGCTGGTGCCGCGCAAGGGGCAGGACATGCTGATCAAGGCGCTGCCCGCGATCCGCCGCCGGGTGCCGGGCGCGGCGTTGCTGCTGGGCAGCGGCGGTCCCTATCGGTCCAAGCTCGAGCGGCTGACCCGCGACCTCGGCGTCGAAAAGGACGTCGTGTTCACCGGCTCGGTGCCCTGGTCCGGGCTCCCGGAGCTCTATGCGGCCGGCGATGTCTATGCGATGCCGTGCCGCACCCGGGCCGCCGGGCTCGACGTCGAGGGCCTCGGCATCGTCTATCTGGAGGCGTCGGCGACCGGGCTGCCGGTGGTGGCCGGCGACTCCGGCGGCGCGCCCGACGCGGTGCTCGAGGGCGAGACGGGATATGTGGTCGGTGGGCGGGACGTGCCGGCCATCGCCGGGCGCGTGGCCGACCTGCTGGCCGACCCGGACCGAGCGGCGGCGATGGGCGCGGCCGGGCGCGCGTGGGTCGAGCGTGAGTGGCGGTGGGAGCAGCAGGCCGAGCGGATGGCATCACTGCTGCAGGTGAATGAATAGACACACAGCGTTGCGCTGACGTATCAAGTCGACATGGCGCAAAACCGGTCCACCCAGGACGATCTTGTCGATGACGACGACGAGCTTGCCCTGCCGTACTGGTTGACCAGCACCGCCGAGGCGGCCGACACCGGGTTCCCGGCGATGGCCCGGCGGCTGCCCGCGTTGCTGCGCGCGTCCTGGTCGCTGGCCTGGGAGGCCGGCCGGCGCACCACGATCGCGGTGCTGGTGCTGCAGCTCGCCTCGGGCGTGGTCAGCGCGGTCGGGCTGATCAGCGTGGTCGGGGTCTTCGACGGGCTGCTCCGCGAGGGCGCCACCCCCGAGCGGGTGCGGGCGGCCGCGCCGTCGCTGATCCTGCTGGTCGGGGCGCTGGCGCTGCGCGGGCTGCTCACCTCGGCCGCGACCTCCGCCAACGGCCGCCTCACCCCACGGGTCGCCGAGGTCGCCGAGATGCGACTGCTCCGGCTGACCACCGAGGTGGAACTGTCCACGTTCGACGACCCGGAGTGGCGCGACGCCATGGAACGCGCCCGGGACAAGGGGATCTTCGCCGCCCAGCAGCTCGTCAACCTGGGCATCGAGCTGCTCACCAACCTGGTCGGGCTGATCGCCGCCATCGGCGTGCTGGCCTCGCTGCACCCGGCGCTGCTGCCGTTCCTGGTGCTCGCCGTCGTGCCGGTCTGCTGGGCCACCGCCCGCGGCGCTCAGCTGCGGCGCCGCAACCTGATCCGGCTGATCGCCATGTGGCGGCGGCAGCGGATGCTGGCCGAGCTGCTCGCCGCCCGAGAACCCGCGCCCGAGCTGCGCGCGTTCACCCTGCGCGGGTTTCTGCTGGCGGAGACCGGGCGGCTGCTGTCCATCGCGACCCGGCGCGAGGTCAAACTGTCCGACACGGTGGTGCGGACGACACTCGCGGCCACCGCGGTGGGCGGGTTCATCACCGGGCTCACCTATGCGGTGCTGCTCTGGCTTCTCTGGGCCGGCCGGATCGAGCTGGCGGCGGGCGGCGCGGCGGCGTACGCGATCAATGTCGGCATCGGGAAGCTCTCAGATCTCGCCTACTCCGCCAACCGGGTGTTTGAACAGGGTCTTTATTTCGCCGATTTCGAGAGCTTCTGCGAGCTGTCGCGCGCCCACGCCGAACCTGCGCCGGGTGTGGTGGCGCCGACCGGCTTCGCCGAGATCCGCCTGGAAGGCGTCACCTTCAGCTATCCGGACGCGGAGCGGCCGGCGGTCCAGGACGTCACGATGACGGTACGCCGCGGCGAGATCATCGCCCTCGTCGGCGAGAACGGGTCCGGCAAGAGCACGCTGGCGGCCGTGATCGCGGGGCTGTACAAACCGCAGCGTGGCGCGGTGCGGTGGGACGGCGCGGACGTGACCGGTTTCGACCCGGAGTCGGTCCGCGAACGCGTCGCCGTGGTGATGCAGGAGCCGACCCGATGGCCGCTGTCCGCCCAGCTCAACATCACCATCGGCCGGCACGACCGAGCGGTCGACGTGGACACCGTGCAGGACGCGGCCCGGGCCGGCGACGCGCACGACTTCGTGATGGAGCTGACCCGGCAGTACGACACGCTGCTGTCGCGGCACTTCACCGGGGGAGCGGACCTGTCCGGCGGGCAGTGGCAGCGGCTGGCGGTGAGCCGGGCGTTCTATCGGGACGCGCCGTTGCTGATCTGCGACGAGCCGACGGCGAACCTGGACGCCCGCGCCGAGCACGCGATCTACCTGCGGCTGCGCGAACTGGCCGCCGGGCGCACGGTCATCCTGATCACGCACCGGATGGCGAGCGTCCGGGAGGCGGACCAGATCTATGTGCTCGACCACGGGTCGGTGGTCGAGGAGGGCGATCACGCTGCGCTGATGGCCGTCGGCGGGACGTATGCGCAGCTGTTCACCTTGCAGGCGAGCGCCTACCAGACGGCTTGACCGGCGTCACATGGCCGCGGGCGCGGGGTGCGTGCCAGAGTGGGCGACATGACCGTCGGCCTGCTCGTCGTCGCCGTGGTGCTGCTGGCCGGCACCGGCTTCGGCCTGTGGCGCCGCCACACGGACGGCCGCCTGACCGACGCCAAGCCGAGACGGGCCCAAGCCGCGGCCGCGCCGTCTGCCGCGGCCGCGCCGTCTGCCGCGACCGCGCCGTCTGCCACTGGGTCGCCTACCGCCACTGGGTCGCCTACCGCCACTGGGTCGCCGGCCGCGACCGCGGCTCTCGCCACGGCCTCTGGGGCGCCTGCCGCCGCGGCCGCGGCGCAGACTTCGGCCGTGACCCCGAAGCAGGGCCTCGGGGAGGTGGCTCGGCCGTCTGTGACGCAGACGCCGGGTTCCGCGACGCGGTCGATGTCGTCCGCACCTGCGGCGGCGGAGCCGGAGCCGTTCTTGGCGACCACGAATGCCGCGCCGCCGATCGAGCCCGCGTTGCTGACGGCGCTCGGCGTCGGCGCCGCGTCCGCGACGTTGTTGCAGTTCTCGTCCGCTTTCTGCGCGCCGTGCCGGGCCGTCCGGCGGGTCTCCGCCGAGGTCGCCGCGATGGTGCCCGGTGTTCGACACGTCGAGGTCGACGCCGAGAGCCACCTCGAGGCGGTCCGCGCTCTCGACATCTGGCGCACCCCGACATTGCTGGTGCTCGATGCCGAAGGGCGGGAGATCAAGCGTGCCACCGGGGTGCCCGGTAAGGCCCAGCTGATCGCCGTGCTCGGGCAGGTCATCAAACCCTGAATCTGCACGTCAGCGATGGTGATGCCGCTCACGGTGGCGAGCCGGGCGCGAGGTGCGACAGTCAGGGGATGGAACTTGATCCGCGCGGCCAGCGATTCGCCGCGACCGTGACAAGTGTCGTGGTCATTGCGGTGCTCGCGACCGGTTGGGGCTGGCTGGCGCTCGCCCAGGCGGTGGTCTTCGCCGTCACCGCGGCCGACCCGCGGCGCGGTCCTTACGCCTTGATCTATCGCGCGCTCCTGCTGCCGCGGCTCGGCCCGCCGGCCGAGCGCGAGTCCGCCGCCCCGGTGCGCTTCGCCCAACTGGTCGGCTTCGTCTTCCTCACCCTCGCGGCGATCGGTTATCTGTCCGGCCTCACCGCCATGGGCCTCACTTTCGCGGCCTTCGGCCTGCTGGCCGCCTTCCTCAACGCCGCCTTCGGCCTGTGCCTGGGCTGCGAGGCCTACCTGGCGATGCGCCGTCTTTCCCACCCGGCGCGGTAAGCCACCCGCGCCAACCAGGCGCGACAAGGTCGCCCACGGCCCGGCGCAATGGAGACGCCCACGCATTTAGCCGGCGCGGCGAGGCGCGATAAAGCCGCGCGGCCGTCGCCCAGTCCACGCCCGGCCCCACGCGGGGAACGCTGCGACAATGCAGCGATGCTTCTGCGGGACGTTGAGCTCGGCGATGTCGATGCCTACATCCGGATGCGGTGTGATCCGGCGATGATGTCCGAGCTGGGTGGGCCGCTCCCACGCGAAGGCATCGCCGACAAGGTGCGCCGGGATGTGGAGCTCTCGCAGACCGGCACCGCCTGGCTCAAGATGATCGAGATCGACGGGCAGGTCGCCGGGTCGCTCGCGCTCTGGCGGCACGCCGACCACGGTCCGGAGATCGCTGAGATCGGGTGGATGGTGCTCGTCGAGTTCCAGGGCCGGGGAGTCGGCAAGCGGGCCGTCGCCACGCTGCTGGAGAGAGCCAAGGGCGACGAGCGCTGGGCGAGCGTGCACGCTTTCCCGGGGGTCACCAACGCGCCGTCGAACGGCATCTGCCGGAGCCTCGGCTTCCGGTTCGTCGCCGAGCAGGACTTCGTCTTCGGGGACCACCGGCTGCGCACCAATCATTGGGTCATCGACCCCGATCGAGATCTGCAGGTTCCCCCGACCGGGTGAAGCGCGCCGACCGGAACGGGGAGCCTCCCCGCCCCGGGCGGCTCACAGATCTTGACCGAAGATCCGTGCGCCCGGAAACGCCGCAAACGCCAGGATTGCCAGGAACCGCCCGAACCAGCAGGGGTCGTGAAAGCCGACCGCCCGGCGCTGGGCAGCGGCCGGGCGGGTCAGCGGGTGAAGCGGAAATGCACTCAGAACTTCGGGGCGTCGGGTGCCTCCAGGAGGCCCAGACGCAGAGCGGTCATCAGGGCCTGCGCGCGGTTCGCCGCGCCCAGCTTCTCGTACAGCTTGGAGATGTGGGTCTTGGCCGTGGACTCCGAGACGAAGAGCTGCTTCGCGATCCCGGCGACGCTCATGCCGTCGGCGAGCAGCCGCAGCACCTGACCCTCGCGGGGCGAGAGCTGCGGTCCGCTGGGGGCGAGCCGCCGCTTCATGGCCTCGGCCAGATCGGCCGCCGTGAATGCGCTCGGGGCCGAGGCGGCATGGCGTGCGGCCGCGACCACCTCGTCGGCGGGCGCCGTTTTCGGCACAAAAGCGCTGGCTCCGGCCTCGAGAGCACCGAACAGCTGATCGTCACCGGCATACATGGTCAGCACCACGATGCCCATATTGGCGTTGTTCTTGCGGAGCGCACGGGTGGCCTCGAGGCCGCTGCCATCGGGCAGCCGCAGATCCATGATCACGACGTCGGGCTGCAGCGCGCCGGCCTGGCGGACGGCCTCGGCGGCCGTGGCCGCCTCGCCGACTACCTCGAACTGCCGGTCGCGCTCGAATGCGTGTCGCAGCCCCTTACGGATCAAGTCATGATCGTCGACAAGGAGGACCTTGGTGCGCGTCGTCGGCGTCGGACTGGTCGACATGCTCGGGTTACTCCCCTTCTGGAGCGGAAACGCTATCCCGCACGCTATCGCGCCGGGACGCTGTGCCAAGCACCACGGCTACGGTTGTCCCGCTGGGGTGTCGTGGCGTGATCTTGAGTTTCCCGCGGATTCGTTCGGCCCGCTCGGCCATGATGGTGAGCCCGTAACGACCGTCGGGACGGTCGTCGGCGAAGCCCTTGCCGTCGTCGGCGACGGTGATTTCCGCGTACGGCGGGTCGATCGTGCACGTGACCCACAGGTTCGAGGCACCCGCGTGCTTGCGCGCATTGGTGATCGCCTCCTGGGCGATGCGCAGCAGTTCCGCCTCGGTCGCCGCGGGCAGCCGGGCGGTCGACTCGTCGAAGGTGAAGTGCACGCGCAGGCCGGCCGGCGTACCGATGGTCCTCGCATATTCCGCGATCGCCGCCGCCAGACCGCCGTTGCGATCCACCTCCGAGCGCAGCTCGAAGAGGCTCAGCCGCAGCTCGGTGATCACCCGGGTGACCTCGGCCCGCAGGGAGCGCAGCTCCTCGGCGGTCTCCTCGGCCCCCTCGGGCAGGGTCGCCTGGGCGTTGTCGATGCCGTAGCCGACCATCACCAGCTCCTGCGCGACCCCGTCGTGGATCTCGCGGGCGAGTCGCTGGCGCTCCTCGTTGGTGGCCAGCGAGCGCACGTCGTCGAAGAGCAGCGCGGCCTCCAGACGCAGCGCGGCCGGCCCGGTCACCTCGGTGACCTGCGCGACCACGGCTGAGGGATAAGCCTGCGCGGTGTCCGCTTCCAAGATCACCAAGCCGATCGTACGAACGCCCGCGACCAGTGGCACCACCAGCGACGACGAGGCCTCCCCGCCGCGATGCGAGCGCGCCTGCGAACGGCTGGCGGTCTGCGGCTGCTGGGTGGCCCAGGCGTCCGCGATCGCCGAATCCGCGTCGAGCGTGGTCTCCCAGTCGACCCGCTCGGCGCCGGTCTGGGCGAGCACCACCAGCCGGCCGCCGCCGCTCGCGGACAGCACCGCGGCCCGATGCCCCGGCGCGACCTGCCGCAACTCCTCCAGCAGGTGCTCGGAGATGCCGCCCGGGTCGAGCGTGGCGCCGGGCAGCGAGCGGGCCACACTGCGCAGCTGGGTGAGCAGGCGGGTGGCCTCGGCGTACGGCTGCGGGGTGGGCTGTGCGGGGGCCATGAACTGGCGCATGGTGTCGGCCAGGAACGTGACGATCGCGCCCAGCACCAGCCACTGGCCGCCGGCCGCGAGGAAGCCGGCCTGGGTGATCGGCGGCGGGTCGCCGAGCAGCGTGCCGCCCACGACCATGGCCACCGCGGCCACGCCGAGCAGGGCGGCGCCCTCGGTCGGCCGGCGGCGCAGGGCCGCGGCCAGCAACGGGACGGTCAGGTAGGGGAGGACCACTTCGGCGCCGAAGCCGGCGTACACGTTGCCGGTCTGATCGGCGGCCGCGGCGATCGAGCCGGCGGCGAGTCCGGTGATCGCGACCTCGGCGACCCGGCCGACCGGCGCCCAGATCCGATGGTCCGGCACCAGGAACGCCGGCAACGCCGCGACCAGGAGCAACGCGATCCAGCGGAGCTCGCCGACGGATTGGGTGGCGATCAGGGTGAGGGCGGCCACCAGGGCGAGCATGATGACGCGGGCGGCGACGGCGAGGGGCTGGACGCGCGCGGGCACGCTGCTGGAGGCTGGCACGTCACGGATGGTAGCCGCATGCTCGGTGGGCGGCGCATCGGCGAGTCGGCGGCGTCGGTCGCCCTCCTCGGCCGGAATGTCGGTGCCACCGGGTAGCCTCCGGAGCTATGGCGGACACCTCGACGCAGTCGATTCAGGTCTCGGCGCCCCTCGATCGGGTCGCCGCGGTGATCTGCGATTTCCCGAGCTATCCCGAGTGGGCCGACGCGATGAAACAGGTCGAGGTCCTCAGCGAATACGAGGACGGTTACGCGGCCGAGGTCCGCTTCGTGATCGACGCCGGCGTGCTGGCCGATGACTACACGTTGGAGTACTCGTATGCGGAGGATCTGTCCCGCATCGAGTGGCATCTGGTGGCGCCGTCCAAGACGCAGAAGTCGCAGAACGGCTCCTACGATCTGGCCGAGGACGGCAGCGGGGTGACCACGGTGACCTACACGCTGGCGGTCGAGCTCTCCGTCGGCATGCTCGGCATGTTCCGTCGCAAGGCCGAAAAGATGATCATGGACACGGCGTTGAAGCAGCTCAAGCGCCGCGTCGAAGCCCTGCCCAAGGCTTGACCGGCGAGGAGCGCGAGATGGCTGGAGACACCGGATCGGCGCGACAGGAGGCCGAGCGACTGGTCGCCACGGTCCTCGCGATGGCCGCCCAAAGCGGCGCGGACCCCAACCCCAAAGACGACGACGAAAACACCATTTCGGGTACGGCGGACAGGCTCGTCGAGGGCCTGAACACCGTCGGCGAAACTCTCGCCGGCCTCGTCGGGCACCTCACCGCCGCCGCGACGTCCCGGCCCGCCGAGCGGGGATCCGATTCCTCTTCCGCGGGCGGCGGCGATTCCTGGTCAGCCGCGACGGCCGACCGTGCCGCCGGTGAGTCGGCGCCCGGTGACTCTGGCGGCTCCGGTGACTCTGGCGGCTCTGGCGGCTCCGGCGGCTCTGGTGGGGCGTCGGCCGCGGATGGCGGATCTTCGGATGACGGATCTCCGGCCGGTGACGTGCGAGCGGATGGTGTCTGGGCGGCTGCCACGGCGACTCCTGCGACCGATGAGCCGGCGGACGGTGACGCGTCGGAAGCCGCGGCGTCGGCTGCTGGGGACGATGCCTGGGCGGCTGCGACGTCCGCGCCGGAGACCGGTTCGTCCACTGCGGGTTCGTCGGCTGGTGGCGGCTCGGGAGCGGGCGGGGCTTCGGCGTCTGCCGGGGGTGACCCCTGGGCGGCCGCGACGTCCGCCGGCTCGGAGGGCGCGTCCGCGGGCTCGGATCATGCGTCGGCTGGGCGTGGCGCGCCGGGTGCGGGCGGTGGGTCCGGGGCGGCCGGCGGAGCAGGGAAGTCCGGTGGCGGTGGATCGGGCGGAAATCCGTTCGAGAGTGCCTGGGCCTGGGCGACCGGTGGTGGCACCCAGCAGCAGCGCCAACCGGTCCGTTATGGCTGGTCGACCGGCAGCCTCGAGTGCTGTGTCTGCCCGGTTTGCCGCGCGATCAAGAACATGCGGAACCCGACGCCCGAGTCGGCCGAGCGGCTCGCGTCCGGCGCCGGCGATCTGGCCTCCGGGGTGGCGAGTCTGATGCGGGCCTTCTCGGCGATGTCCGGATCCCGGCCGGCCCGTCCCCGCAAGTCCGCACCGCCGCCTCCGCCGGACCCGGATACGGCCTGGGCGTCCGCCACGCACGCCGGTTCGCCGGTCGCCGACGACACCACCGCGACGCCGGACGAAGACGATTCCCCCTGGTCGGCCGCGACCCGCACGGCCGAGCGCGAGGCGGCCAGAGCTCGCAGCGAAGCCGCGGCGGCCCGAGCGCAAGAGCGTGCGGCCGCGCTGAAAGCAGAAGCCAAACGTCGCCGGGCCCAGCCCGAGCCCGAGCTTGAACCCGATCCCGCGGACCAGACTCCGGCCCGGCCGGGGGAGTCCCCGTGGGCGGCCGCGATCCGCACCGAGGCACGCCGGGAGGAAGCCCGAGCCGCCAGACTCCGCCAGGAGCCGGCCACTCCACTCCCCGACGGGGCGCAAGCCGCGTCGGGAGCGATCATGGCGGATGCGGTCGGCAGCGACGATGGTGCGAGCATCGCGGACGCAGCCGGTGCGCCGTCCGAAGACATGGATGGTGCCGGGGGTGGGGCCGGCGACCTGCTCAGCGGCAAGGGAGTGGGTGTTGCTTCTGGAGACGCTGGACCGCGTAACGAAGACGGCAGCGGGACCACGACGGACCTTGCGGGTGATGTCTGGGCCTCGGCCACCTCTGATCCGGGGGTTGCGAGCGCGTCCGGCGCGCCCGGCGTGGATCATGATGGGACCGGCCCGGACGACGGCGACGATCCCAAGGCCTGAAACCGGACCGACCTGGATCGGAGCCGGACCGGGCCGGGACCGAAGCTCAATGTCGGGGCCGCACCGCAACCCCGAATCGAAGCCGAGGCCGCACCGAAGCGCCGAGGTCGCACCAAAGCCGAGGTCGCACCAAACGCCGAGGCGGCACCGAAGCCGAGGTTGCATCGAGACGCCGAGGCCGCACCGAAGCGGGCGTGGGACAGCGCAGTGGCTTGGACTGGGAACAAGACGTGGAAAGAGGGATGGCTTGCTGACCATCGGAGTCGACGTCGGCGGCACCAAGGTGGCCGGTGGGGTGGTCGACGAGCACGGCAAGGTGCTGGCGTCCACGCGCAAGCCGACGCCCGCCGATGATCAGGCGGGGACACGGGACACGATCGTCGAGGTGGCATCCGAGCTCGCCCGCGATCATCCGGAGGCGACCGCGATCGGGATCGGCGCCGCGGCCTGGATCGACGCCGCCGGGTCGACCGTGTTGTTCGCGCCCAACCTGGCTTGGCGGGACGAGCCGCTGCGCGACTACGTGACCAAAGCGGTCGGACTGCCGACCGTGCTGGAGAACGACGCCAACGTCGCGGCCTGGGCGGAGTTCCGGTTCGGGGCGGCGCGCGACGCGGACGACTCGATGGTGATGATCACCGTGGGCACCGGGATCGGCGGCGGCATCGTGCTCAACGGCGCGCTCTGGCGTGGCGCCAACGGGATCGCCGGGGAGCTCGGCCACATCCAGTCGGTGCCGGACGGACACCCGTGCGGCTGCGGGCGGCTCGGCTGCCTCGAGCAATACGCGAGCGGCAACGCGCTGGTGCGGTTCGCCCGGGCCGGCGCCCGGCAGGAGCCGGACCGCGCCTCGCTGCTGCTGCAACTGGCCGGCGGCGACCCGCTGGCCATCACCGGCCGGCAGATCACCGAGGCCGCGCACCACGGCGACGGCGTGGCCCGCGACGCGTTCTCGCAGATCGGCTACTGGCTGGGCGTGGCGATGGCCGACCTGGCGCAGAGCTTCGACCCGCAGGTCCTGGTGGTCGGCGGCGGCGTGATCGACGCCGGCGACCTGCTGATGGGACCGACCGAGCGCGCCTACCGCGACCAGCTCGCGCAGCGCGGCCGCTTCCCGGTCGCCGAGCTGAAGGCCGCGGAGACCGGCAACACGGCCGGCGTGGTCGGCGCCGCGGACCTGGCCCGGCGGATCTGACATGGTTCCGCTGCGGGTGATGAGCTACAACGTGCACGGGCTCCGAGACGATCGGGCCGCGCTCACCGGCCTGATCCGGGACCACGAACCCGACCTCGTGCTGGTGCAGGAGGCGCCGCGGCGGTTCCGCTGGCGGCACAAGTGCGCGGCGCTCGCCGACGACGTCAACATGGTGGTCGGCGTGGGCGGGCTGCCGTCGCTGGGCAACCTGGTGCTGGTCAGTCTCCGGGTCAAGGTGCTCGAATCGTGGTGCCTGCGATACCCGCTGACGCCCGGGCGGCACATGCGCGGCGCCGCGTTCGCGCGGTGTGCGGTGCGCGGCGCGCGGTTCACGGTGTCCGGCTCGCACCTGGCCACCGACCCGGTCGAACGGCCCGGCCAGGCGGACCGGTGGAAGCAGGAGCTGAGCCGGGTCGAAGGGCCGCTGATCGCCGGCGGCGACCTCAACGAGGGTCCGGGTGGGGCCGGCTGGCGGACCGTCGCGGACGGCCTGCACACCGGCGACGGCACCCCGCCGACGTTCCCGGCCGGCGTGCCGCGGCACCTGCTGGACGTGCTGTTCGCGACGCCGGATGTCAAGATCGAGGACTACCGGGTGATCGACAGCGACCAGGCCCGGCTGGCGAGCGATCACCTGCCGATTGTGGCCGACTACCGGCTGCCTTCCGGATAACCTCCGACTCTGCAAGGATTCCCGCGTGTCAGACACTCCGGGAGTCGCCGATCGCCACGATGCCGTGTGCGTGATCGGGGCCGGCGCCAGCGGCCTCACGGCGGTGAAGAACCTGCGCGAGCACGGCTTCGCGGTGGACTGCTACGAGCGCGAGACGTCCGTCGGCGGCGGGTGGAACTGGCGGCACGACCGCAGCCCGGTCTCCTCGGGCACGCACCTGATCTCGTCGCGCCCGCTCACCGAGTTCCCGGACTTCCCGATGCCGGACGACTGGCCGGACTACCCGGCCCACGGGCAGGTGCTGTCCTATCTGGAGCGTTACGCGGCGCACTTCGGGCTGAGCGAGCACGTCTGGTTCGGCACCGAGGTGGTGTCCGTGGCGCCGGTCGGGGACGGGCGGTGGGACGTGACCACCCGCAGCACCGGCGGTGGTTCGGAGCGGACCCAGCGATACGCGGGCGTGGTGATCGCGAACGGGCACAACTGGGCGCCGCGGATGCCGGAGATCCCGGGGGAGTTCCGGGGGCGGTTTCTGCACGCGAGCGCGTACAAGAATCCGGCGGTGCTGCGCGGGCGCAAGGTGCTGGTGATCGGCGGCGGCAACACCGGCTGCGACATCGCGGTGGAGGCGGCGCAGCAGGCGTCGGAGGTGTGGCATTCCACCCGGCGCGGTTACTGGTACGCCCCGAAATACGTCTTCGGCCGCCCCGCCGACCAGGTCAACGCCCTGATGCTCAAGCTGCGCCTGCCGCTGTGGCTGCGCCAGTTCCTCTACCACCGCACGGTCCGGCTGACCTCCGGCGACCTGGCCCGGTTCGGCCTCCCGGCGCCCGACCACAAGCCCTATGAAAGCCACCCGGTCGTCAACAGCCAGCTGATCTACTACCTGGGCCACGGCCGGATCGCGTCGGTGCCCGACGTGGCCCGTTTCGACGGCGCCGCGGTGGAGCTGACCGACGGCTCGCGGGTCGAACCCGACCTGGTGATCGCGGCCACCGGTTACCGCCCGCGGTTCGAGTTCCTCGCCCCGGAACTGCTCGACCTCGACGAGGACGGCAAGCCCGATCTGCACCTGCACGCGTTCGCCCGGCGGCACCCGACGCTCGCGGTGATCGGGTTGCTGCAGCCGGACGGTGGCCTCTTCCCGCTCGCCCACTGGCAGAGCGTCGCGGTGGCCCGCTGGCTGCGGCTGCGCACCACCGACCCGGTGCGGGCCGCCGCGGTGCAGCAGACCGAGTCCAAGCGGCCGCTCGCGCAGTGGGCTCGCGCGCGGGTGGTGCCGACCGAGCGGCACTGGTTCGAGGTGGGCGGCACGGCCTATCTGTCCGTGCTCGACGACCTGATCAAGCGGTTGGAGCCGGCGTGAACCTGCTGCGCTTTGAGGACTGGACGTCGCCGGTGCCGGCGGTGCGTCGCGAGGTGCTGAGCGCCCAGCCGTCCGCCGCGGACGATCAGGGTCTGCCGCCGGTGCTGTTCGTGGCCGGGCCGGCGTTCGGGGCGTGGGCGTTCGCCGAGCACTGGCTGGGGCACACCGCGGGGCGGGGCTTCCCGGCGCACGCGCTCAGCGCACGCCGGGACGGGGATCTGCGGGCCTACGCGCACGACGTGGTGCAGACCGCCGCCCGGCTGCCGCGGCAGACCGTGCTGATCGGGCACGGCGTCGGCGCGATGATCGTGGCCCGCGCGCTCGGCCGCTACCCGGCTCGGGCGGCGGTGCTGGTCTGCCCGGTGCTCGACCGCTGGAGCACGATCGGCGCCGCGTTGCGGGTCAACCCGGCGGGGGCACTGCCCGCGGTCTTCGGCGGGCGCCTGCGGCTCTCCGGCCGGCAGCTCACCCAGGCGGAATACCTGCCCAAGGTGCGCCCGGCCAGGGTGCCGTCACCCGGGCCCGCGTCGCGCCCGGTGGGCGACCCGCCGGTGCTGGTGGTGGGCAGCCCCGACGACCGGGTGGTGCCGCGCGCCGCGCTCGACCGCGCGGCCGCCCGCTTCGGCGGCGCGCCACTGCTCTTCCCCGGCATGGGTCACGACCTGACGGTCGGCCCCGGCTGGGCCGAGCCCATCGACGCCATCCTGGACTGGCTGGGCAAGGAGCTGGCCGCGGCCTGAGCGGGCGGTGGCGGGATCAGCTCGGCGATCTGTCCACTGTGGTCCAGGGCGGTCAGGTACGCCCGCGCCCAGTTCACGATGTCGTGCCGCCGCAGGTGGTCCTGCATCGCCGTCATCCGCGCCGCCAGGTCGGCCGGCTGTGCGTCCATCGCCTCCAGCAGCGTCGACTTGAGACCGTCCACGTCGTGCGGGTTGACCAGGAACGCGGTCTCCAGCTCGGCGGCCGCCCCGGCGAACTCGCTGAGCACCAGCGCGCCCGCGCCGTCCGCCCGGGCCGCCACGAACTCCTTGGCCACCAGATTCATCCCGTCCCGCAGCGGGGTCACCACCATCACGTCCGCGGTCTGATAGAGCGCGGCCAGGTCGGCCCGGTCGAACGGCTGGTTCAGGTAGTGGATGGCCGGTTCGCCGACCCGGCCGTACTCGCCGTTGATCCGGCCGACCTCGCCCTCGATCCGGTCCCGCAGCCTGCGGTAGCTGTCCACCCGCTCGCGGCTGGGCACCGCCACCTGCACCATCACCGTGTCCCGCACCTTGACCCGGCCGTCGCGCAGCAATTCGCTGTACGCCGTCAGCCGGTGCTCGATCCCCTTGGTGTAGTCGAGCCGGTCGACGCTGAGCAGCACCCGTTTCGGCTGCCCGAGATCCGTGCGCAGCTGGCGGGCGTGGCTGACCACGTCGGGCCGGGCGGCCAGCGCGATCATCTCGGCGACGTCGATCGAGACCGGGAACGCGCCGGTCCGCACGACCCGGCCGTCGACCGCGATCTCGTCGTCGGTGGCGTCCGCCCCGAGCAGCTTGGTGGCCAGCTGGGCCACGTTGTGCGCCGCCTGCGGCCGCTGAAAGCCGACCAGGTCCGCGCCGAGCATGCCGCGCAGCAGCTCGAGCCGCCGCGGCAACTGCATGAAGAGCTCCGGCGGCGGGAACGGCACGTGCAGGAAGAAACCGATCAGCAGGTCGGGCCGCAGCTCGCGGAGGAGCGCCGGGACCAGCTGCAGGTGGTAGTCCTGCACCCAGACCGCCGCACCGGGTTCGGCGACCTCGGCGGCCGCCTCCGCGAAGCGCCGGTTCACCGCCTGATAGGTCTCCCACCAGCCACGGTCGAACACCGGCTGCTGCACCGCGTCGTGATAGAGCGGCCACAGTGTCGAGTTGGCGAAGCCCTCGTAGTAACCGCGCATCTCCGGCTCGGTGAGGGCCACCGGTCGCAGCCGCAGGCTGCCGATGTCCGGCAGCGCCGGTGCGTCACCCGAGCCGCCACCCCAGCCCACCCAGGTGGCCGGTGTGGACCGCAGGATCGCGTGCAGTGCACTGGCCAGACCGCCGGGGCTGCGCCTCCACTCACACGCGCCGTCCGGCGCCAGATTGTCGTCCAGGGGCAAACGGTTCGCTACTACGACCAGAGAGCTCTGACGCACCACGACAGGTTACGCCACAACTACTCAATGGCATCGCAGTGGTGACGTATCAGACGACCGCACCGTCGTCGAAGTCGTCATCGTCGTCTCCGGTGCGCATCCGCCACACCAGCGTCACGGCGCCCGCGACGATCGCGGTGAACCCGATCAGCGTCACCAGGTCGCGGTCCACCGGCAGCATCGTGGGCCGCAGGAACAACACGAAGCCGAGCACGATGCCCAGCACTCCGGCGATCGCGTATTTGCTGATCCGGGGGAGCGGCGGCGGAGGCGGCGGGATGTAACGATCCTCGTCGTCGTCCGGGGTGTCCGCGCCGAATGTGTCCAGACCGTCCAGAAGTGACGGCTCGGGCGGCTGCGGGTCGGTGCGACGGCGGTTGAGCGTGATGCCGGCGATGTCGGTGGCGTCGGGCAGCGGCGGCGGCTGCGGCTTGGGCGGTGCGGTCGCGTCCGAGGGCAGCGTGTGGAAGCCGGCGATGATCTTCGCCCACTCCGCGTCCACGTCGCTCTGGCTGACCTCCGGCCGGGCCGGCGGGCCGGGCGGGGTCGGCGGCCGGCCACCGGTCAGCTTGTTGAGCTGCTCGCGGGCCGCGTCGAGCTGGGTGCGGTCGACGAAGAGCCGATCGGTCGGACGAGCCGGGTACGTGGTCGTGCGCAGCACCGGATTGAGATCGGCGGACGGCTGCAGATATGCCGCGATGCCGCCCGCGGCCAGCACGTCGAGCAGGTGCTCACCGACGCGCGGATCGACGTCGCCGGCCGCCGCAAAGTCGGCCGCGTCGAGCCCGTTGTCCCGCCGCCCGCGACGGGCGCCACCCGTTGACACCCTGCACACTCCCTCGCCGACCCTGCCGGCAATGGTGACACGACATGACCCACTTGCGGGAGAGCGTTGTGGCGTGCCGCTCCCGCTCCGTACGCTCTCCTGTGCCGACCGGCGCGGGAAAGGACATCGGTGTTCTACTGGCTGCTCAAGTACGTCGTGCTCGGGCCACTGCTCAAGGTGCTCTTCCGCCCGGACGTGGACGGTCTGCGCCATGTGCCGGCGACCGGCCCGGTGATCCTCGCCTGCAACCATCTTTCTTTCTCGGACTCGATCTTCACACCGCTGATCGTCCGGCGCAGGGTGACGTTCGTCGCGAAAGCGGAGTACTTCACCGGTAAGGGGATCAAAGGCTGGCTCATGCGCCAGTTCTTCTCCGGCACCGGGACCATCCCGGTGGACCGATCGGGCGGCAAGGCGGCCCAGGCGGCTCTCGACACCCTGTTGCGGGTGCTGCGCGACGGTGACGTGGCCGGCATCTACCCCGAGGGCACCCGCTCACCGGACGGCCGGCTCTACCGCGGCAAGACGGGGGTGGCCCGGCTGGCCCTGGAGAGCGGCGCGCTGGTGGTGCCGGTGGCGCTGCTGAACACCGACGAGATCCAGCCGACCGGCAAGCTGATCCCGTCGGTCAAGCGGGTGCGGATGCGTTTCGGCAAGCCGCTGGACTTCTCCCGCTATGCCGCGAGCAAGGGCGACCGGTTCGTCGAGCGGGCGGTCACCGACGAGATCATGTACGAGATCATGACGCTGACCGGCCGCCCCTACGTCGACGTTTATGCGGCCTCGTTGAAGACCGCCGTGATCGCCCCGACGCCTGCCTCTACCGCGGCGCTTCCATCCCGGCCCGACGCCGCAGCGCAGAAACGTCCGTGACCACGATGCGGCGGCCCTCGGTGCGCAGCCAGCCGCGGTTGGCGAAGGATCCGATCGCCTGATTGACGCTCTGCCGCGAGCCGCCCGCCATCTCGGCGAGCTGGCTCTGGTTGAGCTCGATGGTGATCATCGGCGCCTGATTTTCCCCGGCCAGCCGGACCAGCGTCTTGGCCACCCGGCCGGGCAGGTCGAGGAACACGTGGTCGGCGTTCTGCTCGGTGAGCCGGCGGATCAGCGCGCCGAAGGACCGCATCACCGCGTCGAGGATTCTGGGGTTGGAGTGCACCAGGTCGATGAACGCCGCCCGGGAGAGGGCGAGGGCCTGGGTGTCCTCGATCGCTTCGGCCGAGGCGGAGCGGGCGGAACCATCCAGCAGGGAGACCTCGCCGAGGACGTCGGGCGGGCGGATCACGGTGAGCACCGCCCGCTCGCCGGTGGGAGAGGTGCGGAAGACCGCGATGGCGCCGCGCTTGAGGATGATCAACGACTCGCCGGGGTCGTGCTCGACGAAGATGATCTGCCCTTTGCGATAGGTGCGGGGCACGGCGGTGGCGAGCACGCGGGCCCGAACCTCCGGCTCCAGACCGGCGAACATGTCCACGCTGGCCAGCGGATCACTGGGATCCGGCAGGCGATGGTCCACGGCTCTTTCCTCCCCGGTCAGGGCCTGAATCACGCTGGTCGGGGCGCCGGCCCCGTCGACGCGACGATCACTCATAGCATGAAGAGCACCTGCGACGCCATGTGATACCTCGTTGGCGCAATTCCTGCCGCCGCCGGCGATCCGCACTCGATCATCCTCCGGCCGCTGCTTTCTGTATAGGTCGCAAGCGCGAAGCGTGATAGTCGCCCACGGTGTCCGTCGGATGGACCGGGCGTACCGGGATAATCGCCGCCGTGTCGCACAACGACGACCTCCTTCGATCCATGCTGCGTGATCACTGGCACCTGACGCCGACGGAGATCACCTCCCTCGACGGGGGCCTGATGTCCTGCGCGTGGGAGGTCGACGCGGGCGGGGAGCGCTATGTCGCCCGGTTGGTGGACGAGCCCGCGAAACAACCGGTGGAGGCCGGTCTGGCCGCGGCGGAACACCTGCGCGGCTGGGGGATCGAGGTGGGTGCTCCGGTGCGTACCCTCGGCGGCGGTCTCACCGCACGGACCCCGGCGGGCGCGCTCGCGGTCTCGCGCCGCGTGCCGGGCCGATCGCTGGCCGGCGCCGATCCGGTCGACCAGCAGTGGTGGGGCGACCGGCTGGGCGCCGTGCACCGGGTGCTGCAGGACTTCCACCATCCCGGGCTGCGGCCGTGGAACCTGATCGACCCGGACGCGCCGCATCTGGACGTCCAGCCGTGGCTGCGCGCCGCGGTCGCCGACGCGGTCACCGTCACCACCCGGCTCACCGTCACCGATCGCCTCACCTACGGCGTGCTGCACGGCGACCCGGCGCCGGCCGGCTTCGTGGTGGATCCGGAGACCGGGCGGGCCGGGCTCTTCGACTGCGGGGCGAGCGGCACCGGGCCACTGATCTACGACGTGGCCGCGGCGGTGGTCTATGCCGGCGGGGCCGAGGCGTCGGCCGAGTTCCTGGACGGCTACCTGGCGGCCGGCCCGGTGCACCGCGACGAGGTGGACGCCGCCCTGCCGGTGCTGATCCGCTTCCGCTGGGCCGTCCAGGCCGACTGGTCGGCGCGCCAACTCGCGGCTCTGCCCGGCGGCGGCGGGGTCTGCCCGGACGCGGCCCGGGCCATGCTGGCGACGGCGCGGGAGGCCCTGGGGTCTGCCTGAGGCCGGCGATGCGCCAGGATGTACCGCGATGGTCTACCGCTATTTCTACGACTGCGAGTTCATCGAGGACGGCCGCCTGGTCGACCTCGTCTCGATCGGCGTGGTCGACGAGCACGGCCGTGAGTTCTATGCCGTCTCCACCGAATTCGACGACACCCGGGCGGTGCCCTGGGTGCGCCGCAACGTGCTCGACAAGCTGCCCAGCCCGGCCGACCCCGCCTGGCGGTCGCGCGAGCGGATCCGCGACGACCTGTACGAGTTCCTGATGGAACCGGTGCGCGGCCGATCCGAGCAGATCGAGCTGTGGGCCTGGTACGCGGCCTACGACCACGTGGCCCTCGCCCAGCTGTGGGGCGCGATGCCCGCCCTGCCCCGGGAGATCCCGCGCTTCACCAAGGACCTCCGGCAGCTGTGGGACGACCTGGGCAAGCCGCATCTGCCCAGCGCCGCGGGCCGGCACGACGCCCTGGTCGACGCGAAACACAACCTGGCGCGGTGGAAGGTGATGATTCGGCCCGCCTCCTGAGGAAGGCAGAGGGTGCTCATCCTGATCGGCTACGCGAAGGCGGCCGTAACCGGGAAGACCCCGGAAGCGGGGGAGAACGAAACAGTCCGCCGGTAGCGGGGTGCGTTGGTCCGGGGTCAGCCCGACGACTACAGTGCGCATGCGGCCCCGGCCCCCGGACCGGCAGCGTTGCCGAACATCCCAGGCAGCTCGGGAGTCTCGCGACCCACCATGGGAGGACGAGTCATCATGCGTATCGGCGTGCTCACCGGCGGCGGCGACTGCCCCGGTCTGAACGCGGTGATCCGGGCAGTGGTGCGCAAGGGCGTGGCCACCTACGGACACGAGTTCGTCGGCTTCCGGGACGGCTGGAAGGGCCCGCTCGAGGGTCTGACGAAGCCGCTCGGCATCTCCGAGGTGCGGGGCATCCTCCCGCGCGGCGGCACCATTCTCGGCTCCTCGCGGACCAACCCCTTCAAGATCGAGGGCGGCGTCGAGCGGATCAAGGCCAACCTCGCCGAGCAGGGCGTGGACGCGCTGGTCGCGATCGGCGGCGAGGACACCCTCGGCGTGGCGACCAAGCTCAACGACCTCGGCGTCAACGTCGTCGGCGTGCCGAAGACGATCGACAACGACCTGAACGCGACCGACTACACGTTCGGCTTCGACACCGCGGTGAACATCGCGATGGAGGCGATCGACCGGCTGCACACCACCGCCGAGTCGCACCACCGCACGCTGGTCGTCGAGGTGATGGGCCGGCACGCCGGCTGGATCGCCCTGCACGCCGGCCTGGCCGGTGGCGCCAACGTGATCCTGCTGCCGGAGCGCAACTTCGACGTGGACCAGGTCGCGACCTATGTGACCAAGCGGTTCCAGGTGGAGTACGCGCCGATCGTCGTGGTCGCCGAGGGCGCGCAGCCGCTCGAGGGCCAGATGGTGACGCACAACCAGGAGCTGGACGCGTTCGGCCACGTGCGGCTGGGCGGCATCGGCCAGTGGCTGGCACAGCAGCTCGAGGAGAAGACCGGCAAGGAGGCCCGCACGGTCGTCCTCGGTCACATCCAGCGCGGTGGCACCCCGACCGCGTTCGACCGGGTGCTCGCCACCCGCTTCGGCCTGCAGGCGATCGACGCGGTGCACGAGGGCGACTTCGGCAAGATGATGGCGCTGCGCGGCACCGACATCGTGCGGGTTCCGCTGGCCGAGGGCACCGGTGAGCTCAAGACCGTGCCGATCGAGCGCTACGACGAGGCCGAAGTCTTCTTCGGCAGCTAGGCACGGGGGAGTCCAGATGAAGGTCGCGGTGATCGGCACCGGCAAGATCGGTGAGCTGGTGTTGTCCGGGTTGCTCCGGGCCGGCTGGCAGCCGTCCGAGTTGCTGATCACCGCGCGCCGGGCCGAGCGCGCCACCGAGCTCTCCGAGCGTTACGGCGTGCGCGCGGTGGACAACCTGACCGCGGTGGTCGAGGCGGACGTCCTGGCCATCGCGGTGAAGCCGCAGGACGCCGGCGTGCTGCTCGACGAGATCCGGGCCAAGGTGCCGGCCGGCAAGCTGGTCATCTCGCTCTGCGCCGGGCTGCCGACCGGCTTCTTCGCGAGCCGGCTGCCCGAGGGCACCCCGGTGATCCGGGTCATGACGAACACCCCGGCCCTGGTCGATCAGGCGATGACCGCGATCTCGGCGGGCCCGCACGCGACCGGCGAGCATCTGGCCATCGCGGAGGAGATGTTCAAGCCGCTGGGCTCGACCATCCGGGTGCCGGAGTCGCAACAGGACGCGGTCACCGCGCTGTCGGGCTCCGGGCCGGCCTATTTCTATCTGCTGGTCGAGGCGATGATCGACGCCGGCATCCTGCTCGGGTTGCCGCGTCAGGTGGCGCACGAGCTGATCGTGCAGACCGCGATCGGCTCGGCGGTGATGCTGCGCGACTCCGGGGAGCACCCGGTCAAGCTGCGCGAGGCGGTCACCTCGCCGGCCGGCACCACCATCTCGGCGATCCGCGAGCTGGAGAACCACGGCGTGCGCGCGGCCATGCTGGCCGCCCTGGAAGCGGCCCGGGACCGGGCCCGGGAGATCGCCGAAGCGGCTAATACCAAATAGCTATGCGGGCGCCGTTGGCTTCCTCCGGCGGCGACGGGTGGGACATCGCCGAGCCGGTGGCCATCCGGTGCGCGCTCCAGGCCACCGCGGCCGCGTCCAGGATGTCGTCCGGCGGCGCCTGCCCGGCCGGTCCCAGATTGTCCGGCAGCACGATGCCGTGCCGCGCGAGGAGCTCCCGCCGCCGGGCCTGACCGGTCCAGGTCTTTTTCGCGTACGCCAGCGGCTCGCCCGCCATCTGCCGGAACGACACCTCGGGATGCGCCTCGAAGAGCAGCTTCGGGTGCCGTTCCCAGATCGCGTTCGCCTCCAGCAGCTTGGGCCGCAGCGCCCACGACTGGCGGCTCAGCCCGGATCCGGTCAGCTCGCGGCACAGCCGGTTCGCCGTGGCGAAGTCCGGCTCCTGCCAGACCGCCCGCGGCGGCACCCGGAACACGCTGCTCCGCCGTGGCCCCAGCTGATCCGCGGCCAGCGTGTCGGCCGCCCGCCAGCGGTCCGGCAGCATGCCCAGCGGGATGTCCACTCCGATCACCGCGGCGCCCGAGCTGCCCGCCACGATCTCGTACAGGGTGGACGCGAGCAGTGCCCGGCCGAAGTGGCCGTCCCGCAGCTCCACACCCACCCAGCCCAGCGCGTACGCGTCGACGCCGATGACGTTGACGGTCATCGCACGCCCTGCGGGCGCGCACGGTCGTCGATGGGGACGACGAAGTTGGTCATGACGGCAGACTACGCGCTGTGGTGGTTCGATGGCACGCCGTGCTGCTCCCTCTAGAAAACTTAAGTCGGTGCTCAATCCTGGCGGTGCATCTTGACGAGCATTTACAAGTGTGACTACGGTCTCTTCAACGTTCTTTTTGGAAAGTTTCCTAAATGTTCACGAGGAGACGCCGTGCAGAAATCCCTCCGCCGTGCGCTGTGGGCCGGAGCGGTGGTCGTGGTGGGAGTCGCGACCATGCCCATGGTCCAGGCGTCCGCCGCTGCCGCGTGTGCCCCCGCCTGGAACTCGACGTCGATCTACGTCAACGGCAACCAGGCGTCCCAGAACGGCCACAACTACCAGGCCAAGTGGTGGAACCAGAACGAGAGCCCGGCCACCCACAGCGGGCAGTGGGACGTCTGGGCCGACCAGGGCACCTGTGGCGGCACCACGCCGCCCACCGACCCGCCCACCAGTCCCCCCACCAGCCCGCCGACCGACCCGCCGCCGAACCCGGGTGGCAAGAAGGTCATCGGCTACTTCGCGCAGTGGGGCGTCTACGCCCGCCAGTACTTCGTGAAGAACATCGAGACCTCGGGCTCGGCCAACAAGCTGACCCACATCCTGTACGCGTTCGGCAACACCAGCGGCGGCAACTGCACGATCGGTGACTCCTACGCCGACTACGACATGGCGTACACGGCGGCGAACAGCGTCGACGGGGTCGCGGACACCTGGGACGCCGGCGCCCTGCGCGGCAACTTCAACCAGCTGCGCAAGCTCAAGCGGATGCATCCGGGCCTCAAGGTGATCTGGTCGTTCGGCGGCTGGACCTGGTCCGGTGGCTTCAGCCAGGCCGCGCAGAACCCGACCGGGTTCGCGAACTCCTGCTACAACCTGGTCAAGGACTCCCGCTGGTCGGACGTCTTCGACGGCATCGACATCGACTGGGAGTACCCGAACGCCTGTGGCCTCTCCTGCGACTCCAGCGGGCCGGCCTCGTACAACAACGTGGTCACCGCGCTGCGCAACAAGTTCGGCTCGAGCTTCCTGGTCACCTCGGCGATCTCGGCGGACGGCTCGAACGGCGGCAAGCTGGATGCGGCCGACTACGCCAGCGGCATCTCCAAGCTCGACTTCGTGATGCCGATGACCTACGACTACTACGGCGCGTTCAGCGCGAACGGCCCGACCGCTCCGCACTCGCCGCTGACCTCCTACCCCGGGATCCCGCAGCAGGGCTTCTGGTCGGACGCGGCGATCCAGAAGCTCAAGGGCAAGGGCGTGCCGGCCAACAAGATGCTGCTCGGCATCGGCTTCTACGGCCGCGGCTGGACCGGTGTCAACCAGGCCGCGCCGGGCGGCTCGGCCTCCGGGCCGGCGGCCGGCATCGAGCCGGGCGTGCAGGACTACAAGGTGCTGAAGACCCAGTGCCCGCCCACCGGCACGGTCGGTGGCACGTCCTACTCCTACTGCGGCAACAACTGGTGGAGCTACGACACCCCGGCGACCATCGCGGGCAAGATGACCTACGCCAAGAACCAGGGTCTGGCCGGTGCCTTCTTCTGGGAGTTCTCCGGAGACACCGCCAACGGTGAGCTGATCACGGCCATCAAGAACGGCCTCCAGTAACATCCGACCTTCAGTAACACCCGATCCAAGTGATGCGGGGCGCCGATCCGGCGCCCCGCATCGTCATGTGGTCACCGCGGTCACGTCGAACCCGCGCGCCATCTCGCGGCCACCGATTGGTTCCGTTCACCCGGCCGATCGGCCCAGTGACGCGCCGCCGTAGGCTGGTCGGCATGCGCCGCGAGTGGCATCAGCTCAGCTATCCCGGGGTCGGCAACCAGGCTTTGCAGACCTCCCGCCCGTCCACCGACTCGGCCGAGGACTCGGCTCTCGGCCTGGACCGATGGCGTGATCTGCCGCGCCTGCAGATGCCGCCGTGGCCGGACATGGCAGAGGTCGCCTCGGTCTGCGACGTGCTCGAAAACGTGCCCTCGATCGTCGCGCCCTACGAGGTCGACCAGCTCCGGGTGAAGCTCGCCGACGTGGCCGAGGGCCGGGCGTTCCTGCTGCAGGGCGGCGACTGCGCGGAGACCTTCGCGGACAACACCGAGAGCCACCTGCTGGCCAACGCGCGCACCCTGCTGCAGATGGCGGTGGTGCTGACGTACGGCGCCTCGATGCCGGTGGTGAAGGTGGCGCGGGTCGCGGGGCAATACACGAAGCCCAGGTCGGCGGCCACCGACGCGCTCGGGCTCCCGGCCTACCGCGGCGACATGATCAACGCACTGGACGCGAACGAGAAGGCCCGGGTGGCGGATCCGCAGCGGATGATCCGGGCCTATGCGAACTCGGCGGCGGCGATGAACATGCTGCGGGCTTACCTAGCGGGTGGTCTGGCCGATCTGGCCGGGTTGCACACCTGGAACAAGGACTTCGTGCGGGCCTCCCCGGCGGGTGAGCGTTACGAGGCGATCGCCCGCGAGATCGACCGGGCGCTGGACTTCATCCGGGCCTGCGGCATGACCGACGACGAGGCGCTGCGCACGGTCAGCCTCTACTGCTCGCACGAGGCCCTGGCGCTGGAGTACGACCGCGCGCTCACCCGGGTGTCGGACCGTCGCGCCTACGGCCTGTCCGGCCACTTCCTGTGGATCGGCGAGCGCACCCGTCAGCTCGACGGCGCGCACATCGACTTCATCAGCCGCATCGCCAACCCGGTCGGCGTGAAGCTCGGCCCGGGCACCGCCCCGGAGACCGCGATCGAGCTGTGCGAGAAGCTCAACCCCGACAACGTGCCGGGCAAGCTCACGCTGATCAGCCGGATGGGCAACGGCAAGGTGCGCGAGGCGCTGCCGCCGATCGTCGAGAAGGTCACCGCCACCGGCGCCAAGGTGGTCTGGCAGTGCGACCCGATGCACGGCAACACGCACGAGTCGTCCAACGGCTACAAGACCCGGCACTTCGACCGGATCGTCGACGAGGTGCTGGGTTATTTCGAGGTGCACCGCGGCCTCGGCACCCACCCGGGCGGCATCCACGTCGAGCTGACCGGCGAGGACGTGACCGAGTGCCTGGGCGGCGCGCAGGGCATCGAGGACCTCGACCTGCCGGACCGTTACGAAACCGCCTGCGACCCGCGCCTGAACACCCAGCAGAGCCTGGAGCTGGCGTTCCTGGTGGCCGAGATGCTGCGTGGCTGACCTCCGTTCGGACACGGTCACCAGGCCGACCGCGGAGATGCGGGCGGCGATGGCGTCCGCCGAGGTCGGCGACGACGTGTTCGGCGACGACCCCACGGTGAACGCGCTGGAAGCGGACGTGGCGGCGCGGTTCGGCCACGAGGCGGCGCTGTTCTGCCCGTCCGGCACGATGGCCAACCAGATCGCGCTGCAACTGCTGGTGCCGCCCGGCGGTGAGCTGCTGGCCGGCGCGGACGCGCACGTGCTGTCCTATGAGCTGGGTGCGGCCGCCGCGTTCGGCGGCGTCTCCACCCGCACCTGGGGATCGGCCGGAGCCGCCCTGGACGTGGACGAGATCGCCGCGATGATCCGCCCGCCCGGCTACCCGTCCAACCCGACCCGGGCGATCGCCGTCGAGCAGACCCACAACCTGGCCGGCGGGCTGGTCGTCCCGCTGCCGGCGCTGCGGGATCTGGCCGAGGTGTGCGCCGCCACGGGCGTCGCGCTGCACTGCGACGGCGCCCGCATCTGGCACGCCCACGTGGCCGAGGACGTGCCGCTGGAAACCTACGGCCGGCTCTTCGACACGCTGTCGGTGTGCCTCTCCAAGGGCCTCGGCGCCCCGATCGGCTCGCTGGTGATCGGCTCGGCCGAGCGGATCGCCCGGGCCCGGGTGCTGCGCAAACGGATGGGCGGCGGCATGCGCCAGGTGGGCATCCTGGCCGCCGCCGGGCAATATGCGCTGGACCACCACCTGAAGCGACTGGCCGACGACCATGCGCGGGCGCAGCGGCTGGCCGCCGGGCTGGCGCACACCGGCACGGTGCGGCCGGTGCGGACCAACGTCGTGCTGCTCGACCTCACCGGCACCGGCTGGGACGCGCCCGGCCTGGTCGCCGCGGCCGCCGGGCAGGGGGTGCTGATCGCCGCCATGCTGCCGCACCTGGCCCGGCTGATCACCCACCTCGATGTCGGCGACGACGACGTGGACCGGGCCGGCGCGGTGCTCAGGGAGTTGCTGGGCGCAAGGATTTGAGCAGCGCGATGTCGGCCGCGTGGCCCTCGTGCTCCTTCGACGGCGTCTCCACGATCACCGGCAGGCCGGCCACCGCCGGGTGCGCGAAGAGCTCGGCGAAGGCGGCGGCGCCGATCCGGCCCTGACCGATCGTCTCGTGCCGGTCGCGGGTCGAGCCGCAGTCGTCCTTGGAGTCGTTGGCGTGGATCAGCGCCAGCCGGCCCGGCCCGGCCGCCTCGACCAGCGCGTCCAGGGTCGCCGTCATGCCGCCCGCGGTGGCCAGGTCGTGCCCGGCGGCCCAGGCGTGGCAGGTGTCGAAGCAGACGCCCAGCCACGGGTGCCGCTCCACCGCCTCCAGATAGGGCGCCAGGTCCTGCACCTTGGACGCCAGGCTGCGGCCGCCGCCCGCGCTCGGCTCGACCAGCAGCCTGGGCAGACCGGCCGCGGCCGCCCGGTCGAGCAGCGGCGGCAGCGCCTCGTGCAGCTGGTGCATCGCTTTGTCGTCGTGCGCCGGATCGACCGAGCTGCCGGCGTGGAAAACCACCGCGCTCGCCCCGATCGCGGCGCCCCGGTCGAGCGCGTGCGCCAGCGTGTCCACCGACCGCTCGACCGTCAGCATGGTCGGCGAGCCGAGGTTCACCAGCAGCGACGCGTGGATGAAGGCGGGCAGGCCGCGCTCGCCGCAGCCGTCCCGGAACAGCGCGTCCTGCGCCGGGTCGCCGGGCGGCAGGGCCCAGCCGCGCGAGTTCGACACGTAGACCTGGACCGCCTCGGACCCGGCGGCATCGGCATAGGGCAGCGCCGCCTTCGCCAGGCCGCCCGCGGTCTTCGTGTGCGAACCGACGGGGCTCAGACAGCGATCTTTCATGGGTTTTCCGCCGCGGGTTGGCTCAGAAGCACTGGATGGCCACCTCGGTCTGCGGCGCCACCTGGGTGTTCTCCGGCGGGTTCTGCCCGCGCACCGTGCCGTTCGGGTTGAAGTCGATGCGCACCTTGAGGCCGGCCGCCTCCAGCGCCTGCTGACCCTGGGCGCACGGCAGGTCGAGCACCCGTGGCACGGCCACCAGCGGCGGGCCCTCGCTGACGTCCAGCTTGACCTCGGCCTCCTTCTCCACTCCGGAGCCGGGCTTCGGGTTCTGGCCGATCACCGAGTCCTTCGGCGCGTCGTTCTGCTTGTACGACTCCACCGCGGACAGGCCGAGCCCCTGCAGGATTTGCCTCGCCTCGTTGATGTTCTTGCCGCTCAGGTCGGGCACGGTGATCGGGGCGCGGCCCTTGCTCACCACCACGGTCACCGTCTCGCCCGGTTTCAGCTGCTCGTTGGCCTTGGGATCGGAGGAGATCACCACGCCCTGCGGCAGCGCGTCGCTGTATTTCCCGGCGCCTTCCTTGAGCTTGAGCTTCACCTGCTCGAGCTCGCCCTTGGCGGCGGCCAGCTCCATGCCGACGACGTCCGGCACCGGGTAGCGCTCCGGGCCCAGCGACAGGGTCAGGGTGACCACGCCGCCCTTGATGATCTTCGAATCCTCGGCCGGGTCCTGCCCGAGCACGATGTCCTTGGCGGCCGTCTCGCTGAACTGCCCGTCCGCATAGATCACCTTGAAGCCGCCCTGCTGGGCGCGCTGCTCGGCCTGCGCGCGGGTCATGTTCACCAGGCGCGGCGAGTCCGTGTAACGGCCCAGGGTGACCCACCAGGTGCTGCCGATCACGGTCAGGATCATCAGCCCGACCGCGACCATGATGGTGATCCGGCGCCTGTCCCCGCCGCGGCCGAACAGCCCACCGCCGGCCCGCTCGCCGCCCGGCGTGGTGTTTCGCCGGCGCGGCGCACGGGTGTGGCCCTGCTCGGGCAGGCGCGCCCAGCCGGGCCGGTCGCCGCCGGTGGCCGGGAAGGTGCTGGTGACCGCGGGCAGCGCGGTGGTCGCCTCGGCGGCGTGCCGGGCCGGCACCTGCCGCAGCAGGGCGGTCTCCACGTTCTGTGCGCCCAGATCGTCGCGCACCACCTGCACCTCGGCGAGCAGCGCGCCGGCGTCGGTGGGCCGGGCGCCGGGGTCGCGGCGGGTGGCCCGCGCGACCAGGTCGTCGATCGCCGTGGGCAGGCCGCGGACGAAGCTGGACGGCGGCGGCACGTCGTTGTCCACGTGCTGCCAGGCCACCTCGACCGGCTCGTCGCCGTCATAGGGCACCCGGCCGGTGACCATCTCGAAGAGCACGATGCCGGCCGAATAAACGTCGGTGCGGGCGTCCGCGTGGCCGTCGGTGACCAGCTCGGGGGCCACATAGGCGACCGTGGCCATGAGCTGGCCGGAGTCGTCGCTGCTGCTCGCCTCGACCGCGCGGGCCAGCCCGAAGTCGGCGACCTTGACCACCGCGTCCACCAGGTTGGCCACGCCGCCGCTGGGCGCCTCGGCGACCAGCACGTTCTCCGGCTTGACGTCGCGGTGCACCAGCCCGGCGCGGTGCGCGGCGGCGATCGCGGCGAGCATCTGCTCGAGGATCGCCAGCGCCTCCACCGGGTTGAGCCGGCGCCGTTGGGTGATCAGGTCGCGCAGGGTGCGGCCCTGCACGTACTCCATCACCAGATAGGGCAGACCCTGGTGGCGGCCCTGGTCGTAGACCGCGACCACATTGGGGTGGGTGAGCCGGGCGATCGTCTTGGCCTCGTCGGTGAACCGGTCGACGAAGTGCACGTTGGTCGCCTGTGAAGGGTGGATGATCTTCAGCGCGACGGTGCGCTCCAACCGCTCGTCCACGGCGGTGTACACGGTCGCCATGCCACCACGGGCCACGCGACCGGTGATCCGGTAGCGCCCGTCAATCGTCGTGCCGATCAACGTGTCGGCGACTGTGGTGTCCATCGGCGTGAAGTGTATGTGTCCTTCCGGTACCGGCGGTTCAGGATGCCACAGCTGAGACCGAACGGGTACGCCCCGACGCCGTGACCTGGGCGTCCGGGTGATTTGGCATCAACCGGACGCTTGCCCAAATCGTGATCAATGGTCGCCGCGCCGGTGCCCGCTGCGGGCCGCCGTGCTGGCCGGGTCGCTCGGCTCGGCAGTCGGATCGGTCGATGCCGGGCTGCTGGACGGGTCGTCGCTGGGGCTCGGCGACGGCGACGCGCTGCCGGTGTCCGACGGCGTGACCGTCGGCACCGAGGTCGGGGTCGGCACCGGCGGGGTCAGACAGTCGCAGTCCGCACTGGTCGGCGCGCCGGGCGCGGCGGGCCCGGGGCGGGGCGCGGTGGCCGGTCCGGGCGCCGGCAGCGCCAGCTTCTCCGGCGGTACGCGCACCGCACCGGCCGTGGTGGCGGTAGTGGTGGCGGCCGTGGTCCCCGCCACCCCCGGCCGGGCCGCCGTGACACCCTGGCCCATCCCGGCGTTCGCGGCCAGCGTGCCGTCCGTGCCGCCGTCCGCCCCGGCGACCGCGAGCGGGTAGGGCCCGGTGCCGGCGGGCTCGTCGCCGAGCAGCGCACCCAGGCCGTTCACCACGGCGAAGTAGCTGCCCGCGGCGCCCACCACGGCCAGCGTGCCGAACGCGGTCACGGCCAGGGCGCGGCGCGGCGGGCGACGGTAGCCGACCGGCTCGCCCCCGGTCGTGCCGTCGACCCCGCTGAAGGTGCTCATGCCGGTGGACGTGACGTCCGGACCGGACACCGGCTCGGCCGGCGTCGGGTCTTCCTCGCGGCGGCCCAGGTCGTAACGCAGCGAACGCCACGCGCCGGCCATCTCGGTGCGGCTTCTCCGCAGCAGGCTCATCGGGTCGGTACTCCGCTTCTCATCTCGTACCCGCTCCCCGCCGGGGCTCCGGCGGGCTGTGGCAGGCTGGATACCGTGAACGAATCAGTGACCGCGGCTCCGGCCGCGTGGGTCCCATTGCCGGATGTTGCCGACAAATTGGACCTGTCCATCAGCAAGGTGAACCAGATGGTGCGCGACGGCGACCTGCTGGCCGTGAAGCGCGACGGCATCCGGGTGGTGCCGTCCGAGCTGATCGCCAACGGCATCGTGCTCAAACACCTCCCCGGCATCCTGACCTTGCTTCGCGACGCTGGGTACAACGACGAAGAGGCGCTCCGGTGGCTCTACACGCCCGACCAAGATCTGGACGGGAACCCCGCGCTCGGCCTGGGCGGTGACCGCGCCCGCGAGGTCAAGCGGCGCGCGCAGGCCCTCGGATTTTGACCGGATGAGGCACCTGTCCTACCTGTTCGTCCTGGCGGGCTGCCTGGTCGCCGCGCTCTGGCTGGAGCCGGTGTTCCGGGTCAACGTGCTGCGGCGGTGGCGGCGGCTGGTGCTCACGGTCGTGCCGGTGGTGGTGATCTTCGTGCTCTGGGATCTGGGCGCGATCGCGGCCGGGCACTGGACCTTCGACCCGGCCCAGACGACCGGCATCGTGTTCCCGGGCGGGCTGCCGCTCGACGAGGTGCTGTTCTTCGTGGTCGTGCCGGTCTGCGCGGTGCTCGGCTTCGAGGCGACCCGCGCGGTGCTGCGCAAGCCGGTGGGTGACGAGTGAGTTACACCGTCGCGGCGCTGCTCGGCGTGCTGGGGGCGGTGCTGGTCGACCTGTTCGTGCTGCGCACCCGGCTCGTCCGGCGGGTCGCGTTCTGGGCCACGTACCCGATCATCATCGTTTTTCAGCTGCTCTCCAACGGCATCCTGACCGGCCGCCACATCGTCGTCTACGACCCGGCCGCGATCATCGGCCTGCGGATCGCCTACGCGCCCGTCGAGGACCTGCTGTTCGGCTTCGCGCTGGTGCTGCTGACGCTGTCCATCTGGGTATGGCTCGGGCGGCGTGGCGTGCAGCGCAAGCCGGCCGCCGGCGAGGGCAGCAAGCTGCTCGCCCGCCTGCGCGGTTAGACCGTTCGTCTGATGGCGGCGTCGGCGAGGCCGTCCAGGACCGTCCGCGACTCCGGCTCGATGTCGGCCGCGGCCAGTGCGGCCCGGGACCGCTCGTTCAGCGCCGCGATGCGCTCCTCGGTGCGGGCCAGCGCGCCCGAGTCCCGGATGATCCCGCGCAACCGCTCGACCCCGGCGTCGTCGAGGCCCGGATCGCCCAGCCCGGCGTCCAGCGCGGCCCGATCCGCGGCCGGCGCCGCCTCGAACGCCGCCGCCACCAGATAGGTCCGCTTGCCCTCGCGCAGATCGTCACCGGCCGGCTTGCCGGTCATCGCCGGATCGCCGAACACACCGAGCACGTCGTCCCGCATCTGAAAAGCCTCACCCAACGGCAAACCAAATTCCGTGTACGCCAGGGAGAGCGCCTCCGGCGCACCGGCCAGGGCGGCGCCCATCAGCAGCGGCCGCTCCACCGTGTACTTCGCCGACTTGAAACGGGCCACCTTTCCGGCCCGCTCCAGCGAGGTGTCCGCGGTGACCTGGGCGAGCACGTCGAGAAACTGACCCGCGGTGACCTCGGTGCGCATCGCGTCGAACATCGGCCGCGCCCGGGCGAGGTCGCCGTCGGCCAGCCCGGCGGTGTGCAGCATCTCGTCCGACCAGACCAGCGCCATGTCGCCGAGCAGCACCGCGGCCGCGTCCCCGAACGCCGCCGCTCCGCCGTGCCAGCCGGCGTCGGTGTGCCGGGCCGCGAACCGCCGGTGCACCGCGGGCTCGCCGCGCCGGGTGTCCGAGCGGTCGATCAGGTCGTCGTGGATCAGCGCGCTGGCCTGCACCAGTTCGAGTGCGGAGACGGCCGCCACCACGGCGTCCGAGTCGGTGGCGCCGGCGCCGCGATAGCCCCAATAGGCGAATGCCGGGCGCAACCGCTTGCCGCCGCCCAGCACGAAGATCTCCAGCGCCTCGCACACCTCGGCCAGCGCCGGGTCGATGGCCATCATGCGCTCGCGCTGCGTCGCGAGGAACACGGTCAGCGCCTTGTCGACGCGGTCCCGCAGGCCGGCCTGATCGAGCGGGAAGGTCTCCACCGCGTCAAACTAGCCCGTCACCGGCTGCTCGGCATGCGCGGAGCAGCCGGTAGAGTCACAGTGTGTCTCTCGGTCTGCCCTCCAAGCTGCCCACCTCGCCCTCCATCGGCGAGTTGATCAAGGGCCCGGCGCCGACCTTCTCGTTCGAGTTCTTCCCGCCCAAGACCCGCGAGGGCGAGCGCCTGCTGTGGCAGGCGATCCGCGAGCTCGAGTCGCTGCAGCCGTCGTTCGTGTCGATCACGTACGGCGCCGGCGGCACCACCCGGGACACCACCGTGGCGGTCACCGAGCGGGTGGCCACCGAGACGACGCTGCTGCCGATGGCCCACCTGACCGCCGTGAACCACTCGGTCGCCGAGCTGCGCAACGTGATCGGCCGGCTGGCCGGCGCCGGCATCCGCAACGTGCTCGCGGTGCGCGGCGACCCGCCCGGCGACCCGATGGGCGAGTGGGTCCGGCACCCGTCCGGCGTGCTCTATGCCGAGGACCTGGTGCGGCTGCTGCGCGAGGTCGGCGACTTCAGCGTCGGGGTGGCGGCGTTCCCCTACAAGCACCCGCGATCGGCGGACATCGAGTCGGACACCCGCAACTTCATCCGCAAGTGCCGGGCCGGCGCCGACTTCGCGATCACCCAGATGTTCTTCGAGGCGGACGAATACCTGCGCCTGCGCGACCGGGTCGCCGCGGCCGGCTGCGACACGCCGATCGTGCCCGGCGTCATGCCGGTCACCCGGATGGCCACCATCGAGCGGTCCAGCCAGCTCTCCGGCGCGCCCTTCCCGCCGGCGCTGCTGGCCCGCTTCGAGCGGATCGCCCACGACGAGACCGCGATCCGCGAGCTGGGCGTCGAGCTGTGCAGCCAGATGTGCGCCCGGCTGATCGACGAGGGCGTGCCCGGCATCCACTTCATCACGCTCAACCGCTCCACCGCGACGCGCGAGGTCTGGCAGCAGCTGGCCCCCGTGCCGGTGCCTTGATCTGGGGCGACTACGCGGCCGCCTGGTCCGCGCTGCACGGTGGCTTCGACCCCGACAAGGCGTCGCCACTGGTCCGCGGCTGGGTGCGGATCGCCTGGCGGGCCGGGGTGCTGCTGGGCCGGTTCGGTGTCGCGCCCACCACGGTCACGATCTGCGGCCTGCTGCTCTGCGCGCTGGTGCCGGTGGCCGCGCTGGGCGGGCCGTGGGGTCTGGTCGGCGCGGCGTTCCTGGTGCTGGCGGCCGGTTTCGCGGACTCGTTCGACGGCGCGGTCGCGGTGGTGACCGGCCGGGCCGGGAAAGTGGGTTTCGTCGTCGACTCGGTCGCCGACCGGCTCGGCGAACTGGCCTGGCTGGCGGCACTGTGGGTCGGCGGCGCGCCGGGCTGGCTGGTGGTGGTCGGCGGCGCGCTGAGCTGGCTGCACGAATACCTGCGCGCCCGGGCCACCGTGGCCGGCATGCCGGACATCGGCGCGGTCACCGTGGGGGAGCGGCCGACCAGGGTGTCGGTGGCGATCAGCGGCCTGCTCGTCGGGGGAGTGGCCGGCCTGACCGACCCGTCCTGGGATGCGGTGGTGGTGACCCTGGCCGCGGCGATCTGGGCCCTGCTCGGCATGGTCGGGCTCGTCCAGCTGGTCCTCGCCGTCCGCCGGGCCCTCGCCTGATCCGTCTGCCGGGCCCTCGCCTGATCCGTCTGCCGGGCCCTCGCCTGATCCGTCTGCCGGGCCCTCGCCTGATCCGTCCGCCGGCGCCCTGCTTCCGGCGCTGTGCACGCTTGGCCGGCCGTGTGACGATGGGTCGATGAGTGATGAGCCCGTTCTCGAGGTGGAAGACGACCAGCAGCGACGCTCCGCCCGGTTCGGGAAGCTGCCGCCCCGGGTGCGCCCGGACGACATGGTCGCGATGACCGAGACCGAGCCGCCGCGCGTGCAGCCGGAGTCGGCCGGCGGCGAGGACCAGTGGATGCTCCGCACCGCCGCCGGCTGATCGTCGATCCTGGAGACCGCGATGGGCGACCGCTCGCGGGCGCCCATCCACAGGGAGGCCTCTCCGCGGCCGAAACTTGTCGTACCCCACCCCTAACTTGATGCCCACCCAGTGCCTGGGTGGGGGAGGTGGCGGCGCGGCGGGCGGGTGAGGTGGCGGCGCGGCGGGCGGGTGAGGTGGCGGCTTCGCCGACGTGCGGCGAACCGGTCGGTCAGCCCGGCTTCGCTTCGGCTTGTGCGGTTGGCTTTGTTCCGGCTTGTGCGGCTGGCTTCGCTTCGGCCTGTGCGATTGGCTTTGTTCCGGCCTGTGCAGCTGGCTTCGCTTCGGTTTGCGCGGCTGGCTTTGCTCCGGTTAGCGCGGCTGGCTTTGTTGCGGCTTGCGCGGCTGGCTTCGCTTCGGGCGATGCGGCCGGCGGGTGGCGCAGGGCGATGACGGTGATCAGCAGCGCGGCCGCGACGAAGGCGGCGGCCACCAGGAAGGCGGCGCTGTAGCCGGAGCGCAGGGCGTCGACCGTCGAGCCGTCGGCGACCGCGGCCGCCACCGAGGCCAGCACGGCCAGGCCCAGGGCGGCGCCGGCCTGTTGGGCGGTGTTGTTCAGGCCGGAGACCATGCCGGTGTCCTTCGGGTCGGCGCCGGCCATGGACAGCATGATGAGCGGCGGGACCGTGATGCCGACGCCGAGGCCCATGATGATCAGCGCGGGGAGCATACCGGTCAGGTAGGACAGTCCGGCCGTGGTGCGGCTGAGCAGGGCCAGGCCGATCATCAGCAGGGCCAGGCCGGCGATCAGCACCCGGCGCGGGCCGAAGCGGGCGGTCACCCGCGGCGCCACGAAGAGCGAGACCAGGCCGATCACGATCGGGGTGGGCAGGAACGCCAGGCTCGTGGTCAGCGGGTCGTAACCCATGACGCGCTGGAGGTTGAGCGTGTTCAGGAACTGGAAACCCAGGCCGGCGGCGAAGATCAGCACGACGGCGCCGCTGGCGGCGAGCAGCCAGGGCCGGGCGAGCAGCCGCAGGTCGATCAGGGGGTGGGCGGCGAGCTTCTGGCGTACCAGAAAACCGCCGATGAGCAGCACCGCGACCAACCCGATCAACCACCCACCTGGGCCCTCGGCCGTGCGCACGATGGCGTAGACGCCGAGCGACAGGCCGGCCGTGATCAGCAACGCGCCCGAGACGTCGACGCCGCCGCTCAGCCCGATGCCGGGCTCGCGCGGGAGCACCCGCCACGCACCGAGCCCGACCAGCACACCGACCGGCACGTTGATCAGGAAGATCCAGGGCCAGCCGACGGAGTCGGTGAGGATGCCGCCGAGCACGAAGCCGATCGCCGCGCCGCCGGCCTGCACGAAGCTGTAGATGCCCATGGCACGGGCCTGCGCGCCCGGCGACGGGTAGAGCCGCACGATCATGCCGAGCACGACGGCCGAGGCGAGCGCGCCGCCCGCGCCCTGCACGAAGCGGCCGGCGACGAGCAGTTCGGCGGTGCCGGCGAAGCCGCAGAGCAGGCTGGCCAGCGTGAAGAGTACGAGGCCCGCGAGGAAGACCCGCCAGGCGCCGAGCAGGTCGCCGAGTCGCCCGGAGAGCAGCAGCAGGCCGGCGAACGCGACCAGGTAGCCGTTCACCACCCAGGCCACGCCGGCGTCGGAGAACGCCAGGTCGGACTGGATGGCCGGGATGGCGATGGCGACGATGGTGCTGTCCAGAACGATCATCAGAGCCATGGCGCAGAGCACGGCGAGCGCGGCGTCACGGCGATCGGTTGCAGCAGTCATGGCCCGACCGTAACAGATAATCCGTTAGCGGACGATCCGGCAGTGACCTATCTGCCGCGCGGCCGGCGTACCGGGCCGGGGTCGCGGTTGTCGGCCAGCAGGCCGAGGGCCTCGACGAAGGAGGCCCGATCATCCGCGGACAATCCGGCCAGCGCGTCGGCGTGGACGCGGTCGACGATGCGTTGTCCCTCTTTCGCCTTGGCGCGGCCCTGCTCGGTCACCGCGATGATCCGCGCGCGCCGGTCGGTGGCCGACGGGCGCCGCTCGGCGAAACCGCGTTTCTCCAGGTCGTCGACGGTGGTGACCATCGTGGTCTTGTCCAGGTCGGCCAGGGCCGCGAGCTGGATCTGAGTGCGCTCCTCCTCCATCGCGTGCACCAGGACGCACTGCATGCGCGGGGTGAGGTCGATGTCGGCGAGAGCGGCCGCGAGCCGGTTGGAGAGCGCGTGGCCGGCCATGTTGAGCAGGCCGGTGATGTCGCGGACGGTTCGCTGAGGGGCTTGGCTTGCCATGAAGTGATCCTAGCGCGGGATCATCCGCTAGCGGACGATCTGAGCCTGGCTTTCCCCTGGCTGGATGCGGGGCGGCCGGTGGATCTGCCCCCGTGCCGATCCACCGGCCGCCGGCTGATGCCCCGAGAAAAGCGTTGCTCAGCGCAACCGTATGACGACCGTCGATAACGGACAACCGATTTAAGATCACGAGTCGCGTTTGCTAAATCCATTTAACCCAGGCCTTCCCTGTGTGCGCCGCTGATGTGATCCACCCCACAGGCCTGATGGCTGTCAATGATCTGTTGACGGCTTTACGGTCGGCGGGTGGAGCTGGGGGAGCTGGCGCGGACGGTGGCCGCCCGGGCCGCGCTGGACGAGCGCGAGCTGCGGCTGATCGACCAGGCCCGGCGGGACGGCGCGACCTGGGCCGAGATCGCTACGGCGATGGGGCTGGCCAGCCGGCAGGCGGCCGAGCAGCGACGGCAGCGGTTGGCGGCCGCGGTGGCGAGGGCCGAGGCGATGCGCCGGGACGAGCTCGACCTTCGCTACGGGGACGACATCGCCGCCTTGCGGGCGGCGACGGTGGCGCTGGATCGGCGGCTGGCGGCGGATCCGCGGTGGGATCAGCGCTTCGTGCGGGCGGCGTTGGTGCGCGAGACGGTGGCGGCGGCCGCCGAGGCCGGGCCCGGGCCGTTGTTCGCGTTGGTCGCGCAGGCGGTCACGGACATCGCCGAGTCCGGCGTGACGGCGCTGCCGTCGGCGACAGCGGCCGCGGTGGGCCGGGTGCGCAAGGCGCTGCGCGCCGCCGTCCCCGCTTGACGATCGCGAGCGCGACGTTCCCTCCGAGCCGGCTACCGGAAAGCGGCGGCGCGCGTGCGAAAAGGGCTTACCCGAGCCGTATGCCGTTGGCTCCCGGCATGGCGGACGAGGACCTGATGACGCACGGTCGACAGTGGCGAGCCCGAGGCACCGGCACGGCCATCGGCATTCTGGCCGGTGTCGCGGTGGCCGCCGGTCTGGCGGCCGGCCCAAAGTAGGCGGTGGAAGTGGCGGGGTCGGCGTTGGGGCAAAGGACCCCACCGCCCCCGCGGATCGCGGTATGACCGAGCACCAGGCGCAGCGCCAGCACGATGGGTCGCCAGGACTATGTGACGTCTCGAGCACCGTAGGCAAAGGCGCGCCCTGACGGTAGCGAGACAAGATGCTTGTAGCCACTTCCTCCGGAGTCCCCCATGGCCCCATGACTCCGTCGAAGACGGACTCGTATCCCGCCCGCGCGAACTGCCCAGCTGCCGCACCCGAGGCGCGGATGACCGTCTGGTTCTGATCCTTCGCCTCTGGCAGCCATGGCTTCTGCGCACCCTGGTCCAGGAATCGGAAGAAGGCGTCTCCGCGGATCAGAACGCTTGGTGAGAGACGCGAAGAAGCGATGGAGCTGACGGTCGACTTCCCGGCTCCGGGTGGCCCGGCGATGACAAGCAGCGTGGACATCTGGCCCCTGTGTATTCGCATCGCACGGCGTTATCAACGCAGTATCGGAGACGTTGAGGTCACCATCCGGCGATCGGGCGCCGACCCCATCCGGCATCGTGCAGACCATTCGTGAGGTAAGCGGTGCGTGGAGTGCGGTCCCCGATGCCCTGGTGGGTCCGCGGGCGAGGTTGCACTCGACGGCCAGGGCGTCGCCGTCGGTCAGGCAGGTCCGGTAGAGGTGCTCGTACCTCAGCGTGCGATGGCGGCGATCCGCTACGGCGACGAGGCCGGCTCTCCGCAACCAGGGTTGAATCGTTCGTCGGGAGCTCCCGGTTGGGCCCACAAACGCCCACCCCGAAACCGCACTCCTGGAACGCCCTCCAACATCCGGTGGGGCCCGATCAGGCTCGCCAGGGCCTGCGAAAGGTCGCCCCGGATCTCGGCAATCGCCTGTTCCAGGGTGTCCTTCTCCACGGACCAGTCGATGTCCGCATCTCGCAGGTCTTGGACTGCCCTTTCCTCGACAGCCATCGGATCGTCAACCACGACCTCGATCCGGCAGTACACCTGCATCACAGTCTGTCCCTCGCCTGTCATGAACGTCAGCGTCCCACGACGGGGGCGGTCGAATGCGCAGGCTGCTCCCGACCGCAGCCGCGAACTCAACTGGATCCAGATCGACAGCGGCGGTCTGACGATCACCACCCGCACGGGCCCGCTGGCCGCGGTCGAGTCGATGTGGACGGAGTCACCCGGCGTCCGCACCGTGCTGATCCCGTGAGAACAGCACCTCGAGGTCGCGTTCCGCATAACGCCGGTGCTGCCACTCCTCGTTGAGCACGGTCTCGAGCACCTCACGCACCGGCAGCGGACCGGGCGGCGGCCAGCCCGGCGCGTCGATCCCCTCGGTGTGCCCGGCCAGCTGCTCGTCGGTGAGCCCGGCCAGCACCTCGCGGACCGTGCCCATGCGGTCGCGGCGCAGCTCGAGCACCTCGTCGAGGGACGGGCGGGCGGTGCGGTCGCGCGGCGTGCCGGGGGAGTCCTCCATCTGGTCCCACGGCAGGTCGAGCGGGTGCCACGGACTCGGGTCGCCGAGCATCGCCCGGCGCACCCAGGCATCCGTGGCATAGAGCAGATGCCGCAGCGTCTCGATGAAGGACCACTCGCGATCGACCGACTCGTGCAGCAGCGCGGGATCGAGCCGCCGCGCCCGGGCCACGGTCTCGGCCCAGCGCCGCTCGATGATCTGCCACGCCTCGCGGAAGCCGTCGGCGTCACCCGGCCGCATCTTGGCGTTCTCCGGATCGCGGCGGTCGAGCTCGGCCTGGATCAGCGGCACGACGTCGACGCCGTTGATCACCAGGTTGGACACCCACCCGTCGACGCTGACGTCGGAGAGATCCACCCCGCGCATCGTCACGCCGTGCAGGTTGACGTGCTCGAACCGCGCCCCGGACAGGTCTTCGTCTCGGAACAACCTCATGCCGGAGAACCTAAAACCCGAGTACGACACGTCAACAGAACATTGACACCATTGACCCAGACACGCGCAACTTTGCAGCATGTGGCGCATGCGACGCAACGCGATGCTCTTCGTGGCGATCTCCGTGGTGGCCGGATTCGGCAGCACCGCGATGGCGCTGGTGGCCGGCGTCTGGATCCTCGACCTCACCGGCTCGGTCAGCCTGGCCGGGCTGGCGGGTCTGTGCGTCTATGCCCCGACTCTCGCCGCGCCCTGGCTGGGCGGGCTGGTCGACCGCTTCCCGCGGCGGCGCCTGGTGATCGTGGTGGACCTGCTGCTCGCCGCCGTCCTCACGTCACTTCTGCTGGTGCGTGACCGCGGACAGGTCTGGCTGATCTTCGCGGTGCTCCTGGCGTACGGAATGAGCTATGTGCTCTTGGACGCCGGCGAGAGCGCACTGCTGCCGGCGGCGATCCCGGCCGACGCGCTGGGCGACGTGAACGGCTGGCGATCCAGCGCCCAGGAGGGGATGAAGCTGATCGCGCCACTGGCCGGGGCGGGCATCTATGCCTGGCAGGGCGGCGGCGCCGCGGCCCTGGTCAGCGCGGCGATGCCGATCGTGGCGGCGGTGCTCTACACGATGCTGCGCCTGCGCACGCCGCCGATCGTGCCGCCGCGCGAGCGACCCGGCCTGCGCGACGGCCTGGCCGTGTTGTGGGGGAGGCCGGGTATTCGCCGTCCGGTGCTGGTGGCGGCGGTGGCGATCGGTCTGTCCGGGTTCGCGACCGCGTCGGTCTTCTCGCGGGTGACCGCCGGCCTGGGGCTGCCGTCGACCTTCCTGGGCGTGCTCGGCGCGGCCCAGGGCGCCGGCTCGATCCTCGGCGGCCTGGTGGTGGGCCGGATCATCGCCGCCCACGGTCCACTCCGGACCGGCGGGGTGGGCGTGGCGGTCTTCGGCCTCGGCAATCTGCTGCACTGCCTGCCGTGGTGGCCGGCGATGGTGGCCGGCAGCGTCACGATCGGCATCGGCCTGCCGTGGACGCTGGTCGCCGGCCTCACGGCGATCCAGACCGGCACTCCGGAGCGGTTGCTCGGCCGCGTCTCCGCGACCTCGGGGACGATCATGTTCGGTCCGATCGCCCTGATGAATCCGCTGGGCGCGGCGGTGGTCCACCTGGGCGCGCGGGTCGCGCTGATCTCCGCGGCGGCGATCTGCGCGATCACCGCAACGGCAGCGCTGCGCGCCCACCGAGATCAAGACCCGGATCCGGGTACGCCGGAAAGCGCCGTCGAGGCCACCTCAGCCCTGAACCCCGCGCCCAGCACCGCTGCAGATCTGAGTCGCAGAAGATTCAGGTGAGTGGAACGGGGGAGCGCCACGGCTACCGGGCCAGGGCGGCCGGGTCGTCCGCGTCGCTGACTTGGCCCAGCAGCGCGTCGTCGCCGGACGCCAGCTTCCAGCCCAGGTTGTAGGCATCGGCCGCCGTTAGAGCTTGCCGCGCAGGGCCTTGCGGTAGTCGGTGTTGAGGCGGCCGATCAGGCTGAGCGGGATGCCCTTCGGGCAGACCGTGGTGCACTCGCCGGCGTTGGTGCAGCCGCCGAAGCCCGCCGCGTCCTGCGCCTCGATCATGTCGATCACGCGGCCGGCCCGTTCCGGCTGGCCCTGGGGGAGCAGGCCCAGGTGGGACACCTTGGCCGCGGTGAAGAGCATGCTCGAGCCGTTCGGGCAGGCCGCCACGCAGGCGCCGCAGCCGATGCAGGTGGCCGCCTCGAACGCCGCGTCCGCGTCCGCCTTCGGCACCGGGGTCGCGTGCGCGTCGGGGGCGGTGCCGGTGGGCGCCGAGATGTAGCCGCCGGCCTGGATGATGTCGTCGAACGAGCTGCGGTCGACCACCAGGTCCTTGATCACCGGGAAGGCCCGCGCCCGCCACGGCTCGACGTCGATGGTGTCGCCGTCCCGGAAGTGTCGCATGTGGAGCTGGCAGGTGGTGGTGGCCCGCTCGGGACCGTGCGCCACGCCGTTGATCATCATGCCGCACATGCCGCAGATGCCCTCGCGGCAGTCGTGGTCGAAGGCGATCGGGTCGTCGCCGTCCAGGATCAGCTTCTCGTTCAGGACGTCGAGCATCTCCAGGAACGAGGCGTCGGGGGAGATGTCCTTCACGTCGTAGCCGACCATGCGGCCACGGTCGTCCGGGCTGGTCTGGCGCCAGACGCGCACCTGGATGTCCATTACTTGTAGCTCCGCGTGCTCGGGTGAACGTACTCGAAATCGAGGTTTTCCTTGTGCAGCGTCGGCTTCTCGCCGTAGGCCCAGGCCGCGACGTAGCCGAAGTCGTCATCGTGGCGCAGCGCCTCGCCGTCGTCGGTCTGGCTCTCCGCGCGGAAGTGCCCGCCGGCCGACTCGCGCCGGTGCAGCGCGTCGATGCACATCAGCTCGGCGAGCTCGAAGAAGTCGGCGACGCGGCCGGCCTTCTCCAGGTTCTGGTTGAGCTGCTCGCCGGTGCCGGGCACCTTGACCCGGGTCCAGAACTCGTCGCGCAGGCCGCGGATCAGGCCGATCGCCTTGGTCAGGCCTTCTTCGGTACGTTCCATCCCGCAGTACTCCCACATGATGTGGCCGAGTTCGCGGTGGAACGAGTCGACGGTCCGGTCGCCGTTGATCTTCAAGAGTCGCGCGAGGCGATCGGTGACCGCTTTCTTCGCGTCGACGACCGCGGCGGCTTCCGCGGAAAGGGCCGGGAACGGCCCGCCCGCCAGGTAGTTGTTGATCGTGTTCGGCAGCACGAAGTAGCCGTCCGCGAGCCCCTGCATCAGCGCCGACGCGCCGAGCCGGTTCGCGCCGTGGTCGGAGAAGTTCGCCTCCCCGATCACGAACAGCCCCGGGATCGTGGACTGCAGGTCGTAGTCGACCCAGAGCCCGCCCATCGTGTAGTGCACCGCGGGATAGATCCGCATCGGCACCTCATAGGGATCCTCGCCGGTGATCCGCTGGTACATCTCGAAGAGGTTGCCGTACTTGGCTTCCACGGCCTCGCGGCCGAGCCGCGCGATCGCGTCCGCGAAGTCCAGATAGACCCCCAGCCCGCCGGGCCCGACCCCGCGCCCCTCGTCGCACACGTTCTTCGCGGCGCGCGAGGCGATGTCGCGGGGGACCAGGTTGCCGAACGACGGGTAGATCCGCTCGAGGTAGTAGTCGCGCTCGTCCTCGGGGATGTCGCCCGGCCTTCTCTCGTCAGAAGAAGCAACCGGAACCCAGACCCGGCCGTCGTTGCGCAGCGACTCGCTCATCAGCGTCAGCTTCGACTGATGCGTGCCCGACTCGGGGATGCAGGTCGGGTGGATCTGCGTGTAGCACGGGTTCGCGAACAGCGCGCCCTGGCGATGCGCCCGCCAGGTCGCCGTGACGTTGCAGCCCTTGGCGTTGGTGGACAGGAAGAACACGTTGCCGTAGCCGCCGGAGGCCAGCACCACCGCGTCCGCGAGGTCGGTGCTGATCTCACCGGTGACCAGGTCGCGGACCACGATGCCACGGGCGCGGCCGTCGACCACGATGAGCTCGAGCATCTCGTGCCGGGCGTGCATCTCGATGTTCCCGGCCGCGATCTGCCGTTCCATCGCCTGGTAGGCGCCGAGCAGCAGCTGCTGCCCGGTCTGACCCCGGGCGTAGAACGTGCGGGACACCTGGGTGCCGCCGAAGGAACGGTTGTCGAGCAGGCCGCCGTACTCACGGGCGAACGGCACGCCCTGCGCCACGCACTGGTCGATGATGTTCACCGACACCTCGGCCAGCCGGTACACGTTGGACTCGCGGGCGCGGAAGTCGCCGCCCTTCACGGTGTCGTAGAACAGCCGGTAGATCGAGTCGCCGTCGTTGCGGTAGTTCTTCGCGGCGTTGATGCCACCCTGCGCGGCGATCGAGTGCGCCCGCCGCGGGCTGTCCTGATAGCAGTAGGACCGCACGCGGTAGCCGGCCTCGGCCAGCGTCGCCGCCGCCGAGCCGCCGGCCAGCCCGGTGCCGACCACGATCACCGACAGCTTGCGGCGGTTGGCCGGGTTGACCAGCTTGGCCTCGAAGCGCCGGCGTTCCCAGCGGGTCTCGATCGGCCCGTCCGGCGCGGCCGTGTCGCGAATGGGGTCGCCTTCTTGCCACAGATCCATGTCAGCTCACCAATCCGGTCAGGACGGCGAACGGCACCGAAAGGTAGCCGATCACCAGGACGAGCGAGAGCACCAGCGCGGCAAGCCGGGCCCGGCGCTCGCCGCGAGGAGTCTGCTGGCCCAAGGTGCGGGCCGCGCTGAACAGGCCGTGCCGCAGGTGCAGGCCGACGGCGACGATCGCGAGTGTGTAGAAGAGCGTCACGTACCAGCGGTCCGGCGCGAAGTCGGCGACCACGTTGGCGTGCGGGTGCGCCTTGTCGCCGATCGGGTTCAGCGTGCCGGTGGTCAGGTCGAGGATGTGGTAGACCACGAAGAGCAGCACGATCACGCCGCCCCAGCGCATGGTTCGCGCGGCGTAGCTGCCCTGGACCTTGGCGCGGTGCGCGTACCGGACGGGTCTGGCCTGTCGAGCGCGGCGCGCGAGAATCGTCGCGGCCGCCACGTGGCCGATCAGCGCGAAGGTCAGCACCGCGCGCTGGATCCACAGATACCAGGTCTCCGGCAGCAGTGGCGTGCCGAGGGTGCGCAGCCAGTGCGCGTAGTGATCGAAGGACTCGGCGCCCACGAAGATCTTGAGGTTGCCCGCCATGTGCGCGAACAGGAAGCCGACCAGCAGCAGCCCGGTCACCGCCATCAGAATCTTCAGCGAGACCGTGCTGCGCGCCGCCGGCGCCTTCGTTCTTTCCAGAACCGCCACGCTTCGGACGTTAAACAGAGGTCGGTGATTCGTCTAATGCATGCCAACCCCAGTTGTCATAGACATAAGCTATCGGGATGCAGCTGCAGCAGCTCCGATACTTCCTGGCACTAGTCGAAACGCGACATTTCACCCAAGCGGCCGAATTGATCGGTGTGGCGCAGCCGACGTTGAGTAAGCAGATTCACACGCTCGAATCGTCCCTCGGCGCGCCGCTGTTCGATCGCGTCCGGGGCGCCGTGACGCTGACCGTGGCGGGCGAGACGCTGCTCCCGATGGCTCAGCGGATGATCGCCGACGCGGACGCCGCGGTGGACGCCGTGCAGGACATCGTCGGGCTGCGCCGGGGTGAGGTGCGGCTGGGCGCGACGCCGAGCCTGTGCTCGTCGCTGGTGCCGGCGGTGCTGCGCACGTTCCGGGCTGCCCACCCCGACCTGCGCCTGCGAGTGACCGAGGGCAGCTCGCCCGACCTGGCCGCCGGCCTGCTCGAACACACCCTGGACCTGGCCCTGATCGTGCAGCCGGGGCAGGGCGTCGACCCGGCGCTGGACGCCGTGCCGATCCTCCGCGAGAGCCTGGTGGTGGCCTCGGTCGCGGCCGGCCCGCCGCCGACCATCTCGCCGCATCTGGAGCTGACCGAGCTCGCGCACACCCCGCTGGTGATGTTCCGCCCGGGCTACGACCTGCGTGACGTGACGCTCGAGGCGCTGCGGCTGGCCGGGGTCACGCCGCGGTTCGCGGTCGAAGGCGGCGAGATGGACGCGGTGCTGGCCTTCGTGGAGGCCGGGCTGGGCGTCGCGGTGGTGCCCAGCATGGTGCTGGCCAACCGGCCGCTGCTGCGTTCGACGCCGCTGGCCGCGCCGGGTCTGCGGCGCACCATCGCGCTCGCCCACCGCCGCCGGTCGGTGCTGCCGCATGCCGCCGCGGCGTTGCGGGCCACCGTGCTCGAACACATCGCGACCGGGGGAGCGCTGCCGGACGGCGTCACCGTGCTCTCAACGTCCGCCACAGACTGACGGTCGAGAGCACCGACGCGACGCCGGCCACCGCCATCACCGTCGCCGGCGCGAACAACTCGGCCAGCCCGCCCGCGCCCGCCATCGCCAGGCCCTGCAACGTCATCGTGCCGGTCATCAGCAGCCCGAACGCCTGCCCACGGGACGCCTCCGGCGCGGTCTCGAGGAAACGTCGGGCCAGGCCGAGCTGATGGGCGAGTCCGGCGGCCGCGACCGCCAGCGCGGCGCCGGCGACAAAGATCCCAGGGTCAAAGGCAAACACCACCAGGGGTACGCCCATCAGCAGCGCAAGCCACGGAGTCAGCCGTTCGCGCCGGTGTGGCGGCAGGAAACGCGCGACCGCGAGCTCGCCGGCGAGCATCCCGCCCGCCGCGGCGGCGAGCAGCAGCCCGGCCGCGGACTCCCGGCCCGCCCCGGCGGCGAACGGCACCACGACACCCTCGGCGCCGACCATCAGCGAGGTCGGCAGCCAGTGGGCGAGCAGGAGTCCGCGCATCGGGCGGTCGGCGAGCAGCGCCCGGTTCACGCGCCAGGTCTGGCGGACGGCGCCCTGCTTCTCCTCGGCGGGCGGGCGCGGGTCGTGGTCGCGTACGCCGAATCGGTTGATCACCGCCGAGCCGGCGCACGCCGCGGCGGCCAGCCACAACGCACCCGGCGCGCCGACGAACGCGATCAGCAGGCCGCCGACCGCCGCGCCGGCCACCTGCATGCCCGCCGACACCAGCGTGAACAGCGACCGGCCGAGCACGAACCGGTCGCCGTCCAGCAGATCCGGCAGCAGCGCGGTGCGGGCCGAGTTGGCCACCGGCGCGAACGCACCGGTCGCGAAGACCAGCAGCATCATCGCGATCGGCGACAGCGGCCCGGCGGCCAGCAGCACCGCCACCACCAGGCGCAACAGGTCATAGGCGACGAGCAGCCGCCGCGGCCGCCACCGATCGGCCACCGACAGCAGCAGCGTCCCGCCCAGCGCCTGCGGCAGGAACCCGGCCACATAGGCCAGCGCGGCCAGCAGCGGCGAGCCGGTGCTCGCGAACACCAGCACGGCCAGCGCCAGCATCTTCACGGTCTCGCTGACCAGCATCAGCGCCTGGCCGCCGAGCAGCGCCCGGAACTCGGCCACCGCGAACACCTGCCGGTAGGTGGCCCGCTCGGTCGTCGTCATGCCTCGTACTCTCGCGGTCTCGTCGCGGCGCGGCTAAGCTTTCGCCCGTGGCCGAAACATGCTGATTGAGCTGGGACGAGCCGAGCTGGCCGAGTGTCGATATGCGATCTCCCCGCTGTTCGAGGCGCATCTCGCGCTGCGGGTGCTGACCGGCCTCGACCCGCCCGGCGTGCTGGCCCCGTGGGTGGCCCGCATGCGCCACCACCTCGCCCCGCTGCGCCGAGCCGAGCCCGCCGTCGGCGCCCTGATCGCGCTGTTCCGCCGCGACGAATACAACGCCGACTTCCTGCATCCACCGCCGCTGGGCCCGCGCGGCTCGTTCGCCGACGAGCTTGCCGTGCTCCGCGCCACCCCACCCGGCCGGGCCCGCGCCGAGCTCACCCGCAACCTGGCCGGCCATCGCCGCCCGCCGGCCTACGCCCAGCGGATCCTCGACTCCCCGCAGGTCGTGGACCGTTTGGCGGACGCCATGCAGGCCATCTGGGAGACCCTGATCGAACCGGAGTGGCTTCGCCTGCGCGCGGTCCTGGAGCGCGACATCGTGCACCGGGCCGGCCGCCTCGCCGCCTATGGCTGGGCCGCCGCTCTCTCCGACCTGCACCCCCAGGTGACCTGGGCCGACGGCGCGATAGCGATCCGCCACCGAGACACCGCGACATACCGGATCGCCGGCCGTGGCCTGTTGCTGGAGCCGACCGTCTTCGGCAATCTGATCCTCAGCACCCACCCGCCGGTGCCGTTCACGATGGTCTACCGGGCGCGCGGCGTGGCCGACATCTTCGGCCCGCCGGCGCCGCCCCGCGACGACGCGCTGACGCCGCTGCTGGGCGCCGGCCGAGCGGCGATCCTGCGAGCGCTGGCCGCGCCGGCCACCACCAGCCAGTTGGTCGCCCAGCTCGGCCTGAGCCTGGGCACCGTGGGCGGCCACCTCGCGGTTCTGCACGCGGCGGGCCTGATCAGCCGATCCCGCTCAGGCCGAGCCGTCAATTACACCGCCACGCCCCTGGGCCAGGCCCTGCTCTCCCCGGACGACCCGAAGTAGCCGGCGCTCACACCGAATCCACCCAGCCGCACGAACGCCAGCTGCTGCACTTCCCGGGAGATCTCCGCATGCAGGTGCCGGGCAACCAGTTCGAGCGTCGGCCGGAAGTCGAACAACTCGGTCCATGGCCGTGCCGCCAGTCGCGCACACTGCCGTTCGAGAACCTCGGTGACAGCGTCGGTGTCGACGAACCATCCCTGATCGGTGAGCTGTCCGTCGTCGAACCGCACCCCCGCCACCAGCGTCATCGGCACCGCGTCACCGGCCCCGACCAGCGGCGGCAGCCCACGCCGCCGCCGCACCGGCGACGGCAGCCCCTGCACGGCCCGAAACTCCTGCTCGATCTCCACGAGAAACGCCATGGGACTCATCGTGCCCGCCTTGCTCTGCACACATATACGCAACGGTTGCCGACGTCTTTTACCGATAGGTTGCACCCGTGGCGGTGACCAACCCCTGGCTGGCCGGGCCCAAGCCGACGAAGCGGATGGATCGGGAGCGGCTCGAGGAGCGCATCCTGAATCTGCTGTCGTCGCAGAACATGTGCGTCCTCGCCACCACCGGCCCCGACGGGCCGCTGGCCACGCCGGTCCGCTACTTCCACCTCGGGTTCACCCTCGTCTTCACGGCCCGTCCCACCTCGCCCAAGATGCGCAACATCCGCGCCGACCCGCGCATCTCGGCCGGCGTCTTCGCACCCCTGGTCGGGCAGGCAAGCAGCCGGGGAGCTCAAATCTTCGGCCGCGCCCGCATCCTGACCCCTGGCGAGGACGACTTCGAGCACTACTGGTCGGCGGTCCGCTGGCAATCCGATCACGTCGAACGATCCGGCTCCCTCAACGAACCGCCCGTGGGCGCCATCGGCGTGATCGCGGCAGATCGCATCGTCTACACGGAGCACTGGCTGCAGCGCGACGGGTTCGCACCCCGACAGTTCTGGCGCGCCGAGGCGCCACCCACGGCGCAGCCCTAGCTCGCGAGCCAAGCCGCCGCTGCCATCCCGCGACGTCCTGAGCGTGGCGGTCCCGGATCACCTGACCTGATAGGCGCAACACCTCGGGCGGGTGTGCTTCGGCCCTTTGCTCTGCGGCCTCTTAGGCAGCGCCTTGGCCGAGTGTGCGGTTGGGCGCTTTGCTCTGCGGCCTCATAGGCAGCGCCCTGGCGGAGCGTGCGTTTGGGCGCTTTGCTCTGCGCACATATACGCAACACCCGAGCGTGCGGCCGATCGCGCCCGCCGGATTCCGCCGACGATTCGCGCAGCGCGCACCCGGCGGCGTCCGGCCGGTCGACCGTCTGAGCCGGCAGCCTGGGCGGTGATGAGCGCCCCGAGCACCCACGTGCATCACCCCCGCGACGGGCGAGTGAATTCCAGCCCGCGCGTCGCCGCATGCAACTGCTGGATCAGCGCGACCACCGCCGGCCTCCGCTCACGCCCCGCAGCCGTCGCCGCGAAGATCTGGCGGGGCACCGCGTCGTCCGGATGCAGGCGCAGCAGCACGATGTCGGCCGGCCGCGCCCGCAGCGCCAGCGCCGGCACCAGCGCGATCCCCAACCCGGCGGCCACGCACCCCAGCTTCCCGGTCCACTCCGCCGCCACGATGTCGATCCGCGGCCGGAACCCGGCCGGCAACGTGGCCCGCAACAACGTCTCCTCCGCCGTCGCCGACCCCGCCACGAACGACTCCCCGGCCAGCTCGGCCATCCGCACCGTGCGCCGCCGGGCCAGCCGATGCCCGGACGGCACCGCGACGAGCAGCCGCTCATCCAGCAGATGATCGAGCTCGAGGCGGTCGTCCCGGGCCTGCTCCGGCGGCGCGCTGATCACCACCACGTCCGCGTCGCCGGCCCGCAGCCGCGCCAGCAGTTGCGGGGTCAGCCCTTCGATCAAACCCACATTCACTTCCGGGTACGCCGCGCGAAAAGCCGCCACCGCCCGAGGCACCAGCGCCGCCACCGCCGTGGGAAACGCCCCCAGCCGCACCCGCCCGCCACCGAGCCCGCGCAGCGCCTCGATCTCACTGCGCGCGGTGACCAGCCGGTCGAGCACCGCCTCGGCGTGCGGCAACAGCGTGGCCCCGGCGTCGGTCAGCGTCACGCCCCGCGGCCGCCGCTCGAACAGCCGCGCCCCGGTCTGCGCCTCCAGCACCGCGATCTGCCGCGACACCGCCGATTGCGTGTATCCCAACGCTTTCGCGGCAGCGGTGACCGACCCGTGGCGGGCGACCGTGCGGAACACCTCGAACGACTCCAGCTGCATCACGCCATGCTAGTTCCGCATGTCACCGATGCCGAAGACTCGTTGGTCGCATGCCGCATTCGTGCATACCGTCTTCCGTATGACTACTGTCGCGGTGCTCGGCACCGGCCACATGGGCGCCGCCATCGCCCGCCGCCTGCTGGACACGGGCCACCGGGTGACCGTCTGGAACCGCACCCGGTCCCGCACAGCCAACCTGCCCGCCGCGGAAACACCGGAAGCCGCGGTCCGGGACGCCGAAGTGGTGATCGTGATGGTCCGCGACGCCGCGGCGGTGGACGCGGTGCTCGCCTCCGCACCACTGAAGCCCGGCGTATGCGTGGTGCAGATGTCCACCATCGCCCCGAGTGAGATCCGCGCTCTGGCAAACCGGCTGCCGCCCGGGGTGGACCTGATCGACGCCCCGGTGGCCGGCAGCGTCGGCGCCGCGTCCGCCGGCGGACTGACCCTGCTGACCGGCGGCGAGGCGGCCGCGATCGCGCGCGCCCGGCCGATGCTGGACGCGCTGGGCGAGGTGCGGCTCTGCGGCCCGATCGGCGCCGGCGCGGCCGTCAAGCTGGTGCTGAACACCGCCCTGGTCACCGCGATGGCCGCGCTGTCGGACGCGGTGACGGTGGCCGACGCGTTCGGCCTGGACCGGGAGCAGACCATGGCGGCGCTGGCTGCGACGCCACTGGCCGGGGCGGTCGCCCGAGCAACCGCCGAGGGCGCGTCGTTCGCGATCGACCTGGCCGCCAAGGACGCCGACCTGGCCCTGGCCGTGGTCGGCAGCGCGCCGGTCCGCGTCCTGCGGGCGGCGGCCGAAGCCCTGCACGACCACCCGGACCCGGCTGCCGACCTGGCGGCCCTGGTCGGCAAAGCGTGCGGAGACGAGAATTGAAGTCGACATTGGACAATCCGGCCGGGGTGTCCGCGCCCTTCGCCGGCCGGTTCGCCCAGGTGGCCCGGGTCGACCCGGGCGGCGAGGGGGCGTTGCTGCTGCTGGCCGGCCAGGTGGCGGTGGACGACGACGGCGCGGTGGTGGCGCCGGGCGATGCGGCGGCCCAGTCCGAACGCATCTTCGCCGTTGTCGGTGACATCCTGGCCGCCCACGGCGCGACGTTCGCGGACGTGCTGCACATTCGCACGTTCATGACGAACCTGGACGACCTGCCGGCTTACGGCGCCGTGCGCGCTCGGCTCTTTCCGGGCACCCCGCCGCCGGCCAGCACCACGGTCGAGGTGAGCCGCCTGTTCCTGCCTGGCGCCGGCCTGGAAGTGGAGATCACGGCGGTCACCCCGGGCGCGATTGCGTAAGTCATGAGATGTTGATGACTCCTTACCGTCAGGGGGTCGAACGTGCCGAGCCTGATCCCGGAGACCGGGCCGCAGCGGGTGCTCGCGGCGACGAACTTCGTCTACACCGTCGGCAGTGGGCTCTATCTGACCGCTGGCGTGCTGTTCTTCACCCAGGTGGTGCGCCTGCCGGCCGCGCAGGTCGGACTCGGGCTGGGGATCGCCGGGATCGCCGCGCTGGCCGCCGGTTCAGCGGGTCGATGACCTTGGCGCGGCTGAACCTGTTGCTGGTCGGTGCGTGCGAGTCGCGACGCTGGAGGGGGTGGCCATCCGGGGTCGGGGCGTGCACCGATGAGTGTCGAAACACGGAGCACCTGGGCAGTGGACAACACGTCTCTTGACTAGTAGTCATGCTGTAGGCGAAGCTGTCCTTCGCGCCGATCACGGCGTGGAAGGAGTAACACATGGCCGACAGTGTGCCCTCCGGTGCCGCATCACCGCGGCAGGCGGAAGCCCGCGACTTCGACGGTTTGTACAAGGCGCTGTTGGAGGCCCACCCCCGCGACGCCTTGCACCTGTTGTGCGGCGCGCGGCTCGACGGCCGGGCGGTGGTCCTTGACGGGCCGACGGAGCAGCCGCGGCAGCGCAGCCGCCAGCGCGACAAGGTGTTCTTGGTCCGGCACGGCGACGGTGTGCCCGCCGACATTTACCATGTCGAGGTCCAGGTCCAGCGCACCGAGGACTTTCAGGAGCGGATGGTGGCCTACTGGGCGGCCCTGGCGCTCAAGTACCGCCGCTCGGATCACCGAATCCACCAGGTCGTGGTCTGGCCGTTGGGCGGAGGGTATCCGGGCCGTTTCAGCCGTGACCAGGCCCGGCTCGACTACCGGTCGGTGAACGTTCCCGACGACCTGGACCCCGGCATGCTCCTGGCCGGTCCGCTGGCGCCGCTCGCGTTGTGGTCACAGAAACCACCGCCCGACCTTGCGGAACGGGTCGCCGATCGGATCGCCGCAACCAGCGCGCTCGAGGAGCAACTGGTCCAGATCGAGCTAGGTATGCTCGTGGGAGGTTCACTGGCGCTCGAGGTTCTCGCAGCGCTGCGAAGGAGAGGCATGAGCGACGTTCTAGAGCAATCGGAGTCGGGCCGCGAGATCGCTCGCCGAAACCGGGAGCAGGGCCTGGAGCAGGGCCTGGAGCAGGGCCTGGAGCAGGGTCACATCGACGGGATGCGGGCGCTGCTGCGGGCGAGATTCGGCGACTTCGCCGACCTGGACGACCTCGCCCGGCGACTGGCCGGCCGTGACCACGACGGCAACATCGCACGCATCGTCGCTGGTGCGACCTTGGCGGAGCTGCGTTCCTGAGCTGTGCCGGCCGGACGTGTGCGGCGATGCACACCCGAGGCCACGCCCGGTTCGGTCAATCGCGAGGTTGGCGGGCCAGGTCGGACTCGATCTCGGCGGCGACGATCTGGGCGGACAGGGTGACCATCGGCAAGCCGCCGCCCGGATGGGTGGACCCGCCGACCAGATAGAGCCCCCGCACCGGACCGCGGTTGGGCGGCCGCAACAGCCCACCGGCCGTCCCATAGATCGCGCCGCCCGGCGCCCCCGCCGAGACCTCGAGGTCGGCGGGCGTGCGGATCTCCGCGAACTCCAGCCGGTCGCGCACCTCCAGCCCGCGCGCCGCGAGCAGAGCCAAAACCCGGTCCCGGTACGCCGCCGCGAGCCCCTCCCGCCGCCAGTTGACGGCACCGAAGCCCGGTCCGTGCGGTGGCGCGTTGACCAGCACGAACCACGCCTCGTGGCCGGGTGGGCGCACCGCGGGATCGTCGGCCCTGGTCACGAAGATCGCCGGGTCGCCGGCCGGACGGGCCCGGAGGCCGTGGCCCGGATCGCCGAAGATCGCGTCGAACTCGTCGTCGTAGTCGCGCGGGAAGAACACCGTGTGATGGGCCAGCGCGGGCGTCTCGCCGCGCACCCCGAGCAGCAGCACGAACCCGGCCAGGCTGCGCGCGGCCAGCCCGGACAGGCGGGCCGGCGTGGGCAGCAGATCGCGGTAGGTGGTCAGGGCGTCCACGTTGGACACCACCAGGTCGGCGGCGACGACCGATCCGGAGTCGAGCCGCACCCCGGACACGCGGCCGCCGGACTGCAGCACGGACGCGACGGGGGAGTCGAGCACGATCTCGACGCCCAGCGCCCGCGCGCGGGACACCAGAGCGGTGGCGACCGTGCCCAGGCCGCCGGGCAGGTGCCAGCCACCGAACGCCAGCTCGGCATAGGGGATCGCGGCCAGCGCGGCGGGCGCCCGGCGCGGATCGGTGCCGGTGTAGGTCGCGTAGCGGTCGAGCAGCATCCGCAACCGGGAATCGCGCAGGTAGCGCCGGCCGAGCGCGCGCAGCGACGTGCCGGGGGCGATCGCCCGCAGGTCGGCGAGGCGCCACGAGAGGCGCAGCAGCGTCGCGGGGGTGACCGGCCGTTGCAGGACCGACCGCCAGGAAGCCGTCCAGATGCGGCCGGCCCGGGCCCAGAACGCCGCCCAGTCGTCGGCCGCGCCGGGACCGAGCGCGGCCGCGATGCGCTCGCGGAACACTGCCGGGTCGGAGGACGAGTCGAGCACGGTGCCGTCGGCGAACACGTGCCGCACCACCGGGTCGAGGGGCGTCGGCGACAATCCGAGCCGCAGTTCCTCGAACACCTGCGGCAGCGTCAGCAGGCTCGGCCCGGTGTCGAAGCGGAAGCCGTCGCGCTCATAGATCGCGAGCTTGCCGCCGGCGGACGCGGACCGCTCGTGCACCACCACCCGATGCCCGGCGCCGGCCAGCCGGATCGCGGTCGCCAGCCCGCCGACCCCGGCGCCGATCACCACCACGCGGCCGGTCACAGCGCGCGCCCCCGCCACGAGAGGCGGCCCTGGCGGCGCAGCCGGAACGAGCGGGCCACCAGCCACGTGAACACCACGATCGACGCCGGGTGGGCCAGCGCGTCGGGCCACGCGCGCCCGCCGGTCGCCCGGGCGGTGACGACGCGGCCGGCCACACCGAGCAGATAGGCCGACGCGCCCAGCAGGGGGAGGCCGGTGGCCAGCAGGACGGGCGGGAACGCGTACCAGAGAAGGAGGAAGACCACGACGGCGGCCGCACCGGCCGGGGAGCCGAAGGAGGACCAGAGGGATTTCGAGTAGCCGTCGACCAGGGCGGGCCAGGACGGGTACATGTGGCAGTCGGCCAGGCGGGAACCGTCGGCCAGGGCGATGCGGCCGCCGGAGCGCTTGACCGCGCGGGCCAGCGCGATGTCCTCCAGGACCTCGGTGCGGACCGCGGCGTGCCCACCGGCGCGGTCGTAACCGGCGCGGTCGGCGACCAGCCACTGACCGCCGGCCGCGGCGAGCGACGGGCGTGCGGACCGCTCCATCGCGCGCACCGGCAGGAAGGTCAGCCAGGACCACTGCAGCAGCGGCTGCACGAGGCGGCCGGCGCCGGTGATCCGCGGGTAGGGCGACAGCAGCGCGAAACCCTCGGCGGCGACCACCCCGCCGGCCACCGCGTCGGGCGCGAGCACCACGTCGGCGTCGACGAAGACCAGCACCTCGGCCTCTGGCGCGGCCGCGGCGAGCTGGAAGCAGGCGTGCGGCTTGCCCAGCCAGCCCTCGGGGAGCGGCGCCCCGGTCAGCAGCCGCACGCGGGCGTCGGAGCCGGCCACGAAACGGACCACCGAAGCCGTGTCGTCGGTCGAGCCGTCGTCGAGCACCACGATCTCCAGCCGCGGCACCCCGCGCTGGGCGAGCAGCGCTTCGAGACAGGGCGTGACCCGGTCGGCCTCGTCCCGCAGCGGCAGCAGCACGGCCACCCGGCGGTCGGTGGTCGCGCCCCGGGGCGGCCGCCGCAGCAACGCCGCATTCACCGCCGCGTGCCCGGTGAGCAGCACGAGCGGCAGCAGCAGAAGCCAGCTCACGCCGCGATCCGGGACGGCCGGCGGGCGAGCCTGACGGCGAGTGGGACCACCACGGCGCCCATCACCACCCCGCCCCAGACGGCGGAGGCGGGGAGGTCGAGGAACACGGCGTGGGCGAGCACGGAGGAAGCGTACGTCCAGAACCAGAGCGTCAGGGCGGGCCAGTCGTCCCCTGTGGATAACTCGACCGAGGCGCCTCCCACCAGGGACAACGCGGTCATCAGCAGCACTGCGAAGCCGAGCCAGCCGAGGTAGTTGCCGATCGGGACGCCGGGCACGCCGGGCAGCGCGGGCGTCGGATCGAGCCATCGCCAATATCCCTCGGCGACCATCTGCGGGTCGAGGAAGAGATCCCACGCGGCCAGCCCGGCCGCCGCCAGCGCGACGCGGGCGGCCCGGCCGCGGGCCAGCCGCAACGCCGCGAGCCAGGCCGGCCAGGCCATCCAGGTCCAGGCCAGCGGGATGATCAGCGGTACGCCCAGCAGCTTCGGCCCGAGCTCCCCGGAGTAGTCGTAGGAGCCGAACGGGAACCCGGTCGCCACCCCGATCGCCTCGACCAGGAAACCGCCCAGCGTGGCGGTGCCGATCAACGCCAGGAACGCGCGAACGCCGCGGGTCACGAACGCGTGCGAGACGGACAGGACGCAGCCCAGCACGACGGTGCAGACGGTCAGCCCGGCCCGCACCCCGCCGGACGTGAGCGGATAACAGATCTGGATCAGGATCAGGACGCCGAACAGCGCCCAGAGCAGGCGACGGGCCATCAGATGCCGACGATGCCGGGCGCGTCCACCGGCCGCTCGGCCAGCGGCAGCTCGCGGCCCAGGATCGCGAACGCCCGCTCGTCGCCGGGAAACATGAAGTCCCGCAGCACGTCGACGAACCCGAAACGGCGGTAGAGACGCCAGGCCCGGGACTTCGTCTCGTCGGCCTCCGGCGTGGAGAGCAGCACGGTGCGCCCGTCGGCCATCGCCAGCAGCGCGCGCAACTGCCGGGCGCCCACGCCGTGGCCCTGCGCGGCCGGCTTGACGTGCAGTTCGACCACCTCGAAGCAGTCGCTCAGCCACTGCTTGCGGGACTCCTCGTCGAGCGCCGACCGGACCTGGTCGTGCCACCACTGGCCGGGGCCGGAGGTGTAGCCGTAACCGAAGCCCGCCAGGTGGCCGTCGGTGGTGAGGGTGGCGACGGCGCGGAAACCGGCCCGGCGCACGTGCGCGCCGATGTAGCCACGACGGGTCTGCAGCAGCTCGGTGCGGTAGCCCATCGCCTCGCCGTACACCGACACCACGTCGTCGAGGCGCCTCAGCAGGTCGTCCGGCTGCCACGGCACCAGTCTCATCGCGCGGGCCTCATCGCTGCGACCGCCCCTTCTCCACCCAGCCCAGCACGCTTCGGTCGCCGGTGATGTCGAGCACCGCGAACCGGGCGAACAGGTCTTCCGCGTACCACTTGTCTTTCGGTGTCCGCGCGATCACCGCGCGGTGTTCCGGCTGACGGTACGCGAAGGCCGTCAGGTCCGTCGCGCCCCGCCACACGCTGACCGTGCCCTGCCAGCCGATCGGCGCCTCACCCATGCCGAAATGGGCGAGCAGACCCCCCGCGGCGTGCAGTTCGGCGGCCACCGGCGGCACCGCGCCCCAGAACGTCAGCGCCTTCGCCGGGCGCAGCCGCGCGCGGGTCAGAGCCAGGACCATGCCGTCTGACTTGCCACTTCCGTCGGGAAAGGGACGCCGGCCGGACCAGGTGCCGCGGCTGTGCAGTGGCTGCAGCAGGACGGAGGCCGAGGAGGAGGCGAGCGGCTCCCAGGGGGCGACCAGCGGGGCCGGATCGCCGTCGGTCACGAGCACCGCCGCGTACCTGGTCCAGTCCGCCTCGCCGGGGCGGAACGTCACGCCGGCGCTCGTACCCATGAATTTGGCGAAGCGCACCCCGGGCCGCGACCGGACCCGCAGGGGGTCGATCGCCATCCGCAGGAAGGCGGCGCCGAGCCGGCGCCGCGGCACCCGCCAGACGTGCAAACTGACCGGCATCGAAGGGCCTACGCCACGTCCGTCGCGGTCCCGGCCGTGACGCGGACCAGCTCGGCGAAGGTGATGGCAAAGACCGCCTGGGGTACGCCCCCGGCCGCCCAGACCACCTCATATCCGCCCAGCGCGGTGTCCACCAGCGTGCGCACCGGCTTGGGGTGACCCAGCGGCGCGACCCCACCGATCGCCTGCCCGGTGTGCTCGCGCACGAACTCCGGCGTGGCCCGCTTGAGCCGGGCGACGCCCAGGCCGGCCGCCACCTTGGCGGTGTCCACCCGATGCGCGCCCGAGGTCAGCACCAGCAGCGGCTCGCCGTCCGCGTCGAAGATCAGCGAGTTGGCGATCTGCCCGACCTCGATGCACAGCGCCGCGGCCGCCGCGGCCGCGGTGTGCGCCGCCGCGTCCAGCACGATGACCTGGGCGGGCTGCCCGGCACCGGCCTGCGCCCCGGCCGCGTCCAGCGCATCCTGCACGGCGATGACGTTGGGATGGTTCTGCATGCGGCCATTCTGCCCACGACCGGGCGACAGAAACGGCCGGGACCACCGAGACCGGGAATGAAGCGCGCCCGGCCGGGGAAATAAGTCCGCCGTGCCTCTCCTCGACACGTCCCGGCCGCCCACCCCGAGCGCGGAGATCCAGCACTGGGTGCTGGACAGCTTCATTCAGCTCCGGTCGCTCCGCTCATCCCTGCACCACGCGATCACCGGTCAGGTCCTCGCCGAAGGGGGCGAGCTGGACGAGATCCCGGAGAAGGTCGCCGTGGTCGCCACCGAACTCGCCACCAACGCTCTCGCGCACGCCCGGCCGCCGACCAGGGTGCGGCTCAGCCGGACCGAGACCTCGTTCATCCTCGACGTCGCGGACAAGGAGCCCGGCATCGTCCCCGAGGTCGACGCGGACCGCGCGCCCGGCGCCGGCGGCCTCGGCCTGCAGCTGGCGAGCAAGCTCGCACTCGACGTCGGCTGGTACGTCGAGGGCGAGGTCAAGCACGTCTGGGCGGAATTCCCGCGCCCGACGATCGCCGGGTGACGATGGTGCACCTCGCCGACGAGTCCCGCTGGCTGGACGCCATGCGACGGGTGCTGGACCGCTCACATCTCTGGCGCCCGGATGAGCTGGCCGAGACCGTCGCCGCGACCCTGGCACGACTGGACCTCGGGGTGACGATCCGTCTCGTCGACGACGAGCAGGCCGCCCTGCACGCCCTGCCGGTGCCGGGTCGCGACACCCCGGATCCGCTGCCGGTGGACGCGTCACTGGCCGGGCGGGTCTTCGCTCTGGTGCGATCCCTCCCCGCCGGCGGGCCGGACGAGCCGCCGCGGTGGTGGGTGCCGATCGTCAACGGCACCGACCGGCTGGGGGTGGTGGAGTTCGTCCTGCCGGCCGGCGTCGATCCGCAGCTGCCGGCGCTGCGGCAGCGCTGTGAGCTGCTCGCCGGGCTGGTGGGCCACCTGATCACCACGGCAGCGCCGCGCGGTGACCATCTGCACCGGGTGCGCCGCACGCAGCCGATGTCCATCGCCTCGGAGCTGCTCTGGCAGCTGCTGCAACCGCTGACCGTCTCGGGCGACGACCTGGCCATCGCCGCGGTCCTGCGGCCGTGCTACTCGGTCGGTGGCGACGGTTACGACTACGCCGTCAACGGCCGCGTCGCCCAGCTGGCGATCCTCGATGCGGTCGGCTCGGATCTCAAGGCCGGACTGGCCACCGCGGTGACGCTGGCGGCGCTCCGGGCCGCCCGCCGCGACGGCAACGGCCTCTATGCGCAGGCCCGCGCCGTCGACGCCGCCCTGCTCGAGCAGTTCCCCGACGCCCGCTTCGTGACCGCGTTCCTGGCCGAGCTGGACCTCGACACCGGTTTGCTGCGCTACCTGAACGCCGGGCACCCGGCGCCGGTGCTGCTGCGCGACGGCGCCGCGGTCGCCCGGATCAGCGGCGGCGGCCGGATGCCGCTGGGCCTGGACGACGCGAGCGTCACCGTCGGCGAGCAGCGGCTGCAGCGCGGGGATCGGCTGCTGCTCTACACCGACGGCGTCACCGAGGCCCGGGACGAGAACGGCGTGCAGTTCGGCCTCGATCGGCTGGTCGAACTCACCGAACACCACGCCGCCGCCGAGTTGCCGGTGCCGGAGACCGTGCGCCGGCTGTCGCACGCCGTCGTCGAGCATCAGCACGGCCCGCCCACGGACGACGCGACACTGGTGCTGGCCGAGTGGTCTCCGGTCGCTGCAGGACGTACCGTGCCTTGACCATCGCGACGACCACCGAAGGGACGCCCTGTGACGAGCTCCGACATCCTTACCGTCACCGAGCGCGACGGTCCCGGTGGCAGTCGGGTGCTGGTGGCGGCCGGCGAGATCGACCGGGAGAGCCGGGACTCGCTGAGCCTGGCGGCCGAGCGGGCCCTCCGCGCGGGTCACGCCCGGCTGATCGTCGACCTGGCCGGGGTGACCTTCTGCGACTCCAGTGGTCTGAGCCTGCTCGTCGACCTGCACCGCGCCACCGAGGCCGAGGGCGGCTGGTTGCGGCTGGCGGCCGGCTCGCCGCTGCTGCGCAACATGCTCCGGATCACCAACCTTGACCGGCTGTTCGGCGTCTACGACACCGTCGAGGCGGCCGGGGCCGCGCAATAGACCACGGACGGCGAGCGGAGCGCTCGCCGTCCGGGTCATGACTCAGCTCTGCAGGCTCAGCCTTTGAAGCCGGCGAAGATCTTGCTGAACTCGAACGGGGACTGCGGCACGTTGGTGCACTGGAACAGCGCGCCGGTGCAGGCGTTCTTGTCGCGGTTCGTCTCCCAGAACGAGACGAAGCCGATGTGGTTGGTGTTCGCGAAGGCCACCAGATCACGAGCGTCGCTCTGGCTGAACGTGCCGTTGTCGTCGTTCTTGCCGAGCATCGGGGTGACGCCGACCATCCGGAAGGCGGCCGCGTCGCTGTTCCCGTACACCTGCTTGATCTGGTCCTTGGTGGACCTGACCGCCTGGATGGCCAGGTCGCCGTAGTCCTGGGCGGACCGGCCGTAGTCCATCGCCATGATGTTGACCAGGTCGAGGTCGACGCCGGCGTTCTTGGCGGAGCGGACCACGTTGAGGCCGTCGCCGGTCAGGCCCTCGGGCAGCACCGGCAGGGTCAGCGAGATCTTCAGGCCCGGATTGGCCTTCTGCAGCGCGGCCAGGGCCGTCGAGCGGCGGGCGATCGACGTCGGGTCAGCCGACGCGGCGCCCTCGATGTCCAGGTCGATGTACTTCAGGTTGTACGCCGAGACGACCGCCTGGTATTCGGCCTGGAGCGCCTTCACGTCGGTGCACGCCTGGGCCAGCTCGATGCCGGTGGCGCCGCCGAAGGAGACCTTCACGTCACCACCGGCCGCCCGCAGCGCCGCGATCTGGTCGGCGAACTGCTTGGCCCGCGGGTCGAACGCGTTGAACCAGCTCGCCTTGCAGCCCGCGCTCGTGACGAAGGCCAGCGAGAACGATTTGACGTTGCCGCTCTGCGCGAGCTGGGCCAGCGTGGTGCTGCCGTTGGACAGCAGACCCATGTCGACATAGGGCGCGACCAGCACGTTCCCGGCCGCCGGTGGGTTCGTCACCGGCGGTGTGGTGGGCGGCCGGGTGGTCGTCGGCGGTGTGGTCGGGGGAGTGGCCGGCGGCTTCGTCGGGGTGGTCGTCGGCGGTGTGGTCGGTGTGGTCTCGCCGTCGCCCACGCACGCGGCGCCGTTGATCGTGCAGCTGATCGGGGCGCCGCTGCCGGCCACCACGAACCCGAACTCGGTGCTGCCGCCGGCCGGGACGGTCCCGTTGTAACCCTTGTCCTTCGCCGTGGTGACGCCGCCGGCGGTGGTCACCGAGGCCTCCCAGACGCTGCTGAGCTTGGCGCTGGAGGGCAGCCCGAAGACCAGCTGCCAGCCGGTGACCGCGCTGCCGCCGGTGTTCTTGATGGTGAACTTGCCCTGGTAGCCGGAGCCCCAGTCGGAGTCCTTGCTGAACGAGGCGGTCAGCGTCCCGGCGGCCCGGGTCACCGGGTTCGTCGCCGCCACCGCGGCGATCGCGCCCCCGCCCACGGCCATGAACGCCGCTCCCAGATAGATGAACAGGCGTAGCCGTCTGCGTGCCATGTAAAAACTCCGATCGAGGGGGTTCCGAACGGCGTTGATCGTGATCCGGCACGCCTTAACAAGCCTTGGCAGTTTCCTTAAGTCCGGCTCAAGTCGCTATCCGTCCGGACCGCAGTCGCACCATGGAGTCGGCCACCTCGATCACCCGTGGATCGTGGCTCGCCACCAGCACCAGGGTGCCGGCCCGCACCGCATCGGCCAGCGTGTCCAGCACCACCTGCACGTTGTCGTCGTCCTGGTGCGCGGTCGGCTCGTCCAGCACCGCCACCGCCGGGCCCAGCACCAGCGCCCGGGCCAGCGCGGCCCGCTGCTGCTCGCCGAGTGAGGTGTCCCGCGCCGGCCGGCCCGCGATCGGGGCGAGCCCGAGCCGGTCGAGCAGACCGCCGTCGTCCCCGCGCCCGCGCAGACCGGCCGGCAGCAGCACGTTTTCGGCCACGGTGAGCTCCGCGTCGAGAGCCGGCCGCTGCGGCAACAGCGCGACCTCGGCCCAGTCCACCCGGGCGTGCGCGGCGCGGCCGGCCACCAGCACCTGCCCGGCGGTCGGCGCCATGATCCCGGCGATCAGGTGACACAGCGTCGACTTGCCGGAGCCGGACCGTCCGGCAAGGACGACCAGGGTGGCCGATGCCAGCGCCAGGTCCACTTTGTGCAGCACCTCGGTGGCGGCAGCACCGGCGCCCCGGGTGTGGCTGACGCCGCGCACCTCGACGAGCGCGCTCACCGCGGGCCGCCCGGCGGGTGCAGCTCGACGTGACCGTCGGAGAGGCTGATCATCACGCGCCGGTCCGGGAAGAGCGTCAGCGCCTCCTCCGGCAGTTGGAGCCGGCCGAGGCCGTCGATGGTCGCGGTGCGGGCCTGGCCCGACTCGTGTTCGCCGGAGAGGACGCCGTCGCGCAGCCGCAGCACCGTGTCGGCCACCGCGACCGCCCGCGCGTCGTGCGTGGCCAGCACGACGGCCGAGCCCTGGTCGGCGCACGAGCGCAGGAACGCCAGCACCAGCGCCGCGGTGTCGTCGTCCAGCTCGGCGGTCGGCTCGTCGGCGACCAGCAGCGCCGGGGGTCCGACACCGGCCGCGGCGACCGCCAGGCGCTGCTGCTCACCACCGGACATGGTGGCCGGCCGAGCGTGTGCGCGAGCACCCAGGTCGAGCTCCGCCAGCGCCGCCGCGGGGTCACACCGCACGCCGCGCAGGCGGGCCATCTGCTCGATCTGCCCGCGGGCGTCGAGCTGCGGGAAGAGACTGTGCGCCGGGCGCTGGGCCACCCAGCCGATCTCGGTGCGCCGCAACCGTTGCAGCTCCCGGCGGGACAGCTCCGGCACCGGCCGGTCACGGTGCCGCAGCTCGCCGCCGGCCGGCCGCTCACGCAACGCCAGCACGGCGAGGAGGGTCGACTTGCCGCTGCCGGACGGACCGGTGATGGCGCTGATCCGGCCCTCGCGCACGACGACGTCGACGCCGCGCAGGGCCTGGGTCGGCCCGGTCGGCGCGGCATAGAGCTGAAGCAGGTCACGGCCGTCCAGCAGGGTCCGGTGGTCAGTCGTCACGGTAGGCGTCCTCCTCCGCGCCGCGGGAGGCCGTGCTGAGCAGCACGGCCAGGATCGTCGCCAGCACGGCGACGCCGGCCGTCACGGCCGACGCGATCGCCGGCAGGTCGAAGCGGAACACGGGCAGCAGACTCGGCTGGTCGTCGAGCAGGCGCCCGCCGATCGGCGCGATCGCGGCGACGCCGGCCAGCGCGGCGCCCACCGACACGGCGGTCAGCAGAATCAGTTCGACGGCTCGGGCTCGCAGCACCCGCGCCCGGCCCAGCCCGACGCGTGCCAGCATCAGGTCGGCCGGGCGCCGGGCCACGGCCGTCCGCTGAGCGAAGACGCACAGTGTCAGAACCGCCAGCAGGGCCAGATAGCCGGCCACCGCGACCTGATAGCCGCGAGCCCGCCCGGCCGCCACATAGGAGTTGCCCTGCCGCAGCTCGGCCGCGGTCTCCACCCGTTCCGGCCGAACCCCGCGGGACGTGGTCACCGCGGCGATGCCGGCGGCGCCGGAGCTGCTCCACAGGAGCGTGCGTGAGAACAGCCCGGTGCCGATGAGACCCGCGCGGGGCCGCAGCCGCGGGTCGGCCGGACCGAGCTTCTCGAACACCGGCGCCGCCGCGGCGACGAACATGGGACGCCCCTGCAGGCCGGGAAACGCCGGCACATGCGCGACCACGGTCAGGCTCGAGGTCTCGTAACCCACCTCCGCCTGCACCGAGTCGAGCCCCGCGACCGCCGCGTCGGCGACCGCGATCACCGGGATCGCCCCGGTGCCATCGGTGGCGGATCCCAGCCGCGACAGGGCGGCCCGAGCGGCCGCCAGGTCGTCGCCGCGCCCCCACATGGCGATCTCCCGGAACCGTTCCGGGTCGATCAGCAGCAGGTCTCGCTGGATCGCGTCGATCGGCGTGCTGACGTCGGCGCGCCACACCATCGTGGCGTCCATTGGCAGCGGCGGATTGCGGACCCCGGGGACCACCCCGGGAGGAAGCGCGCCATCGGCGTCGGGCGGCGGCACGGAAGGCGCTCCCTCGTCGAGCTGCCACGAACCGTCCAGAACAGCCACCGCCTCGGCGCCCGCGGCCACCGCGATCCGGTCGTCCGCGGTCACCGTCGTGGACTGCATGGCGGCCAGCGCGAACAGCAGCATCCCCAGACCGGCCGTCACCACCACCACGGCCAGCTTGCGCTCGGAACCGCCACCACCCAGCCGCCGGCGAGCCAGCCAGAGCACCGGCCTCGGCATGGACCTCCCGCCGCGCGGCGCCACCGCGCTTCGCTCCGCGTCGTCGCCCGCCCGGCCCGCCAGCCAACCGGGCACCCAGCCGGCCACCACCCCGGCGGCCGCGAGCACGAGCAGCGGCACCAGCAGGTCCACCCCGCGCGTCCCGCCACCGGCGGCGGCACTGCCGTCACCGACGCCGGCCAGCCCGGCGGCCGCGACCAGCGCCGTGACGATGACCAGGACACCCCAGGGCAGCGCCCGGCGCGGCGTGGCCGGCGCGGCCGGCCGCACCCGGCGGGCCGTCGCGACCGCGCTCGCACCGGCCACCGTGAGCAGACCGCTCACCCCGGCCAGCCCGGCCGCGACCACGGCCGGCGTCAGCGACTCCACCACCGCGCCCGGCGGCCCGAACCGATCCACCAACTGCCACGCGACCACCCACCCCAGGGCCGACCCGAGCAACGCCGGCAGCAGATGTTCCAGAAACCACAGAGCACCCACCGCGAACGGCGTCAAACCCGCCGCGACCGCGTGGCGCACCTCCCGCTCGCGGCGGCGGATCGACAGCAGCACCACGGCCAGCACCGAGGCCAGCCCGATCCCGATCGCCGCCCACTCCACCGGCCGGGTGCGCTGCCGCACCACGTCGTTGGTGGCCTGCGCCGCGCCGGCGATCCGCCCGATGCCACTGGCGAACCGGAAGGACAGGGGGCTCTCGGTGGCGACATCGAACTGCGCGGTCGCGAACCGGCGGCGCAGCGCCTCGACCCCGCCGGCCGCCCGCTCGGCCTCGGCGAGCGTCGCACCCGGCGCCAGCGCCGCTTCGGCCGACCAGAGGATCGGATCGCCCACCGCCCCGGCCAGCCGCTCCACCGTCGCCAGATCACCGATCAGCAGATATGCCGGCAGCGTGCGGTATTCGCTGTCCTTGGGGGTGTCCCCGCGCCGCACGGCCCACCGGCGGCTGCCCGGCGCGTCGGCCGGGAGCCGTCCGTCGGCGTCGACGCGATAAACGCCGTTCACCGTGGCGGCAGCGCGTTTGCGCTTGCCGGAGATCCCGATGCCCACGGTCAGCACGACCTCGTCGCCGGGGCCGACGCCCAGATCGGCGGCCAGCGGCTCGGCCAGCCACAGCCCGTCCCCACCGGCCGGGGAGCCCACCGGCAGCAGTTCTTCGGCCGGCCGCTCGACGGCGAACAGCCGCCCGCGCTCCCGCCGCTCGCCGAAGCCCACTGTGGACTCCCAGAACGCGCCGCCCACCAGCTCGGCGCCCACCGAGCCGCCGGTCAGCCGCGGCTCCTGCAACCCGGGGATCGCGCGCAGGTCGGCCAGCACGACGTCCTGGCCGGCGCGGCCCTGGCCGGCGTCCGCGGACAGCCGCACGACCGCGGCGTCGTCCTGCCGCGCCGTCTCCGGCACCGCGTCGCGCCGGGCCTGGAAGGCCGCGTTGCCGGACGCCTCCGCGAACATCGGCACCGCCGCGCAGGCCGCGCCCAGCACCAGGAAGGCCGAGACCACGAGCACGGACCAGGCGCGCTGTCGCAGCCCGCCGAAGACAGCCGCGGCCGCGAGCCGGTCGGACATGGTCCTCCTAAGCCAGGGAAAGGCGATGCCCTGACATGGTGCCGGATCGCGCCCCGGATTTCCGGCCCGTGCGCCGCGCTCTATCGCGAGTGAGCCGCGACCGCCGCCGCGCTGGCCTCCCACAACCGTGCGGCGAGCTGCGGATCGGTCGCGTTCGAGGCGGGCCGCTTGAGCTTGTGGCCCACGTAGTAACCGCCGTTCACCAGCTCGCTCGCGGGCGCGGTGGCCAGCCAGACCAGCAGCGCGCCCGCCTTCTCCGGGCTGACCAGGAACGGCGCGTACTTGTAGAAGAACCGGACCACGCCGTCGGCGCCGAAGTTGGAGCGCACCACGCCCGGGTGGAACGACACGCTCTCGATCTCCGGCCAGCGCCGCGCCGCCTCCGCGGTGAACAGGATGTTCGCCGCCTTGCTGCTGCCGTATTCCCGGAACGAGCGGTATCCCTCGGCGCCGCGCACCAGGTCGTCGGGATGCACCTGGGCGCCACGGTGCGCGTCCGACGCCGTGTTCACCACCCGGCCGCCGGCCAGCCGCTCCCGCAACAGCTCGGTGAGCAGGAACGGCGCCAGGTGATTGCCCTGCATGGTCGCCTCGAAGCCATCCTCGGTGCGCTGATAGGACGCCACCATCCCACCGGCGTTGTTGGCCAGAACATCAATCTTCGGGTACGCCCGGAGCAGGCTCTCGGCCAGCGCCCGGACCTCGCCGAGACGCGTGAAATCGGCCTGGAAGTGTGCCGGCTCGCGCCCGGACCCGGCCGCGCGGACCCGATCCACCGCCGCCGCCAGTCGCTGCGGGTCGCGGCCGACCACGACCACCTCGTCACCCCGCGCGGCGAACTGCTCGGCCGCTGCCAGGCCCACCCCGGAGCTCGCCCCGGTGACGACGATCGTGCTCACGCGTTCCCCTTTCGGTCGTGGCCGAGGCGGAAACCGTCGGTCCCACGGTGCATCCTGGCACGTCGGCGGTTGATCTCTGACCTGGGATTCCCGGTCTCCGATCGGCCTTGCATTTTTGTCGTACCCGGGTGTTACTCTCTCGAGTAGTTAGAACGGGTGTTCGAAACCTGATCTAACTGCGGGAGCGACGATTCGCGGCGTGGCTCCCGGCGCGACGCCCGCGAAGCGTCGCGCGGCGGTCCGGATTTTCGCGGGTCCGGGCCCACCAAGGCAGGCTCGTCGCCCGCCGCCCAACGACCCCCGGGCGGCGGGTGACGAACCCGCCGGCGCTGTCCGGCCGGGTGCGGTGTGGGGAAGCTCTCGCACCCGGCCGGCTGCTCGATCCGCTGCGTCTTCCTCCGCGGCGGCCGGTTCCGGCCCCAAGAGAAGTCGTCATTCGGACGCGTGCCCGCACGGCTCGCGGTCCATCGGATGCGAAGCACGCGAGGAGAACGATCATGGCGAGCAACCCGGCCCCGGGCGTGGTGCCCGGCCTGGCGCACGCGCCGACCGCCGCGGTTCGATCCGCGGACGCGCCCACCATCCCCGCCCACATGCTGCCGCACCGCACCCCGGCCCAGCTGCTCACGATCGCGCGGGTCGGCCTCGACGAGGCGGCGCAGACCCGCGCCGACGGCCAGCGTTATGCCACCGCGCACATGGCCGCCCTGCGCGCCGCCGCCGCGGTGCTCGCCGCCTGGGCCCGGCCCGCCGCGCCCCAGCGCCGCTCCCGCGTGACCAGTGTCTGGTCACTGCTGGTCCTGGTGGCCCCCGAGTTCAGTGAGTGGGCGAGCTATTTCGCCCTCGGCGCGAGCAAACGCGCGGCGGCGGAGGCCGGCATCCCGCGGGTGGTCAGCCCGCGCGAGGCGGATGACCTGCTGCGCGCGGCCGAGCAGTTCGTCGCGGTGGTGGAGTCGGCGCTCGGCCTGGCCTATCAGCCGCCGCTCGCCGCCGCCTGATCTTCTCTGCCCTTGCTCTGCCCTCTGCCCTCTGCCCTCTGCCCTCTGCCCTCTGCCCTCTGCCCTCTGCCCTCTGCCCTCTGCCCTCTGCCCTGCAGGTTCCCTACTAGAGAACGAAGGCGACCCATGGCGGGACGCATGATCAACGGTGCGACCGCCGCCCTGGCCGGGCTGGTCCGCCCGGCGAGCGAGACCGACCAGCCCGGAGCGCACCGGGTGCTGCCCGTGGTGCCCGAGCTGAGCGGCCTGCTCCCCGGCCGGGGGCTGCGGCGCGGCAGCACGGTCGCGGTCGCCACCGGCGCCGGGGGCGCGACATCCCTGCTGCTGGCGTTGCTGTCGGCGGCCTCCCGGTCGGGGTCGTGGTGCGCGGTGGTGGGGGTGCCGGACCTGGGCGCCCTGGCCGCCGCGGAGAGCGGCATCGCCCTCGACCGGCTGGCGCTGGTCCCCAACCCCGGGCCGGACTGGCCCACGGTGGTGGGCGCGCTGATCGACGGGGTGGATGTGGTGGTCACGGCGGTGCCGGGGCCGGTGGCCGCGGGGATAGCCACCCGGCTGGCGGCGCGGGCACGGCAGCGCGGGGCGGTGCTGATGCCGTTCGGGTCCTGGTCGGGAGCCGATGTCACGCTGCGGGTCACCCAGGGCGTGTGGGAGGGGCTGGGCCAGGGCCGCGGCCGCCTGCGGCGCCGCCGGGTCACGGTCCTGGCCCGCGGCCGGGGCGCGGCGGCCCGCCCGCGCGAGACGACGTTGTGGATGCCGGGCCTGACCCTGCCGCCGCCGTTCCCGCCGGCCCCGGCCATCGACCCTGCGGACCGGGACGTGGTCCCGCGATCCGGCCGGACCGCGGAGCCGGCCTCCGCTCCTGCGCCGGAGGTCCCGGCCCGGCCCTCGCGGTCCTCTTCCGCGGAGCTGTCCTCGCGGTCTTCCGCGGAGAGGCCTTCGCGGTCTTCTTCCGTGGAGAGGCCCTTGCGGTCCACTTCCGCGGAGCTGTCCTCGTCCGTTTCGGCGGACAGTGCCGTGGCAGCTCCGGCCGGCGGCAGGAGGCCCTCGGCCTCGGTGTTGAGGCGCCGGCGTCGTTCCAGGTTGAGGTGGGGCTCGGGGTCGGGGCTGACCCACCCCGAGCGATCCGGCTCCATCCCCGCGCGCGCCACTCCCGCCTTGGTCGCGGCTTCGCCCGCGGTGGGTGCCGGCCCCTCGGCTCGGGCGATTCCTGGCCGGGTTGCTCCTGGCTTGGCGGTGGGGTGCTCGGGAGCTTCGGCTCGGGCGCTCCCTGGCCGGGTTGCTCCTGGCTTGGCGGTGGGGTGCTCGGGAGCATCGGCTCGGGCGATTCCCGGCCGGGTTGCTCCTGGCTTGGCGGTGGGGTGCTCGGGAGCTTCGGCTCGGGCGATTCCCGGCCGGGTTGCTCCTGGCTTGGCGGTCGGGCGCTCGGGAGCAGAGGAAGGTCGAGTCCTGACGGGTCCGACCGCCCGGGCCGCTGACGCTGGGCGAAGTGGTCGTGGCCCGGTTGCCGTGCCGCCGCCTTGTTCGCGGCTGGGTGGAGTTGTTGCCGCACGTCGGCTTGGTGGTGAGTCGCGGCGCCGGCGGAGGCCGGTGTGAGTGGGCGCAAGCGGGCGGGGGCCGGGCGCGGTGATGGTGGCGGGGCGGGCGGAGTCCGCACCCTGATGGTCTGGTGTCCGGACTGGCCGGTCGTCGCCGCGGAGATCGTGGACGGCGTGGTGGCCTCCGGGCCGGTGGCGGTGCTGCACGCGAATCGGGTGGTGGCCTGTTCCGAGGCGGCCCGGTTCGACGGGGTGCGGCGGGGGCTCCGGCGGCGGGAGGCGCAAAGCCGGTGTTCGCGGCTGGTGGTCGTCGACCACGATCCGGGGCGGGACGCCCGCGCGTTCGAGCCGGTGGTGGCGGCGATCGAAGAGGTCGCGGTCGGGGTCGAGGTGATCCGGCCCGGAGTCTGTGCGCTGGCGGCGCGGGGGCCGGCCCGATATTTCGGCGGTGAGGAGGCGGCCGCCGAGCGGATCGTCGAGCAGGTCGCCCAGGTCTGCGAGGTGGAGAGTCAGGCGGGCGTCGCCGATGGGGTGTTCGCGGCCGGGCTCGCGGCGCGGGAAGGGCGGATCGTCGCCCCGGGGCGGGTCCGGGAGTTCCTGGCCGGCGTCGCGGTCGAGGCGCTCGAACGGCCCGAGCTGACCGATCTGCTGCGCCGGCTCGGGGTGAAGACGCTGGGCGATTTCGCGGCGTTGCCGGCTTCGGATGTGCTGACCCGGTTCGGCTTCGACGGGGCGCTGGCTCATCGGCTGGCCGCCGGCTTCGACCATCGGCCGCTCGCGGTGCGTCGTCCGCCGCCGGATCTGGACGTGTCCGAGACGTACGACGAGCCGCTGGAACGGGTGGACGTGGCGGCGTTCAGCGGGCGGGCGCTGGCCGAGCGGCTGCACGACGTGCTGGCCGGGCACGGGCTGGCGTGCACCCGGCTCGGCATCGAGGCGGTCACCGCGGACGGCCAGGAACTGCACCGGGTCTGGCGGCACGACGGCACACTCACCGCCGCGGCGATCGCCGAACGGGTGCGCTGGCAGCTCGACGGCTGGCTGACCGGGGCTCGCCGCGGCACCACTAACCGGCCGACCGCCGGCCTGGTCCGGCTGCGGCTGATCCCCGACGGCGTGATCGTCCACCTGGGACTGCAGCCCGGCCTGTGGGGCGACGCGGGCGCCGAGCGGGAGCGTGCCCACCGGGCGCTCAGCCGCATCCAGGGCCTGCTCGGTCCCGAAGCGGTGATGACCGCGGTGCTCAGCGGCGGCCGCTCCGCCGACGACCAGATCCGCCTGGTCCCCTGGGGCGACGAACGAGACCCGGCCCGCCCGGCCGCTACCCACACCGACCCCTACCCGGGCCTGACCACCACCCCGATCATGCCGGACCTCCCCGAAGCGGAAGTCCTCCCTTTCACCCGCCCACCCCCTTCACCGACGAGTTCGACGACGCCCTCCGGCATCTCCGACCTGCACGGCCGGCCGGGAGATGTGGTTTCTCCCGGGTCTTCCGGCCGGTCAGACGGTGTGGCTGTCTCCGGCTTGCCCGGTCGAACGGAGAGGGCGGCTGTCTCTGGCTTGTCCGGCCGTGCGGCTGTCTTGGGGGACCAGGAGAGCAGTGCGCCCGGCCGGTCGGAAGGTGGGGGTGGTCGGTCTGTTGGCTCGACTGTGACCGGTCTCCGTGGGCGGGCGGAGAAAGGTGCTGTCGCTGGGGTACCCGGTCAGCCGGCGGGGGAGGCCGAATCCGGTGGTGCGGCTGCTTCCGGTCTGCGGCTGGTTTCCGGGGAGACTAAAAGCCCGGAGGCTGTGGAGTTTCCGCCGGTTCCGGCGAAGCCGAAGAAGGGTGGGAAAGCCGCGAAGGCCTTGCCGCCCTGGCCCGGGCGGCTGCCCAAACCTGCGCCCGCCGTGGTGCTCGATCAGCCGCGAGGTGTGGTGGTGGTCGATGCCGCGGGGGAGCTGGTCGGGGTCAGCGCCCGGCTGGAACTGACCGGAGTGCCCGCGGGATTTCTGGCCGATCGATCGCCGGCGGTGGCGATCACCGGGTGGGCCGGGCCCTGGCCGGTCGAGGAACGCTGGTGGGCGCCGGACGAGACGCGGCGGCGGGCGCGGTTTCAGGTGGCGCTCGCCGATGGGCGGGCCATGTTGCTCTCGCTCGCCGGAGGGCACTGGGCGGTGGAGGCGGTCTATGACTGACGGCGGCGTCTGATGGGCTTCCACAATCCCCGACTGCCCTGGTCCCAGATCGAAAGCATGCTCTCCGGCGAGAAGAAACGCGCGCGCGACAAGGCCGGTCAGGAAGAGGGGAAGAAGGAGAGTAGGCAGAAGGATGGTGGGTGGCCGCAAGGGCAACCGGCTGTTGTCGACCCGCTGGCCGGCGACGGCGACGGCGGGGACTCGCCCGCCTGGAGCCGCAAACGGCAACCCTATGCCGCCCCCGACCTGGTCAAGACCACGACCACCACGGAATACGCCGAACTCCACTGCCACACCAACTTCAGCTTCCTGGACGGCGCCAGCCACCCCGAGGAACTGGCCGAGGAAGCGTCCCGCCTCGGGCTCACCGGGCTGGCCGTCACCGACCACGACGGGTTCTACGGCGTCGTCCGCTTCTCCGAGGCCGCCCGCGAACTGGGCCTGCCCACCATCGTCGGCGCCGAGCTCTCCCTCGATCTCAGCAAACCGCAGAACGGCGAAGCCGACCCCGAAGGCACCCATCTGCTGGTCCTGGCCCACGGGCACGAGGGATACGCCCGCCTCGCCCGCACCATCTCCCGCGCCCAGCTCAAGGGCGCCGAGAAGGGCAAACCCGACTACGGCGACCTGGAGGACGTCGCCGCCGGCCTCAAGGACCACGTGCTCGTCCTCACCGGCTGCCGCAAGGGGCCGGTGCCGAAGAAGCTGACCGAGGAGGGCCCGGCGGCCGCGGCCGCGGAGCTCGACCGGCTGATCCGCCTCTTCGGCGCGGGCAACGTCGCGGTCGAGCTGACCGCGCACGGCGACCCGTACGACGACGAGCGCAACGATCTGCTCTACGAGCTGGCGCGGAGTCGCAAAGTAGAAGCGGTAGCGACCAACAACGTGCACTACGCGACCCCGAAGAGGCGCCGGCTGGCCACCGCGCTCGCCGCGGTGCGGGCCCGGCGCAGCCTGGACGACATGGACGGCTGGCTGCCCGCGGCCGGCACCGCGCACCTGCGCAGCGGGGACGAGATGGCGCGCCGGTTCGCGGCCTGGCCGGGCGCCGTGGAGAACGCCGCGATGTTCGGCCACGACCTGGCCTTCGACCTGCAGCTGATCGCGCCCCAGCTGCCCGACTTCACGATTCCCGAGCCGGGGCACACCGAGATGAGCTGGCTGCGCGAGCTGACCATGCGCGGCGCGCAGCAGCGCTACGGGCCGCCGGCCGCGCACCCCAAGGCATACGCGCAGATCGAGCGCGAGCTGGTCATGATCGAGGAGCTCAACTTCCCCGGCTACTTCCTGGTCGTCTACGACATCGTCCGGTTCTGCCGCGCGGAGAAGATCTACTGCCAGGGGCGTGGCTCGGCGGCCAACTCCGCGGTCTGTTACGCGCTGTTCATCACCAACGTCGACGCCGTCGAATACGACCTGTTGTTCGAGCGGTTCCTGGCACCCGAGCGGGACGGGCCGCCGGACATCGACGTGGACATCGAGTCGGACCGCCGCGAGGAGGTCATCCAGTACGTGTACCGCAAACACGGCCGCGAGCACACCGCCCAGGTGGCGAACGTGATCTCCTACCGCCCGCGGTCCGCCGTACGGGACATGGCCAAAGCCTTTGGATTTTCACCCGGCCAGCAGGACGCGTGGAGCAAACAGATCGACCGCTGGGGCAGCGTGGCGACCGTCGACGTGGACGACATCCCGGAGCAGGTGGTGCACTTCGCGAACGAGGTGCAGAGCTTCCCGCGGCACCTCGGCATCCACTCCGGCGGCATGGTGATCTGCGATCGGCCGATCATCGAGGTCTGCCCGGTCGAGTGGGGGCGGATGCCGGGGCGGACCGTGCTGCAGTGGGACAAGGACGACTGCGCGGCGATCGAGCTGGTCAAGTTCGACCTGCTCGGGCTGGGCATGCTGTCCGCGCTGCACTACGCCTACGACATGCTCGAGTCCGATCTGGACATCAGCGGGATGCGGCTGGACGACCCCGAGGTCTACGAGATGCTGTGCCGGGCCGACTCGGTCGGGGTGTTCCAGGTGGAGAGCCGCGCGCAGATGGCCACCCTGCCGCGCCTGAAACCAAACTGCTTCTACGACCTGGTCGTCGAGGTGGCGCTGATCCGCCCGGGCCCGATCCAGGGCGGCTCGGTGCATCCGTTCATCCGGCGTAAGAACAAGAAGGAGGAGATCACCTATCCCCATCCGCTGATGCGCAACGCCCTCGAGAAGACGCTCGGCGTGCCGCTCTTCCAGGAACAGTTGATGCAGCTCGCGATCGACGTCGCCGGCTTCGACGCGACCGAGGCCGACCAGCTCCGCCGCGCCATGGGCTCCAAACGGTCGGTGGAGAAGATGGAGAGGATCAAGACGCGGCTGTACGAGGGGATGGCCGAGCGTGGCATCACCGGCGATCTCGCGGACGACCTGTTCCTCAAACTGTCCGCTTTCGCCAGTTACGGCTTCCCGGAGAGCCACGCGATGAGCTTCGCCTACCTGGTCTATGCGAGCGCGTGGCTCAAGCGCTACCACCCGGCGGCCTTCTGCGCGGCGCTGCTCAACGCGCAGCCGATGGGCTTCTACTCGCCGCAGTCGCTGGTCGACGACGCCCGCCGGCACGGGGTCGAGGTGCGTCGGCCGGACATCAACCGCAGTGCTGCCGCCGCGGTGCTGGAGTCGGACCGGCAGACCCGGTGGGGTTCGCTCGCCGGCGAGCCGCCGCATGCGTGGGGGCTGGGCGGTCCGGCGGTGCGGCAGGGGCTGGGCAGCGTGCGGACGCTGGGCGAGGACCTGGCCGCGACCATCGAGGAGGAACGGCGTGCTCATGGCCCGTACCGGAGCATGACGGATCTGGCGCGGCGGACCGGATGTTCGACCGCCCACCTGGAGGCCCTCGCCACCGCTGATGCCTTTGCCGGGTTCGGTCTTTCGCGGCGTGAGGCGCTCTGGGCCGCGGGTGCGGCCGCGCGCGACAAACCAGACAAACTTCCGGGTACGGTCGCCGGCACCGAAGCGCCGGCCCTGCCCGGCATGGACGACGTGGACAAGCTGGTGGCCGACGTCTGGGCGACCGGTCTGGCCCCGGACGCGCATCCGGCCCAGTTCATCCGGGACCAGTTCGAGGCGGCCGGCGCGCTGCCGATCGCCCGCCTCGGCCGGGTGGAGGCGGGCACCCGCATCCGCGTCGGCGGCATCGTCACGCACCGGCAACGCCCGGCGACCGCGGGTGGCGTCACGTTCGTCAACCTCGAGGACGAGACCGGCATGCTCAACGTCACGTGCTCGCCCGGGCTGTGGCAGAAGTATCGAAGAGTGGCCCGGACCAGCGCGGCGCTGATCGTGCGCGGGCGCCTGGAGAAGGCGGAGGGGGTGCTCAACCTGATCGCCGACCGGCTGGAGGCGGTGACTCCACCGATCAGCCCGGCGTCGCGCGACTTCCGCTGAACGGCCAGTTTTCTCCGACTTCCGCAACCTTTGCACCTTTGGTGCCTTATACCGGATGCGGACTACACGGGGGAGTGGACCATGAAGCGCACGATGCCGGTCGCGGCGATTCTGCTGGCGACGACGATGGTCGGCGGGGCGCCGGCGCAGGCGACGAGCACCGGACCGGCGGCGGCCCCGCGGCCCGTTCCGGTCGCTGTCGCCGAACCGAAAACGGATCTCACGCTGAGTTACATGGCGGAGGTCGGCTTCGCGGCGGCGGTGGTGCTGACGTGTTCGCCGCCCGGCGGCGGACACCCGCAGCCACAGAAGGCGTGCAAGACGCTGAAGTCGGTGGACGGCGATCCGGGAAAGCTGACGCCGGCCGCGGGCATGTGCACGATGGAGTTCGCCCCGATCACGGCCACGGTGTCCGGCACCTGGAAGGGAACGCCCATCCACTGGGAGTCGACGTTCGGCAACCAGTGCGCCATGACCCAGGCAACCGGCGCCCTATTCACCTTCTGACAATTGGTTGCCACCCGAATCCTGGCTTTCTGAATCGTGCTGCAGAAAACCCTGGAGAGCGTGCAGCCCTTTCGCGATGGGGTGGTCTTCCGGCAAGCTCCCGTCGGCGACCTGCATCGCCCGACGGCATAGTGTCATCGCCTCACCCTTCCGGCCCAAAGCATGATAGGTGGAGGCGAGGTTTCCCAGCCGGATGGCGATGTCGGGGTGGTCTGGTCCTAGCGCCGCTTCGCTGATCGCGAGTGCGCGCTGTTCCAATCGCACCGCCTCAGCGGCCCGGCGCAGGGTGCGAAGGGTGGCAGCGAGATTCCCCAGCAAAGTCGCGACGTCGGGGTGGTCTGGGCCCAGCGCCGCCTCGGTGATCGCGAGTGCGCGCTGTTCCAAGGGCACCGCTTCTCCGGCGCGGCCCAAAGTGTGATAGCTGAATGCGAGGTTTCCCAGCCGGATGGCGACGTCGGGGTGGTCCGGTCCTAGCGCCGCCTCGGTGATGGTGAGTGCGCGCTGTTCCAGCCGCACCGCTTCTCCGGCGCGGCCCAGTGCGTGATAGCTGGATGCGAGGTTTCCCAGCCGGATGGCGATGTCGGGGTGGTCTGGTCCTAGCGCCGCTTCGCTGATTGCGAGTGCGCGTTCTTCGAGAGGCATCGCTTCACCAGCACGGCCCAGGGCTCGAAGGATGAACGCGAGATTACCCAGCCGGATGGCGACATCGGCGTGGTCCGAACCCAGCGCCGTTTCGGTGATGGCCAGCGCACGCTCGCACATCGCAACCGCCTCCGCCGTTCGGCCCAGAGCGTGATAGCTGCCGGCGAGATTCCCCAGCCGGATGGCGACGTCGGGGTGGTCCGGTCCTAGCGCCGCCTCGGTGATTGCGAGTGCGCGTTGTTCCAGCGGCACCGCTTCACCAGCACGGCCCAGAGCGCGGAAGCTGGAAGCGAGATTGCCCAGCCGGATGGCGACGATGAGGTGGTCCGAGCCGAATCCTGCCTCGGCGATTGCCAAGGCGCGCGTGAGATGAGCCTCGGCCTGCTGGTAAAGGCCTTGCTGTGATTCGAATACCGCGGCCTCGTTCAGCAGCCGACTGAGTGCGGTGTCGGTGCTGAGGGGCAGGTGTTCGGCGAGAACGACGATGTGCGGGAGCAACTCGCGCCAGCGAGGCCAACCGGCGACATCTCTGTGAGGGTCGTCCGGGGCCATCGTGTTGAGCAGGTTGACGGCCTGTTTACCAGGATCGAGCGTGGGCGCCGTGAGGCGCAGGACGGTTTGCACGAGGCGGTGGGTGCTGACGGTCTCCGTCGTGAGGGTGACCATGCTGTGCGACGCGAGCAGGCCGAGAGCCCGGTCGGCGGCCGCCTGGTCGCCGTCGGTGAGCTCGGTGACCAGGTCTCGAGGGACGTCGTCGGGCGCGAGCCAGGCCAGGACTCGCAAGATCTCGACCGCCTGAGGATCAGTGTCGGACAGACCCTTGATGGTGATGGCCCACACCCGGGTGACCGCGCGTTGCGAGTCCCGTCCAGGCGCGACACCGGCTAGCAGGTCGGTCGGCTGGTCGCTGAGTTGATCACGGTAGGCGGTCATCGGGATGTGGTGATGGTTGACATAGGCGCTGGCCTGTTCCAACGCCAGGGGCAGACGGCCCAGGTAGGCCGCGATCTCGGCCGCCGTTGCTTCGTCGGTCTGGCCGGTGCGTTCGCACAGCATCTGCACCGCTTCGGCGGCGGTGAGCGTGCTCAATCGGATCGGGGTCAGGCCCTGGCTCTCCCATTCGATGTCGCGGCGGGTGGTGACCAGGACGTGGCCGCCGTCCAAGCCGCCCAGCAGCGGCTCGATGTCGGCGGGTTCCTCGACGTTGTCCAGGACCAACAGCCAGCCGCGGTGCTGGTTGAGCCATGCCATGGACCATGATTCGGCCTGCTCGTCCGGCAGCAGGACCGTCGCCGGCGCGAGCCGGTGTGCCAGCGCGGCGAGACCCGCGGTGACGTTGGTCCGGCTGTCCGCGCTCACCCACCACACGCCCGTGTACCGGTCTCGGCACGCATGGGCGTGATGGAGTGCCACCTCGGTCTTGCCGACCCCGCCGAGACCGGCGACGCTCTGGCCGATCACGCCGAGCGGCGACGATGCCAGCGTCTCCGCGACGGACTCCATCACCTTGTCGCGGCCCACGAACACCCGGGACGGCCGTCGCGGCACGTTCCACAGGCCGGCCGGCGGCGGCACCTGGTCAGGGGACCTGAGTGCGCCCGCGTCCAGCTGGACGAAGGTCGCGTGGTCGCCGGTGCTGGCGATCCCGGAGATGGCGCCGGCCGTGATGGACCGCTCGCCGGGACCGGTCACTTGTGGAAGGTGGCGTTGTCCCCGGTGCTCGCGATGCCGGAAATGTTCGTGGCCGCGATCGACCGTGTCCCGGACGCCTCGTTGTGGGTGACCGGCAACATCCCCGCGATCTCCCGTGCCAGCTCCGGATCAGCGGCCAGCGCCTTGCGGATCTGCAACTGCAGGGCCTTCTCGCTGTCTTCTTCGCCGGCCGCGACATCGACGATCGCGCCCTCGATCACCTGCGCCGACTCCTTGCGCCGCAGGATGCGGGCCAGCAGCCGATGCCCGACGCCCACGGTCGCGTCGGAGGCCTTGTCCACCATCGCGTCGCGGACCTTGTCCAGCGTGGTCACTCCGTAAGCGGTCACCGCGGCGGTCACATAAGGCATCACCGCGGCGGCGGTCTGTGCAACGTCGACATCCACCCGACCTGAATACACCAGACGGCGGCACCGCCGTAATCACCAATCGGACATCCCAGCGTCGATGATCGGCGTGGTCATCCAGATAGGCGACGGTCAGCGGGCGGCGGCGGCGAAGAAGTCGAGCAGGATCTCGGTGACCTGGGGGATCACGGCGGCCGGCAGCGCGTGACCCATCCCCGGCACGGTGACCAGCTTCGAGCCCGGCACCCGCGCCGCCAGATGCGACGCGTGCGGCGGCGGGTTGATCGGGTCCGCCGGCGCCTCGATCACCAGGAACGGCACCTTCACCCCGGCCAGCTCACCCCCGCGCTCCAACCCGGACTGACCCGCCCGCGCATGTGCCGCCGAGTTCCGCGGTGTTCCCGCGTGATCGATCAACGACGATTCGAGGGCCCGGAACTCCGCTTCGTCGAACGGCACCTGATCGCCGTTCAGGAGCCGCCAATGCGCGACCCGCCAATCCAGCTCGGCCTTCCGGTCCCGCTCGTCCGCCATGTGCTCCCACAGTGACAGGAGCCGTGGATCCGGCGAGGGCATCGGCGGTGCCTCCGCGCCGCCGGCGAGCCCGGCGCCCAGCGCAGCGGTCGCGAATGCGGTGGCGCTGAGCAGACGGGACGGCGCGTCCAGCATCAGCAGCTGGACCAGCACCCCGCCCATCGACATGCCGACCACGTGCGCACGCTCGGCGCCGACCGCGTCGAGCACCGCCACCGCGTCGCCGGCCAGATCGGCGATCTCATAGGGATGCTCATCGAACGCCCCCGTCGAGCGCCCGGTGTCGCGGTGGTCGTAAACCACCACCCGGTAGTGCTCGGAGAGCGCGGAGACCAGAGCTGAAGGCCAGGTCAGGCCGCCCGCGTTCGCGCCCATGACGAGCAGCACCACGGGTGCGCCGGAAGGTCCGGTCGCGCGGGCCCACAAGCGATAGGGCCCGCCGGTCTCGACGAAGATCTCCATCGGCCCAGCATTACACCCCTCCGATCAGCGCGTCGGCCATGGTCTGTGCCTGCCACTGCTCGAAGCGCTCCAGCGACCAGCCTCGACGCCGGGTGAGACGGTCGACCAGCTCGGGCGACGTCAACGTCCACAGCACGTCCGCCGCCTCCTCCTCGGTCAGGCCCGGCCGCAGCCCGAAACGTCCGCTGAGGTGGCGGGCCATCTCCCGCGTACCCGTCGCTCTCTCGCTCTCGATCTTGTCGATGAAGGCGCGCAGGTCCTGGTCGCGGCCGGCACCCTCGACGAAGACGACAGTGATCAGTGGGCCGGCCCGGGAGATCATCTCGCCCGCCACCCGGGCATAGAGGCGCAGGCAGGTGCGCGGATCGGTGGCCGCGGCCATCTCCCGATAGATCGGGCGCCGGCTCATCGGCACCGGCTCGTCGTCGCCGGCCAGCGCCACGTCGTAGACGGCCTTGAGCAGCGCCGCCTTGCCGCCGATCACGTTGTAGACGGTCTGCGGGCTGACCGCGGCCCGATGGGCGATCGCCTCGATCGTCGTCCCCGCATAACCCCGCCCCAGGAACAGGTCACGAGCCGAGGCCAGCACCTTCTGCCGGGTGGCCCGGACCTGTTCCGCGCGGGCGGCGAGCGGTGGCGGCGCCGCCCGCGGCGAGGGCTGGGTCATGGCCTCTACAGTGCCACCGGTTGCGGCGTCGGCAGGGCGCCGACCTGCCAGAGCACGCTGAGCTCGTCGCGCACGCCCCAGTGCTCGGCGAGCAGGCCGCCCTCGACGCGGTACAGGTGCATGGTGTTCATCGCGTAGGGCTTGCCGGTCGCCGGGAAGCCCAGGTGGCCGGTGTTGTGCACGCCGTGCACGGTGGCCCGGGCGGCGACCAGGTCACCGTCGGCGACCACCTCGTGGATCTCGTAGCGCAGCCGCAGCACGTTCTTCAGGAATCGCATGATCTGCAGGTAGCCCGCGCGGCCCTGCGGTGCCCAGGGCGGCGCGCCGTGGTCCACGAAGTCGTCGGTGACCAGGTCGCCGATGCGGTCGATCTCGTCCGCGTGGAAGTTGTCGATGACCTGCCGGGCCAGTTTCTCAGCTGTGTTCATGGAATGAGGTTCCAATGAGTGCCGACACCCCGGCAACGATCGTGGAAAGGCTGGCCGGAGCATTCCAGCAACCGCCCGATACGCTGCGTTTGTGGAGACCACACCGACCCGCGCGCCCCGTTCGCCGCGCACCGCCGCGGTCTGGGCCGTGCTGCACCGCGAGCTCGAGCGGCAGACCGGCCGGGCGCTGACCGTCCTCGACGTGGGCGGGGGCACCGGCGGCTTCGCGGTGCCGCTGGCCGAGGCGGGCCACCGGGTCACCGTGGTGGACGCGAGCCCGGACGCGCTGGCCGCGCTGACCCGCCGGGCCGCCGACGCCGGGGTGGCCGACCGGGTGCGCGCGCTGCAGGGCGACGGCGACGCGCTGGCGGGGCTGGTCGAGCCGGGCAGCGCCGACCTGATCCTGCTGCACTCGTTGCTGGAAGTGGTCGACGATCCGGCCGGTGTGCTCGCGTCGATCGCGGCCGCGCTGCGCCCCGGGGGAGCGGTCAGCGTGCTGGTCGCGGGCCGGGCCGCGGCGGTGCTCGGCCGAGCCGTCAACGGCCATCTGGAGGCGGCGTCCGCGCTGCTCACCGACCCGGAGGGCCGCGCCGGGCCGCGGGACACGCTGCGCCGGCGCTACGACGCGGAGACGGCCGCGGCGCTGTTGCGCGGCGCGGGGCTCGAGGTCGAGGAGACCCATGGGGTACGCGTGCTCGCGGACCTGGTGCCCTCCGCGGTCGTCGAGGCGGATCCGCAGGCCATGGTCGAGCTGGAGCTCACCCTGTCCGCGCGGCCGCCGTTCCGGGACATCGCGTCGCAGCTCCACCTCTTCGCCCGTAAGTCGTGAGCGTCCCGTCCGACGGGCTGCCGGCCTCCGCCCTGCGTCCGGTCCGGCCCGCCTATGGCACGGGCAGCCTCGCCGATCTGATGCCGAGCGTGTCCGCGCTGCTCGGGGTGCCCGGTGTGGCGGACGTGCTCGGGTTGCGCGAATCGCTGGGCGGGGTGGATCGCGTGGCGGTGCTGCTGGTCGACGGGCTGGGGACGCATCAACTGCCGCAGGCTTCCGGGCTGGCTCGGATCGGGGCGGGCGCGCGTACCCTGACCTCGGGTTTTCCGAGCACGACGCCGGTCAGCCTGGTCACCCTCGGCACCGGGACACCACCCGGCGCGCACGGCGTCCTCGGCTTCCTGCTGCGCCGGCCCGACGGCCGGATTCTCAACCACATCCGCTGGCAGGACGACCCGGACCCGGCGCAGTGGCAGCCGGTGCCGACCCGCTTCGAGACGGCCGCCGCCGCCGGGGTCGCGGTGACCCAGGTGACGCGGGCGGAGTTCGAGGGCAGCGGGCTCAGCGTCGCCGCCAACCGGGGCGCGGCGTTCCGTGGCGGAGCCGACCACGTGGCGCTGGCCGCCGGGATGCTGGACGCGCTGCGCGCCGGACCCGGGCTGGTCTACGGATATCACCCCGACCTGGACAAGGCCGGCCACGACGACGGCGTCTGCTCGCCGGCCTGGCACACCGCCGCCGCGAACGTCGAGAAGCTGGTGGACATCCTGGTCAGCGGCCTGCCGGCGAGCGCGGCGTTGCTGATCACGGCGGACCACGGCCAGCTCAACGTGCCGCTTGATCAACGCGTCGAACTCGCTCCCGACGGCGTGGTCGCCATCGCGGGCGAGCCGCGCGCGCGATATCTGCACGTCGCCGACGGTGCCGCCGCGGACGTGCGGGCGGAGTGCCGATCGCTCCTCGGCGACCGGGCCTGGGTGCTCAGCCGCGAGGAGGCGATCGACGGCGGCTGGTACGGCCCGGTACCGCCCGCGCATGCCGGCCGGATCGGCGACGTCGTGGTGATCTGCCAGGGCCGCACGGCCACGCTGGCCCCCGGCTGGGAACCGCCGGCGATCTCCAAGATGATCGCCTTCCACGGCTCGGTGACCGCGGCCGAGATGACGGTTCCGCTCATCAGTTTTGTCGGGGGGTCCGGCTAGCCTCCATCCCGTGGGACGCAGTCAAGCCATCGGGCGTGGGCGTGACCCGCGGTTCGGGCCGGAGGCCGACGACGCGGGTTGCACGTTCCTGCACGTCGACATGGACGCGTTCTTCGCGGCGGTCGAGGTCCGCCGGCGACCCGAGTTGCGCGGCCGGCCGGTGGTGGTCGGCGGGGTGGGCCCGCGCGGCGTGGTCAGTTCGGCGAGCTACGAGGCAAGAAAATTCGGGGTACGCAGCGCGATGCCGGCGATGCGTGCCCGGGCGCTGTGCCCGCAGGCGATCTTCCTGCCGCCCGACTTCGAGCAATACACGGCCGCCTCCCGGGCCGTGATGGGCATCTTCCGGGACGTGACGCCCCTGGTCGAGCCGCTCTCCCTCGACGAGGCGTTCCTCGACGTGGCCGGCGCCCAGCGGCTGCTCGGCCGGCCCGCCGTGATCGCCCAGAGCATCCGCCGGCGGATCTTCGAGGACCAGCGGCTGACCTGTTCGGTCGGCGTCGCGTCCAGCAAGTTCGTGGCCAAGCTCGGATCCACCCGGGCGAAACCCGACGGTCTGCTGGTGGTCCCGTCCGGCCTGGTGCTCGACTTCCTGCACCCGCTGCCGGTGGACGCGCTCTGGGGCGTGGGGGAGAAAGCCGCCGAGACGCTGCACCGGCTCGGCCTGATGACGGTCGGCGACCTGGCCCGCGCGCCGGTCGGCATGCTGCGCGGCGCGCTCGGCGAGGCGTCGGCTCTGCACCTGCACGAGCTCGCCTGGGGCCGCGACCCGCGCCGGGTCGAGCCCGAGCACGTGGAGAAATCGATCGGCGCCGAGATGACCTTCGACACCGACGTCGGCGACCCCGCGGTGATCAAGCGCAGCCTGCTCGCCCTGTCGGAAAAGGTGGGCGCGCGGCTGCGGGCGAGCGGGCATGTCGGGCGCACCGTGGCGATCAAGGTCAGATTGGCGGATTTCAAGACCGTCAACAGGTCCCGCACGGTGACGACGACGACCGATGTGGCACGTGAGATTTTCGAGATCTCCTGGGGTTTGTTCACCACGCTGGGTCCGGCCGAGCAGATCCGCCTGATCGGCGTGCGGATCGAGGGGCTGACCGGGGCTGCGGGCGCATCGCGGCAGCTCACACTGGGTGCACCGGAGCGCGGGTGGCGCGAGGCCGAGGCGGCGGCAGACGCGGTGGCCGCCCGTTTCGGCCGTTCTGTCGTCGGTCCAGCCAGTCTTCTCGGCCGATCTGATCTTCGCAGAACCGAAAATCACCCGCACTCGGCGGTCGTCCCGCTTTCCGACCCGCCAAGCCCCTCGTAGACTTGCGGGAAGGCAGCCGGTGGGCTGTCTAGTGTCATCGGTGTCACACTGGTGCATCCGCCACAGAGATGTGACGGTCACAGTGGTTATATCAGTCACACTGGTTGTGTCGGTCAGACTGGCAGGACCCGACCCCGGCCTCGGGGCCGGACATGCGCCCGGGGAGGAAAGCCGTGCCGCTCTCTGAGCACGAGCAGCGGCTGTTCGATCAGATCGAGCGGTCGCTTGCCGAGGACCCCAAGTTCGCCTCGGCCGTGCGGGCCAACGACCCGCGATTCCACGCTCGGCGCCGGCTGGTGGTCGCCGCCTTCGTGATCATTGCCGGATTGGCCCTCGTCGTCTATGGCACGGTGAGCCGCAACACGCCCCTCGGCGTGGCCGGCTTCGTCGTGATGCTGGCCGCCGCGGCGTTCGCCATGCAGAGCCGCCGCAAGGGCCAGACCACCGATCTGCACGCCGTCGGCGGCACCGCGACCCGTCGCACCCGCCAGACACGGAAGTCCGGGGGATTGTTGGATCGGCTCGAAGAGCGCTGGAAGAACCGGCCTGAAGGTCACCGATAACCTGATCGCCGGGCCTTCGGGCCCGAAAACCCTGCACCGGGCAAACCGACGATGGCGGCCATAGGCCGCCATCGCCCTTTTTGTCTGCGGCGGTTGTGGCCGCCTTGGTGGAACGCGTGGTTCTGGAGTCGGGTGGTCGCGCAACCGCTTCGGCCTGGGCTGGTTGCCTGGGTCTTACCCCTCTGCGCTGGCTGGGTTGGTTGCCGAGGGCGTCTACCCCTGTGCGGGGTTTGTTGCCGAGGGCGTGCCCCGTGGTGGCTGGGCGGTTGCTCGGGGCGTGACCTGCGATGGGCTGGGCTGGTTGCTCGGGGCGTGACCTGCGATGGGCTGGGCTGGTTGCTCGGGGCGTGGCCCGCGATGGGGTGGGCTGGTTGCTCGGGGCGTGGCCCGCGATGGCTGGGCTGGTTGCTCGGGCACGACCCGCGATGGCTGGGCTGGTTGCTCGGGCACGACCCGCGATGGCTGAGCTGGTTGCATACGGCTGCTGAGCTTGCTGGTCGTCGCTTCGCTCCTCCGGCATTTCGCCCCAAAGGCGGCCGATGAGTTGAGCGTCAAAAAGAACTTCGGCTATGCCTCGTCCTTTTTGACGCTCAACTCATCGACGGGCGAAATGCGACTTGTGTCGCGGTGAAACCATGCGCTGCTTGCTGCCGTTATCAGGCGAGCCAACCCGTGTGAGTTCAGGCCGCGGGTAGGCGCTCGCGACACCTCTCGGCCGGTTCGCCCGGGTCTGGATTGGACTTGTGGCTGGGCCGTGTCCTGCCGATCAAGCGAGAGCGGCGTGAAGTCCGGGGTCGTCTGGTGTCGGCCGCAGGGGGTTCCTCCTCGACCGCTGTAGACCTGGGGCCTGTGCGGGTCGGAAGGGCGAGCTGGATCGCGCTCGAGGTTGTGCGGGCGGCGGGGCAGCTGGATCGCGCGTCGAGGTTTGGGTGGGCGGCGGGGCAGCTGGATCGCGCGTCGAGGTTTGGGTGGGTGGCGGGGGAGCTGGACCGCGCGCCGGGTTGGCCTGTTGGGCGTCCGGCGCGCGGTGTGCGTTTGGGGTTAGCGGGAGCGGTGGGGGAGTAGGCGGCGGGGGCTGAAGCGGATGACGAAATCTCGGGCTCGGCTGAAGAAGTCGACCGTGTTGGCCGAGATGTCGCCCAGCGCCAGTCGCCAGCGCAGCAGCACCGATGGGGGCATCAGGGCCGCCGCCAGCCTGGTGCGGCGCGTCGAGCTGCGGGACAGGCCCTTGCGCACCTGGCTCAGCGCGTCGGTCAGCTCGCCGCCCTGGAGGGGCTTGCGGGCGTACCGGGCTCGTTCCTCCGCCGTGCCCAGCAACGTTGCCGACTCGGCCGGTGCGGTGTCCAGCTCCGCGTCTCGGACCAGGCGTTGAGCCGTCACCCGCGGGGTCTCGGCCGGGTCGACCGGCACCCGGAAGTCGATCATCGTGTCGACCAGTTCGTCCCAGGCGGCGTGCGCGTCCTCCCGTGCCTGCACGGTCTCCGTGGTGACCGTGACGTTGCGGGCCGGGTCGCCGCCCGCAGCTGTCGCGGCTGCGATCGACGGTTCCTTGGGCACCGTGGCGTGGTGTCTCCGGCGTCGCACCAGGACCCGGCGCAGGGCCGGGACCAGCAGCAATGCGATCAGCAGGGCCGCGAAGCCGACGATCCACAGGGCCGTCGTCGAGCCGCCGGACGAGCTGCCGCCGCCGCCCGCGGCCAGGCCCGGGTCGTTGAACTCGCGGTCCAGGCGGGGGTCCTCGCCGGCCGCGGCGGACGAGCTCGAGTTGGGGGCGACCGGGCCGGTCGAGGTCGACGCGGTCGGCTCCACCCGGTCGGTGTCGGGCGCCCAGTCGGAACGGCTCGAACCAACCACGCCGGCCGCCGGGGTGGCGTCGAACGGCACCCAGCCGAAGCCCTCGAAGTAGACCTCGGTCCAGGCGTGCGCGTTGCGGTTGGTCAGCGTCCAGGTGTTGCCGTCCGGCGTGCCGCCGCGGGTGAAGCCGAACGCCACCCGGGCCGGGATGCCCGCGGTCCGGACCATCCAGGCCATCGCCGCCGCGTACTGCTGGCAGAAGCCGATCTTGTTTTGCAGGAAGGTCGCGATCTCCGAACCGCTGGTGCCGGACGTGGTCTGCAGGCTGTACGTGAACCCGTTCTTCGCCGAGAAGTAGTCGTAGATCGCGCGGACCTTGTCGTACTCCGTCTCCTCGCCCTTGGTGCGGTCCGCCACCAGTTGCTTCACGAACTGGTCCTCGGGCACCTGGGTCTGCGCGCGCAGCGGGTTGCTCTCCTCCAGCGGCTTGGCGCGGCGCAACGCGTCGGCGCTGAAGCGCGGCCGGACGTAGTCGAAGGTGTACTCCTTGTCCTTCGTCGTCGTCCGGTTCGAGAAGACCACCTGGGTCGCCTGGTCGTAGGACCAGTTGCCGCCGAGGTCGTCGGCCGCCACCGGGATCGTGTAGATCGGGGCGAACGCCATGTTCAGATCCTCGATCTGCACGGTGGCGCGGTATTGCCGATATTGCACGCCGGCCTGCTGGTCCTCCCGCGGGTCGGGCAGACCGCGGTTGACCGGGCGCCCGGTGGGCGTACGGTTGGCGAAGCCCTGGGGGTTGATCACGTCCGCCACGCCCAGCCGCAGGTAGAACGGGTCGGCCTCGTTGGTCGTCACCTTGATCATGTCGCGGGTCTCGCTCTGCGTCAGCGACCCGCTCAGCGAGGCGAACAGGTTGACCCGCCCGTTGCCGCCGGTGCCGAAACCCCCGGTGCCCGACCCGTTGCCCACCTGGGTGAGCCGCGACAGCAGGCCGGTGGTCAGGCCGGGCACGGCCAGCGGCAGCACCACCGCGACGGCCACGCCGATGGCGGCCAACCGGCGCCCGGCCGCGGCCAGCGGGGACGGCTCCCACACGTCGACGTCGCGCCCGTCGCCGGTGAAGCGGCGGCCGAAGCGGCGCACCCGGTCGACGTTGTCCGCGACCAGCAGCCAGAGGAAGCCGATCGCGCCGATGATGAACGGGACGGCCGGGACGCTGTCCACGAAGATCGCGACCGGCACCGAATAGATCGCCAGCATCGGCAGGCCGGCCAGGGCGGGCCGACGCAGCACGACGGTCATCAGGTCGACGCCGATCGCGCAGGAGCCGACGCCGAGCACGGTGATGAACAGCAGCGCATCGCGGTCGGGGACCGGCACGCCGTAGTTGCGGGTGTCCTCGCCGGCCTGGCTGAACAGCTGGCCGAAGTGGGTGAACGTGTCCGGGCCGGGGAACAGCGCGAGGATCTCCTCGCCGCTGGGGAACATCCAGGTCAGGACCAGGAGCAGGGTGAGCACCATGCCGAGGGCCTGGGCCCAGGACGGCAACCGCAGGGTGCGGGCGAGCACCGCGGCGCCGGCCACCAGGCCGACCGCCAGGATGCACTGCATCAGCCAGGTCCACGCGTCGAAGATCACGGAGAGCGGTGCGGCCGCCAGCAGGGTCGCGCTCGCGGCCACGAGGCCGAGTCGCCTACGCCCGGTCACTGAAGGTTCCTTTCCGGAAGAACGTCATCGCCGGCCTCCGCCGGCCACCGTCTCGGCCATCGCCGCGCGCCACGCGAAGCCCTGCGAGCCGCGGGCGGCGGCCGGCCAGAGCGCGGGCAGGGCGTCGCCGTGCACGACCGGCAGCGAGCGCCAGCCCGCGCGTACGAGAGAAAGAGCCGCCGCCTCCTGAGCCCGATCGGCCTCGGTGCGGTCGGCCGGCGTCAGGTTGACCCAGGTGGTGCTGTCGATGGCGAAGCCGATGCAGGTGGCGCCGTTGCCGCGCAGCCCGCTCAGCACCTCGGCCTCGGCCACCGTGAGGCTGCCGAACAGGCCGATCACCAGGCCGCCGTCGGACCGCCGGCGAACCTGCTCGACGAGCACCGAGATGTCGCCGTTCTGCGCGGTGGTCACGTCCGCCAGGGTGTCCAGGATGATGTGGTCGCCGGTCCCGTCGGTGGCGTCCACGTCGACGCCGTTGCCGGTGACCAGGCGCAACTTGTAGCCCGCCTGGCGCAGGTGCACCGCGATGCTGGCCGCCGCCGAGACCGCCCACTCGAAGCTGGCGGTCGGCCCCTCGCCGCGGTGCGCGTAGACCCGGGTGTCCAGGACCACTGTGGCCCGGCTCTCCCAGGGCTGCTCCTCGCGCCGGACCATCAGCTCGCCGGTGCGCGCGGTCGAGCGCCAGTGCACCCGCCGCAGGTCGTCGCCGCGCCGGTATTCGCGGGTCGCCGCGTCGTCCTCGCCGTGCACGGCCACCGACCGGGCGCGGCTCTCGCCGGTGCCCGCGTATTCGCCCGCGAGCCGCACCGCGGGCAGCGGCACCACCTGCGGGATCACGGTGAGCCGGTCGACGCTGGGGAACGAGCGGTTGAGCTCGCACAGCCCGAACGGGTCGGTCAGCCGGATGACCAGCGGCCCGACCGGGTAGCGCCCGCGCACGTCGGCCCGCACCGTGTATGCCACCGAGCTCGCCTGGTGCGGCCCGAGACGCTCCAGCACCACCCGCGGCCGGGAGCCCAGCGCATAGGGCAGCCGGTCCTCCAGCAGCAGCGTGCCGGTGGGCAGCCGGGACAGGTTTTGCAGGCGCAGGATGACCCGCGCGCTGGAGCCGACCGGGGTGCGGCCGGGCTCCAGCGATCGTGTGCAGGCCAGCTTGTAACGGCTGCGTCCGACATATGCCGCCGCCAGCAGCGGCAGCGCGGCCAGCAGGATGGCCACCCGCAGCAGATCGCGCTCGCCGAGGATGAACGCCGAGATGGCGGCGGCCGCCGCGGCGGCGAGGAACGATCGGCCCCGGGTGGTCAGGCCCCGCATGGCCTCCCGCATGCCTAACGCCCCCGCGACTCGTACTGCGCGCGTCCGTCGCCGGCCTGCCGGGTGTCGTACGGCGAGCGTGAGCGGTCGTGCGGCAGCGGGAGCCGGTGCACGATCTCGGCCACGATGGCGTCGGTGGTGCGCCGGTTGAGCTGGGCGTCCGTGGTGGGGATGATGCGGTGCGCGAGCACCGGGACGGCGAGCGCCTGCAGGTCGTCCGGCAGCACGTAGTCGCGGCCCTCGAGACAGGCCACGGCCTTGGCCGTGCGCAGCAGCTGCAGGGTGCACCGCGGGGACGCGCCGAGCCGGATCTCCGGCGCCTCGCGGGTCGCGGTGACCAGGGCGATCGCATATTGCTGCACGGCGTCGGCCGCGTGCACCTCGCGCACGGTGGCGATCAGCCGCCGCACCAGCGCCGCGTCGGACACCGCTCGCAGCTTGTTCAGCGGGTCGACCGAGCCGTGCCCGCTGAGCATGGCGAGCTCGGCGCGCGGGTCCGGGTAGCCCATCGCGATGCGGGCGGTGAACCGGTCACGCTGAGCTTCGGGCAGCGGGTAGGTGCCCTCCATCTCGATCGGGTTCTGCGTCGCGATCACCATGAACGGCGCCTGCAGCTCATAGGTCGTGCCGTCGACCGTGACCTGCCGCTCCTCCATGCACTCCAGGAGGGCGGACTGGGTCTTGGGCGAGGCCCGGTTGATCTCGTCGCCGACCACCAGGTTGGCGAACACCGCACCCGGCTTGAACTCGAAGTCGCGCTGCTCCTGGTTGTAGACGCTCACCCCGGTGACGTCGCTGGGCAGCAGGTCGGGGGTGAACTGGATCCGCCGCACCGAACAGTCGATGCTGCGGGCCAGCGCTTTCGCGAGCTTGGTCTTACCGACGCCGGGCACGTCCTCGATGAGGAGATGACCCTCGGCGAGCATCACGGCTAGTGCCAGCCGGACCGTTGCACTCTTGCCTTCGATGACCTGCTCGATGTTGGCCATGATGGCTTCGGTCGCGGCACGGAACTCCGCGGGCGGCAGGGCGCCGCCCGGCTCATCCCAGGTTGGCGTTGTCACGGGCCTCCTCCAAGTCGTACCAGCCCCTTATCCAAGCGCGCACGCCGAAAGGGAACCGAAGGTTCGTGGGCGGCCGGCGGTCCGTGGGCCTCCGGCGCTCGCCGCCCGTGTTGACAGGTTAGCCCGGTCACAGCAAACCGCCGAGCCCGGCAGCCTCTCGCCTCGGACGGTGGTCAACCGGGCACGCATCACGGATGAGTAACGAATCGGACATCGATCTGGTTACCTGTCTCAATGCTCGAAACGATCGGGCATCGACGTACCGCAGTGGGGGTGGGTCCCCGGTTTCGCCTCATCGGGTGGCGCACCTCATGTAGGCCATGTAGGCCATAGGGGACCTGGATGAACATTTCGACCGCACCATCCGGCCGGCGGTTACTCGCCGCCGCAGCCGGAGTGGTGTTGCTCGCGGCCCTGCTGCCCAACCAGGCGCAGGCCGCACCGCAGCCGGGCGGAGTCACGCCCGCCGCCCATGACGCGGAGCTGCCCAACTTCGACGCCCGGACCGCCGCACCCGCGCGGACCGGCTCGCCCGCCGCGCTGCGCGCGCTGACGGCGGCGAAACCCGGCTCGGCGGCACGCGATCTGCGTGCTTCGCTCGGCGTGCAGGGGATCGTCGACATCGACAAGACGACCGGTACGCCGCGCCGGGTCGCCAAACTCGACGGCTTTCTCACCGCGGCCTCGAGCAAGAGTCCGGAGCGCATCGCCCGCGACTACGTCAAGGCCAACGCCGCGGTCTTCGGCCTCACCGCCGCGGACATCGCCGGGCTGAGCCTGCGCAAGAGCTATGTCGACGTCGCCGGCACCGCACACCTGAGCTTCACCCAGAGCGTCGGCGGAGTGGACGTCTTCGGCAACGGCCTGAAGGCGCACGTCGCCAAGGACGGCCGGCTGATCGGCATCGACGGGTCCCCGCTGGCCGCACTGCCCGCCTCCGCGGGCGCCGCGAAGCTGACCGCCGCCCAGGCGCAGCAGGCCGCGGTGAAGGACGTCTTCGGCACGTCGAAGGCCACCGTCAAGTCCGCCACCACCAAGACCGCCACCTTCAGCGACGGCGGCAGCGCCCGGCAGGTGGTGTTCCAGACCGCGAGCGGCCCCAAGCCGGCCTGGCAGACGATCTCCATGGACGAGGGCTACCTGCACGTGGTGGACGCGTCCGACGGCCGGGTGCTCTACCGGCAGAGCCTGCTCGCCCACGACCGCGCGCAGACCTGGGAAAACTACCCGGGCGCCCCGCGCGGTGGCGAGCAGCGCAGCGTCAACCTGAACAAGTGGCTGCCGGTCAACGCCCCGAAGCTCGAGGGCAACGTCGCGCACGTCTACTCGGACGTCAACGACGACGACGCCCCGCAGGCCGCCGAGGAGGTGCTGCCGGCCGCCAAGCGCAGCTTCGACTTCCCGTTCGTGGACTTCTCCGCGCAGGTCGGCGGCCGCTGCTCGGCCGCGTACCAGTGCTCCTGGAACCCGGCCGTGCCGTTCTCCTGGCAGGCCAACCGCGAGCAGAACGCCGCCCAGATGTACTGGTTCCTCGGCAACTGGCACGACCACCTGGCCGCCGCCCCGATCGGTTTCACCCGGGCGGCCGGCAACTTCGAGGCGGTCGACGGCGACGCCGTGCAGGGCCAGTCGCTGGACGGCGCCAACACGGCGAACGGCCTCCCGGACGCCGACCACGACAACAACGCCAACATGCTGACCCCGCCGGACGGCACCCCGCCGCGCATGCAGATGTACCTGGCGCTGCCCAGCGCCCAGAGCATCGCGGGCAACACCGGCGACGCGGCGGACATCGTCTACCACGAGTACGGCCACGGCCTGTCCAACCGCCTGGTGGTGGACGCGACCGGCAACTCCACGCTGAACAGCCAGCAGCCCGGCGCGATGGGCGAGGCGTGGAGCGACTGGTACGCGATGGACTACCTGGTCGACGAGGGCCTCGAGACGGACACCGCGACGGACGGCGAGGTCCGGGTCGGCAAGTACTGGTACTCCGGCGGCACCATCCGCACCCAGCCGATGGACTGCAAGGTGGGCAGCACCGCGACCGCCTGCGCGGGCACCGCGAGCACCGGCCCGGGCGGCTACACCTACGGCGACTTCGGCAAGATCTGGGCCGGCGGTGGACCGCAGGTGCACTCGGACGGCGTGATCTGGTCGCAGACCCTCTGGGATCTGCGCACCGCGATCGGCAGCCAGAAGGCTCGGTCGCTGGTCACCCGGGCGATGGAGCTGTCCCCGGCGGACCCGTCCTACCTGGACATGCGCAACTCGATCCTGCAAGCCGACCTGGTCGTCAACCAGGGCAAGCAGCAGACGAAGATCTGGCAGGTCTTCGCCGCCCGCGGCATGGGCTACTTCGCCGGAGCCGTCAACGGGGCGGACGTCGCGCCGGCCGAGGACTTCTCGATGCCGCCGCCGGCGAACACCCCGCGGGGCGCGCTCACCGGCACGGTCACCGACCGGGACAGCGGCCGCCCGTCGGCCGGCGTCACCGTCGGCTTCGGCGGGCACGCCTCCGGGTTCGCCGGTGACTACGCGGCCACCACGGCGGCGGACGGCTCGTACACGATCAGCGGGATCATTCCGGGCACGTACCCGAAGGTCTTCGCCAGTGGGGCCGGCTATGACCCGCAGTCACGGACCGTCTCGGTGAACTCCGGCACCACCCGCCTCGACTGGCAGGTGCGCCGGGACTGGGCGGCGTCCAGCGGTGGCGCGTCGATCGTCTCGGCGACCGGGCCGGACTACACCCCGTTCGGTTGCGGTCCGCCGCAGCTGATCGACCAGTCGCAGGGCTCGGGCTGGGGTTCGGACACGGCCGACGGCGGACAGAATGCGGTGATCAAGATGCCGACCGCGGTCACCATCTCCGAGCTGGTGATCAACCCGTCCGCCACCTGTGGCGACGACATCACCGCCTCGACCGGTGGCTTCCGGGTCGAGACGTCGCCGGACGGCACGGCCTGGACGGTCGCCGCCACCGGCAGCTTCCCGGCCTGGACGACCACGCCGCAGACGGTCCCGCTCACCGCGGGCACCACCGGCGTCTCGTTCATCCGCTACACCATGGTCACCACGCAGGGCCAGGACGCGGGGCTCTGCCCGACCGGCAACGAGGGCTACAGCGGCTGCGTGTTCATGGACTCCGTCGAACTGGCGGCGTACGGAACGCCGACCGCCTAGCACGCACGAGGTGATACCGGTCGCCGTCGGTCGGCGGCGACCGGTATCATGCAACGCATGGCCCGGAGTTTCCTGCTTCTTAGCTAGCCGTGCTCGCCCGTCATCCGACGGCAGCGCGGCGCCCCCTCCTGCGAGAGGGGCTTTTTTATGCCCTGAAGCAGGCTGTCCCCGGCCACTTTTGACTTTGACGAGATGGTGAAGATGAGCGAGTCCGAGACACCGCCCTTCCGCTACACCGCCGCGACCGCCGGCGAGATCGAGCCGCGCTGGCAGGCGTACTGGGAGGAGAACGGCACCTTCTTCGCGCCGAACCCGGAGGGTGAGCTGGCCGACCCGGAGCATCCGCGGCACGGCGCGCCCAAGATGTTCGTGCAGGACATGTTCCCCTACCCGTCCGGCGCCGGCCTGCACGTCGGGCACCCGCTGGGCTACATCGGCACCGACAGCTACGCCCGCTACCAGCGGATGGCCGGCTTCAACGTGCTGCACCCGATGGGCTTCGATGCGTTCGGGCTGCCCGCTGAGCAATACGCGGTGCAGACCGGCACCCATCCGCGCACCACCACCGAGGCGAACGTCGAGCGCTACCGCGGCCAGCTGCGCCGGCTGGGCCTGGGCTACGACAACCGCCGCTCGCTGGCCACCACGGATCCGGAGTACTACCGCTGGACCCAGTGGATCTTCCTGCAGGTGTTCAACTCCTGGTTCGACCGGGAGGCCCGCAAGGCCCGGCCGATCGACGACCTGATCGCCGAGTTCGAGTCCGGCGCCCGCGCGGTGCCCGGCGACGTGGCCTGGGCCGACCTGTCCCCGATCGACCGGCGCAAGGTGATCGACGGCTTCCGGCTGGCCTATGTCAGCGAGGCGCCGGTGAACTGGTGCCCGGGGCTGGGCACGGTGCTGGCCAACGAGGAGGTCACCCCCGACGGCCGCAGCGAGCGCGGCAACTATCCGGTGTTCCAGCGCAGCCTGAAGCAGTGGATGATGCGGATCACCGAATACGGCGACCGTCTGGTCGAGGACCTGGAGCTGATGGACTGGCCGGAGCCGGTCAAGCACATGCAGCGCAACTGGATCGGCCGCTCGCGCGGGGCGCACGTCGACTTCCCGATGGACGGCGACGACGTGATCAGCGTCTTCACCACCCGTCCCGACACGCTGTTCGGTGCGACGTACATGGTGCTGGCGCCGGAGCACGCGCTGGTCTCCACGATCGTGCCGGACGCCTGGCCGGAGGGCACCAAGCCGGCCTGGACCGGTGGGCACGCCACGCCGGCCGACGCGGTGACGGCCTACCGGGCGGACGCCGCGGCCAAGACCGACGACGAGCGCACCGCCGACGGCAAGGTCAAGACCGGCGTGTTCACCGGCGCCTATGCGACGAACCCGGTCAACGGCGCGCGCATCCCGGTGTTCATCGCGGACTACGTGCTGGCCGGTTACGGCACCGGCGCGATCATGGCGGTGCCCGGCCAGGACGAGCGGGACTGGGCCTTCGCCGAGGTCTTCGACCTGCCGATCATTCGTACGGTCGAAGCGCCTGAAGGTTTTGCGGGCGCTTTCACGGGTGATGGGCCGGCGATCAACAGCGACTGGCTGAACGGCATGGGGGTCGCCGACGCCAAGGCGGCGATGATCTCCCGGCTGGAGCAGGACGGCCAGGGCCGCGGCGCCACCACCTATCGCCTGCGCGACTGGCTGTTCAGCCGGCAGCGGTACTGGGGCGAGCCGTTCCCGATCGTCTACGACGAGACCGGCCTGCCGGTGGCGCTGCCCGAGTCGATGCTGCCGGTGCTGCTGCCGGACGTGGACGACTTCTCGCCGCGCACGTTCGACCCGGACGACGCGGACAGCGAGCCGGAGACCCCGCTGTCCCGCAAGAAGGACTGGGTCGAGGTCGAGCTGGACCTGGGCGACGGTCCGAAGCACTACACCCGCGAGACCAACACCATGCCGCAGTGGGCCGGCTCCTGCTGGTACGAGCTGCGCTACCTGGACCCGCACAACGACAAGCGGCTGGTCGACCCGGAGAACGAGGCCTACTGGATGGGCCCGCGCAAGCCCGGCGACACCGGCGGCGTGGACCTGTACGTCGGCGGGGTCGAGCACGCCGTGCTGCACCTGCTGTATGCGCGGTTCTGGCACAAGGTCCTGTTCGACCTGGGTCACGTGTCATCGTTCGAGCCGTTCAAGCGCCTGTTCAACCAGGGCTACATCCAGGCGTACGCATACCGGGACGCGCGTGGCGTGATCGTGCCGGCCGAGGAGGTTGTCGAGCGCGACGGCAAGTGGTTCTGGCACGACCAGGAGGTCGCCCGCGAGTACGGCAAGATGGGCAAGTCGCTGAAGAACGTGGTGACCCCCGACGAGATGTGCGATCAGTACGGCGCCGACACGTTCCGGGTCTACGAGATGGCGATGGGCCCGCTGGACGTGTCCCGCCCGTGGGAGACCCGCGCGGTGGTCGGCTCGCAGCGCTTCCTGCAGCGGGTGTGGCGGCTGGTGGTGGACGAGGAGACCGGCGCGGTGCGGGTCACCGACGACCCGCTGGACGCCAAGACCCGCCGGCTGCTGCACCGGACCATCGACGGCGTCCGCACCGACCTGGACGAGCTGCGGTTCAACACCGCGATCGCCAAGCTGATCGAGCTGACCAACGGGCTGACCCCGCTGCCGGTCGCGTCCCGCGAGGCGGTCGAGCCACTGGTGCTGATGCTGTCGCCGTTCGCCCCGCACATGGCCGAGGAGCTGTGGGGGAAGCTGGGCCATTCGGGCACGCTGGCCTATGCGGACTTCCCGGTGGCCGACCCGGAGCTGCTGAAGGCCGAGTCGATCACCTACCCGGTGCAGATCAACGGCAAGGTCCGCGGGCGGGTCGAGGTGGCGCCGGACGCGGCGGAGGCGCTGGTGCGCGAGGTGGCGCTGGCCGAGGTGGCGGAGTCGCTGGCCGGCCGCGAGCCGAAGAAGGTCATCGTGGTGCCGGGCCGCCTGGTCAGCGTCGTCGTCTGACTGAGACAAGCGAAAGGCCCGGCCCCGGGTGGGCCGGGCCTTTTGTGCTGCTGTGGATGGCCGGCCAGAAATGTCGTAGCCGTCGCCTAATTTCAGGCCCACCCAGTGCCTGGGTGGGGGAGGTGGCGGTGCGGCGGGCGGGTGGCGGCGCGCTGGGCGGCGGTGCTGCGGGTAGCGGCGCGCTGGGCGGCGGTGCTGCGGGTAGCGGCGCGCTGGGCGGCGGGTAGCGGCGCGCTGGGCGGCGGGTGGCGGCGCGGCGGGCGGCATGCGGCCAAGACGAAAGGCCCGGCCGAATGGCCGGGCCTTTCGCTGTGCTTCGGGTCAGATTGCGGTGGCGGTGGCGATCGCCGCCGCGCGGCGGGCGGCTCGGCGCCAGCGGACCACGATCGTGGTGGTGAGGGCGAAGCCGATCAGGGCCGGCGCCAGGCTCATCGGGTTCAGGTCGCCGGGAGCGGTCACCGCCGCGCCGATCACCGCGTAGGACACCGCGGACGGGATCGAGGCGAGCGTGGTGCCCAGCAGGTAGCGCTTGCGGCAGACGCTGGTGGTGCCGTAGGCGTAGCCGATCAGGCCGAACGGCGCCAGCGGGAGGAAACGCACGAGCAGCACCGCGGAGAGGCCACGGCGGTTGAGCCAGCCGTCCAGGCGCTGCATCCGCCCGCCGGCCTTGGCGCCCAGCGCGCCCCGCCCGGCCCAGCGGCCCGCGTAGTAGGTGGCGATCGCGGCGATCACCGCGGCGGCCAGGGCGGTCGCCGCGCCGACGCCGGCGCCGAGCAGCGCGCCGCAGGCCAGCGTGATCGCCGTGCGGGGGACGAGCACCGAGAGCAGCAGCCCGCCGACCACTGCGATGGCGACCGCGGCGGCGGGGCCGAGCGCGACCACCGCGTCCGCGATGTCGCGCAGCGGCAGCACCGAGGCCGCCACGGCGAGGCCGCCGACCACGAGGCCGAGGACGCCGAAGCGGATCAGGCGGCGACGCAGAGTGATCTTGGGGGCGGTGGGAAGAATTGCCAGGGGAGCCGTTTCGGCAACCTGAGGGTCCGCGAGCAGAAGGCCCCGCGGGGCGATCAGGGTGTCAGTCATAAAGGCTTGCACTCCTGGTTCGTCTTGGGATTAGAGCAGGTCAGGCGCTTGCTGCCGCGAGTCTCTCGGTTCTCAGCCGGTCGGCCCACGTGTCGTCAACGGGGGCAAGACTATCCGCGCCGGTGGCCCATCGCAGGAGCAGGTCGGCTACATCTGGGTTGCGGGCCAGCGCCGGACCGTGGCTGTACGTGCCGAGGATCTTGCCGTGCCAGGCCCCCTCGGTCTGCCCGTCGTTGCCGATCCCGGCGGTCACGCGGGCCAGCGGCGCGACGCCCGATCCCAGGTGGGTGCGGCCGCCGTGGTTCTCGAAACCGGTCAGCGGCGGCAGCCCGAGCCGCGGGTCGATGTCGCCGCGCAGCTCGCCGACCGCCCGGGTCTCGCCCCGGTCCGAGGTCAGGTCGAGCAGGCCGAGGCCCTGAACTTTCGCCCCCTTGGCGAAGAAGGAGTGACCGAAAAGCTGGTAACCGGCGCAGATGGCCAGCACCGCGGCGCCCTGACCGACCGCCCGGTGCACGCCGCCGTCGGCGATCAGCCGCTGCGCCGCCAGCGCCTGCGGCCCGTCCTCGCCGCCACCGATCAGGTATATGTCGGCGGACGAGGGCATCGGCTGGTCGGAACGGACCTCGAGGGTCTGCGCCGGGATGCCGCGCAGGGCCGCCCGGTGCGCCAGGATCAGCATGTTGCCGCGGTCGCCGTACGTCGACAGCAGGTCCGGATAGATCCACACGATCCGGAGCGTGCTTTCAGTTGACACGGTCCAACTCCGCTCGGATGTCCTGGAATGCGGTGTAGTTCGCGATCACTTCGAGCCGCCCGGGCGGGGTTTCTCGGATCGCCTCGTCGAAGGTCTTAACGTGCCGGAACGGGACACGGTTCACCTCGAGCCGGACGGCCAGGTCGTACGCCCGGTCGCCGGTGATCAGCACGGGCCGGCCGCGCAGCGGGGAGAAGTCGACGTCATAGAGCCAGGACGTGTCGAAGCCGTCGGGGTCGCGCGCGTTGATGGAGAGCAGCGTCGGCGCCACGTCGGCCATGTCGAACGCCTCGAGCCAGCTCGCCGGGTTCTTGGCCAGCAGCAGCCGGATGTTGCGGCCGTCCCGGTCGACCTGCGCATAACGCCCGGCCACCGAGGTGACCGCGGCCAGGCGGGGCACACCCTCTATCGCGCGGACGCCGAACTCGGCGGCGGTGGCCAGCGCGGCGGCCGCGTTGCCCAGGTTGACCGTGCCGGGCAGCTGCAGCTTGACCAGGTGCCAGTCGCCGTTCGGGTCGACCACGCCGTCGTCCTCGACGACCCACTGCGCGTCCGGCCGGCGCAGCGGGCACCCCGTGCACCACCAGTCACCGTTGGCCCGCTCGATGGCGGAGCCGCACTCGGGGCAGACCCAGGAGTCGTCGTGCCAGCGCTGGCCGGCGCTGAACCAGGTGACGTGCGGGCTGGCGATCGCGCCCCAGACCACCATCGGGTCGTCCGCGTTGGCGATCACCCTGATGTCGGGGTGGCCGGCCAGCGCGGTCCGCCACATCTGCGCCATCATCGCGACCTCTTTGGCCCGGTCGAGCTGATCGCGGCTCAGGTTGAGCAGCGCGACCGCGCGCGGGGTGGTCTCGTCGATCACCCGAGCCAGGTAGTGCTCGTCCACCTCGAGCACCGCGAACGGCGTGGCGCCGGCCTTGGCCAGCGCCGACGTGTGCCCGGTGGGCATGTTGGCGCCGAACGAGTTGGTCGCCACCGGGCCCAGCACTCCCAGCGCCGCGGCGGTCAGCCGCGTCGTCGTGGTCTTGCCGTTGGTGCCCGAGACCAAGGCGATGGCACGCCCGTTGGCCAGGTTGCGCAGCAGGTCCGGGTCGATCTTCAGACCGATCCAGCCGCCGATCACCGAGCCGTCGCCGCGGCCCGCGGCGCGCGAGAGCGCGGCCGCCGTCCGCGAGACGGAACTCGCCACCTTGGCCCGCAGGGGCATCTTCCCGTCCGTCACGGTCGCGACAGTACCGGAAACGGACACCACGTCGAGTTGCCTCCAGGCGCCTCGGACGAACGGCCGGACGGAAACCGGCAGATGGGGCGGCTGATGAGATGAATGGTGGAGCCTTAACCCGTTCGTGATAGGGGCATCACACTTTATTTATGTGTTCTGATTCACTAGTCGACTTCGACAATCGGTAATGGCTTCGATGCGCAGTGCGTCGGCATTTTTCTCTGGACGATCACAAACCGGACACGCGTCGATGTGCCAATTACTCTGGGTCACTAATCACGCTCAGCGACCGTACGAAAAATCCGGTAGCAAGGTCTCGCCGGTGAGCGACCGCTCGCCGTTCGTGCGGATCCGGATCACGCCGAGCCCTGCCCCGGTCCGGTCCCGCGACCCGAGTAAGCGAAAGACCGAACATAGGCAGTGGGGGGCAGGGACGGGGGACCCATTTCCGGTCTCGCGAAGGTCGCCGCGAACCCGCGGTGATTCCTTCAGGCCTTGGGGTGAAGCCGCTAACGCGGCCGGGCAACCTTCCCGCCCGAACCCGACAGCTAACCTCGCAGGCGTGCCGGAGGGATATCTCTACCGTGCACGGAAGCAGTTCGAGCCGAGGTCGCCGCATCGGCACCGGCAGCATCGCACTGTCCCTGGGTCTCAGCCTCTGCGCCGGTCTGCTCGTGGCCGGCCAGCCCGCGGCTGCCGCTCCCGTCGCCGCCTCCACGTCGGTCGTGACGGCCGCCGCCGCGTTGCCCGCGGCGAAGGTGACCCAGAGCGTGAACACGCGGACCATCTCCTACGGCTCGACCGTGCGAGTGACCGCGAAGGTGATCAACCCGAAGACCGGCAAGGTCGTCACCACCGGAAAGGTCCGCCTCCAGGCGTACCGCAAGGGGTGGAAGACCTGGCAGACGAAGAGCCTGTCCAAGTCCGGCACGGTCACCTTCACCAGCAAGCCGCTCGTCACCGGCACCTACCGCACCGTGTTCCTCGGTGGCGGCGGGACGAAGGCCGGCGGCAGCAACTACATCAAGGTGACGGTCAAGGCGAGTGGCACGAAGGTGCTCGCCGAGGCCGCGAAGCACAAGGGCGCGCTGTACAAGTACGGCGCCGCGGGCCCGAAGCGCTTCGACTGCTCGGGGTTCACGCTCTACGTCTACAAGAAGACGACCGGGCGGAAGCTGCCGCACAAGGCGAACTCGCAGCAGAAGTACGGCAAGTCGGTCAGCAAGGGCGGCAAGAAGCCCGGTGACCTGATCATCTTCCGGTCCGGGTCGTACGGCTACCACGCCGCGGTCTACGCCGGCGGTGGCAAGATCTGGGACTCGCCGCACTCCGGCGCCCGGGTCTCCAAGCGCAAGATGATCGGCAGCAACTACGTGGTGCGCCGCCTCGTCTGAGGAGCGGCACCCGCCAGGTAGGTAGGACAGTGGGCGGGGCGTGATCCGGGATTCCCGGGTCGCGCCCCGCCACTGTCATTTCTCCTCTACTTCGCTCCCCGGATCCCTCCACAGCCCTCCCCGACGCCATTTCGGGCAGGGTTTCGTGCCCGGCTAGGCGCGATGTCGGGTTTAGGACCGCCGATCGAGGCGCAACTCCCTCCACTTCTCCTCCACGTCTCTGAGCTGCGCATTCATCCGCGAATCAATTTCAAGGACGGCGTCATTCCGGTTGCGAGTGGAGGGAAGTGGAGTAGAGTGGAGTGCAGTGGCAGGGGGGACCTGCCGGCCCGGAGTCGACTCGGCGGACCGCGAAACCGCCGGGCAAGGGCGTAGGGGGGTGGCCGATGTTTCTCGGCACGCATACCCCACGCCTGGACGAAAAGGGGCGGCTGATCCTTCCGGCGAAGTTCCGGGATGAGTTGGCGGGGGGTGTCGTGATCACCAAGGGGCAGGAGCGTTGCCTGTACGTGTTCCCGATGCCGGAGTTCCAGCGCATCGCGGGGCAGTTGCGCGAGCAGCCGGTCACGCACAAAGCCGCCCGGGCCTACAGCCGGGTGTTCTTCGCCAGCGCGCACGACGAGGTCCCGGACAAGCAGGGGCGGGTCACCATCCCGTCGCACCTGCGGGAGTACGCGACCCTCGAGCGTGAGCTGGTGGTGATCGGGGCCAGCACTCGAGTGGAGATCTGGGACAAGCAGGCGTGGGAGGACTACCTCTCGGCGAGTGAGGACGACTTCGCCGACATCGAGGAGGGGGTGCTGCCCGGCGGACTGTGATGGCGTCGCTGCCGTCCGTACTGCGAGATCTCCACCCGCTTGAGTTCCTGGCACCTCTTCCCCGGTGCCAGGCGCGACGCCCCGGCAGTGGGCACGAGCGGATGGGGATCTGGCGGTACGGATTCGACGTCCGGTCGGACCACCGGGTGACGCAATTCAGCCTGGCGACTGGGGGTCGACGTGGGGGAGCTTCGTGGCACGCACGTGCCAGTGCTGCTCGAGCGCTGTCTCGAGCTGCTCGCTCCCGCGCTGGAGCTCCCGTCTGCTGAGCCAACACGCGGCGGAAAACACCAGATTGAAAACCGGATACACGTCGACTTCACTCTCGGTCTCGGCGGTCACGCCGAGGCGGTGCTCGAGCGGTTCCCGGCCGCGGTCCTGATCGGACTCGACCGTGATCAGGAGGCGCTCGCGCACAGCCGCCGGCGACTGGCCCGCTTCGCGGACCGGGTGCACCTGGTGCACGCGGTCTACGACGAGCTGCCGTCGGTGCTCGACGACCTGGGCCACCGGGATTTCCACAGTGGCCTGTTCGACCTAGGCGTGTCGTCGCTGCAACTGGACGAGCCCGACCGGGGGTTCGCCTATGCGCAGGACGCGCCGCTGGACATGCGGATGGACCAGTCACGGGGGAGCACGGCCGAGGAGGTCGTGAACGGCTATCAGCCGGGCGACCTGGTCCGGGTGCTGCGGACGTACGGCGAGGAGAAGTTCGCCTCGCGGATCGTCTCGGCCATCGTCCGCGAGCGGGAGAAGGGACGGATCACGTCCACCGCCCGCCTCGCGGAGCTGGTCAAGGACGCGATCCCGGCCGCCGCGCGACGAACGGGTGGAAATCCCGCGAAAAGAACCTTTCAGGCGTTACGTATTGAGGTAAATGGCGAACTCGCCGCACTCGAGTCCGCGGTGCCGTCTGCTTTAGAGCTTTTGGCACCGGGCGGGCGACTTGTGGTGATGAGCTACCAATCGTTGGAAGACCGGATCGTCAAGCGCGCCATCGCCGCGAGGGTGCGCAGCACCGGGCCGATCGACCTGCCGGTCGAGCTGCCCGGGACTTCTCCGACGCATCGCCTGCTGACGAAGGGGTCGGAGCAGGCGACCGCGGCGGAGGTGGAGGAGAACCCGCGAGCGGCCTCGGTGAGGCTGCGGGCGGTGCAGCGCATCTAGCACGACCCGGCACGCGAAGCCGCCGCGAACGGCCTCGCATGTCGACAACGCACGGGGGACAAGGGCGGTTACGCCCGGGGGAACACAGGAGGGGGAGGGGCAATGAGCGAGCGGACGTACGCGCCGCGGTCGGGGGGCCGGACCGCGGAGACGCACACCACCCAGACGCTGCGCCGCACGGGAGCCGACGCCCGGGGGGCGCGCCGGAATCAGACCGTCACGGAGGCTCCGATCGACGGGACGGCCGCGCTGCGGCTGGACACCGCCGTGGCCGAGCCGCTGCGGACCGAGCGGACCGCGCCGCCGCGGCTGCGGGTGGCACCGCCGGCGCCGATCCGGGCGCCGCGGGCTCCGTTCATCGCGGTGGTCATCGCGATCGTGGTCGCCGGGGTGCTGGGCATCCTGCTGATCAACACGAAGACGATGGAGAACTCGTTCGAGCTCAGCAAGCTGCAGGACGAGCAGACCGCGCTGGACAAGCGGCAGCAGCAGCTGGAGAACCAGCTGGCGGCCTACGAGAGCGTGGGCAACCTGGACGCGGCGGCCAAGCGGGCCGGTCTGGTCAAGGGCGAGCCGGCCTACATCCGGCTGCCCGACGGCAAGATCATCGGCGTGCCGAAGCCGGGCCAGGGCAAGCCGGCCGTGACCGCGCAGGACCCGGCCGACAACGCCGCTGCCGGCCAGGGCTCGGCGGGCCAGGGCTCGACGGGCCAGGTTGCGGCGGGCCAGGGCTCGACGGGTCAGACCGCCGCGAACGCCGGGAAGTAAGGACATGTCGCCGAGAGCCGACGAACCACCGCGCCGGGGTCAGCAGCCCCGGCGCGGTGCGTCCCGCGACGTTCCGCCGCCGGGCGACGAGGACACCCGGCGCGGCTTCGGCGGCATCGGGGACGCCCGGGCCTACACGCCGCGCGGACGCACGGTCGCCGAGCGCGACCAGCGCACCCGGTCGCCGCGCGCGGGCCGCACCACCGACCCGTTCCGCCCGGCGCTGCAGGTGCTCGAGGGCGGCAAGCCGGCCCGCGACCGACGCCCGCCGGTGGAGGACGACGAGGCGGAGGAGCCCCGCAAGCCACGGCAGCCCGCCAAGGGCCGGGAGGCGCGCGGCAAGGAGGCGCCGACCAAGCCTGAGCCCGCCCGCCGCGAGCGCGCCCAGCGCGAGTCGGCCCAGCGCGATCCCGCGCGGCGCGAGCCGGGACAGCGAGAGCGGCGCGAGCCTGGACAGAAAGAGCGGCGCGAGCCCGGGCAGAGAGAGCGGCGCGAGCCCGCGAGGCGGGAGACCGCGACCAAGGACCGGCGAGGCGCGGGCTCCGCGCGTACCCAGGCGAACGGTCGTGGGATCCGGGAGCGCAAGGTCGCCGTCGCGCCCGCACCACGACGGACCGCGGGCGGCGCACGGCCCGGCCGGGCCGAACCGCCGCGCCGGCCACCCGCCCGCCGCCCACCGCCGGCACCACCCGCGCCGCCGCCCCGGCTGGCCAGCAGCGCCCGCCGGCTGCGACTGGGCACGGTGCTGGCGCTCGCCCTCTTCGCGACGATCGGCGTGCGGCTGGTCGTGATGCAGATGGTGGAGTCGCCGGAGTCGCTGAAGCGGGTGCTCAGCCAGCGTCAGGACCGCCTCACCGAGGTGCTGCTCCCGGCGCCGCGCGGCAGCATCCTGGACCGGGGCGGCGAGGTGCTCGCGCACAGCGTCGAGGCCCGCTACATCTATGCCGACCCCAAGCTGGTGCAGAACCCGCGGGCGGTGGCCGAGCAGCTGTCCCCGCTGCTCGGCGTCGAGAAGTCCAAGCTGTTCGCGCTGATGTCCAAGAAGACCCGGGCCGGCGGCGGCGACGTGCGCTTCGTCTATCTGGCCCGCGGCGTCGACGTCGGGGTGGCCGACCGGATCAAGGCGATGAACCTGCCGGGCATCAGCGAGGACCGCGACGAGCGCCGGGACGTGCCCGGCGCGGACCTGGCGGCCAACCTGATCGGCTTCACCGGTGAGGATCACACCGGGCTCGAGGGTCTGGAGGCGCGCTACGACGAGTTGCTGCGCGGCACCGACGGCAAACGGGTCTACGAGACCGGCCGCGGCGAGCTGGACAAGGAGATCCCGGGCGGCTTCCACAAGCTCGTGCCCGCCTCTCCGGGCACGTCGCTGCAGCTCACCATCGACCGTGACCTGCAGTTCGAGGTGCAGCGGATCCTGGCCGAGCGGATGGAGGACGTGGACGCCACGGTCGGCGGCGCGGTGGTGCTCGACGTGCAGACCGGCGAGGTGCTCGCGCAGGCCAGCTACCCGGCGTACAACGCGCAGAAGCCGTTCGAGTCCAAGCCGGTCGAGCGCGAGGACGTGGTCACCAGCGTGATCACCGACCCGGGGTCGACGCACAAGGCCTTCATCTTCGGCGCGGCCCTCGAGGAGGGGCTGATCACGCCGGAGTCGGTGCAGGTCGTCGGGCCGGCGGTGGAGCGCGGCGGGTACCCGTTCGCCGACACGCACCGGCAGAAGAAGGGCACCAAGATGACGATGGCCGGGTTGCTGGCCTACTCGTCGAACGTCGGCACCATCCTGATCGCGGACCGGCTCGGCAAGCAGAAGGTGTACGAGTACCAGCAGAAGTTCGGCCTGGGCCGGGCCACCGGCGAGGGCATGCCCGGCGAGGCGGCCGGCAAGCTGCTGCCGCCGGACGAGTGGAGCGGCTCGGCGAGCGGCTCGATCCCGATCGGGCACAGCGTCGACGCCACGCTGATCCAGATGGCCGCCGGATACGCGACCATCGCGAACAACGGCACCTACGTGCAGCCGCACCTGATCAAGGCCACGATCCCGTTCGAGGGCCCGGCCGTGCCGGCGCCCGCGCCGGCCAGCCACCAGGTGCTCAAGCCGGAGGTGGCGGCGCAGCTCAGGACGCTGATGGAGGCCGTGGTGGACAGCAAGGGCGGCACCGGCACCCAGGCCCGGGTGGACGGCTGGCGGATCGCCGGCAAGACCGGCACCGGCAAGCGGCTGATCGACGGTCAGTACACGAAGCACAACGCGGGGTCGTTCATCGGCATGGCGCCGGCGGACAACCCGCGGTACGTCATCGCGGTTTCCGCCGACGTGCCCACCGGGACCGGCGGCGATGTGGCCGCACCCGCCTTCGCGGAGATGATGAAGACCACGTTGCTGCACTACAAGGTGCCGCCGTCGGCCACCAAGCCGCCCAAGTTCAAGCTCTTCCCGTGAGACTTGACGGGTTGCGCAGTGGATCGCCGGGCACCGGGTAGGGTCTGACGCCGTGCCCGGCATTCCCCGTCCTCAGACCGTCGCGCCGCGCCGTGCGGCCGATCTCGCGGCCCTCGTCGGCGCCACGCTGACCGGCGGTGACGCGGCCGTCACGGGCGTCACCCACGCCGGCGGCGAGGTGCGTCCGGGTGATCTCTACGCGGCTCTCCCGGGGGCCCGGCGGCACGGCGCCGAGTTCGTCGCGCAGGCTGTCGAGGCCGGCGCGGTGGCGGTGCTGACCGACCCGGCCGGGCTCGCTCGGCACGACTCCGCGTTGCCGGTGATCGTGGCCGACGATCCGCGGCAGGTGCTCGGCGCGGTCGCCTCGGCGATCTACGGCGACCCCACCGAGCGGCTCACGATGATCGGCATCACCGGCACCGCGGGCAAGACCTCGACCGCCTATCTGGTGGAAGCCGGGCTGCAGGCGGCGGGCCTCACCACCGGGCTGATCGGCACGGTCGAGACCCGGCTCGGCGAGCTGACCGTCGACAGTGTCCGGACCACGCCGGAGGCCACCGACCTGCACGCGATGCTGGCCTTCGCGCTGGAGAGCGGCGTCACCGCGGTGGTCATGGAGGTGTCCAGCCACGCGCTGGCCATGGGCCGGGTCGGCGGGGTGCGCTTCGACGTCGGCGGCTACACCAACTTCGGCCTCGACCACCTCGACTTCCACCTCGACGCGGACGACTACTTCGCGGCCAAGGCCAAGCTGTTCGACGGACGCTGCCGGTTCGAGGTGCTCAATCTCGACGACCACGCGCTGCGCCCGCTGTTCAAACCCCAGACGATCAGCTACTCGGCCGATGGCGACGAGGGTGCGGCCTGGTGGGCCTCGGCGATCAGACCTTCCGCAGTGTTTACCACCGCACCGCGACTCGGCGATCATTCGCCGTCGGGGTCCGGACCGCAGCCTCCCCGCTCCAGCGGCTACGGCCAGCGTTTCACCGCCCACGGCCCTTCCGGCCGCGTCGAGGCCGGTGTCTCCCTTCCCGGCCGGCACAACGTGGCGAACGCGCTGCTCGCCCTCGCCGCGCTCACCGCGGTCGGGGTGTCGCCGGAGACCGCCGCGCGCGGCGTGGCGGACTGCCCGGGCGTGCCCGGCCGGCTCGAGCAGGTCACCGCGCCCGGCGACGTGCTCGGCGTCGTGGACTACGCGCACAAGCCGGACGCCATCGTCGCCGCCCTCGCCGCGCTGCGCGAGCTGGCGACCGCTCGCGGCGGCCGGCTGATCTGCCTGATCGGCGCCGGCGGTGACCGGGACACCGGCAAGCGGCCGCTGATGGGCGCCGCCGCGGCCAGGGGCGCCGACGTGGTCGTGGTGACCGACGACAACCCGCGCACCGAGGACCCGGCCGTGGTGCGGGCCGCGGTGCGGGCCGGATCGGAACACGCCGGCTCGGCCGCGAAGATCATCGAGGTGCCCGGGCGGCGGGCCGCGATCGACGAGGCGGTCCGGCTGGCCGGGCCCGGCGACGTGGTGGCGCTGCTGGGCAAGGGGCACGAGCGAGGCCAGGAGGTGGGCGGCGAGGTGCTGCCGTTCGACGACCGGGTGGAGCTGACCGCGGCCCTGAGCGCGCGCGCCGGGGGTGCCGCTTGATCCCGCTCTCGCTCGCCGAGATCGCTTCGGTGGTCGGCGGCCGCCTCGTCAATGGCGATGCCCTTTTAAAAGGGCCGGTCGAGTATGACTCGCGGAAAGCCACGAAGGACGGCCTCTTCGTGGCCTTCGCGGGGGAGAAGGTCGACGGGCACGACTTCGCGGCCGCGGTCGGCTCGGCCGTGCTGGGCACTCGGGACACCGGGCAGCCCGGCGTCGTGGTGACCGACCAGCTCGACGCGCTCGCCAAGCTCGCCCGGGCGGTGGTCGACCGGCTGCCGGGGCTGACCATCGTCGGCCTGACCGGTTCCTCCGGGAAGACCACGACCAAGGACTACCTCGGGCAGCTGCTGTCCCGGCTCGGCCCGACGATCGCGCCGCCCGGCTCGCTCAACAACGAGCTCGGCTTCCCGTACACCGTGCTGAAGGCGACCGCGGAGACGCGGAACCTGGTGCTGGAGATGGGCGCCCGCGGGGTCGGGCACATCCGCTACCTGGCCGAGGTGGCGCCGCCGCGGATCGGCCTGGTGCTCAATGTCGGCGCGGCGCACGTCGGCGAGTTCGGCTCGCTGGAGCAGACCGCGCTGGCCAAGGGCGAGCTGGTCGAGGCGCTGCCGGCGGACGGCGTGGCGGTGCTCAACGCGGACGATCCGCTGGTCGCCGGCATGGCCGCGCGCACCGCGGCGCGGGTGGTCACCTTCGGCGAGGCTCCGGACGCCGATGTCCGGGCCACCGAGGTGACGCTGGACGATCGTGGCCGGGCCTCCTACCGGCTCAACGGGCACCCGGTGCGGCTCGCGGTGACCGGCCGGCACCAGGTGAGCAACACCCTGGGCGCGGCCGCTGTGGCGCTCGAGCTGGGCCTGCCGATCGAGGAGGTGGCCGCCGCGCTGGGCGAGGTCGGCATCGTCTCCGGCCGGCGGATGGACGTCTTCGACCGGCCGGACGGCGTGACCGTGATCGACGACTCGTACAACGCGAATCCGTCGTCGACCGCGGCCGCCTTGCGCGCGCTTGCCACGATCGGCGCGGGCCGGCGCACGATCGCCGTTCTCGGCTACATGGCCGAGCTGGGTGAGCAGGAGAGGGCGGGGCACATCGAGGTCGGAAAGCTGGCGGCGGAGCTGAAGGTCGACCGGCTGATCGCGGTCGCTCCGGCGGACGCCATCCTGGACGGCTACGGCCCGGGTCTGCTCGCGGCTGATCAGAAAGCTGCCATCGCCATGTTGGACGACCTGCGCCCCGGCGACGTCGTGCTGGTCAAAGGTTCCCGTTACCGGACGTGGGACGTGGTGGACTCACTACGCCCCGAGGGGGTTCGCCCGTGAGGGCAGTCATCGTCGCGGCCGCGGTCGCCTTCATCATCTCGCTGTTCGGCACCCCGATCGCCATCCGGGTGTTCACCGCGCTCAAGGTGGGTCAGCCGATCCGCACCCTGGGCCCGGCGTCGCACCAGGGCAAGAAGGGCACGCCGACGATGGGCGGGGTGGCCTTCATCATGGCCACCACGTTCGCCTACGTGGCCGGGCACATCGCGCTGACCACGCTGCCCGAGCGGCAGATCGCCCAGGAACGCCCGACCATGACCGCGCTGGTCCTGCTCGGCCTGTTCGTGTTCTGCGGCGCGGTCGGCTTCCTGGACGACTTCCTCAAGGTGCGCAAGCGCAACTCCGGCGGGCTCAGCGCCAAGGGCAAGCTGATCGGCCAGCTGGTGGTCGGTGTCGGCTTCGGCATCGCGGCGCTCTATGTGCCGAGCACCAACGGCGAGACGGTGGCCAGCGAGAGCATCTCGTTCATCCGGGACATCTCGTTCCTGGACGTCGGCAAGGTCGGCTCGGTGCTGGTGTTCGTGTTCGTGATCATGTCGATGTCGAACGGCGTGAACCTGACCGACGGGCTGGACGGGCTCGCCACCGGCGCCTCGATCGCGGTGCTCGGCGCGTACGCGCTGATCGGTTTCTGGCAATATCGCCACTGGTGCGCGGACACCGACTACTCCGACGTGGCGAAATACTGCTACCAGGTGCGTGACCCGCTCGAGGTGGCGATGATCGCCGCGGCCGCCGCCGCCGCGTGTCTGGGCTTCCTGTGGTGGAACACGTCACCGGCCCGGATTTTCATGGGCGACACCGGCGCGCTCGGCCTCGGCGGCCTGATCGGCGGCCTGGCGATGGCCACCCGCACGACGCTGCTGTCGGTGATCATCGGCGGGTTGTTCGTGATCGTCACGATGTCGGTGGTGATCCAGATCATCTCGTTCAAGACCACCGGCAAGCGGGTCTTCCGGATGTCACCGCTGCAGCACCACTTCGAGCTCGCCGGATGGAGCGAGGTCAACATCGTGGTGCGGTTCTGGATCGTGGCCGGCATCTGCGTCGCGATCGGCCTGGGCCTGTTCTACAGCGACTTCCTCGCGGTGATGGGGTAAGTCTCAGCGCGACACGCGCGGTTGGTGACGGTTTCTCACGTGACTCGACGCGATGATGTTGCGATGGAGGAGAAGACACGGCCGTCGCTCAGCCGGCAATACCTACCGGCCGTGCACGGCCTGCTGGCCCGGCCGCTGTCCTCCTACTACCTGCTGATCGCCAGCTCCGGTCTGCTGCTGCTGATCGGCCTGACCATGGTCTTCTCGGCGACCAGCGTGACGGCGTACGCGGAACACGGCAACGCCTTCTCCGCGATCCGCAACCAGGCGATCTTCGCCGCGCTGGGGCTGTTCGGCTTCTGGATCTGCCAGCGGCTGCCGGCCCGCACCCTGCGCGCCCTCGGCAAGTACGTGCTGGGCTCCGCGCTCGCCCTGCTGGCCCTGCTCGACCTGCTGCTCGCGCTCGAGTCGGTGGGCGCGATCACCGGCGCCAAGCTGGGCCCGTTCGAGGCCCGGCTGCTCTGGCTCTACATCGGCCCGGTCGGCATCCAGCCCTCCGAGCTCGCCAAGCTCGGCGTGGTGCTGTGGGGCGCGGACATCATCGCGCGCAAGGGCGCCGCCCTGGGCCACTGGCGGGAGCTGGCGATGCCGCTGTTCCCGGTGGTCGGCCTGCTGTTCGTGCTGGTCGGCTACAACGACCTCGGCACCATGCTGGTGCTGCTGGCGCTGATCGTCGGACTGCTCTGGGCGGCCGGGGTGCGGTTGCGGGTCTTCGCCGCGCTCGGCGTGCTCGGCCTGTCCGGCATCGGGCTGCTGATCGCCGCCGCGTCCCGGGGTGCCGGGTCCGGCGAGGTGGGTCAGCAGAACTACCGGCTGGCCCGGCTCACCTCCTTCCTCAATCCGCCCGACGACTGCTTCCAGGGCACCTGCTACCAGCTGCTGCAGGGCCGGTCGGCGATCTACGAGGGCGGCTGGTTCGGCGTCGGGCTGGGCAAGAGCGCGCTGAAATGGGACTGGCTGCCCGAGGCGGACAACGACTTCATCTTCGCCGTGGTGGCCGAGGAACTGGGCGTGGTCGGCTGCGTGGTGATCCTGGCGCTGTTCTCGGTGCTGGCCTACACCGGCTTCCGGATCGCCCGCCGGGTCGAGGACCCGTTCCGCCGGCTCGCCGCCACCGGCATCACCACCTGGCTGGTCGCCCAGGCCGTGATCAACATCGGCGGCGTGGTCGGCCTGCTGCCGATCACCGGTCTGCCGCTGCCGTTCATCTCCGCGGGCGGCAGCGCCCTGGTCGTGACGCTGGCAGCCATCGGCATGCTTGCATCCTTCGCCCGCGCGGAGCCGGACGCCGCCCGTGCCCTGAACGCCCGTCCGCCCGCGAGATGGGTGCGGCTAGTCTGGGCCCCGCTGCCGCCGCTTCCCCCGCCCCGGCGGCCGCGCCCGGTTGAGAAGAGGGCACCCTCGAGAGTCGGGGCCGAGAGGAGACGGTGATGGCTTCGCTGCGGTCGGTCGTGGTCGCCGGAGGAGGCACCGGAGGTCACATCTACCCGCTGCTCGCCTTCGCCGACGCGCTGCGCCGGGCCTTCCCCGAGGTGCGGATCACCGCGCTCGGCGGCCAGAAGGGGATGGAGAACGAGATCATCCCGGCGGCCGGTTACGACCTGCGCGTGATCCCGGTGCATCAGCTGCCGCGCTCGCTGAACCTGGACCTGATCCGCACCCCGGACCGGATGTGGAAGTCCGCGCACGCGGCCGGCAAGGTGATCGACGAGGTGCAGGCCGACGTGATCGTGGGCTTCGGTGGATACGTGTCGGTGCCGGCCTATCTGGCCGGCTGGCGGCGCGAGCTGCCGATGGTGATCCACGAGGTGAACGTGCCGCCCGGCGTCGCCAACAAGCTCGGCATGCGGTTCACCAAGAACGTGGCGGTCGGCTTCCCGCACCAGCCCCAGCAGTCCGAGGCGCTGCGCGACGCCCGCGTGGTCGGCGTGCCGCTGCGCACCTCGATCGCCCGGATGGACCGCGCCGCGCTGCGGCCGGGCGCGCTCGCCCACTTCGGACTGCGGCCGGACCTGCCGGTGCTGTTCGTCTTCGGCGCGTCGCAGGGCGCCCGCACGATCAACCTGGCCGTCTCCGGCACCGCGAAGAAGCTCTCCCACGCCGGCATCCAGGTGCTGCACGTGCAGGGCGGGCGCAACGATCCGTTCGAGGTGCCCAGCGATCTGCCGGTGCCCTATGTGGTGGTGCCGTATCTGAACGACATGCAGCTCGGTTATGCCGCCGCGGACCTGGTGCTGTGCCGGGGCGGCGCGATCACCGTGGCGGAGACCACGGCGATCGGGTTGCCGGCCGTCTACGTGCCGCTGCCCTATGGCAACGGCGAGCAGAAGCGCAACGCGCTGCCGGTGGTCGAGGCGGGCGGTGGGCTGCTGGTGGACAACGCCGAGCTGACGCCGGAGTGGATCGAGCGGACGGTGATCCCGCTCGCCCGCGACCCGCAACGGCTGCACGCGATGGGTGCGGCGGCCGCGGCGTACGGCCGGCGCGACGGCGACGAGGCCCTGGTGGACTTCGTGGTGGAAACGGTGGCCGGTCGATGACTTTTTCTCGAAGGGGAGCGACGAAGTGAACACGGCGGAGCTGTCGCCGGCCGGTGAGTTGACCGCCGAGGACCTGGGCAGCGTGCACCTGATCGGCATCGGTGGAGTGGGCATGGGCGGCCTCGCGCGGCTGTTGCTCACCCGCGGCGTACCGGTCTCGGGCAGTGAATTGCGGGAGTGGCCCGCCCTGGCCGCGTTGCGCGCGCTCGGCGGCACCGTCCACATGGCGCACGTGGCGTCGAACCTGGACGGCGTGGACACGGTGGTCTATTCGACCGCGATCCCGCAGGACCACCTCGAGCTGGTCGAGGCGCGCCGGCGCGGGCTGCGGGTGCTGCACCGGTCCGAGGCGCTGGCCGCGGCGATGACCAACCGGCAGACCATCGCGGTGGCCGGCACCCACGGCAAGACCACCACCACCTCGATCATGACGGTGATCCTGCAGCACGCCGGGCAGGACCCGTCCTTCGTGATCGGTGGCGAGATCTCCGAGGCCGGTTCCAACGGGCACCACGGCACCGGGCCGCACTTCGTGGCCGAGGCGGACGAGAGCGACAAGTCGTTCCTGATCTACCGCCCGCACGTCGCGATCATCACCAACATCGAGGGCGATCACCTGAACAACTGGGGTGACCTCGACGGGCTGAAGGCCGGGTTCCTCGACTTCGCCCGGCTCACCGCCGCGGACGGGTTCGTGGTGACCTGCGCCGACGACCCGGGGGTGGCCGAGCTGATCGCGGCGCTGCACGCCGAGGGCCGGACCGTTTACACGTACGGCGTGAGCGAAGCGGCCGATCTGCGGATCTCGGACGTCTCCTCGTCGGCCGGCGGAGTCCGCTACCACGCCGTCCTGGGCGGCCAGGACCTGGGCGAGATCCGGCTCGCGCTGCCCGGCACGCACATGGGGCTGAACAGCGCGGCGGCCGTGCTCACCGCGCTCGAGCTGGGCATCCCGCTGAAGTCGATCACCGAGGCGCTGGCCTCCTTCCCGGGGGTGCGGCGCCGGTTCGAGCGCAAGGGCATCGCCGAGGGGGTGCGGGTCTACGACGAGTACGCGTACCACCCGACCTCGGTCAAGGCGGCACTGCGCACGCTGCGCGAGGTGGCCGGGGACGGGCGGCTGCTGGTGGTGTTCCAGCCGTACCGGGTCTATCGCACCCGCGACCTGGAGGCCGAGCTCGCCGAGGGCCTGGCGATCGCCGACGAGGTGATCGTGATGGAGGTGTTCGGGCCGGGCGAGGTCCGCGGCCCGGGGGAGGGCGGGGTCGCGCTGACCGCGGCCATCGACCTGCCCGCCGACCGCAAGGTGTTCGTGCCGTCCTGGGAGGACGTGCCGGCCGAGGTGGTCCGCCGCAGCCGTCCCGGCGACGTGGTCGTGACGATGGGCGCGCCGCCGATCTCGCTGATGGGCGACGAACTGCTGGCCGCGCTCGTGTCGGGCGGCAACTAGTCATGATGGCCGGCGGGGGCGGGCGGAACTGGCGACTGGTCCGGGCGGACACCGATGCGGTGCCCTCCTCGGTGCGCCGGTTCATGGCCCGTGCCCGCCAGCGCCGGCTGCGGGCCGCATTGCCCTGGGCGGTCGGCCTCGGCGTGGTCGCGGTCTTCGGCGGGCTGCTCTACATGGTGCTCGCGACGCCGGTGCTGGGCGTGCGCGACGTGCAGGTGGTGGGCGCCGACGTGCTGACCCCGCTGCAGGTGCGGGAGGCGGCGGCGGTGCAGATGCGCGAGCCGCTGGCACGGGTCGACCTCGACGCGGTGCGGATCCGGGTGCAAAATCTGGCGCCGGTCGACCACGCCGTGGTGTCCCGCAGCTGGCCGGGCACGGTCGTGGTGCAGGTGGTCGAGCGCACGCCGGTGGCCGCGGTGCCGGACGGCAAGAAGTTCACCCTGATCGACGGCGAGGGCGTGCCCTATCGTTCGGTCGTCCGCAAGCCGGCCGGGCTGCCGATCGCCGACCTGGCCAAGCCGGGCCCGGCGGACGTGAACACCAAGGCGCTGCTGACCGTGCTCGGATCGTTCACCGAGGACCTGCGCGAGCAGGTGTTGCGCATCTCGGTGCCGGCGCCGGCCCGGATCGAACTGCTGCTGCGCAAGGACCGCAAGGTGATCTGGGGTGACGACTCGGCCAGTGAGACCAAGGCCAAGGTGTCCACCGCTCTGCTGCGCCGGGACGGCCAGATCATCGACGTCAGCGCGCCGGCCGTGGTGACGATTCGATAGTTGGACAAAGCGCACAAACGGCGCTTTTTGGTTGAGGTTACGGCCAAGTCGGATACTCGCCACCTAAGCGCGTCCCGACACGCCGCCGGGGTGTTTGGTTTGTCGTGGGACGGCTGCTTACGTAGCGACCAGAGGTTCGATGGTTGACATAAGACTAAGCCTCTAGTAGAGGGTGAGGGTTTCCTCGCCCTCCCTTGTACGGCTGCGGCTGTCGAAGTGTGGTTCTGGCCGGAACCGCAGGGGCCCTCGACAGCCGCCAACCCTGGAAGGGAAGGCTGAGCCCGATGACACCTCCACATAACTACCTTGCCGTGATCAAGGTCGTCGGCATCGGTGGCGGCGGGGTGAACGCCGTCAACCGGATGATCGAGGTCGGGCTCAAGGGCGTCGAGTTCATCGCGATCAACACCGATGCGCAGGCCCTGCTGATGAGCGACGCCGACGTGAAGCTCGACGTGGGCCGCGAGCTGACCCGGGGCCTCGGCGCCGGCGCGCAGCCCGAGGTCGGCAAGAACGCCGCCGAGGACCACCGCGACGAGATCGAAGAGGTGCTCAAGGGCGCCGACATGGTCTTCGTGACGTGCGGCGAGGGCGGCGGCACGGGCACCGGCGGTGCGCCGGTGGTCGCGAACATCGCCCGCAAGCTCGGCGCGCTCACCATCGGCGTGGTCACCCGGCCGTTCTCGTTCGAGGGCAAGCGCCGCCAGGTGCAGGCCGAGTCCGGCATCGACGAGCTGCGCAACCAGTGCGACACCCTGATCGTGATCCCGAACGACCGGCTGCTCGCGCTCGGCGACCGCGGGATCAGCATGATGGACGCATTCCGGCAGGCCGACCAGGTGCTGCTCTCCGGCGTGCAGGGCATCACCGACCTGATCACCACGCCGGGCCTGATCAACCTGGACTTCGCCGACGTGAAGAGCGTGATGTCCGGCGCGGGCAGCGCTCTGATGGGCATCGGCAGCGCCCGCGGCGACAACCGCGCGGTCGAGGCGGCGGAGAAGGCGATCTCCAGCCCGCTGCTCGAGCAGAGCATGGACGGCGCGCGCGGTGTGCTGCTCTCCATCGCCGGCGGTTCCGACCTCGGCCTGTTCGAGATCAACGACGCGGCGCAGCTGGTCACCGACGCGGCCCACCCGGACGCGAACATCATCTTCGGCGCGGTCATCGACGACGCGCTCGGCGACGAGGTGCGGGTGACGGTGATCGCGGCGGGCTTCGACGGGGGCACGCCTTCGTACAAGCCGGCCGAGACTCCCCGCAAGGTGGTGCAGCAGCAGAGCTCGCCGCCGGCCGTGGCGCCGACCTCGCCGGTGCCGGTGTCCAGCTCGCCGGCCACCAGCACGCCGCCACCGCGGCGGGTGCTCTTCGACGACGTCGACGTGCCGGACTTCCTCAAGAACGGCTCGTGACCGACCGGCGCGCGCAACTCGCCGCCAACCTGGACCAGGTCCGGGGGCGGATTGCGCGCGCCTGTCAGGCAGCCGGCCGGGCGCCGGACGAGGTCACCCTGGTGGCGATCACCAAGACCTATCCGGCGAGCGACGTCGTGCTGCTCGCCGAGCTCGGCGCCACCGAGGTCGGCGAGAACAAGGACCAAGAGGCAAAGGCCAAGGCTTCTTCGGTACGCGCTGCCGGCGCCGTCGTGCGCTGGCATTTCGTCGGGCAGCTGCAGCGCAACAAGGCCCGCTCGGTGGCTCGTTATGCCGACCTGGTCGAGTCGGTCGACTCGGTGCGACTGGCCGAGGCGCTGGATCGGGCCGCCCAGGATCTGCGGGACACCCCGCTCGACGTGCTGGTCCAGGTCAGCCTGGACGGCGATCCCGCTCGCGGCGGCGCCTCCTTGCAGGGCGAGCTGTTGCCCACCGTGGAGGCGGTGGCGTCGGCTTCGGGCCTGCGGCTGGACGGGGTGATGGCGGTGGCGCCGGCCGGGGAGGACCCGGCGCGGGCGTTCGAACGGCTCGCCGGGATCGCGCAGCGGGTGGCGGCCGAGCATCCGGGTGCGACCACGGTGTCCGCGGGGATGAGCGGAGACCTGGAGGCGGCCATCGCGCACGGGGCGACACACGTGCGGATCGGGACTTCTTTACTCGGGATGCGAAACCTGCTGCGGTAGCCTTGCGGCGGGCAGCAAACTACATAGGTGTTGTTTACGCGTGACGCGTGGTGCTGCCGCCGTCACGCCCGGACAGCGCAGCGCACGTCTGCGTCAGGCGCGTGCAAGGGGGGTTGCGGCCCGCATGGGGGTGTGGGTCGCACATCGGAAGGTCGAGGTGGGGGCAATGAACGGTCGGTTCGGCGCCATACGGGACGAGGTGACAGCATGAGTGCTCTGCGCAAGGCGGGGGTGTGGCTCGGTCTCGTCGAGGAGGACGACGAGCGGGCGTACGACGACCGTGGCTACCGCGACCGTGAGCCCGGCGGATACCGCGAGCGTGGCCGCGACCGGGACAACGGTTACGCCTACGCCGACGAGTTCGCCGACGAGGACGAGGACGTCGAGGAGGCGCCGGCGCTGCCGCGGGCCCGGACCTCGGAGCGGGTCCGGCTCAGCGAGCGCAACGCCGCCCGCGCCACCGACCGGGACGAGGATGAGCGTCCCGAGCGGCCGGAACGTGCCAGTGTCCGTTCCATCACGCGGTCGACCACCTCGAGCGACAACTCCAGCGCGCTCAGTTACGCCACGCGGGACAATCTCGCGCTCGCGCCGCAGTCTCAGGTGCACCAGCGCCCGGCCGAGGAGGACCAGCGTTACCAGATCACCACGCTGCACCCGACCACGTACCGCGAGGCGCGGACCATCGGGGAGCACTTCCGCGACGGTGTTCCGGTGATCATCAACCTCACCGAGATGGACGAGGGCGACGCGCGCCGGCTGGTTGACTTCGCCGCCGGCCTGGCGTTTGGCCTGCGGGGTACGATCGAGCGCGTGACCAACCGGGTTTTCCTGCTCTCACCGGCGAATGTCCAGGTCACCGCGGAGGACAAGGCCAAGATCGCTGAGGGCGGCTTCTTCAACCAGAGTTGACCCTAACGAGGGATCCGCCCACCGTGCTGTCGATCGTTTTCCAGGTGCTCTACCTGTTGGTCTACGTCTTCTTTCTGACTCTTCTGGCGCGCTTCGTCCTGGGCGCGGTGCTGCAATACGGGCGCCGCTGGCAGCCCGGGCGGGGCGCGTCAGCGGCAATGGAGTCGGTGTGGAGCGTCACTGATCCGCCGCTTAAGGCGTTGAGGCGTGTGATCCCACCGCTTCGAATTGGTAACGTGAGCTTGGACCTGGCGTCCCTGGTCCTGCTGGTTATCCTGTTCGTGCTTTTGAACTTCGTGTTAGCGCGCCTCATCATGACCTTCAGCGTCTGATGGGCTGCGCCCCACGCGGCCGCAACTGACCCGAGGAGTTTCGATGCCGCTGACCCCGGCCGACGTGCACAACGTCGCCTTCAAGAAGCCCCCGATCGGCAAGCGGGGGTACGACGAGGAGGAGGTCGACGCCTTCCTGGACGAGGTTGAGCGCGAACTCGCCCGTCTGATCGAGGAGAACAACGAGCTGCGCGCCCAGGTGGAGCGCGGCGGCCGGGGTGGCGCACCAGCCGTCTCGGGCGCCGACCCGCGTCTGGCGGCGGAGCTCAACGACATGAAGGCCCAGCTCGACCGGGTCCAGCGGGACAAGTCCGCGGCCGAGCAGGCCGCCCGCCAGATGCAGGCCGAGCTCGAGCAGGTCCGTGCCCAGGGCCCGGTCGGCGCCGGTTCCACCTCTTCCGGCGGCGGCGATGGCGAGCAGCAGGCGCTGCGCGTCCTCATGATGGCTCAGCGCACGGCCGACGACCACGTGTCCGACGCCCGGCGTGAGGCCGACAAGCTTCTCTCCGACGCCCGCTCCAAGGCGGAGGAGGTCACCCGCGAGGCACGCGCCAAGGCGGACGCGCTCGAGCGGGACGCTCGCCAGCGGCACCAGGAGGCCATGGGCGGCCTGGACGCCAAGCGGTCGGCGCTGCAGAAGCACATCGAGGAGCTCAAGCAGTTCGAGCGGGAGTACCGGACGCGCCTGAAGGCGTATCTGGAAAGCCAGCTGCGCGACCTCGACGGCCGCGGACAGGGCTTGGAGGCCGAGATGACCCGGGCGGATGCCGGCCGGGCGGTCGGTGGTTCCGGTGGTCTGGCCGCTGCGGGCCTCGCCGGGTCCTATGGCGGCAGCCGCGCCAACTCCATCGAATCGGGCCGCTGACGCTCGTCGTCGGCGGCTGCACCTCGACGAGGATGAGCCATGATCGTTGTCACTCTCCTGCTCATCCTCGTCGCGGTGACGCTGCTCGTCCTGGGCCTCGTCGCGGGGTCGAGCACCATGCTGATCATCTCGATCGTGGCCAGCCTGCTGGCCGCGGTCGCGCTGGTCATCGGCGCACGCCAGGCCGCCACCAAACGCCGAGCCACGGCGCCCGGCGGCGTGCCCGCGTCACCTGAGGACGACCCCTTCCTGGCCGACAGCCAGTCGCCGGCCGAGTTCGCGACCGCGGGCGCCCGCCGCGCCGCGGGCCCCCGCACCGCCGGCACCCACACGGCACAGGGCGCACGAGCCGCCGAGAGCGCCCTGCGCGGCGCCGCGGTCGACGACTACCCGCCGCCGCCCCCGCCCGGCACCGCACCGGTCTCACCCGCCGACCCCTTCGCCCCCGCTGACCCGTCCTCCCCGGCCGCCCCCACGGCTCCCGGTTCGCCGGCAGCCGCCGGCGCCGCGGACGACTTCGCACCGCCGGTCAAGCCCGGCCCCGGCCGCAGGGACGACTTCGCTCCGCCGCCCCCCGCCGGTTCCGCGCGCGACGACTTCGCGCCGCCCGCGGGTGGACCCACGCACGGTGACGATTTCGCGCCGCCGCCGGCAGCCGGGTCCGAGCGCGACGACTTCGCGCCGCCGGCGGCCGGTTCCATGCACGGAGGCGGTTTCGCCCCGTCTACCGGGGCGGGGTCTTCGCGCGAGGACGATTTCGCGCCGCGGTCCGGTGGTGGGTCTGTGCGTGAGGATGATTTCGCGCCGCGGTCCGGTGGTGGGTCTGTGCGTGAGGATGATTTCGCGCCGCGGTCCGGTGGTGGGTCTGTGCGTGAGGATGACTTTGCGCCGCGGTCCGGTGGTGGGTCTGTGCGTGAGGACGATTTCGCGCCGCCACCCGGGACTGGATCCGTGCGTGGGGATGATTTCGGGCTTTCGCCCGGGGCCCGGTCCGCGCGCGGGGACGACTTTCCGCCGCCGCCTGGTGTGGCAGACGACGACTACGACGAGGACCTGGACGCTGACGAGCGCGAGGACGCCCGTGGCAGCTATGCGCGGAGGGCGCCCGCCGGGGCGGCCACCCAAGGCGAAGTAAATTCCGATTTCTCCGGGTCTGACCCGATCTTGGACCGAGACGCGAAGATGTTCGGCCCCGAGGGCGACGACCGCGCGGCCCCCGACTACGACCGCGCCTCGTCGGTGATCGGCGCGGCCCGTTCGGAGAGCCAGGACGAGTCGTGGCGCCGCGGACCGGCCGCCGAAGAGCCGGAGGGTCAGTTCGGCTTCTTCGACAGCACCCGCGGCCCCGACGGCCCTCTTCTGCTGGACGACGACGATGACCCCCGCGTCACGGCCCCTCCCGCCGCGCCCCCACCGGCCGACGATTTCGCCGAGCCCGACGAGGACGACCCGGACGATGAGCCCTACCCCCAGGCGGTCCGCCCCGGCGACGCTGTCCAGGTGGCCCGCATGGACGCCGAGGTCTTCGTGGTAGACGGCCGCCCGCGCTACCACATGGGTGACTGCCAGCACCTGGCCGGCCGCCTGACCGAGCCCCTCCCAGTCAGCGAAGCGGTAGAGCTGGGCTTCAACCCGTGCGGCCTGTGCCGCCCGGTAGACCGCCTGGTAGCCAACGCCCCTCACCGCTGACCAGCCACCCCACCGCTGCCACGGCGTGCCGGGCTGCGGGTTATATCCGAGGAACCACCTCAGGCAGCAACAACCTTGCCCGGCTGGCACGTCATGAGTCGGACTTCCCCTGCCTCGCGTCACGCCGTCTCGCGTCGTGCCGCGCCGTCTCGCGTCGTGCCGCGCCGTCTCGCGTCGTGCCGCGCCGTCTCGCGTCGTGCCGCGCCGTCTCGCGCCGCTTCGCGTCGTGCCGCGCCGTCTCGCGCTGCCTTGCGCCGCGTGGCGTCCCGCTTCGCCCTGCCTCGCGCCGCCCGCTTCGCCCTGCCTCGCGCGCCGCCCGCTTCGCGCTGCCTCGCGCCGCGCGGCGTCCCGTCTCGCGTCATGCGGTCCGTCTCGCGCTGCCTCGCGTCGCGCGCCGTCCCCCTTCGCGTTTCGTCTTCGGACCTCGCCTCCGCGTGCGTTTCTCTTGCGCCTGTCGACGCTCCGTTTGCCCTTTCCGCCTGCTTCTTTCTCGCGCCCAACGTCTGGGCGTCGGCGTGGCGCTGGGTGATCGTGGGTGGTGGCGGACCGTTGGGCTGGGACTTTCTGGTTGTTACTCAGGGTTGCGGCGTGGACCCGGTGCGCTGTGTCGATCGAAGATCGGGACAATGGGGCGTGGGCAATCGGCGGGCTTCCGGGCGTGGTGCCGGATCAGGGGGTCCCGAGTCACGGGGTGCCGGGTCGGCGGGCGCCTCGCAGGTTGCCGGAGCCGGTGGGGCCTCTGAGGTCTCCGTGGCGGTGCGGGTCAAGCCCGGGGCCGGGCGGACCGCCGTCGGGGGCTGTTATGACGGGCCGCACGGGGCCGCGCTGGTCGTTGCCGTCGGGGCGCCTGCGGTGGACGGCAAGGCCACCGAGGCGGTGCGTCGGACGCTTGCCGCCGCGTTGGGGCTTCGGCCCGCGGCCGTGACGCTCAAGGTCGGCGCGACCAGTCGGGACAAGGTTTTCACCGTTGCCGCGCCGGCCGAGGGGATCGGGCCGCGGGTGGAGTTGCTGCGCGACGGTGGCGGGTGAGCGGCAATCTCGACCAGGCCCTGCTGATCGCGGCGGCGGTGCTGCTGGTCGCGGTGGCGGCGGTGCGGCTGTCCACGCGGCTCGGGCTGCCCAGTCTGCTGGTCTATCTGCTGATCGGGATGGTCATCGGGGAGTCCGGACTCGGCATCCGGTTCGATGATGCCGAGCTCACCCGTACCCTCGGGTTTTGCGCTCTGATCATGATCATCGCCGAGGGTGGGCTGACCGCTCGCTGGACCACCCTCAAGCCGGTCCTGGGGTTGTCGGCGGTGCTTGCCACCGTCGGGGTCGCGGTGAGCATCGCGGTGGTCGGCGTGGCCGTGCATCTGATCCTGGATCTCGACTGGCGGCTGTCGCTGCTCTATGGCGCGGTGCTGTCGTCTACGGACGCGGCCGCGGTGTTCGCGACGTTGCGCCGGCTGCCGCTGCCCTCGCGGCTGGTCGCCACGCTCGAGGCGGAGTCCGGCATGAACGACGCTCCCGTCGTGCTGCTGGTGGTGCTGCTGTCGGCGACCGGGGCGTTCGCGCACCCGTGGTGGTACGAGCTGATCGTGGTGGCCTACGAGCTGGCCGCCGGCGGGGCACTCGGCTGGATGGTCGCGATGATCGGGCGCTGGCTGCTCCGGAACGCCGCGCTGCCGTCCGCCGGGCTCTATCCGATCGCGGCCGTCGGGCTGATGTTCCTGGCCTACGCGGCGGGAGCGGTCGCGCACGCCAGCGGGTTCCTCGCGGTCTACGTGGCCGGCGTGGTGCTCGGCAACGCGCGCCGGCTGCCGCATCGCCGGGCCATCCTCGGGTTCGCCGACGGGCTCGCCTGGCTGGCCCAGATCGGGCTGTTCGTGCTGCTCGGGCTGCTGGTCTCGCCCGGCGAACTGGACGAGGCGCTGATCCCGGCGCTGGTGGTCGGCCTGGCCCTGGTCTTCCTCGCCCGGCCGCTGTCCGTGGTGATCTGCGTGGTGCTGGCCCGGCCGTTCCGGCGGCAGGGCTCGCGGCAGAGCAGACAGGGCACCCAGCGCGCGGGCAGCCGGCGCTGGGTGCCGCTGCGCCGGCCGCGGCTCGCGGAGAACAGGATCGGCTGGCGGGGAAGTGCCTTCCTGTCCTGGGCCGGGCTGCGCGGCGCGGTCCCGATCGTGCTCGCCACCATCCCGCTGTCGGCCGGCACCACCGGCGCGGCCGGACTCTTCAACGCCGTGTTCGTGCTGGTCATCATCTTCACCCTGCTGCAGGCCGGCACGCTCGCGCCGGCCGCCCGGGTGCTCGGCGTGACCGCACCGGGGGAGGCCGCCGAACTGCACGTGGAGACCGCCCCGCTGGAGAAGATGAACGCCGACCTGCTGCAGATCGACGTGCCGGAGGGATCGCGGCTGGCCGGTGTGCACATCGACGAGCTGCGGCTGCCGGTGGGCGCGGCGATCACGCTGGTGGTGCGGGACGGTGCGGGGTTCGTACCGGCGCCGGACACCCGGCTGCGCTCCGGCGATGCCCTGCTCATCGTGGCCACCGCGGCCGCCCGGGACGTGGCCGAGCGGCGGCTGCGGGCGGTCAGCCGGCGCGGTCGCCTGGCCCGCTGGTTCGGGGAGTTGGGCGACGAGCCGCGCGCCTGAGAATCAGCTGGGATTTTCACGAATATGAAATGGGGCGAACCGGACAAGGTCGGGTTTCTGACCCGACGTCCGGGCGTTTCGCCCCGGTTGGCGAGCCGGGGTCCGGTGCGCCGTGTTGTCGCTGCTCTTCACGTTCCGTATCGTAGCCAGCCTCCGGTGTGCGCGACCCCTGGTCGCCGCGCCGTTTGTGCACGTAGGGGGCAATAGCAATGCCGACCGCCGCGCCCCGCGCGGCCCGAGGGAGCGACCATGGCCAAGGCAACCGAGACAAGGTCGGCCTCGTCCGCCAAGACCGCCACCACCAAGCGGGCGCGCAGCGCGGCGGAGACCAAGAAGATCGCGACGGCGCTCGAGGCGCGTCGCGGCGAGCTCCAGACGGAGTACGACCAGACGCTCACCGAGATCACTGAGCTGCAGCGCGACCGCCTGACCGACTCGGCCGGCGACGACACCGCGGACACCGGCACCAAGACCTTCGAGCGTGAGCAGGAGATCTCCCTCGCCAACAATCTGCTCGAGCGGATCAATCAGGTGGAGCGCGCCATCGACCGGCTCGGCGAGGGCAACTACGGTTGGTGCGAAAAGTGCGGCAACGCCATCCCGGTCGAGCGGCTGGCGGCGTTCCCGTCCGCGACCCTGTGCGTGTCCTGCAAGCAGCTGGAGGAACGACGCTGAACGCCGATGAGGCCACGGTGACCGAGCCGCCGGCAGCAAAGCCGCGCGCCGCGAGCCGGGCGATCCTCGTGCTCGGAATCGTCGCGGTGCTCGCCGTGACCCTCGACCAGGTGGTCAAGCACCTGTCGACGGAAAACCTCACCGACGGCGAGCCGGTCCGCGCCCTGGGCGGACTGATCTATCTGTCGTTGCTGCGCAACAGCGGGGCGGCGTTCAGTCTGGGCAGCGACTACACCTGGGTCTTCCCGCTGGTCACGATCGCCGTGGTGACCTGGATCGGGTTCCTGGCCATGCGGCTGCGGTCGGTGCCCTGGGCGCTGGCCCTCGGCCTGGTGCTCGGCGGCGCGTTCGGCAACCTGACCGACCGGCTGTTCCGGGCCCCGGGCTTCCTGCACGGCCACGTGGTCGACATGTTCAGCCTGTTCGGCCCGTACGGTGAATATTTCGCCGTCTTCAACATCGCGGACAGCTGCCTGAGCGTTGGGGTGGTGCTGGCCGTCCTGCTGGAGCTGACCGGGCGCCAGCGCGACGGCACCCGCCTCCCCGGAAAGAAAAAGTGACCACCAGATCCCTCCCCGTCCCGGACGGCCTCGACGGCATGCGCCTCGATCAGGCCGTCTCCCGGCTCTTCGGCCTCTCCCGCACCGCCGCCGCCACCCTGGTGGAGGCCGGCGACGCGATGGTCGACGGCGTGCCGCGTCCCAAGTCCGACAAGGTCGCCGCCGGCTCCTGGCTCGAGGTGACATTGCCCGCCCCGGTCGCCGCGCCGGTGGTCAAGGCCGAGCCGGTGCCCGGTCTCAAGATCGTCTACAGCGACGACGACATCGTGGTGGTGGACAAGCCGGTCGGCGTGGCCGCCCACCCGAGCCCCGGCTGGACCGGCCCGACCGTGATCGGCGGGTTGGCCGCGATGGGCCAGACCGTCGCCACCAGCGGCGCGGCCGAGCGGCAGGGCGTCGTGCACCGCCTCGACGTGGGCACCACCGGACTCATGGTGGTGGCCAAGAGCGAGACGGCATATTCGCTGCTCAAGCGCGCGTTCAAGGAGCGCGAGGTGGACAAGCGCTACCACGCCGTGGTGCAGGGCCACCTCGACCCGCTGCGCGGCACCATCGACGCGCCGATCGACCGGCACCCGACCGCGGACTACCGCTATGCGGTGATGTCCGGCGGCAAGCCCAGCGTCACGCACTACGACACGCTCGAGGCGTTCCGTTCGGCCAGCCTGATCGACGTCAAGCTGGAGACCGGCCGCACCCATCAGATCCGGGTGCACTTCTCGGCCATGCGGCACCCCTGCGTCGGCGATCTGACCTATGGCGCCGACCCGACGCTGGCCACTCGCCTGCGCCTCAACCGGCAGTGGTTGCACGCACGCGAGCTGGGCTTCCGGCACCCGCGCAGTCACGAAGAGGTGCGATTCGTCAGCGACTACCCGGAAGATCTGGAGCACGCGCTCACCGTGCTCCGCGACGGAGACTGAGCACGCGCCTCGGCCAGGTTCCGGTCGCCGCTGCGGTTGCCCCGCTCACCTTGTCGCCGCTACCCTCGTCGCTCGGGGCCAATGTGACATCTCCCTCACCAATCGATCTCGGCGTCCCCCGCGACGGGATCCGGCCCTTCTCTGCCGGCATCGGAGGAAAGTCCTGCCGAACCCGACGCACCTGCCTCGACGTCCCGGTCCGGCGTGCCGACCGCGGCGCCTAGAGCATCCCGGGCCTCATCCGGGCGTTAGAACCCTCGTCGGCGGCGTTGCCGGCGTGCTGCCACGGATGCGCGGTCCGGCCATCGGGGAGTGGCCTCGAGAGGGTCGGGATCCGTAGCCTGTGGCGTGGCGCGACACGCCCGATGGCCCAGGCAAGATCGAGAAAGCGCAGGGAGGACGAGCCGTGGACGGGACCGAGACCGGCTGGGGCCGGCCTGCGGACTCAGGGCCGCGCTGGCGCGCGCTGCTGGACCGCGCCCGGCACGGGTCTCGCAGCGGCGAGGAGGCCGAGGAGGCCGCGCCGCGGGAGCCGTCCACCCCGCCCGACCCGGCCGCCGTGGAGCCGTTGCCGACCCGCCCGCTGGATCGCCGTTCGTGGCTGCCCGAGACGTCCCGCCCGGCCGAGCCCGCGCCCGAGCCGCGCTCGGCCAACCCGCTCGACCGCCGCCCGGTGAACCCGCTGGATCGCCGGCCGGTGTCCCGGCCGCCGGCCAACCCGCTGGATCAACGCCCGCCGGTCAACCCGCTGGACCCGCGCCGGCAGTCGCGTCTCGCCGAGGGTTTCCACGGCCGCGCCGAGGCCGAGCAGCCGCACAGCTACTTCAATCCGGCCCCCGCGCCGCCGCCCCAGCCCGGCCCGCCGCCGCAGGCCTTCCGCGCGGCGGCGTCGGTCGGGTCGGCCGCGGTGCTGCCGCCGGCCCGCCCGGCGCCCGCCCCCGCATCGCCGGCCCCGGCCCGGATCGAGTGGCGGCAGGCCCGTCCCGAGCAGGACTCCGACCGCGCGGTCGCGCTGATGCGCCGCAAGCTGGGCACGCCCCGGGTGCTGGCGTTCGCCAACCCCAAGGGCGGCGTGCACAAGACCACCGCCACCGTGCTGGCCGCGGCCACCATCGGCAGCGTCCGCGGCCGCGGCGTGCTGGCGTGGGACGACAACGAGCTGCGCGGCACCCTCGGGCTGCGAGCGGGCAGTGCCCGGCACGCCCGCACGATCCGGCACCTGCTCGCCGACCTGCTGCAGATCGAGCACATGCACGGCGACGCGCTGCTGCAGGAGCTGGACGGTTATCTGCGGCACGCCGCCGACGGGTCCTACGACGTGCTGGCCGGCGAGGAGAACCCGCGCTTCGCCCAGCGACTCGACCAGCACACCGTGCGCCGGGTGATGGACCTGCTGCGCCGCACCCACGACGTGATCTGCGTGGACACCGGCAACAACGTGGAGAGCGTCAACTGGCAGACCGTGATGGGCGCGGCGGACCAGCTGGTGATCACCACCGTGCCGCGTGAGGACGCCGCCTTCACCGCGGACTGGATGCTCGACCTGCTCAACGACACGGGACAGGAGGATCTGGTCAAGAACGCGGTGACGTTGATCTCCTGCCCGTCGCCGGGGGAGCTGCCGCTGCTGGCCGATCTGACGAAGCATTTCGCGACGCGTACCCGGGCCGTGGCCGTTGTCCCTTATGACCCGTCCCTCGAGGTCGGGTCGTCGATCGAGTACTCGGATCTCCTGCCCGAGACCCGCGCGGCGTGGCTCAAGGCGACGTCGATGATGATCGAGCCATTCGCCGAATAAGGCTTCGTGTCGCCCCGTGTGTCGCCCGTGGGGCCGGACTAGGCTCGGGCACGCTTGAAACGGTCGGCAGGGAGAGGGGGCCCGGGTGTCTGACTCGTTCGTGCACCTACACGTGCACACCGAGTACTCGATGCTCGACGGCGCCGCGAGACTCAAGGAGCTGACCGCCGAGGCCGCCCGCATGGGCATGCCGGCGGTGGCGATCACCGACCACGGCAACATGCACGGGGCCTACGACTTCTATCAGCAGGCCACCGGCGCCGGGCTGACCCCGGTGATCGGCGTCGAGGCCTATGTGGCGCCCGAGTCGCGGCTGCACAAGGCGCGGGTCAAGTGGGGCCGGCCCGAGCAGAAATCGGACGACATCTCCGGCAACGGCGCGATCACCCACATGACCATGTGGGCGCGCAACGCGCAGGGCCTGCGCAACCTGTTCCGGCTGAACTCGCGCGGGTCGATGGAGGGCCACTACGTGAAGTGGCCGCGGATGGACATGGAGATCATCGGCGAGCACGCCGAGGGCATCATGGCCACCACCGGCTGCCCGTCCGGCGCGGTGCAGACCCGGCTGCGGCTGGGCCAGTTCGACGAGGCGATCAAGGTCGCCGGGCAATACCAGGACATCTTCGGCAAGGACCACTTCTATCTCGAGCTGATGGACCACGGGCTGGAGATCGAGCGCCGGGTCCGCGACGGCCTGCTCGAGATCGGCCGCAAGCTGGGCATCCCGCCGCTGGTCACGAATGACTCGCACTACACGTTCGAAGAGCAGTCGGTGGCCCACGACGTGCTGCTGTGCGTGCAGACCGGCAGCAACGTCGCCGACCCCAACAGGTTCCGCTTCGACGGCAACGGTTACTTCGTGAAGTCGGCCGACCAGATGCGCTCGGTGGACGCCTCCGAGGCGTGGCTGGAGGGCTGCCGCAACACGTTGCTGGTGGCGGAAAAGGTCGACACCACCGGCATGTTCACCTTCCAGAACCTGATGCCCCGGTTCCCGATCCCGGAGGGTTACACCGAAGAGGCCTATTTCCGGCACGTCGCCTTCGAAGGGCTCGCCCGGCGGTTCCCGGACGGCATCCCGGAAACGCACGTCAAGCAGGCGGAATACGAGCTCGGCATCATCATCCAGATGGGCTTCCCGTCCTACTTCCTGGTCGTCGCCGACTTCATCCAGTGGTCGAAGAACAACGGCATCTCGGTCGGCCCCGGGCGCGGATCGGCGGCCGGCTCGCTGGTGGCCTATGCGATGGGCATCACCGACCTGGACCCGCTGCTGCACGGGCTGATCTTCGAGCGGTTCCTCAACCCCGAGCGCATCTCGATGCCCGACGTCGACATCGACTTCGACGAGCGCCGGCGCGGCGAGGTGATCCGTTACGTCACCGACAAGTGGGGCGAGGACCGGGTCGCGCAGATCGCCACGTTCGGCACGATCAAGGCGAAGGCCGCGATCAAGGACTCGGCCCGGGTGCTGGGCTACCCGTTCGCGGTCGGCGACCGGATCACCAAGGCGCTGCCGCCCGACGTGATGGGCAAGGGCATCCCGCTGTCCGGCATCTTCGACCGCGAGCACAAGCGCTACAACGAGGCCGGCGAGATCCGCACGATGTACGAGCAGGATCCCGACGTCAAGAAGGTGATCGACACCGCCCGCGGGATCGAGGGCCTGATCCGGCAGACCGGCGTGCACGCGGCCGGCGTGATCATGTCGGCCGAGCCGATCATCGACCACATCCCGCTGATGCGCCGGGCCGCCGACGGCGTGATCATCACGCAGTTCGACTACCCGACCTGCGAGACGCTCGGCCTGCTCAAGATGGACTTCCTGGGTCTGCGAAACCTGACGATCCTGGACGACGCGGTCAAGAACATCAAGCTCAACCACGGCATGGAGCTCGACCTGCTGGACCTGCCGCTGGACGACCAGCCGGCCTACGACCTGCTGGCCCGCGGCGACACCCTGGGCGTGTTCCAGCTCGACGGCGGGCCGATGCGGTCCCTGCTGCGGCTGATGAAGCCGGACAACTTCGAGGACATCTCCGCCGTCCTGGCGCTCTACCGTCCCGGGCCGATGGGCGTCGAGTCGCACACCAACTACGCGCTGCGCAAGAACAAGCTCCAGGAGATCACCCCGATCCACCCCGAGCTGGAGGAGCCGCTGCGGGAGATCCTGGAGCCGACCTACGGCCTGATCGTCTATCAGGAGCAGGTGCAGCGCGCCGCGCAGATCCTCGCCGGTTACAGCCTCGGCCAGGCCGACCTGCTGCGCCGGGCGATGGGCAAGAAGAAGAAGGAGATCCTGGACAAGGAGTTCGGCCCGTTCCGCGACGGATGCCGCCAGCACGGCTACTCCGACCAGGCGATCCAGGCGGTGTGGGACGTGCTCGTCCCGTTCGCGGGATACGCGTTCAACAAGGCGCACTCCGCGGCCTATGGGCTGGTGTCCTATTGGACCGCCTACCTGAAGGCGCACTACCCGGCGGAATACATGGGCGGGTTGCTGACCAGCGTCGGCGACGACAAGGACAAGATGGCGATGTACCTGGCCGAGTGCCGGCGCATGGGCATCCAGGTCCTCCCGCCGGACGTCAACGAGTCCGCCGGGCCGTTCACCCCGGTGGGCAAGGACATCCGGTTCGGCCTGGCCGCGGTGCGAAACGTGGGGCACAACGTGGTCGACGCGATCGCCCGGTGCCGCGAGGAAAAGGGCCGGTACGCGGACTTCTACGACTTCCTGTCCAAGGTGGACGCCGTCGCCTGCAACAAGAAGACGATCGAATCGCTGATCAAGGCGGGCGCGTTCGACTCCCTGGGCCACTCCCGCAAGGGGCTGCTCGCGGTGCACGCCGAGGCGATCGACGCGTACGCGGATGTGAAGCGCAACGAGGCGGCCGGGCAGTTCGACCTGTTCGCCGCGTTCGGCGACGCGGACGGCGGCGGTTCGGCCACGGTCGCGATGCCGCCGATCACCGACAGCGAGTGGGACAAGCGCGACAAGCTGGCGTTCGAGCGCGAGATGCTCGGCCTCTACGTCTCCGATCACCCGCTGGCCGGGCTCGAGGCGGTGCTGGCCAACTCGGCGGACACCACGATCGCCGCGCTCAACGAGGAGGGCACGGTCCCGGACGGCCAGATCGTCACGCTGGCCGGCATCCTCACCGGGGTGCAGCGCCGGATCACCAAGCAGGGCCGGGCCTGGGCGTCGGCCACGCTGGAGGACCTGGCCGGTGGCGTCGAGACGCTGTTCTTCCCGAACACGTACGAGGTGATCGGGCAGTACATCGCCGAGGACGCGATCGTGATCGTCAAGGGCCGGGTGGACCGCCGCGACGACACCCCGCGGATCATGGCGATGGACATGTCCATGCCCGACGTCTCGCACAACCCGGACAGCAAGCCGATCACCCTGACCATGCCGATCACCCGGTGCACGCCGCCGCTGGTCAGCGAGCTCAAGGAGATCCTGGTCAGCCACCCGGGCGACGCGGAGGTGCACGTCCACCTGCTGAACGGCAGCCGGACCACGGTGATGCGGCTGGGCGGTTTCAAGGTGGCGCCCACCCCGGCGTTGCGCGCCGACCTGAAGATGATCCTCGGCCCGTCCGCCGTGGCCTGAGACGTGCTGGCAGGATTCGAAGGGTGAACCCGGACCTCGACGCGCCCTACTCCTGGGTCGAGCCCCCGCCGCCGCCCGGCCGCCCGATCGGCCGTGAGCTGGGCGTGGCCGGCCTGCTGGTGGTGGTGCTGGCGGTGATCGGCGCCCCGCTGGGGCTGCTGTGGCACTTCCTCGCCCCGACCGTGCCGGTGATCAACGCGGGCGACGGCCGGGTGGTGGTCAACGACACCTCGCCGGAGGAGTTCATCGCGGCGGACAGCTGGTTCACCATCCTGTGCTTCGTGTTCGGCCTGGTGGCGGCCATCGTGGTGTGGCTGGTGCTGCGCCGGCACCGCGGGCCGTGGCTGCTCGCCGGCGTGGTGCTCGGCACCCTGGCCGCGCCGGTGGTGGCGTGGCAGGCCGGGCGGCTGATCGGGCTGGGCGCCTACCAGGATTGGCGGTCCGCGTCGTCGGTGGGCCAGACCTATGACGCGCCGCCGGACCTGAGTGCCTATGCCACGCTGCTGGTCGCGGCGTTCGCCGCGGCCATCGTGCTGACCCTGATGGCCGGCTGGTCCAACGACCCCGACCTGGACGCGCCCGGCGCCAAACCCGGCTACGGCAACGATCTGGCGAACCAGCCGCCGCTCAGTTCGGGCTGGCCGGCCGAGCCAGATCCGACAGCGGCACCGGCACCGCCCGGACCCGGGCCAGCAGCCCCGCCTCACGGTTGAGCAGCTTGAGCTCGGTGCGCAGCCGGGTCGGGGTGTCCGGCGCGGCCAGCAGCTGCTGACGCTCGTCGGTGGTGAGCTGCGCGGTGGCCGCGATCAGGTGGGAGAGCACGGTCGGGTCGTCCGGCACCTGGTCGAGCACCTCGGAGTCGGGGCGCAGCAGGTCGAGATAGGTGCGGAAGGCGGCCAGCACCCGCGGCGCCAGCAGGTCGGCGATCGGGTTGGGCTCCTCGTCCTCGGGCATCCACTCGACCTCGGCGGTCAGATAGGGCTCCGTGCCCTTGGCCACCGCGAGCACCCGGAACCGCCGCCGGCCCACCGTCACGATGTCGTAGCGACCGTCCGGCAGCTCGGTGACCTGGCGCAACTCGGCGGTGCACCCCACGTCGTAGACCTGGTCGGCGGTGACCGGGGTGTCGTCCACCGGCGGGCCGCTCTCGCCCTCGACCGCGGTCTGCACCTCGGACCCGTGCCGCAGGGTCATCACGCCGAACTCGTGCGGCCCGTCCTCCGGGCTGTCGACCAGCTCACGCACCAGAGATCGGTAACGCTCCTCGAAAATGTGCAGGGGGAGGACCAGCCCGGGAAAAAGCACCGTGCTCAACGGGAAGACCGGGAGAATCGTGCCCACCCAGCGAGCGTATCGGCATGGTTGCTGTCCGCGCGCGCCCCGGGCGGCGCGAGCATGCCGCCTTTCGGGCAATCCGACCATCCCGGTGGCTGGAATCAGCGCGCGTTCCTGTCAGACCGGCGGCCTAGAATCGGGCACGTGCTGAATCGGATCGACTTGCGCGGCTCCGCTGCCGACCCGCGCGACCTGCTGCCCCGTGCCTCCCTCGACGTCTCCGTCGCGGTCGAGCGCATCCGCCCGGTCGTCGAGGCGGTCCGCGAGCATGGGTTCTCCGCGATCCGCGAGGCCACCCAGCGCTTCGACCAGATCGACCTGCCCCGCCTCCGGGTCGCTCCCGCCGCCATCGCCGCTGCCGCGGAAGACCTCGATCCTGAGGTACGCGATGCGCTCCTGGAATCCATCTCCCGGGCCCGCAAGGTGCACCGTGATCAACGTCGCACCGATGTGACGACCCAGGTGGTCCCGGGCGGCCGGGTGACCGAGCGATTCGTCCCGGTGTCCCGCGTCGGGCTCTATGTGCCGGGCGGCCTCGCGGTCTACCCGTCGACAGTGGTGATGAACGTGGTGCCCGCTCAGGAGGCCGGCGTCGAGTCGCTGGTCGTGACCAGCCCGCCGCAGGTGGAAAACGGGGGTCTGCCGGACGCCCGGGTGCTGGCCGCGTGCGCGCTGCTCGGCGTCGACGAGGTCTATGCGGTCGGCGGCGCCCAGGCGATCGCGATGCTGGGTTACGGGTCGGACGGCGCCGACGAGGCCGACCGCTGCGCGCCGGTCGACGTGATCACCGGGCCGGGCAACATCTGGGTCACCGCGGCCAAGCGGCTGCTGCAGGGCCGGGTCGGCATCGACGCCGAGGCCGGCCCGACCGAGATTGCCATCCTGGCCGACGGGAGCGCCAACCCGGTGCACCTCGCGGCCGACCTGATCAGCCAGGCCGAGCACGACCCGATGGCCGCGTCGGTGCTGGTCACCGACACCGAGCCGCTGATCGCCGCGGTCGAGGCCGAGCTGGCCCGCCAGGTGCCGGCCACCAAGCACGAGGCCCGGGTGCGCGAGGCGCTGACCGGCCCGCAGTCCGGCGTGGTGCTGGTCGACGACCTCGAGCACGGGCTGCGCGTGGTGGATGCCTATGCGGCCGAGCACCTCGAGATCCAGAGCCGCGACGCCGCCGAGCTGGCGATGCGGGTGCGCAACGCCGGCGCCATCTTCGTCGGCGCTTGGTCGCCGGTGTCGCTCGGCGACTATGCGGCCGGGTCCAACCACGTGCTGCCGACCGGCGGCTGCGCGCGGCACTCCGGCGGGCTGTCGGTGCAGTCGTTCCTGCGCGGCATCCACGTCGTGGAATACGACGAGCGGGCGCTGCGCGAGGCGGCGCCGCACGTCGTCGCGCTGGCCAACGCGGAGGACCTGCCGGCGCACGGGCAGGCCGTGCAGGCGAGGTTTCCGTCGTGACCGAGTCATCGGACCGGCTTGGCCGGGCCGCCAGTGCAACCCCGGATGATCTGCCGATCCGCGACGACCTCCGGGGCAAGTCTCCCTATGGCGCGCCGCAGCTCGACGTGGCCGTGCGGCTGAACACGAACGAGAACTCCTATGCGGTGCCGGAGCCGGTGGTGGACGCCATCGCCAAGGCGCTGCAGGCCGAGCTGCGTGACCTGAACCGATACCCGGACCGCGACGCGGTCGCGCTGCGGGGTGACCTGGCGGGCTATCTCGGGCACGGGTTGAGCACCGAGCAGGTGTGGGCGGCGAACGGGTCCAACGAGGTGCAGCAGCAGTTGCTGCAGGCGTTCGGCGGGCCGGGCCGGACGGCATTGGGGTTCGGGCCCTCGTACTCGATGCACCCTCTGCTCGCGGCCGGCACCGGCACGCGCTGGATCGGGGCGCTCCGCGACCCGTCCTTCGGCCTGACCCCGTCCTCCGCCCTTGATCAAATTGCCGAGCACGACCCCGATGTCGTCTTCTTGTGCTCACCGAACAACCCGACCGGCACCGCACTCGACCCCGCAGTGGTCGACGCGGTGCTGTCCGGCACGACCGGCATGGTGGTCGTCGACGAGGCCTATGCGGAGTTCGCCCGGCCGGGCACCCCGACGGCGCTGGCGCTGCTGCCGTCGCACAAGCGGCTGGTGGTCACGCGCACGATGAGCAAGGCGTTCGGCTTCGCGGGCGGCCGGCTCGGTTATCTGGCGGCGCACCCCGAGGTGGTCGACGCGGTCCAGCTGGTCCGGCTGCCCTACCACCTGTCCTCGCTCACCCAGGCCGCGGCGCGGGCCGCGCTGGCCCACCGCGACGCGTTGCTGGTGACCGTCGACGCGATCAAGGAACAGCGCGACCGCATCGTCGCCACGCTGCGCGAGCGTGGCCTGCGGGTGGCCGACAGCGACGCGAACTTCGTGCTGTTCGAGGTGGGTGGAGACCAGCGCATCGCCTGGCAGCACATGCTGGACAATGGTGTCCTGGTGCGTGACGTGGGCCTGCCCGGCTGGCTCCGGGTCACCGCCGGCACGCCGTCCGAGACCGACGCCTTCCTGGGGGCACTTCCGTGAGTCGCACAGCGCGCATCGAGCGCGTCACCAACGAGACCAAGGTGCTGATCGAGATCGACCTCGACGGCACCGGCAAGGGTGACCTGTCGACCGGGGTGGGCTTCTACGACCACATGCTCAACCAGCTCGCCAAGCACGGCGGCTTCGACCTGACCGTGCGCACCGAGGGCGACCTGGAGATCGACGCGCACCACACCATGGAGGACACGGCGCTGGCGCTGGGCGAGGCCTTCGCGCGGGCGCTCGGCGACAAGGCCGGCATCCGGCGGTACGGGTCGGCCACCATCCCGATGGACGAGGTGCTGTGCCGGGCCGCCGTGGATCTCTCCGGCCGGCCCTATGTGGTGCACGACGAGCCGGAGCTGGCGCCGTACATCGGCCCGGTCTACGCGACCAGCATGACTCGGCACATCTTCGAGTCGTTCGGACTGGCCGCCAAGCTCACCCTGCACGTCAGCGTGCTGCGGGCGGCCCGCGACGGTGGCAAGGCAGACGCTCACCACGTGGTCGAGGCGCAGTTCAAGGCGTTCTCCCGGGCGCTGCGCGAGGCCGTCGAGATCGACCCGCGCAACGCCGGCGCGCTGCCCTCCACCAAGGGCGTGCTCTGATGGCGATCGCGTTGTTCGCGCTGGCCGGCATCCTCGTCGGCGGCACGGTCTCGCTGGCCAGACAGGGCGCGACGAAGTTCAGCATCGGCCTGGTCGCGGTGCTGGCGTTGCTCGCCACGGCCGGCGGCGTGGCCTGGCTGCTGCCGGGGGACAGCTGATGGCCGCCTCGGTGGTGGTGCTCGACTACGGCTCGGGCAACCTGCGGTCGGCCGAGCGGGCCGTCGCCCGCACCGGCGCCGACGTCACGGTCACCTCCTCGCTCGAGGCGGCGGCCGCGGCGGACGGGCTGGTGGTGCCCGGCGTGGGGGCCTATGCGGCGTGCATGGCCGGCATCGACGAGCTGGGCGCCGGGCCGATGATCGCCGAGCGGGTGGCGGCCGGTCGGCCGGTGCTGGGCATCTGCGTCGGCATGCAGATCCTCTTCGACTCGGGCATCGAGCACGGCGTGGAGACCAAGGGCCTCGGGCTGCTGCCCGGGGCGGTCACCCGGCTCACCGCCCGGCGCATCCCGCACATGGGCTGGAACACGGTGACCGTTTCGTCCGGTTCGCGACTCCTCGCCGGCGCCGGGCCGGAGGACAGGTTCTACTTCGTCCATTCCTACGCCGCCTCCGATCTGCCCGCCCTGGCGGAGGCCGGAGCCCTGGTAACCACGGCCGCCCACGACGAGCCGTTCGTGGCGGCCGTCGAGCTCGGGTCGCTGTCCGCGGCGCAGTTCCACCCGGAGAAGTCCGGCGACGCGGGCTTCGCGCTGCTGCGCAACTGGGTCACCGGGCTCTGAGCGATGAGCGCAACTGGGTCACCGGGCTCTGAGCGATGAGCAAGGAACGCGCGAAACGGCGGGCCGAACGCCTCGCCGTGCTGGAACGCGAGAAGTCCGTGCGGGCGCGGCGGGTGGCCCGCCGGCAGAAGAGCCGCGAGCTGATGCGCAAGCTCAAGCCGCCGCGGCGCGGACGCACCGGCACGGTCCGCCGGTTCACCAACCGGGAACGCGCCGGGATCGTGGTGGTGCCGCTGGTCGCCGCCTCCGCGGTGTGGTTCCTGGTGCCCGAGGTCGCGCTGCGCTTGGTGCTGATCGCCATGATCGTGCTCATCCTGCCCGCACTCACGGTCGTCGTCCTCGGCCGCCGCTGAAGCTCTCCCTGGAGAAAACGTGACGCTCACCCTGTTGCCCGCCGTCGACGTCGCCGACGGCCAGGCCGTCCGCCTGGTGCAAGGCGCGGCCGGTTCCGAGACCGGCTACGGCGACCCGCTCGAGGCGGCGCTGGCCTGGCAAAATGACGGCGCCGAGTGGGTGCACCTGGTCGACTTGGACGCCGCGTTCGGCCGTGGCTCCAACGCCGCCCTGCTCGCCGAGGTGATCGGCCGGCTCGACGTCAAGGTCGAGCTCTCCGGCGGCATCCGCGACGACGCGTCGCTGACCGCGGCGCTCGCCACCGGCGCGGCCCGGGTCAACATCGGCACCGCCGCGCTGGAGGATCCGGAGTGGTGCGACCGGGTGGTGGGCGAGCAGGGCGAGCGGGTGGCGATAGGCCTGGACGTCCGCGGGCGCATCCTGTCGGCGCGCGGCTGGACCCGCGACGGCGGCGATCTCTTCGACGTGCTGGCCCGGCTCGACAAGGCCGGCGCCGCGCGTTATGTGGTCACCGACATCACCAAGGACGGCATGATGAAGGGCCCGAACCTCGACCTGCTGCGCGAGGTGTGCGCGCAGACCGACCGCCCGGTGATCGCCAGCGGCGGAGTGTCCACCCTGGACGACCTGCGCGCGCTGGCCACTCTTGAGCCGATCGGCGTCGAGGGCGTGATCGCCGGGAAGTCGCTCTACGCCGGCGCGTTCACCGTGCGGGAGGCGCTCGACACGCTCGCCGGCCGATGACCGCGCCCGGGCCGTGGGAGGGCGTCTACGGCTACCGCCGGGTGATCCGGGCCGGCGACCGGATCGTCACGGCCGGCTGCACGGCGACCGTCGACGGCCTGGTCAGCAGCGGCGACGCGGCCGAGCAGGCGCGGATCGCGTTCGGCATCGCGCTGTCCGCGATCGGTGAGCTCGGCGCGAGCGCGGCCGACGTGATCCGCACCCGGATGTACATCGTCGACCGCGCGGACGCCGACGCGGTGGGCCGGGTGCACGGCGCGCTGTTCGCCGAGTCGCGCCCGGTCGCCACCATGGTCATCGTCGCCGGCCTGCTCGACCCGGCGATGCGCGTCGAGGTCGAGGTGGAGGCCGCGCTCGGCGATCCGAGTGGCGAGGCCGCCCGGCAGCTAACCACTTCCCGCGCGTCACGGCCGAAGTGGTAGCTGAACCGTCGATCGAGGTGCCGGATGCGCGGCTGGGCTACCACTTCGGCTTTCGCCAAGCGCCGCGCACGCGGCGGGGAGCAGCCGGCCGCGCGGGACCATGCCGAGCGCAGGGCGGCGAGCGCGGCGGCGATCGCCGGGCGGGTGCCGGACGCCTCGCGCCACGCCACCACCACGCGGCGGTGCGGTTGCGGCCGGATCGGCACCACGACGACGCCCGCGGGCAACTGCGGGCGGGCCAGCCTCGGGATCACCGCGATGCCGAGGCCGGCTGCGATCAGGGTCAGCTGCGTTTCGAACTCGCGTACCTGGAGATCGGGCCGCGCCTGCGGCAGCACCCGGACCAACCAGTCGTGGCAGATGTCGCCCGGCCGGGCGGCGATCCACCGCTCGCCGCGCGCCTGGCTCAGCCGGACCGGCCGCCCGGCGGCGAACCGGTGCCCGCTCGGCACGACCAGGTCGACCGCGTCGGTGCCCAGCCCGGTGTGCGCGATCCCGGGCGGAAAGCGCAGCGGCAGCTCCGGCCAGTCGTCCACCACGGCCAGGTCGACGTGCCCGCGGCGCAGAGCGTCGAGCGCCTCGTGCGGGTTGACCTCCACCAGGCCGGTGCCGAGCTGCGGGTGGTCGCTCGCGAGCTGGTGCAGGGCGTGCGGCAGCAGCGCCCGGCACGCCGTCGCGAACGATGCCACGGTCAGCCGCCCGGCCACGGTGTCGCGGTGCGCGGCCAGCGCCGCCTCGGCCTCGTCGACGGTGGCGAGCACCCGCTCGGCGTGATCGGCGAGCACCCGGCCGGCCTCGGTCAGCCGCAGCCCGCGCCCGTCCTTCTCGACCAGCCGACTGGCTAGGGTTGGGGCATGACGGTTGCGGTGCGCGTGATTCCCTGTCTGGATGTGGATGCCGGGCGGGTGGTCAAGGGCGTGAACTTCGTTGACCTCCGGGACGCCGGGGATCCCGTGGAGCTGGCGGCCGCCTATGACGCCGCCGGGGCCGATGAGCTGACCTTCCTGGATGTGACCGCCTCCTCGGACGACCGCGGGACGATGCTCGACGTGGTGCGGCGCACCGCCGAGTCGGTGTTCATCCCGCTGACCGTCGGTGGCGGCGTGCGGTCGGTCGACGACGTCGACGTGTTGCTGCGCGCGGGGGCCGACAAGGTGGGCGTCAACACCGCGGCCATTCACCGGCCGGAGCTGATCGCGGAGATCGCCGAGCGGTTCGGCAACCAGGTGCTGGTGCTGTCGCTGGATGTGCGGCGGGCGGCCGGCATGCCGAGTGGCTGGGAAGTGACCACCCACGGCGGGCGGCGCAGCGCCGGGCTGGACGCCGTCGAGTGGGCTCGGCGGGTGGCCGAGCTGGGGGCCGGCGAGATCCTGCTCAACTCGATGGACGCCGATGGCACCAAGGCCGGGTTCGATCTCGAGCTGATCGCGGCGGTGCGGGCCGTGGTGGACATTCCGGTCATCGCCAGCGGGGGAGCCGGGCGGGTCGAGCACTTCGCGCCCGCGGTGGACGCCGGTGCGGATGCGGTGCTCGCGGCCAGCGTGTTCCACTTCGGAGATCTGACGGTGGGGCAGGTCAAGGACTCACTGCGCGAGGCGGGCAACGCCGTCCGCTGACCCCCGGCCGAAGCGACGCGATGCGGCGGTTCCGCTGCGATCCCGCCCGGATGTGACTCAGCGACCGTCCGCGAGCCGCAGCGAATACTCCCGGACCGCGGCGTTGTAGGTCGCCTCGTCCAGCGTCCAGGCGAAGTCCCCGGGCGTGCTGGACCGATTCAGCTGGGTCTGCAAAGTCACCACGGCCGAGCTCAGGCCACTGAACGGGCGCGTCCGCCACAGCTGTTCCCCCTCGGGGGCCACCTCGACCAGGTCGTCGTCGATGATCAGCAGGCCGGCGCCGGCCAGGCGCCGCACGGAGTCTTCCAGCTCGGCCCGGCTGGGGACGCTGTGGTGCAGGAAGTCGGCGGCCGCGAGCACGTCTGCCAGCGTCGCCCCGACCACCGGCAGCGCGGCGTGCAGAGCGCGGTCACGCTCGAGGCGCTCGGCGATGACCGCGGACACGAAGATCCACGCATCGTTCCAGTGCCAGCCGCCCGCCCCTGCCCCCATGTCGCAATGATGCCGTGCGGCGGCCGAAGCGGGAAGCGAATGTGTCGGGATGATCACCAAGCTGTGTCCCCGAGCAGGCCGTGGACCAGGACAATTCGACCGGTCCATCTCGGACTGTGGGAGAACCTTCTTGATCAGTGGACGGAAGGATCAACCCGCTTAGGTGCCCGACACCGGTCAGGTTCGCGGGGCGGTGTGCACGATCAAGACGGTCAGTGCGCGGGATCGGGCTCGGGAACCAGCGGGCCGGGCCGGTCCGGATCGGTGGCCGGCACGGTGCACAGCGGCAGGAAGAACTGTGCCAGGGGACCGATCGCCAGGGCGTACACCAGGGTGCCGACGCCGGCCGTGCCGCCCAGCAGGAAGCCGATCGCCAGCACGCTCACCTCGATGCCGGTGCGGATCAGGCGGATCGACACCCGCGGGAACCGCCCGTGCAGTCCCGTCATCAGGCCGTCTCGCGGGCCCGGACCCAGCCGGCTGCCGATGTAGAGGCCGGTGGCCAGCCCGTTCAGCAGCACGCCGCCCACCAGATAACCGATCCGGGCCGGCAGCCAGGTCCCCGGAGGCAGCAGCAACAGCGTGACGTCGATCGCCACCCCGATCACCACCAGATTGGCGATCGTGCCGAATCCGGGCTTCTGCCGCAGCGGGATCCACAGCAGCAGCACCGGCACCCCGACCAGGATCGTCACCGTCCCGAAGCTCAGGCCCAGCGTCCGCGACAGCCCCTGATGCAGCACGTCCCACGGGTTCAGGCCGAGCCCGGACTCGACCATCATGCCCATGCTCAGGCCGTACAGGATCAACCCCAGGAAGAGCTGACTGGTACGCCGTACGAGCCGGTTGCCGGAAACCCTCATGAGTGCCACTCTGGATGCCAATTGTGCGGTGACCAAGAGCCAATTTGCCGGGGGTGGCTGTGACGGGCGTCGTAAGCGGAGGCCAATTGGGTCGCCTGCTGGGCCAGTGGCACTCGCTGCCGGGCCGGCACCGCAGCCCGGACTACGCCGCCCTGGCGAGTGCCGTGCGCGGGCTGCTGACCGACGGACGGCTCGCGCTGGGCGTGCGCCTGCCGGCCGAACGGGAGCTCGCCGACGCCCTCGGCATCTCGCGGACGACCGTCACCGCCGCGTACCGGACGCTCCGCGAGACCGGCCATCTGACCAGCCGGCGCGGCGCCGGAAGCTGGACCACCCTCCCGGGCGGCCATCGCATCGCGACCTCCGGGCTGTGGACCGCGAGCGACGACCTCGACATGATCGACCTGGGCGTGGCGGCCTCGTCCGCGCCGGCCGAGTTGCTCCCGGCCGCCCGCGCCGCCGCCGACGACCTGGCCCGGCATCTGACCGGCGCGGGCTACCACCCGGCGGGCCTGACCGAGCTGCGCGACGTGGTGGCGGCCGGTTACACCGCCCGCGGCGTGCGCACCTCGGCCGAGCAGATCCTGATCACCAGCGGCACCCAGCAGGCGCTCGACCTGGTGTTGCGGCTGTCCGTGCCGATCGGCGCGAACGTGCTGGTCGAGTCGCCGACCTATCCGAACGCGCTGGCCGCGCTCGCCGCCCGCCGCGCCCGGATCAGCACCCACGGCCTGGACGCGAGCGTCGGCTGGGACGACGAGCTGCTGCTCGGCGCGGTGCGGCAGGGCCGGCCCCGGCTGGCCTACGTGATCCCGGAATTCCAGAACCCGACCGGGCACCTGATGCCGGCCGGCCTGCGCGAGCGTCTGGTCGCCGCCGCGCACTCGGCCGGCGCCGAGCTGGTCGTCGACGAGTCCTACGTGGACCTGGCGCTGGACGGCGAGCCGATGCCGCCGCCGGTCGCCGTCTATGACCGGCACTCGCGGGTGGTGTCGATCGGCGGGATGAGCAAGGCCTACTGGGGCGGTCTGCGGATCGGCTGGGTGCGCGCGTCGGCGCCACAGGTGCAGCGGCTGGCCGCGGTGCGGGTCGGCGTCGACATGGGCAGCCCGGTCCTCGACCAGCTGGTGGCGGTGCGCCTGCTCGACCGGGCCGGGGAGATCGTCGCGGCCCGCCGCGCGGAGCTGGCCCGCCGCCGCGACGCGCTGGTGGCGACGCTGGGCGAGCAGTTTCCGGAGTGGCGGTTCTTCCTGCCGCGCGGCGGCGTCAGCCTGTGGGCCGAATTGGACGGTCCGATCTCGAGCGCGCTGTCCCGCGCCGCCGAGGACGTGGGCGTGCGGCTCGCGCCCGGCCCGCGGTTCGGGCTGGACGGCACGCTGGAACGCTTCCTGCGCTTCCCGTTCACCAAACCCGAGGAGGACCTGGCCGAGGCGGTGCGCCGGCTCGCCGCCGTCCGCCACGACCTCGACCACACCAGCCGCCCGGCCTGGCGCACCCCGGCGGTGGTCGCCTAGAGCCGATCCTCCTCATTGGGCGATGTCCATCGCGGCGATCGCCGCGGGGTCGGCGACCAGCTCGATGTGGGTGACCCGGTCGTCGTCGACGGTGAAGGCGAAGACCACGCGGATCTTGCCGTTCATCGACCAGACCAGGCCCGGCACGCCGTCGATCAGCGCGACCTCGGCCCCCTTCGCCCGGCCGGCGAACGTCTCGGCCACGCCCTGCGCGCCGCGGACCAGCTCGGGCGAGCCGGCCTTGACGCCGAAGGCGTCGGCCCGGACCTCGGCCTCGGGATCGAGCAGCGCGAGCAACGCGGCGAAGTCACCCTGGCGGGAGGCCGCCAGAAAAGCCTCGACCACGGTACGCCGGCGCGCCACGTCCCCGCCCCCGTCCACCCGCTCGCCCTGCACCCGGCGCCGCGCGCGACTGGCCAGCTGACGGGCGGCGGCCGGCGTGGTGCCGACGATGTCCGCGATCTCCGGGAACGGCACCGCGAACAGATCGTGCAGCACGAAGGCCAGCCGTTCGTTGGGCGACAACGTGTCCAGCACCAGCAGCAACGCCGGCCCGATGGCGTCGGCCAGCACCGCCTCGCCCTCCGGGTCGGCGGTCGCGGCGATCGTCTCCGGCAGGTCCCCGGGCTCCTCGCGGCGCGACGAGCGGGATCGCAGCATGTCCAGGCACACCCGGGACACGACGGTGGTCAGCCAGCCGGTGAGGTTGGTGACGTCGCTGGTGTCGCTGCGGCTGAGCCGGACCCACGCCTCCTGCACCGCGTCCTCGGCCTCGTCCGGCGAGCCCAGGATCCGCTGCGCCACCATCCGCAGATGAGTCCGGTCCGCCTCGAAACGCTCTGCCAAGTTTTCCATCGTCACACTCCCGCCTCGCCGTCCGTCATAGCGTTTGACGGTTCCGCACGAACGACTGTGACAAAGGAGAAGACCATGGCAGCACCCAGGGTAGGCACGATCATCTTCCCGGTGACCGACCTGGCCGCCGCGAAGTCCGTGTTCACCACCCTGCTGGGGGTGGAGCCGGCCCACGAAGCGCCCTACTACGTCGGCTACGAGACGGGGGACCAGCACGTCGGCCTGGACCCGCACGGTCACCGCGAGGGCGCGACCATGTACTGGCAGGTCGAGGACATCGCCAAGTCGATGGCGGAGCTGATCGAGAAGGGCGCCACCGAGGTGGCGAGCGCCAAGGACGTCGGCGGCGGCCGGCTGATCGGCTCGGTGAAGGACGCCGACGGCAACCTCATCGGGCTGATGCAGGATCGCCCGCAGTGAACGCATCGGGGGCGGGCCCGAAGGCCCGCCCCCGCGCGACACGTCAGATCTGGGCCAGCGACCCGGCGTACATCTTGTCGATCTGCTCGGCGAAGTTGGCCTCGACGTTGCGGCGCTTGATCTTCATCGACGGGGTGATCTCGCCCTCCTCGATGCTCAGGTCGCGCGGCAGGATGGCGAACTTCTTGATCGTCTCCCAGCGGTTGAGCTTGCCGTTCAGCTCCTCGATGTAGCCCGCCACCAGCTTCTCGGCCTCCGGCGAGGCGAGGATCGCGTCGTAGCCTTTGCCGTCCAGCGGACCGCCGGCGGCCCACGCCACGATCGCCTCCTCGTCCAGCGAGACCAGCATGGTGACGAAGTTGCGGGCCTGGCCCACCACCACGGCCTGCGAGGTGTATGGGCACACCGCCTTGAACATGCCCTCGATGTGGCTGGGCGCGATGTACTTGCCGCCGGACGTCTTGACCAGGTCCTTCTTGCGGTCGGTGATGGTCAGGTAGCCGTCGTCGTCGAGCTGGCCGATGTCGCCGGTGTGGAAGAAGCCGTCCGCGTCGAACGCCTCCTCGGTCTCCTTCGGCAGGTTGTGGTAGCCGCGCATCACCGGCGCGCCGCGCAGCAGCACCTCGCCATCGGTGTCGATCTTGCATTCGAGGTCGCCGAGCGGCAGGCCGACCGTGCCGATCTTGAGCTTGCCCGCACGGTTCACGAAGTTGGCCGCGCTGGACTCGGTGAGGCCGTACCCCTCCATGATCGGGAGGTTGGCGGCCGCGAAGAACTCGGCGATGTCCCGGCTCAGCGGCGCCGACCCGGAGACGAGCACCCGCAGCCGGCCGCCCAGCCGCTCCTGCAGCTTGCTGAACACCAGCTTCTCGGCCACCGCGTACTTCGTCTTGAGGAACCCGGGCACCGGCTTGCCGGCCTGCTCGAGCGCCACCTTCTCCTTGCCGACGCCGACCGCCCAGCCGAAGATCTTCGCCTTGGCGCCGCCGGCGCCGATCGCCGTGGTGACGGTCTTGTTGTAGACCTTTTCGAAGATGCGCGGCGCCGCGCACATCAGCGTCGGCTTGACCACCGCGAGCATGTCGACCAGGCGGTCCACCCGGCCGTCGACATAGGTCGGCACGCCGACGTGGATGATGCCGCAGAGCAGCGTCTTGCCGAACGAGTGGGACAGCGGCAGCCACAGGTATTGCAGGTCGGACGCCTTGAACAGCTCCAGGTCCTCCTGGGCCACGCCCTCCCAGACCCAGCCGCCGTGCAGCAGCTCGACGCCCTTGGGCCGGCCGGTGGTGCCGGAGGTGTAGATCAGGGTGGCCACATTTTCCGGGCCGACCGTGTCGCAGATGTCCTGGATCAGCCCGGGTGTCTGGGCCAGCACCGCGTTGCCGCGCTCCTCGAGCTCGGCCAGCGTGAGCTGCGGCGGCTGAGCGTTCGCGTCGGCCTGCCCGTCGATCACCACGACGTGGGTGACCGAGGTCTCCGCGCCGGAGATCTTCAGCGCCTGCTCCGGGTTCTCCGCGATCAGCACCTTCGACCCGGAGTCGGTGACGATGAACGACGCGTCCTCCGGCTCGGTGGTCGGATAGACCGTGGTGGTCGCCGCGCCGGCGCAGTTGATGCCGAGGTCGACCAGCACCCACTCGAGCCGGGTGTTGGACAGGATCGAGACCCGGTCCTCCAGGCCGACGCCGAGCTCGCGCAGGCCGGCCGCGATCGCCTTGGCCCGGGCGCCGACCTGCGCCCAGGTCAGCCAGGTCATCCCGGTGTCGTCGGCGGTGGGATAGGCGAACGCCTTCGCATTGGGCGTCGCGCTGATGCGCTGCAGGAACATGTCGGGGATCGACCGGTAGGGAACCTCGAGAGCCATCGGGCGCCGCCTTATATGCCAAAGAGGGGAGGACGTGAAATCGCTGTTACCGCAGGGTATTGCCGCCGTGACCGAAGGGCCAGTGCACGTGCGGCCAGAACGTGACGTGCACGACAATCCTATCCAGTCGCACAGACCGTCCCACGCCCCACGGTCCCCACGTGAAGTCGGTAGGTTGCCGGGATGGGGGTTGCTGCGTACGACGAGATCGCGGATTGGTACGAGACGGAGTTCCTGGCCGCCCAGGCGGGCGCGGACCCGATCGGCGTTCATGCCGCGCTGGACGAGCTTCTGGGGCCCGGCGCCGGCCCCTGCCTCGAGATCGGGTGTGGCACGGGCGCGCACGCCGCCCAGCTCCGTGACCTCGGCTGGACCGCGCTCGGCGTCGACCTGTCGGCCGGCATGCTGCGCCACGCCCGCGGCCGGCTCCCGATCGCGCGGGGCGACGCCACCCGGCTGCCGGTGCGGGACGCGTCGGTGCCGGCCGTGGTGGCGATGATGGTGCACACGGACATGCCGGCCTATCCCGAGGTGGTGCGCGAGGCGGCCCGGGTGCTGCGGCCGGGTGGCGTGTTCGTGCACGTCGGCGTGCACCCGTGCTTCTGCGGCGGGTTCGCGGACCGGGGCGATCCGGAGGCCGTGGTGATCCGGCCGGGCTACGTCGACGGGCACTGGACCAAGGCCTCGTGGACCGACCAGGGCGTGCGCAATCGGGTGGGCGCCTCGCACTGGCCGCTCAGCAGGCTGCTCGGCATGTTCCACGACGCCGGGCTGCGGGCCGAGGCCTACCACGAGGGTGGCGCCGCACCGACGCCGGTGACGTTCTCGGTGCGCTTGACCAGGCCTTAGCGATCCTCGGCCCGGCGGTCGGCAACGGCCTGGACCGACGGCAGAGCCCCGTCGTGATGACGGGGCTCTGCGGTGTTCGTAGTCAAATGGGTTTAAAGGGTGTAGAGCAACCGGTTCGGTGAGCCGGACCCCGGGTTGGTCACCACGTTGGGCGTGCTGTTCGCGACCAGGCGGTCGCGCACCTGCGCCGGGGTGAAGGACGGGTTGGCCGACAGCACCAGCGCGGCGGCCCCGGCCACGTGCGGGGAGGCCATCGACGTGCCGCTGATCGTGTTGGTCGCGGAGTTGCTGCTGTACCAGGCCGAGGTGATCGACGAGCCCGGCGCGAAGATGTCCAGGCAGGTGCCGTAGTTGGAGTACGACGCGCGGGCATCCGAGCTGGTGGTCGCGCCGACCGTGATCGCCGACGGGGTGCGCGCCGGCGACGAGTTGCAGGCGTTGGCCGAGCTGTTGCCGGCCGCCAGGGCATAGGTCACGCCCGAGCTGATCGACGAGGCCACCGCGTTGTCCAGTGAGGAGCTGACGCCGCCGCCGAGGCTCATGTTGGCGACCGCGGGCTTGCGGGCGTTGTTGGTGACCCAGTTGACGCCGGCGATGACGCCGGCCGTGGTGCCCGAGCCGGAGCAGTTCAGCACGCGCACGGCGACCAGCCGGACCTGCTTGGCGACGCCGTAGGTGGTGCCGCCGACCGTGCCCGCGACGTGCGTGCCGTGGCCGTTGCAGTCATCGGCCGAGCCGCCGTCCACCGCGTCGTAGCCGGAGGTGGCCCGCCCGCCGAAGTCGTTGTGCGTGAGGCGGATGCCGGTGTCGATGACATACGCCGTGACGGTGCTCGCCGTGTAGTTGTAGGTGTACGTGCCGCTCAGCGGCCGGGCGCGCTGGTCGATCCGGTCGATGCCCCAGGTGGCGCCGGTCTGGGTGGCGAGCAGCGAGACGACCTGGTTCTGCTCGACGTAGGCCACGTCGGGATCGGCCGCCAGCCGCTTCGCCGCGGACTCGGTCATCTTCGCCTCGAAGCCGTTCAGCACCCGGCCGAAGCTGCGGGCGACGGTGCCGCCGACCTTGCCGGCCAGCCGTGCCTCGCCGGTCTTTCCGGCCTTCAGGACCACGATGTAGCTGCCCGGGACCGCGGTCGCGGAGCCGGCCAGGCGGATCTGCCCGGTCGCCGGGGCGGCGACGGCGGGCGTGGCCGCGACGGCGGAGACCGTCGCGGTGAGGAGCAGACTCACGGCCAGGGCGCGGCCGCGGCCGAGGGGTCGGATCGCCATGCTCGTCCTCTCTCGCACTACGGGGGATGCGGAGAGCGTATGGCGAAAGCTTCGACGGACATCAATACCAAAACAGCCATATCGCGAGCTAGGAGAATAGGTCCGTGGACCTGGTCATCAGCCTCGACGGCACGGGCGAGAAGACGGCCCGCGTCTACCGCGCGCTGCGAGCGGCCATCGTGGACGGCCGGCTGCCCGAGGGTCATCGGCTGCCGGCCACCCGGGCGCTCGCCGCCGACCTGGGCGTGGCCCGCAACAGCGTGGCGGCGGCCTACGAGCGGCTGGTCGCCGAGGGCTACCTGACCGCCCGGGTGGGTGCGGGCACCTTCGTCGCACCGGTCCGGCCCGGGCGGCCCGCGCGCCGGACCGGTGCGGCCGACCCACTGCGCCCGCGGGCCGGCTGGGATCTGGAACCGTTGCCGGTCAGCTCGGACGAGGCCAAGCCCCGGCACGACTTCCGCACCGGCATCCCGGACGCCGAGCTGTTCCCGTTCGACACCTGGCGGCGGCTGGTGTCCGCGGAGGTGCGGCTGCGGGCGAACAGCCCCGGGACCTATGCGGACCCGGCCGGGCACCCGGCGCTGCGCGCGGCGATCGCCCGCTATCTCGGCGTGTCCCGGTCGATCCGGGTGGCCGCCGAGGACGTGGTGGTCACCAAACGGCACCCAGCAGGCGTTCGACCTGATCGCCCGGGTGCTGGTGCGGCCCGGCGACGTGGTGGCGGTCGAGGAGCCGGGCTACCCGCCGGCCCGGCGGCTGTTCCGCTCGATGGGCGCCCGGGTGGTCGGAGTGCCGGTGGACGCGGACGGCCTCGTGGTGGACGACCTGCCGAGCGCCGCCCGGCTGGTCTACACGACGCCGTCGCACCAGTTCCCGCTCGGCCGCGCGATGAGCCTGGCCCGCCGCACCGCGCTGCTGGACTGGGCGCGACGCCGGCCGGTGGCGATCGTCGAGGACGACTACGACAGCGAGTTCCGGTTCTCCGCCCGGCCACTCGAGCCGCTGTTCACCCTCGGCGACACCGGCCGGGTGCTCTATGCGGGCACCTTCTCCAAGTCGATGCTGCCGACCGTGCGGACCGGCTTCGTGCTGACCCCGCCGTCGCTGCGATCCGCGCTGGTGGCGGCGCGGCAGGTGAGCGACGGGCACGGGCAGGTGGCGGTGCAGGCGGCGCTGGCCCGGTTCATCGACGACGGTCAGTTGGCCCGGCACGTCCGCCGGGCCACCAAGGCCTATGCGGCCCGGCACGCGGCGATCGTGGCCGCGCTGTCCCGGCTGCCCGAACTGGACGTGGTGCCCTCGGCGGCCGGATTGCACGTGACCGCGCTGCTCCGCTCCGGCGACGCGGCGCGGGCGGCACGCGTCGTGGCGGCCGCCGCCCGCGCCGGCGTGGCCCTGGACGACCTGACCATGTATCAGGACTCGACCGCGCAGGCGGGGTTCGTGTTCGGGCTCGGGGCGACCGATCCGGCGACGATCACCGAGGGGCTGGCGATCTTCGCGGACCGGCTGCGCCACGTGCAGTAGGCCACGCCGCCGGCCGCGATCACCAGGCTGAGCAGGGCGGGGGCGCCGTTCAGCCAGAGCAGGCCGAGCGCCGCGGTGAAGGAGAAGGCCGCGATCGCCCGGGACCGGCCGGTCAGCAGCCGGACCGCGGCCGCCGTGCCCAGCACGTACACCAGGGTGAAGCAACCGGTGACCAGCAACATCATGGTGTGCAGGCCGACCGGCAGCAGCACCGCCGTGCAGCCGCCGAGCGCGACCACGGCCAGCGAGCGCCGCGGGGTGCCGCTCAGCCGGGCGGGCAGCGCGCCGTCGCGGGCCAGGGCCACCCCGAGCCGGGACGCGCCGGCCAGATAGGCGTTCACCGCGCCGACGGTGAGCAGCACCGCGACCACGGCGGTGAGCGGGCGCACCGGGCCGCCGACCCCGACCGCGAGCAGGTCGGCCAGCGGCGCCGGGCTGTCGGCCAGCGCCGGGCCCAGCACCAGCACGCTGGTCACCGCCACGGACAGATAGAGCAGGCCGACCACGACCACCGCGATCATCGTGGCCCGCGGCACGTCCCGCCGCGGGTTCCGGTAGTCCGCGGACAGCGACGACACCGCCTCCCAGCCGGCGAAGCCCCAGACCAGGATGGCCGCCGCCGCGCCGACCCCGGCCCAGCCGTGCGGCGCGAACGGGCGCAGGTTGGCGAGCTGCGCGTGCGGCGCCGCGGTGAGCACGGTGACCAGCAGCAGTGTCGCCAGCACCCCGGCCAGCACGAGCTGGACCCGGCCGGACACCCGCAGCCCGAACCAGTTCATCAGGGTGACCACGGCCATCACCAGGAAGAAGGTGGCCAGCACGGTGGACCGGCCGCCGCCCAGGACGTCCGCGACGTACCCGCCGGCGAACGCCGCCGCGGCCGGCGCGCCCAGCGGCGCCGCGAAGTAGAAGATCCAGCCGACCGCGGCCGCCGCGCGCGGCCCGAACGCCAGCCGCACGTACGTCGACACCCCGCCGCCGTCCGGATGCCGCGCGCCCAGCGCGGCGAACGTCCAGGCCAGCGGCGCGGACAGCAGGACCAGGGCGGCCCAGGCGATCAGCGACGCCGGTCCGGCCACCGATGCGGCCAGCGCCGGCATCGAGATCACCCCGGTGCCGAGGACGGCGCCGACCGACATGGCGGTGCCCTGTGCGACGGTCAATCTGCTCATGGGATCGACGCTAGTGCCGTATTGGCACCCCATTTGGGCCAATCCGGCCCAACATCATTGGGCCAATCTCAGCTTCCGAGCTTGGCCGTGCGCAGCGTCTCCGCGATCGAGGTCGGCGCCTCCACCTCGACCCGCGCGGCTCGCTGCCGGCCCAGCAGGAACATCGCCAGCTCACCGGGCTCGCCGGTCAGCGTGGCGACGGTCGCGTCCCCGCCGATCTTCACCTCGCCGAAGCCCGGCGCCCGCAACAGCACCGGGATGCGCAGCTTGCGCAGGCCCATCCGGCCGGCCAGCTTGACCGACTTCCACAGCGCCCGCTGCTCGCCGTCGTCCAGCACCCGGGCCGACCAGTCCGGCCCGCCGCGCCGCACGTCCTCGTGGTGCACGAAGAACTCGACCGTGTTCGCCAGCTCGTCGACCAGCGGGTTGCTGACCGGACTCCACCAGGGCGGATTGCGCACCTCGCCGACGATCTTCTCGAACGGCTCGGCGGCCTTCTGCTTGCGCACGTGCTCGCCGTGCCCGGCCAGCGGCGGGATCACCAGGCCGGCCGAGGCGTCCGGCCGGCGATCTCGCACCACCAGGTGCGCGGCCAGGTCGCGGGTGGTCCAGCCGGCGCAGAGTGTGGGCTGGTCCGGGCCGACTTCCAGCAGCAGATCGGCCAGGCGGCGACGTTCCCGGCGCGCGTAATCGCTCATCCCTTGACCTTATGGTCGCCGGCCGGACGCCGCCCGGTGTGGTCGCGGACACAACATTAATAGTGTGAACACTCGTCCCCGGTTGGGCAGGATGGTTACCGGTAAGGGGCGCCGACGACGGGGACGGTTTACAGGGTGACTGCCAGAGCGGCGAGCCGCGACGTGCTCGGCCGGGGCCTTCGGGTGCTCGGCCGGGCGATCCGCACCGAGCCGCGGCTGTTCCTGATCGGCGCGGTCGGCAGCAGCCTGTTCGGCATGCTGGTGATCGCGAACTCCTACGTGGTGGGCTATGTGATCGGGCACGTCGTGGTGCCCGCCTTCGCCGAGCACCGGGCCGGCGCACGCGAGCTGGCCATCATCGCGGCCACCTTCATCGGCATCAGCCTGCTGCGCGTCGGCACCATCTTCGGCCGCCGTCTCGGCGCCGGTTACATGCAGTTCCGCCTGCAGGCCCGCTACCGCCGCGCGGTCACCCGGCGCTACCTGGCCCTGCCCCCGTCCTGGCATCAGCGGCACGCCACCGGCACGCTGCTGTCCAACGCGAACTCCGACGTCGAGGCCGCCTTCGTGCCGATCGCGCCGCTGCCGTTCGCGGTCGGCACCATCGTGATGATCATCGCCGCGGTGGCCTCGCTGTTCGCCACCGACTGGGTACTCGCGCTGGTCGGCCTCACCCTGTTCCCGCTGCTGTTCGGGCTCAACGTGATCTATTCGCGCCGGATGTCGCCGCGCCAGATCCGGGCCCAGCAACTGCGCGCCAAGGTGAGCGCGGTCGCGCACGAGAGCTTCGACGGCGCGCTGGTGGTCAAGACGATGGGCCGCGAGGCCGACGAGTCGCGCCGGTTCGGCGTCTTCGTCAGCGAACTGCGCGACGCGCTGATCTCGGTCGGCCGGTTGCGCGGCCTCTTCGACCCGGTGATGGACGCGCTGCCCAGCGTCGGCACGCTCGCCGTGCTGCTGCTCGGCGCCTGGCGGCTGCGCAGCGGCGACATCAGCGTGGCCGAGGTGGTCAGCGTCGCGTTCCTGTTCACCGTGCTGGCCTTCCCGGTGCGCGCGATCGGCTGGGTGGTCGCCGAGCTGCCGCGCAGCGTGGCCGGCTGGGAGCGGGTGCAGGCGGTGCTCGCGGCCACCGGCGACCTCGCCTACGGCTCGTCGGCGGCACCCGGCGGCGGTCCGGCCGGCATCGTCTTCGATCGCGTCGATTTCCGGTACGCCGACGGTCCGCGCGTGTTGCACGAGGTGAGCTTCGAGGTGCCCGCCGGCCAGACGGTCGCGCTGGTCGGGGCGACCGGATCCGGCAAGTCCACGATCGCGTCGCTGGCCGTGCGGCTGGTCGACCCCGAGGGCGGCCGGATCACGGTGGAGGGCGTCGAGCTGCCGCAGTTGTCCGAGCCGGCGCTGGCCCGCACGTCTGCGCTCGTACCCCAGGTGCCTTTCGTCTTCGACGACACGGTCCGCGGCAACATCCTGCTCGACCGGGACGGACTCGGCGACGAGGACGCGTGGGCGGCGTTGCGGCTGGCCCAGGCCGACGGATTCGTGGCCAAGCTGGCGGACGGGCTGGACACCGCGGTCGGCGAACGTGGCACCTCGCTCTCCGGCGGGCAGCGGCAACGGCTCACCCTGGCCCGCGCGCTGGCCGGACATCCACGGCTGCTGGTGCTCGACGACGCCACCAGCGCGGTCGACCCGCGGGTCGAGTCGGCCATCCTCGCCGCCCTGCGCAACGCGGACTCCGGCGCGTCGGTGCTGGTGGTGGCCTACCGCCGGGCCAGCATCGCGCTGGCCGACCTGGTGGTCTATCTGGACCGCGGCCGGGTCGCCGCGATCGGCACGCACGCCGAGCTGATGGAGTCCGTGCCCGGCTACCGCAACCTGGTCACCGCCTATGAGCAGGCCGAGGCCGAACGCGATCTCGAGGAACGCGGGGTGACCGCATGACCGCCGAGGCGCTCGAGAAGACCGCCGAACCGGGCACCATGGCGACCGTCCGGCGTGGCTTCGCGCTCTCGCCCGAGCTGCGGCCCGGGCTGGCCGGCACGCTCGCGCTCGCCCTCGTGTCGATGGCCGGCCGGGTGGCCGTGCCGATCGCCGTGCAGCAGGGCATCGACCGCGGCATCCGCGCGCCCGGCGGGCCCGACCTGGGCGTCGTGCTGACCGTGGTGCTGCTCACCGTCGCCGCGCTGGTGGTCTCCACCGCATGCGGTTATCTGATGACCCGGCGGCTGTTCACGGTCAGCGAGACCGCGCTGGGCGGGCTGCGGACGCGCACCTTCCGGCACATCCACGACCTGTCGATGCTGCATCAGCAGTCCGAGCGGCGCGGATCGCTCACCTCGCGGGTCACCGGCGACATCGACCAGATCACCCAGTTCCTGCAGACCGGCGGCGTGATGCTGCTGGTCACCTGCGGGCAGCTGGTGGTCACCACGATCGTCATGCTGGTCTATTCGTGGCAGCTGACCCTGGTGGTGTTCGCCGCGTTCGTGCCCGCGGTCATCGTGATCCGGCTCTTCCAGCGGCGGCTCGCGCAGGTCTACCGCACGGTGCGCGAGCGCACCGGCGTGCTGCTCGGCGCGATCGGCGAGAGCGTCGTCGGGGCCACCGTGATCCGGGCGTACGGGGTGGCCGGCCGCACCGAGGAGAAGCTGGACACCGCGATCGACCGGTTGCGCGTCGCCCAGCAGAAGGCCTTGCGCACCAGCGTCACCGGGTTCTCCACCGGCGAGCTGGCGGCCGGCGTGGCGCTGGCCGCGGTGGTCGTGGTCGGGGTGCTGCTCGGTCTCGACGGCGGCCTGACCGTCGGGCAGCTGACCGCGTTCCTGTTCCTGGTCACGCTCTTCATCCAGCCGGTGCAGATCGCCACCGAGGTGCTCAACGAGGCGCAAAACGCGGTGGCCGGCTGGCGCCGGGTGCTCGACGTGCTGGACATCGAGCCGGACGTGGCCGACCCGGACGAGCAGGGTGTGGCGCTGCCACCCGGCCCGCTGCAGGTGGAGTTCCGCGACGTGGCCTATCGCTATCCGGGCGGCCCGATCGTGCTGTCCGACGTGGACCTGGCGATCGACGCGCGCACCAAGGTCGCCGTGGTCGGCGAGACCGGCAGTGGCAAGACCACGTTCGCCAAGCTGCTCACCCGGCTGATGGACCCGGCCTCGGGCCAGGTGCTGCTGGGCGGCGTGCCGCTGACCACGGTGCGGTTCTCGTCGCTGCGGTCGCGGGTGGTGATGGTGCCGCAGGACGGGTTCCTGTTCGACGCCACGGTGGCGGAAAATGTCCGCTTCGCCCGGCCCGAGCTCGCCGACGACGACCTGGACCTGGCGTTCACCGAGCTGGGGCTGGCCGACTGGGTGGCCGGGCTGCCGCACGGGGCGGACACGCCGGTCGGGGAGCGGGGCGAGGCGCTGAGTGTGGGGGAGCGGCAGCTGGTCGCGCTCGTCCGCGCGTACGTCGCGGATCCTGATCTTCTGGTTCTCGACGAGGCCACCAGTGCCGTCGACCCGGCCACGGAGGTCCGGTTGCAGCGAGCCCTCGATGCGGTGACCCGCGGGCGGACGACCGTGGCGATCGCGCATCGGCTCTCCACCGCGCAGTCCGCCGACGAGGTGATCGTGGTGGACGCGGGCCGCGTCGTGCAACGCGGCCCGCATGCCCAACTGCTCCAGGACACCGACTCGATCTACGCCAAGCTGTATGCGTCCTGGTTGGAGCAAACCCGCTAGTTAGCGGGCGTAGAACTCGACGACCAGCTGCTCGTCGCACATCACCGGGATCTCGGAGCGCAGCGGCTCGCGGATGACCGTGGTGCGCAGCTCCTCGAGGACGGTCGACAGATAGGGCGGGGTCGGCCCGTCCACGTGCGCGCCGGCCGCGGCGATCTGGAACGGCGGCTTCTGCCGGCTGCTCTGGCGCACCTCGACGACCTGGCCCGGCTTCAACCGGTAGGACGGCCGGTCCACCTTCTTGCCGTCCACCGTGAAGTGACCGTGCGCGACCGCCTGCCGCGCCTGGTAGATGCTGCGGGCCAGGCCGGCGCGCAGAACCGTCGCGTCCAGCCGGCGCTCGAGCAGCGTCACCATGTTCTCGCCGGTCTTGCCCTCGCCGCGGTGCGCGTCGTCATAGGCCCGGCGCATCTGCGCCTCGCTGATGTTGTACTGGTGCCGCAGGCGCTGCTTCTCCAGCAGCCGGACCTGGTAGTCCGAGGCCTTGCGCCGGCCACGGCCGTGCACTCCGGGCGGGAACGGGCGCCGCTCGAAGTACTTGACGCACTTCCTGGTCAGCGGGATGCCGAGGGCCCGCGAGAGCCTGGCCTTGGGGCGGGAGTTGTTCAACGGGACTCCTCAGTCCATCGAGTGCTCGAGGCTTGTTCCCTCGGGAGGGTGTTACGGTTAGCCTCACCTTACTAAGGCAAGCCTAACTGGTGCCCGGAGGATCGTCACATGCAGCCCAGCCATGCCGAGGTCGCGCGTACGTTAGCGGCCGGCCACCTGCCCGCCAGCGCGCATATCGCGTGCCGCCAGGGGCCGTTCCCGGTGCGTCACGTCGCCGACAGCCAGGGACGCCTCCTGCTGCTGTCCCCGGCCGACGGGGTGCTCACCGCGGCGCTGCGCCCGGTCGAGGGCACCGACGACACCGCACTCGTGCTGGACATCTCCGACGTGCCGCCGCTGGCCGGAGCGCCGTCCCTCGGCCGGGTCTGGGTGGCCGGCTGGGCCCGCCGGCTCGACGGCGACGAGGCCCGCGCGGCGACCCTGGACTACGCCGACAGCGACCCGGCCAGCGACCTGCTCGACGTGGGCGAATCCCAGGTGCTGCACCGGATGGAGGTCGCCGAGGTCCGCTACGAGCGGAACGGCGCACTGGTCGACGTCGACCCGGACGAATACGCCGAGGCGAGCCCCGACCCGCTGCGGTCCATCGAGTTCGACCTGATCGCCGACCTGGCCGACCACCACGTCGAGGAGATGTCGGGCTATGTGCGCCGGCAACTCGGCAAGGTGGCCGAGCCCGGCGTGCGGCCCGAGGTGGTGCGGCTCGATCGCTACGGCTTCGTGGTGCGGGTCGGCGAGAAACTGGCCCGGCTGGCGTTCCCGCGCCGGGTGCAGGACCGCCACGACCTGGCCCACCTGCTGCACCCGGTGCTCTGCCACCGCTGCGGCGGCTAGATCTCCCCCACCAGAAAACGCTGCACGTTGGGGCCGATCGCGCGGACCAGCGTTTCCGGGTCGGCCGAGGCGACCGGCTCGATCTTGAGCACGTAGCGGGTGACCGCCAGGCCGCCGATCTGGGTCGCGCACAGCGCCGCCCGCAGCGGCGCCTCGTCCTCCGGCACGCCCATCTCGGCCACCGCCCGGCGCAGCACCTGGGTGACGATGAACTCGCGCAGCAGCCGGGCGGTCCACTCGTTGCTCAGGGCCGAGCGCAGCAGCGCGATCGCGGCGGTGCCGGCCGGTGAGTCCCAGACGCTCAGCATCAGCCGGACCAGCCGCTCGCCGGCCTGGTCGCGCGGCCCGGCGAGCGCCTTGGGCACCTGCTCGGCCGGGTTGATCGGCACTTCCATGCTCTCCAGGAAGAGCTTCTCCTTGGTGCCGAAATAGTGGTGCACCAGCGCCGGATCGACCTCGGCCATGGTCGCGATGGCCCGGACCGAGGCCTGGTCGAAGCCCCGTTCGGCGAACACCTTGCGGGCGGCGGCGAGGATGGACTGCCTCGTGTCCTGGTTTCCGGGACGCCGCCCGCTACGCCGTACCACTCAGGGGGTCCTTCTCCTCAACGTCGCCGCGGCCAGGATCAGCGCCACCACGGCGGCCCCGCCGACCACCGTCAGGTCGGTCCACATCGTCGTGGTGACGTCGGCCGAGACACCCACCTGCATCAACGCGTCCACCGCATAGGACAGCGGGAACACGTCGCTGACCGCCTGCAGCCAGCCGGACATCTGCTCGCGCGGCACGAACAGCCCGCACAGCAGCAGTTGCGGCACGACCACCACGGGAAGGAACTGTACGGCCTGGAACTCGGTGCGCGCGAAGGCACTGCAGAACAGCCCCAGCGCGACGCCCAGCACCGCGTTCACCACCGCGACCAGCACCACCAGCCCGGCGCCGCCCGCGGTGTCCAGCCCGAGCAGCCAGTAGGCCGCACCCACCGCCACCGCGGCCTGCAAGGCGGCGGCCAGCCCGAACGCGATGCCATAACCGAACAGCAGGTCCAGCTTGGCCAGCGGCGTGGTGAGCAGCCGCTCCAGCGTGCCGCTGGTGCGTTCGCGCAGCATCGCGATGCTGGTCACCAGGAACATGATCACGAACGGGAAGACGCCCAGCATGATCAGGGCGATCCGGTCGAAGGTGGGTCCGGCGTTCTCGAACATGAAATAGAGCAACGTCAGGAGCAGGGAAGGAACCACGACCAGGAGCCCGACCGTACGCCGGTCATGGCGCAACTGACGCAGGATCCGGGCGGCCGTAGCCAGAGTGATCCGGATGCTCATGCCGCAACCCCCTCCTGCTCGCGGATCCGGTGGAGGAATGCTTCCTCGAGATCGTCGGTGCCGGCGGCGGCGCGGATCGCGGCCGGGGTGTCGTCGCCGATGATCCGGCCGTCGCGCAGCAGCAGCAGCCGATCGCAGCGGCCCGCCTCGTCCATCACGTGGCTGGAGACCAGCAGCGTGGTGCCCTGCGCGGCGAGCGCGTGGAACTGCGCCCACAGGTCGGCGCGCAGCACCGGGTCCTGGCCGACGGTCGGCTCGTCCAGCACCAGCAGACCGGGCCGGCCGATCATCGCGCAGGCCAGCGAGGCTCGGCTGTGCTGGCCGCCGGAGAGGTCGCCGACCAGCTGACCGGCGGCGCTGCCCAGCCCGACGTCGCGGACGGCCTGGTCCGCCTCGGCGCTGCTCAGGCCGTAGAGAGTGGCGAAGTAGCGGGCGTTCTCCCGCACCGTCAGGTCGGCGTAGACGCTCGGCGCCTGGGTCACGTAACCCACCTGGTGCCGGAGCTCGGCCGAACCGGCCGGCTTGCCGAGCACGGTGACCGTGCCGGACTTGACGATCTGAGCGCCGACGATCGCCCGGATCAGGGTGGTCTTGCCGCCGCCGCTCGGGCCGAGCAGTCCGGTGACCTTGCCCGCGGGGATGCGGCAGTCGATGCCGTGCAGAACCGTGCGGTGGCCGCGTTCGACCACCAGCCCGGTGACCTCGATAGCGGACTCCATGCTGTCCCTCCAGAACTCATCAACCGATGAAATCAACGGTAGATGAATTCCGACGGCAGGACATAGTCAGACCTTTCGGTCCGGTTTTCTACCGGGCGCTTCTCAGAGGGCGAGAATCCGGTCCAGGAACTCGCGGTAGCCGCGCATCGCCATCCGCATGCTCTCGGTGTCCGGCGTGGTCTTGCCGTCCAGCGGGTCGAGCTCGTCGCGCTCGGCCAGCAGCGCCTCGGTCAGCTCGTTGACCGCCTCCGTGAGCAGGTCGTGTGCCCTGGTCAGGGCGTTCACCGGGTCGTCGACGAAGTCGGCCTTCACCTCGTGCCACTGCTTGCGGAAGTGGGTGATCGCCTCCTCGTCCCAGAACGCGATCTGACTCATCGTGACGTCGCCGGGTTTGAGCGGGGCGCCCGAGGTGGGCGTGGCGTCGGCGGGACGACCGGCCCGGGGGAGTGCGTCGGCGTCCTCCAGGCTGGCCGAACGGCGACCCGCGGGCACCGGGGTGGGCGCCTTGGCCAGCGACGGGATGCCGGAGGTCGGGACGGTGGCCCATCCGGTGGCCGGCACCGTGCCGGCGTGCCCGTTGGAGCTGCCGTTCTGCTGGTCCTTCTGGTCCTCCTCGACGGACCGGCGGCGACCGGCCACCGGCACCGAAGCGGCGCCGCGGGCATCGGCGGCCGCGCCCAGCGGGATCGCCCGGATGCCGTCCTGCTCGTCCTTCTCCGGCTCCGCCTTCTCGTCCTCGTCCTGGTCCTGCTTCTCGTCCGCTTCCTCTGCCTTGTCGGCCTTGTCCGCCTGGTCGGCGGCCGGCGCGGCGGACGTGGGCGGCTGCGGTGCGGGCGGCTGGGGGGCGAGCGGCTGCTGAGCGAGCGGCTGCTGAGCGAGCGGCTGCTGGGCGAGCGGCTGCGGCTGCTGCGGGATCACCGGCTGCTGCGGCGTGAACGGTGAGGCCGGCGCGAACGGCGGCGTCGGGGCGGCGGACTGCTGGAACGGGGCCGGCGGCGGGGTGCCGAACGCGGGCCGGGCCGGCTGCGGCATCGGGACGGTGCCGTTCGGCACCGGTGCGCCACCGTGCCGCGGCGCCTCACCGTTCTGCTGAGCGCGTTCCGAGTCCACAGGCGGAAACCCTCCCTGGTTGTCCCACGGCCGGGGCGGCGGGAAGCCGCTGTTGCGCGACCCCAGCGCCACCATCTGCGTCTCGCTTGCCTGCTGCTGATCCTGGCCCTGCTGACCGTGGCCCTGGCCCGGCTGCTGACCCTGGGCGGCGAGGTGTGCCGCCGCGGCCGCCTGCGCCGAGCCGGAGTGCGACTCGTGTGAGCCCGGCGCGTGGTCGATCATCGTCGCGTCGTCCTCATCGGAGTCGCGCTGCCCGGGCGCGGACGGGCCCTGGCCTGGCCAGAAGCGGCTGAGACCGCGGGACTGCCGGGCGTGGTCGGCGCTGGACGTCGGCTCCATCGGATAAGACTCCCGTCGAGTGGTGGCACATCCCGGCCGTGTGGCGAGGGCCTGGCGGGGACGGACGCGGGCACCCGGGCAGGGCGCGGCGCACCGACGACCGTACCGTCCCCGGGGTCCGGACACACCCCTGGTGCGGCGTCGTGACCGGATCGTGGGTTGTCCTTGCGTTTGTTCCGGGGTTGTTCCTGGGTTGTCCACAGCCCGCGGCAGCACTCCGGCGGACTGCGCAACAATGTGCGGGTGGCAACTCCTGACCTTGAGACCCGGCTCGACCCGGCCATCGCGGCCCGCCTCCGGCGCAACGCCGACGGGCTGGTCGCCGCCATCGTCCGCGAGCGAGGCACGGGCGACGTGCTGATGCTGGCGTGGATGGACGACGAAGCGTTGCGCCGCACGCTCACCAGCGGCCTGGCGACCTACTGGTCCCGCAGCCGCGAGGAATATTGGGTGAAGGGCGCGACCTCGGGTCACTACCAGCACGTGCGTGCGGTCGCGCTGGACTGCGACGGCGACGCGCTGCTGATCACCGTCGACCAGGAGGGCGCGGCCTGCCACACCGGCTCGCACACCTGCTTCTTCGACGAGCTGCCGGTCACCCGTCCGGGCGTTGACGCATGACCAGCGGTGCGGTGCGTCCGGGCGAGGACGAGTTCGTCGCCATCCGCCGGCGTGTGGTGCCGGTCACCCGGCGGCTGCTGGCCGACGGCGAGACCCCGGTCGGGGTCTACACCAAGCTGGCCGGCGGCCCCGGCACGTTCCTGCTGGAGTCGGCCGAGCAGGGCGCCGCCTGGTCGCGTTATTCGTTCGTCGGCGTCCGCAGCGCGGCCACGCTGGTCGAGCGCGACGGGCAGGCGGAGTGGCTGGGCGTGCCGCCCGACGGCGTGCCGCTGACCGGCGACCCGGTGACCGCCCTGCGCGAGACGGTCGCCGCGCTGGCCGGCCCGGTCGAGCCCGCCGACGCCGGCCTGCCGCCGCTGACCGGTGGCATGGTCGGTTATCTGAGCTACGACCTGGTGCGCCGCTTCGAGCGGCTGCCCAGCACCGCGGTCGACGACGTGCCGGTGCCCGAGCTCGGCATGATGCTCGCCACCGACCTGGTGGTGCTCGACCACTTCGACGGCTCGGCGATCCTGGTGGCCAACGCGGTGCTGCCGGAGGACGCCGACGACCGGGCCCGGCGCGCGGCGTACCACCACGCCGTCGGCCGCCTCGACGCGATGACCACCGCGCTGTCCCGGCCCACCCCCCCGATGATCTCCACAGTGGATCGGGTCGCCCCCGGCGAGGTGACCAGCCGCACCGCGCCCGGCGACTACCAGAAGGCGGTCGAGCAGGCCAAGGAGGCGATCCGGGCCGGCGAGTGCTTCCAGATCGTCGTCGGCCAGCGCTTCGAGCGGGTCACGGACGCCGACCCGCTGGACGTCTACCGCGTGCTGCGGGCGACGAACCCGAGCCCCTACATGTACCTGCTCCGCTTCGACGACTTCGACATCGTCGGCTCGTCCCCCGAGGCCCACCTCAAGGTGAGCGCCGAGGAGGGCGGCGCCCGGCGCGCCATCCTGCACCCGATCGCCGGCACCCGCTGGCGCGGCGCCACCCCCGAGCAGGACAACGCCCTGGCCGCGGAGCTGCTGGCCGACCCCAAGGAGCGCGCCGAGCACGTGATGCTGGTCGACCTGGGCCGCAACGACCTGGGCCGGGTCTGCGGCGCGGGCACCGTCGAGGTCCCCGACTTCGCCCGCATCGAGCGCTACAGCCACGTCATGCACATCGTCTCGACCGTCGTCGGCGAACTGCGCCCGGACCGCACGGCCTTCGACGCCCTGGCCGCGACCTTCCCCGCGGGCACCCTCTCCGGGGCCCCCAAGGTCCGGGCCATGGAGATCATCGAAAGCCTGGAGCCAACCCGCCGAGGCCTGTACGGCGGCACGGTCGGCTACCTGGGCTTCGGCGGCGACATGGACATGGCCATCGCGATCCGCACAGCCTTGATGCGCCACGGCGTGGCCTATGTGGGTGCCGGAGCCGGCATCGTCGCGGACTCGGACCCGGCGGCCGAGGAGCAGGAAACAAGAAACAAGGCCGCAGCCGTCCTGGCCGCGATCGCCGCCGCCGAGACTCTCCGCCCAGCCCGATGACCCCCCAAACCGCAGCCCCCGCGGATCCGGTCGACCTCGCGGATCCGGTGGACCCGGCCGATCCTGCCGACCCGTTCGATCCGGTCGATCCCCCGGACCCGTTGGATCCGGCGGACCCGTTGGATCCTGCCGACCCGGCCGACCCGGCCGACCCGGCGGACCCGTTCGATCCGGTCGATCCCCCGGACCCGTTGGATCCGGTGGACCCGGCGGACCCGGCGGACCCGTTCGATCCGGTCGATCCCCCGGACCCGTTGGATCCGGTGGACCCGTTGGATCCGGTGGACCCGGTGGACCCGGTGGACCCGGTGGACCCGGTGGACCCGGTGGACCCGGTGGACCCGGTGGACCCGGTGGACCCGGTGGACCCGGTCG
>NZ_JBVJIP010000008.1:0-36356 GCF_055586225.1 Actinoplanes sp. NPDC051388 | reverse complement strand
CCGGTGGACCCGGTGGACCCGGTGGACCCGGTGGACCCGGTGGACCCGGTGGACCCGGTGGACCCGGTGGACCCGGTGGACCCGGTGGACCCGGTCGATCCTGCGGACCTAGCAGATCTTGTAGACCTTGCGGACCCTGCCGAAGTGGCGGACCTGGCCGATTCGGCGGGCCTCCCGGAACTGGCCGGCCCGGCCCATCTGGCGGACGCGGTCGACGGCCTTGACCAGGCTGGTCGCCGTGACTTCTCCGACTTCGCGGACTCGTCCGAATTCCCCGGCTTCGCAAGGCTCGGTGTCTGAGATGTCATCTGACGGTCCGGCGGCCGCGGACCTGCCACCTGTTTCCGCAGGCCCGGACGCCGATGCGCACACCCTGCCTGCCTCGCGCGCGCCGTCGGCTGATTCGTCTGCGGGCAAGCCGCCCGCGGCGCGCGCCACGGTCAAGGGCGCGGCGGTCACGATCATTGCGTGCGTCGTAGGGGCCGGACTGGCGATCTACGCCGCGACGCGGGTGTGGGCGATCACGGTCACCCCGCGACCAGGGCTTCCAGAACTGCGCGAATCGACCACCGGCGCCGCGGCCCAGCCGTGGACGGTCGCACTTGCCGTGGTGGCGCTGGCCGGGGCCGGCGCACTGCTCGCCACCAGCGGCGTCGTGCGGCGGGGCCTCGGCGGCCTGCTGATCCTGGTCGGCGCCGCCACGGCGGCCGCGGCCATCGCCGGCCGGGCAGGTCTCACGCCGGGCGCGGCCATCGCCGGCGCGACGGTCTGGCCGGCCGCGTGCGTCCTAGGGGCCGCACTCATCGTCTGGGGAGGCCTGGGCGCGGCGCGCCGCGGTCATCTCTGGCCGGCCATGAGTTCCCGTTACGAACGCCGCACAGCCCCGTCATCTCAGCCCCAGCCAGGCGCGGGGACCATGCCGTCCCCGGCCGCCGGGCCATCCCGCCCGGTCACCGCCCCCGACCCCCGAGTCGACACCAGAGCCGCCTGGGACGCCCTCGACCGAGGCGACGACCCCACCGACAGCTGACCCATCCGCTGCCGCCCGCACGACCCCGCTGTTCGCGGCTGCCTCAACAAGGCTTACCGCCCGGATTGCGCGAACAGGTAGCGCCGCCCGAGCAGGTTGCACCGCGAGCGGGTATGCCGTCCTGTCGGGTTGTGCCGCGAGCAGGTAGCGCCGCGTGCGGGTATGCCGTCCTATCGGGTTGCGCCGCGAGCAGGTAGCGCCGCCCGAGCAGGCTGCGACGCCAGCGGGTGTGCCGTCCTGGAGGGTTGCGCCGCAAGCAGGTAGCGCCGCCGAGCAGACTGCCACGCGAGCGGGTGTGCCGTCCTGCCGGATTGCGCCGGCTCAGCCGACCACAGCCGCAGGTGCCCGGCCAGCCGACCGCAGCCGCAGATGCCCGGCCAGCCGAGCTCAGCACGCAGCCGCCCCAGCCGAACTCAGCCGCAGCGCCGGCGCTCAGTCGAACTTCAGCCGCAGCTGCCCCGCGCTCAGCCGAACTCAGCCGCAGCTGTCCCCGCCCAGCAACGCTGTAGACCTGATTCATCGGGCGGCGGGGAGTGCGCGCGCCGCGGCTCGGCGTTCCGGCCGGTTGCGAGGCGTTGCGCGTGCGATCGCTGGACCACGGACGGGGCCCGGGTCGGTGGAGTGCCAGGTCTGGAGTTCGTGCGGAGCTGGGCGAAAGCGCTGCTCGGAGACGGAACTGAGCCGGGTTGGGCGGGCGGCCCGCGCGTGGTGGTCAGCGGCGGGGGCTGTTTGCCGGCTCCAGAGCTCTGCGGCGGGCCGCGGCCGGGCGGGCCTGGGACGATGCCGGGCGCTGCTGGCCTGTGTTGCGCGGACGCGAGCCGCTGTGGGTGCGGGTTACCGGGGTGTCGGGAGTGGCTGCGGGGGTGCGGGTCACCTGGGTGCGCGAGCCGTTTGCCAGCAGGGCTCGGACCAGGGCGTCCATCTCGTCGCGGGCCTGGGCGCGGGCTCGGTCGGCGCAGAGCGCGTCCCACGCGTTGCCGCGGGCGGTGCGGAGCTTTTGCTCTCCGACCACCGCGCGCTCTACGGTCAGTACCAGATCGGCGGCGGCGGAGACGACGGCGCGTGAGAGCGCGGCGAAGCCTGCGGGTGGTGTGCCGACGGCAGTGGCCATGGTCAACTCCACAAATATCGGTCTCGGTCGGCCGGAGGCGGGAACGCCACGGGCCAGTTTGCCCGAGTCCGATGATGGCGGAGTCGTATTTCCGAACCGTGACGTCACCGTCAACGGGATGGGGGATCGACCGATCATCCGAGGTGTCCCTGCACAACGCGTGGGTCCCCGGAGGCCTGCTGTGACAGACGTGACAGCAGGCCAGCGGCGCATTATGCCGCAGGCCACGATGTAAGCCACGCCATACCCCGGGGGCTTGCCGAAGTCCCCGGCCACCTAGCATCGGGCGGAGGACACCCGGAGAGGGGAGTCATTACGTGACATCCGATCAGGCCGAAGCGGGGGGCGGACCCGCGGAGCGTGGTGCGGGCTCAACACCGGCGAACGTGCTGGACGAGATCCTGGCGGGCGTCCGCGAGGACGTGGCGGCCCGGCAGCAGCAGATCTCCCTGGACGAGGTCCGCACGCTGGCGGCGAAGGCACCACCGGCGATCGACGCGTACGCGGCCCTGCGCAAGCCGGGCGTGGCCGTCATCGCGGAGGTGAAGCGGTCGTCGCCGTCCAAGGGCGCGCTCGCCGACATCCCCGACCCGGCCGAGCTGGCGGGGGAATATGCGGCCGGCGGCGCCCGGTGCATCAGCGTGCTCACCGAGGGCCGCTGGTTCGGCGGGTCGCTCGAGGACCTGGCCGCGGTGCGGGCCGCGGTCGGGGTGCCGGTGCTGCGCAAGGATTTCGTGGTCTCCAGTTATCAGGTGCACGAGGCCCGCGCACACGGCGCCGACCTCGTGCTGCTCATCGTCGCCGCGCTGGAGCAGAACGTGCTCACCGGCCTCCTCGAGCGCATCGAGTCGCTGGGCATGACCGCCCTCGTCGAGGTGCACAACGAGGATGAGGCCGATCGGGCACTCGAGGCCGGCGCGCAGGTGATCGGGGTCAACGCCCGCGATCTGCGCACGCTCGAGGTGGACCGGTCGGTGTTCGAGCGGATCGCGCCCGGACTGCCGGGGAACGTGGTGAAGATCGCCGAGTCCGGCGTGCGCGGCCCGCACGACCTGATCCGCTATGCCTCCGCGGGGGCGGACGCGGTGCTGGTCGGCGAGGGCCTGGTGACCAAGAAGAGCCCCCGCGACGCGGTCGCGGAGCTGGTCAACGCCGGCAACCACCCGGCCACGCCGAGGCCGGTCCGGTGAGCGCGCCGCTCATGCCCGATCTGGCCGGGCACTTCGGCCGGTTCGGCGGGCGGTTCGTGCCGGAGGCGCTGGTCCGGGCACTCGACGAGCTGGACGCGGCGTACCGGTCGGCGAAGACCGACCCGGTCTTCCAGGCCCGGCTCGCCGACCTGATGACCAACTACGCGGGCACGCCGTCGCGGCTCTACCGGGCCGAGCGGCTGTCCGCCAAGGTCGGCGCCGAGATCCTGCTCAAGCGCGAGGACCTCAACCACACCGGCGCGCACAAGGTGCGCAACGTGCTGGGCCAGGCGCTGCTCGCGCAGCGGATGGGCAAGCCGCGGGTGATCGCCGAGACCGGCGCCGGCCAGCACGGCGTGGCCAGCGCCACCGCGGCCGCGCTGCTCGACCTCGAGTGCGTCGTCTACATGGGCGAGGTGGACACCGAGCGGCAGGCGCTCAACGTGGCGCGGATGCGCATGCTCGGCGCCACCGTCGTGCCGGTCACCACCGGCTCGCGCACGCTGAAGGACGCGCTCAACGACGCCCTGCGCGACTGGGTGTCCACCGTCGACAACACGCACTACCTGCTCGGCACGGCCGCCGGGCCGCATCCGTTCCCGGAGATCGTGCGCGACTTCGTGGGCGGCATCGGCACCGAGGCCCGCGCCCAGTCGCTGGAGATGCTGGGCAAGCTGCCCGACGCGGTGACCGCGTGCGTCGGCGGCGGGTCCAACGCGATCGGCATCTTCCACGCGTTCGTGCCCGACGAGGGGGTCCGGCTCTACGGGTTCGAGGCCGGTGGCGACGGCGTGGAGACCGGCCGGCACGCGGCGTCCATCACCGGCGGCTCGGCGGGGGTCCTGCACGGCGCCCGCACGTACGTGCTGCAGGACGAGGACGGGCAGACGGTGGAGTCGCACTCGATCTCGGCCGGCCTGGACTACCCGGGTGTCGGGCCCGAGCACGCCTGGCTGCACGACACCGGCCGGGCGATCTACGAGCCGGTCACCGACGCCGAGGCGATGGCCGCGTTCCAGTTGCTCTGCCGCACCGAGGGGATCATCCCGGCGATCGAGAGCGCGCACGCCATCGCGGGCGCCGCCCGGATCGTCCCGAAGCTGACCGCCGAGCTGGGCCGCCGCCCGGTGATCGTGATCAACCTGTCCGGCCGTGGCGACAAGGACGTGCACACCGCGGGGGCATACTTCGGCATCCTCGACGAGAACGAGACCATCGTCATGGGAGAAGAAGAGTGACGATCGCCGAGGTCTTCGGCAAGGCGAAGGCCGAGAACCGCAGCGTGCTGGTCGGCTGCATGCCGGCCGGCTTCCCGACGGTGGACGGCAGCATCGACTCGATGATCGCGATGGCCGAGGCCGGCTGCGACGTGATCGAGGTCGAGATGCCCTATTCCGACCCGGTGATGGACGGCCCGGTGATCCAGAAGGCGAGCGACATCGCGCTGGCCGGCGGGGTGCGCACGCGGGACACCCTGCGCGCCATCGAGGCGGTCGCGAGCCGCGGCGTGTCGGTGGTCCTGATGACCTACTGGAACCCGATCGAGAAGTACGGCGTCGACGCGTTCGCCCGGGACCTGGCCGCGGCCGGCGCCACCGGCATGATCACGCCGGACCTGATCCCGGACGAGGCGGGGGAGTGGATCGCGGCCTCCGACGCGTACCGGATAGATCGGACCTTCCTGGTTTCTCCGTCGTCGACCGATGAGCGGATCGCGAGCACGGTGGCCCAGTGCCGCGGGTTCGTCTATGCCACCGCGCTGATGGGCGTGACCGGCGCCCGCACCTCGGTGTCGTCGCAGGCGCCGGAGTTGGTGGCGCGGGTGCGGCAGGCCGATCCGGAGATGGCGGTCGGTGTCGGGCTGGGCGTGGGCAACGGCGCGCAGGCCGCCGAGGTGGCCGCGTTCGCCGACGGGGTGATCGTGGGCAGCGCATTGATCAGGTGCGTTCTCGAGGCGGACGACCCGGCCGAGGGGCAGCGCCGGCTGCGCGCGCTGAGCGCCGAACTCGCCGAGGGCGTGCGCAACCGCCCCTGACGCCGTTCCGTCACCCGTCAGCGGTAGCGTGTGGCCCGTGAACCTCGCCGCCATCCCCAGTCCCACCACCTCGGTGTGGCACCTTTTCGGGCTGCCGATCCGGGCATATGCGCTGTGCATCGTCCTCGGCATCGTCGCCGCCGTGCTGGTCATGGAGTTCCGGCTGCGCCGCCGTGGTGTCGCGCCCTGGGCCTCGCTCGACATGGCGGTGTGGGCCGTGCCGTTCGGCATCATCGGCGCCCGGATCTACCACGTGATCACGTCGCCGGGTGACTACTTCGGAGCCGGTGGCGACCCGATCCGGGCCTTCTACATCTGGGAGGGCGGCCTCGGCATCTGGGGCGCGGTCGCCGGTGGCGCGCTGGGCGCCTGGCTCGCCGCCCGCCAGCTGGGCCTGCCGCTGTCGGTCTTCGCCGACGCGCTCGCCCCCGGCCTGCCGCTGGCCCAGGGCATCGGCCGGTTCGGCAACTGGTTCAACAACGAGCTCTACGGCGGAGTCACCACGCTGCCGTGGGGGCTCGAGGTGCACGACATGGACCGGGCCAACCCGGGGCACGCCACGGTGATCGACGGCAAGGCCGTGACCCTTCCGGACCTTTACCACCCGGCTTTCCTGTACGAAGCGATCTGGGACTTCGGCGCCGCCGGATTGGTCTGGTGGCTGGACCGGCGCTTCAAGTTCGGCCGCGGCCGGGCCTTCGCGCTCTACGTGATGGCATACACGCTGGGCCGCTTCTGGATCGAGATGCTCCGCACCGACGAGGCGACCGAGATCGCCGGCATCCGGCTCAACGTCTTCACCTCGGTCGTCGTCTTCCTCGGCGCGCTGGCCTACTTCCTGATCGTCAAGGGCCCGCGGGAATACGTGGTGCCGGTCGATGCCCCCGAGACCGAGCCGGAGCCGGAGCCGGCCGGCGACGTTTCTCAGGTCGATGTCTCCGAGCAGCAGGCCGACGTCCGGCCCAAGGCGCCGTCGGCCTACCAGGTTGTCAGCCTGGAACGCTTCCGCGAGTACGAACGGACCGGCATACTTCCGCCCGTGGCTCCCGTCGCGGACGAGCCGGCTCAGCCGGACGACGCCGAGCCGTCGCCGGTCGCCCCGGTCGACGAGCAGCGCTGACCCGCGGCCACGCGGGACGCCACCAGTCGGGAGGCGAGTGACGTGCGCACGGCCGTCGTGGTGGGTGCGGGCATGGCCGGTCTGGCCGCGGCCGGCGCGCTCGCCCGGGCCGGCTGGCGGGTCACGTTGCTGGAGCGCGGCGAGCGGGTGGCCGCCCCGCCGACCGCGATGGTGCTCTGGCCCAACGGCCTGCGCGCGCTGCAGTCGGTGAACCCGGAGGGCGGCTGGTCGGCGATCGCGTCGCCGCTGCCCGACGGCGGGGTGCGACGGCCCGACGGCCAGTGGCTGGTGCCGCCGCGATCCCGGCCCGGCGCCGGCCCGGCGCCCGCCGTGGTGCATCTCGAGGACCTGTACGACGCGCTGGTGGCCGGCCTGGGCGATCGCGTCGAGATCCGCACCGGCGTGGACGTGACCGTGGTCCGGGTCGGTCCTGGCCGGCGTCCCGCGGTGGGCGACGGCCGCACCGAATACGAAGCCGACCTGGTGGTCGCGGCGGACGGCATCGACAGCCCGGTGCGGCGCGCGCTGGCCCCGGAGGCGGCCGCGGTCGGCTCCGGCTTCGCGGCCTGGCAGGCCGTCGTCCCGGGATGGCGTGCGCCGGCGATGACCGGCGCGCAGGCGTGTGGCGGCGAGACCCTGGGCGCGGGCTACCGGTTCGTGGCGATCCCGCTGGGCGAGCGGGCGGCCGGCCGGGGCGGGGTCTACTGGGTGGCGACCGCCGCCGGGGCGGCCCGGCCGGAGGCGCCGGCCACCCAGCTCGCCTTGTTGCGGCGGTGGTTCTCCGGGTGGCACGAGCCGGTCGGCGCGCTGCTCGAGGCGACGCATCCGGAGGATCTGGTGCCGCAGGAGGTCCGCGAGTTGCGGCCGCTGCCGCGGGCCTACGGCTTCTGTTCCGGCCCGGGTGGCGTGGTGCTGCTCGGCGACGCGGCGCACGCCATGCCGCATCACCTCGGACAGGGCGCCTGCCTGGCCTTCGAGGACGCGGCGACGCTGCGCTCACTCACCGCCGAGGTGGCGCCCGGTCCCGAGCTGGGCGCCGCGGTGGAGGCGTACAGCAGGGCGCGGCGGCCGCGGACGACCAGTGTGGTGCGTCAGACCCGGCGGATGTCCGCGGTGGTGCAGGCGCGGGGCCGGCTCGCGTTGCGTGCCCGCGACGCGGCCCTCAACCAGCTCCGCCCGCGCATGCTCGGCCACTCCCACGGCCTGGCCACCGACTGGACCCCGCCCGACTGAGCCGGCCCAGCGAGCCGGCCCAGCGAGCCGGCCCAGCGAGCCGGCCCAGCGAGCCGGCCCAGAAAGCCGGGCCGGAGGCTTAGAGGTTTGCCGGGCCGGGCTCGGCGATGCAGGCCGTGCCGATCCGCCGGAAGCCGACCTTGGAGTAGAGCCGGGCCACGTCGTCGTCGCCGGCCGACAGGAACACGATGTCCGCGCCGGCCTGCAGGGCGCGCCGCGCCAGGCTGGCGGTGAGCTGGGAGGCATAGCCGCGGCGCCGCGCGGCCGGCAGCGTCGCCACCCCGGCGATCTCGGCCACCCCGCCGACCTGCTGCGCCATCCCGCTGGCCACGATGCCCTCGGCCGGCGACTCGACGACGGCGCCGGTGAAGCGCCCGCTGGCATAACGGGCCCGTTCGCGCTCGACCGCTTCCGGCGGCAGCGGCGGCACCGCGTCCCGCTCGCCGGGACCGGCGGGCTCCGAGATCAGCGCGCCGACCGGCACCGACGCGCTGGCCGGCGCGGCGAAGCCCAGGTGCGCGACGGCCCGGCCGGCCAGCATGTCGCCGGCGAACCCCGGCGAGTCCGGATCGAGGAAGCGGATGGTGGCGCCGGGCAGCGGCAGGTCCGGCACCAGGGCCGCCCGTTCCAGCACCATGAGCGGCGCGAGCAGCACCTCGAGGCCGGCCGAGCGGGCCACCGCCAGCAGGTCCGGAGTGGTCTCGTGCACCCACTCGAAGGCCTCCGGCGCGCCGATGTCGCGCTGTCGTCGGCGCACGGCGGTGATATCGGCCGCGGATGGCGTGTTCGATCCCAGGCGAGGGCGGGCATAGTAGGGATAGCCCGGTCCTTGCCGGACGAACAGCACGAACCCCCCGATGTCCTCCGCGACGGCGGCGTCGCGGGGCACGGCGTCGTAGAAGCTTTCGAGCCGGACGAAAACGTCGGATCCTGGTTGCGCCACCGCGCGAGACTACCCAACCACGAAGAGTCCCATGCCAGGTGGCAAGTGTGATCCATCAGCACCTGGTGGAGATCGGGAGTACCTAACGTAGTATCGAGAGACTTTGCAGGGCCGACGTCGTCCCGACCTTGAATTGAAATGAGTGACGACAGGAGGCCCGGTGGCACTTCCGCATTCCCAGGGGTTGTACGACCCGGAGCAGGAACGCGACGCCTGCGGTGTGGCCTTCGTGGCCGACCTCCACGGACGCCGTTCCCATGACGTGGTCGCCAAGGGCCTGTCCGCGCTGATCCGGCTCGATCACCGTGGCGCCCGCGGCGCGGAGTACAACACCGGAGACGGCGCCGGCATCATGATCCAGATCCCGGACGCGCTCTACCGCGAGATCCTGGACGCCGAGTTGCCCCCGGCCGGTTGTTATGCCACCGGTCTGGTCTTCCTGCCCACCGACGAGCAGGCCCGCCGCCGCGCCATCAAGATCTTCGAGAAGTACGCGCTGGTCGAGGGCGGCGAGGTGCTGGCCTGGCGCGACGTCGCGGTGCGCCCGGACGGGCTCGGGCAGACGGCCGAGGACGCGCGGCCGTACATCATGCAGGTCTTTCTCTCCGCGAGCCGGCTCACCGACTCGGCCGCCGGCCGAAAGGGTGAGCGGCTCAGCGGCATCGAGCTCGACCGGGTGGCGTTCTGCATCCGCAAGCGCGCCGAGCGGGAGACCTCGCAGCGCGGCATCGCGGCCTACTGCCCGTCGCTGTCCGGCCGCACCATCACCTACAAGGGCATGCTCACGCCCGACCAGCTGCCGGAGTTCTTCGCCGACCTGACCGACCCGCGCACCGACAGCGCGATCGCCCTGGTCCACTCGCGGTTCTCGACGAACACGTTCCCGTCCTGGCCGTTGGCCCACCCCTACCGCTTCATCGCGCACAACGGCGAGATCAACACGATCCGCGGCAACAAGAACTGGATGCAGGCCCGCGAGGCGCTGCTGCGGTCGAACGTGCTGCCCGGCAACATCAAGCGGCTGTTCCCGATCGTCACCCCGGAGGCGTCCGACTCGGCCGGCTTCGACGAGGTGCTCGAGCTGCTGCACCTGGCCGGCCGCAGCCTGCCGCACGCGGTGCTGATGATGATCCCGGAGGCGTGGGAGAACGACCCGGGCATGGACCCGGCGCGGCGTGCCTTCTATCGCTTCCACTCCAGCCTGATGGAGCCGTGGGACGGCCCGGCCAGCGTGGCGTTCACCGACGGCACGATCATCGGCGCGGTGCTCGACCGCAACGGCCTGCGCCCCGGCCGCTGGTGGCACACCAGCGACGGGCTGGTCGTGCTGGGTTCCGAGGCGGGCGTGCTCGATCTCGACCCGGCCACCGTGGTCGCCAAGGGCCGGTTGCAGCCGGGCCGGATGTTCATGGTCGACACCGAGGCCGGTCGCATCGTGCACGACGACGAGATCAAGGAGGGCCTGGCCGCCGCGGAGCCATATGACGACTGGCTGCACGCCGGGCTGATCAAGTTGGAGGACCTGCCCGCCCGCGAGCACGTGATCTACACGCACGACTCGGTGACCCGCCGCCAGCAGGTGTTCGGATACTCCGAGGAGGAGCTGAAGATCCTGGTCGCGCCGATGGCCCGGACCGGCGCCGAGCCGCTCGGGTCGATGGGCACGGACACCCCGATCTCCCCGCTGTCGCAGCGCCCGCGGCTGCTGTTCGACTACTTCCACCAACTGTTCGCCCAGGTCACCAACCCGCCGCTGGACGCCATCCGCGAGGAGCTGGTGACCAGCCTCGGGATGACCATCGGGCCGGAGGGCAACCTGCTAGAGCCGGGGCCGTCGAACTGCCGGCAGATCGTGATGCCCTATCCGATCATCGACAACGACGAGCTGGCCAAGCTGCTCTCCATCGACGAGGACGGCGACCTGCCCGGTTTCAAGGCGGTCCGGGTCTCGGGGCTCTACCCGCTGCGGGACGGCGGCGCGGGCATCAAGGCGCGGCTGACCCAGATCTGCCGGCACGTGTCCGAGGCGATCGAGGACGGCGTACGCATCCTGGTGCTCTCCGACCGCGACGCCAACGCCGACCTCGCGCCGATCCCGTCGTTGCTGCTTACCGCCGCCGTGCACCAGCACCTGGTGCGCGAGCAGACCCGCACCCAGGTCGCGCTGGTGGTGGAGTCCGGTGACTGCCGCGAGGTGCATCACGCCGCGGTGCTGATCGGCTACGGCGCCGCCGCGGTGAACCCCTACCTGGCCTTCGAGACGGTGGACGACCTGATCGCCACCGGGCCGCTGGCCGGGATGGATTCGAAGACGGCGGTCCGCAACTATGTGAAGGCGCTCGGCAAGGGCGTCCTGAAGATCATGTCCAAGATGGGCATCTCGACCGTGTCGTCATATTGTGGCGCCCAGGTGTTCGAGGCCGTCGGGCTGGACAACAAGCTGCTGCAGCGCTATTTCGCCGGCACGTCCGGGCGGATCGGCGGCTCGGGGCTGGCCGAGATCCACGCCGAGGTGAAGGCGCGGCACGAGAAGGCGTACCCGAGCAACCCGGCCGAGCGCAGCCACCGGCGGCTCGAGGTGGGCGGCGAATACCAGTGGCGCCGCGAGGGCGAGGTGCACCTCTTCAACCCGGAGACGGTGTTCCTGCTGCAGCACGCGACCCGCAGCAAGCAATATGACGTCTTCCAGAAGTACACGTCCAAGGTGGACGAACTGGCCGCCGCGTCGGGCTCGCTGCGCGGGCTCTTCAAGTTCAAGAGCCGCAAGTCGATCAGCATCGACGAGGTCGAGCCGGCCACCGAGATCGTGAAGCGGTTCGCCACCGGCGCGATGAGCTACGGCTCGATCTCGGCGGAGTCGCACCAGACCCTGGCGATCGCGATGAACCGGCTGGGCGGCAAGTCCAACACCGGCGAGGGCGGCGAGGACGTCGAGCGGCTGTACGACCCGGAGCGCCGATCCGCCGTCAAGCAGATCGCGTCCGGCCGCTTCGGCGTCACCACCGAATACCTGGTGAACGCGGACGACCTGCAGATCAAGATGGCGCAGGGCGCGAAGCCGGGCGAGGGCGGCCAGCTGCCGGGCAACAAGGTGTGGCCGTGGATCGCGAAGACCCGGCACGCCACCCCGGGCGTCGGGCTGATCTCGCCGCCGCCGCACCACGACATCTACTCCATCGAGGACCTGGCCCAGCTGGTCCACGACCTCAAGATGGTGAACCCGGCCGCCCGGGTCCACGTCAAGCTCGTCAGTGAAATCGGCGTCGGCACCGTGGCCGCGGGGGTGGCCAAGCTGAAGGCCGACGTGATCCTGATCTCCGGCCACGACGGCGGCACCGGCGCGTCCCCGCTCAACTCGCTCAAGCACGCCGGCTCGCCGTGGGAGCTCGGCCTGGCCGAGGCCCAGCAGACGCTGCTGCTCAACAAGCTGCGCGACCGGGTCACCGTGCAGGTCGACGGCCAGCTCAAGACCGGCCGCGACGTGGTGGTCGCGGCGCTCCTCGGCGCCGAGGAGTTCGGCTTCGCGACCGCGCCGCTGATCGTCTCCGGCTGCATCATGATGCGGGTCTGCCACCTGGACACCTGCCCGGTCGGCATCGCCACGCAGAATCCGGTGCTGCGCGAGCGTTTCACCGGCAAGCCGGAGTTCGTCGAGAACTTCTTCATGTTCATCGCCGAGGAGGTCCGCGAATACCTGGCCGAGCTGGGCTTCCGGACGATCGACGAGGCCATCGGGCACGCCGAGGCGCTCGATGTGCTGCCCGCGGTCAACCACTGGAAGGCCAAGGGCCTCGACCTGTCGCCGGTGCTGTTCGTGCCGGAGCTGCCCGAGGGCGCGTCTCGCCGCGGCGTGGTCGCGCAGGACCACGGGCTGGAGAAGGCGCTGGACAACAAGCTGATCGAGCTGGCCGGCCCGGCCCTGACCGAGGGCGCCCAGGTGCGCGCCGAACTCGACGTGCGCAACGACCAGCGCAGCGTCGGCGCGATGCTGGGCGGCGAGGTCGCCAAGCGTTACGGCGGCCGCGGCCTGCCCGAGGACACCATCGCGTTCACCCTGCGCGGCACCGGCGGCCAGTCGTTCGGCGCCTTCCTGCCCAATGGCGTGACGCTGCGGCTGATCGGCGACACCAACGACTACGTCGCCAAGGGCCTCTCCGGCGGGCGGGTGATCGTCCGGCCGGACGAGCGCGCGCCGTTCGTCGCGGAGGAGAACATCATCGCCGGCAACACCATCCTGTACGGCGCGACCAGCGGCGAGCTGTTCCTGCGCGGCCGGGCGGGCGAACGGTTCGCGGTGCGCAACTCGGGCGCCTCGGCCGTCGTCGAGGGTGTCGGCGACCACGGGTGCGAGTACATGACCGGCGGTCTCGTCGTGGTGCTCGGGTCGACCGGGCGCAACTTCGCGGCCGGCATGAGCGGCGGCACGGCGTTCGTGCTCGACCTCGACCCGGGCCGGGTGAACCCCGAGCTGGTCGATCTCACCCCGCTCAACGAGGAGGAGCAGGAGCTGCTGCACGGCCTGGTGCAGAAGCACTTCGCCGAGACCGACTCCGCGGTCGCCGAGCGGCTGCTCAAGGACTGGCCCGCGGCGGTGGAGGAGTTCACCGCGGTGGTGCCGCGCGACTACAAGCGCGTGATGGAACTGATCAGGACCGCCGAAGCCGCCGGTCGCAACATCGACGAGGCGGTCATGGGGGTCAAGCGTGCCTGATCCGAACGGTTTTCTGCGGTACGAACGCCAGCTGCCGAAGCGCCGTCCGGTGCCGGTCCGCATCCAGGACTGGCGCGAGGTCTATCCGCCGGCCGGCGAGGAGCTGATCCGCGACCAGGCCACCCGGTGCATGGATTGCGGCATCCCGTTCTGTCACGACGGCTGCCCGCTCGGCAACCGCATCCCGGACTGGAACGACCTGGTGCGCACCGGCGCGTGGCAGGCGGCGGCCGAGTCGCTGCACGCCACCAACAACTTCCCGGAGTTCACCGGCCGGCTCTGCCCGGCGCCCTGCGAGGCGGCCTGCGTGCTGGCCATCGGCGACGACCCGGTGACCATCAAGCAGGTCGAGGTCGAGATCGCCAACCACGCCTTCGACCTGGGGTACGTGAAGCCGCAGCCGCCCGTGGCCCAGTCCGGCAAGCGGGTCGCCGTGGTCGGCTCCGGTCCGGCCGGCCTGGCCGCCGCACAGCAGCTGGCCCGCGCCGGGCACGCCGTCACCGTCTATGAGCGGGACGACCGGATCGGCGGCCTGCTGCGCTACGGCATCCCCGACTTCAAGATCGAGAAGCGGCACATCGACCTGCGGATGGCCCAGATGGCCGCCGAGGGCGTCGAGTTCCGCACCTCGGTCGAAGTGGGCGTGGACGTCACCGCGGACGATCTCAAGGACCGCTACGACGCGGTGCTGCTGGCCTGCGGCGCGCTGGCCGGCCGGGACACCGCGGAGACCCGCGGGCGTGCGCTCAACGGCGTGCACCTGGCCATGGAACACCTGGTCCCGGCCAACCGGATCGTCGCCGGCCTGCAGGACACCACCCCGATCGACGCGGCCGGCAAGCACGTGGTGATCATCGGCGGCGGCGACACCGGCGCGGACTGCCTGGGCGTGGCCCACCGGCAGGGCGCGGCCGGCGTGGTGCAGCTCGACCAGTACCCGCTGCCCCCGGATGTGCGTGCCGAGGAACTGCACCCGTGGCCGACCTGGCCGGTCATCCTGCGCAACTACCCCGCGCACGAGGAGGGCGGCGACCGCGTCTTCGGCGTCGCCGTGCAGGAGTTCGTGGACGACGGCGCGGGCAACGTCGCCGCCGTCCGCGTCGCCGACGTCGTCGTCGAGCGGATCGACGGCAGGCGCACGGTGACGATCACGCCGGGTTCGGAGCGCGACATCCGCGCCGAGCTGGTCCTGCTGGCAATCGGTTTCGAGGGTACGGAGAAGCAGCCGCTGCTCGACCAGTTCGGCGTGACCCGCAGCCCCCGTGGCGTGGTGGACGCGCGCGGCGACTGGCAGACCAATGTGGACGGCGTGTTCGTGGCCGGCGACATGCACCGCGGCGCGTCCCTGATCGTCTGGGCGATCGCCGAGGGCCGCGCCGCCGCGGCCGCCGTGCACCGCCATCTCGGCGCGTTCGGCGACCTGCCGGCCCCGGTCGAGCCGGCCTCACAGCCCCTGGCGGCCTCCCGCTGAGCACGGCCGCCGGCCAAGATCAGCGTTACCCACAGTGGAGAGTTGTCTGACACGATAGGGCGCGTGATCGACGATTCGCCGCAGGTGCGACGCGCACGTGACGGGGTTCGTTCGTGGGTCCGGTCGGCCGGCTCCGGGCTGCGCCGGATGTCGCCGTACGGCATCGTCGCGTTTCTTGCCGCGTCCGCGGTCGCGCCGGTGGCCGGCGCGGCCCTGGGCGTGCCCACCGAGTTCAACGCGGCGCTCAGCCAGCTCGGGAACATGGGCGGCAACTACCTGGCCGACTCGCTGATCGAGACGGCCCGCCGGGTCAGCGCCGACGACCCCGATCAGGACCAGTGGCGCGACGCGGTCGCCGCCTCGTTCCTGGCCCGGCTCGAGGCCGGCGACGCCGGGTTGCGCGACGACATCGGCGACCTGCTGCAGATGGTCGGCGCGGTCGAGGTCGCGCTGGAGGCCGCCGACGAGCAGATGCAGCGCGAGCTGGTCGAGGTGTTCGGCGGGCTCGGCGAGGACGTCGGCCGGCTGCACGTGCTCGCCGAGGACGCGGCCCGGTCACTGGCCGTGATGCACCGGCAGCTGGCCGAGCAGAGCCTTGCCCAGCGGCAGCAGATCGACCTGCTGATGCAGTCCTTGGTGGCCACCGCCCAGCTGCGGCAGGAACTGCTCGGGGCCGCCCGCCTGCCGGCCGGCCCGGTGGATCCGGCGGCCGGGACGGGCGCCGATCCGGGCGGCCCGTCGCCCTACCCGGGCATGGCCAGCTTCGACGCTCTCGACGCGCGATACTTCCGCGGCCGCGAGACGCTGGTCGCCGATCTCCTCGGCCGGCTCACCGAGCAGGTGGTCGGCGGCCCGCCGCTGGTGGTGGTCGGCGTCTCCGGGGTGGGAAAGTCGTCGCTGCTGCGCGCCGGGGTGCTGCCCGCGGTGGCGATGGACGGCTTGGGCGAGGGCAGCGGCACCTGGCCGTGGCTGGTGATGACGCCCGGCGCCACCCCGCTGGCCGAGCTCGTCGGGCGCACCGCGGCGCTGACCGGCGACGATCCGGCCGCCGCCCTGGCCGTGGTGCGCGAGACGCCGACCGCCTTCGGCGCGCTGACCGCCCGGGCCGGTCGGCCGGTCATCCTGGTCGACCAGTTCGAGGAGCTCTTCACCCAGTGCGACGACCCGGCCGAGCGATCCGCGTTCGCCGCCGCCCTCGCTGCCGCCGCGCCCGCGTTGCTGATCGTCGCGGTCCGCGCCGACTTCTATCCACAGTGCACCGAGCTGCCCGAGATGGTGCCGATGCTCGGCGCCGGACAGGTGGTGGCCGGCCCGCTGAGCGCCGCCGATCTGCGCCGCGCGGTGCGCGAGCCGGCCGAACTCGCCGGTCTCATCCTCGAGCCCGGCCTGACCGAGCTGCTGCTGGCCGACCTGGGCGCGCTCGACGACGGTCCGGCGGCCTATCAGCCGGGCGCGCTGCCGCTGCTGGCGCACGCGCTGCTGGCCACCTGGGAGCGGCGCGCGGGCGACACCATGACGGTGGCCGGCTACCGGGCCACCGGCGGCATCCGGCGCGCGGTCGCGGAGACCGCGGAACGCGTTTATCTGGGCCTGGACGACACCGGCCGGGTCGCGCTGCGCCGCGCGATGCTGGCCCTGGTCACCATCGTGGACGACCTCCCGGTGCGCCGGCGGTCCATGCTCGCCCGCGCCGACCTGGCGGTGCTCGGCCCGATGATCGAGGCCCGGCTGGTGACCGCGGCCGAGGACACCGTCGAGATCAGTCACGAGGCGCTGCTCACCGGCTGGCCGCGGCTGGCCGGCTGGCTGGTCGAGGAGCGCCAGGAGATCCTGCTGCGGCAGCGCCTCGAGCTCGCCGCCGCGGACTGGGCCGCGGCCGGGGAGGACCCGGACGCGCTCTATCGCGGCGGGCGGCTGGACACCGCCCGGGAGTGGGCCGCCGGGCAGCGCGATCTGCCGGAGACGCAGCGCCGGTTTCTTTCCGCGGGGGAGTCCGCGGCCGAGGCCCGGCAGGCCGAGCAACGCCGCGGCGCCCAGCGGTTGCGCCGGCTGGTCGCCGGGCTGGCGATCCTGCTGGTGCTGGCGGTCGCCGGTGGCCTGATCGCGCTCGACCAGCGCTCCGACGCGCTGGCCAACGGCAACGAGTCGCGGTCGCGGCAGCTCGCCGCGGAGTCGCGCACGGACATCTTCTTCGACGAGCGGGCGTCGATCCGCAAGGCCCTGGACGCCTGGGACGCCGCGCCCACCATGGAGGCCCGCAGCACCCTGATCTCCGCCCAGCAGACCACCACGATCGGCGCGCTCGGCGCCGAGCTGAGTGCCGGCTCGGTCGCGGTCAGCCCGGACGGGTCCCGGGTCGCCGTCGCTTACACCGATGGCCGCTTCCAGTTGTGGGACAGCGGCACCCTGCGGCAGATCGGACCGGATCTGCGGCACCCCGTCGAGGGCAGGCTGGTCAATCTGGAGTTCTCCCCGGACGGTCGCTACCTGGCGCTGGGCGTTCTCGCGGCGCCTGGTGGCGTGTCGGTGTGGGACGTGCCGGGCGGCCGGATGCTGCACCAGCTGGAAGCCTTCGGCGCGGTGGCCTGGCTGCCGGACTCGTCCACGCTGCTGGCGGTGCGATCGGTCGGCGAGCCGGCCGGTCGCGTGCTCGGCACCTGGGATCCGGCGAGTGGGAAGCTGCTCGGCACGACCACGATGACCGTGGCCGGCGCCCTGTCCATGGCGGCCAGCCCGGACGGCGCGTCCGTGGCGGTCGGCGACATCCGGCAGACCCAGCTCCTGCGGCGGTCCGGCGCCGGATTCACGTCCGCGGCACTGCTGCCGGTCATCTCGCTGGATGTGCGCTTCGCCCCGGACGGCACGCTGATCACGATCAGCAACAAGGACGAGGAGAGCCGCACCCTGACGGCCTGGGACGGCGCCACCGGGCGGCGCCTGCGCACGGTCGAGGGTCCCGCGGAGAACGTCCTCGGCAAGGGCCTGGTGATCGCGCCCGACGCGACCGTCCTGGTGCAGGCGAAAGACCTGAACATCATCCGCCGGCTCAAGATCGACGGCGGTGGCCCGCGGCCCCCGCTGACCGTCTTCCTCGGATCCGCCACCGGGCTCGGGCTCTCCGCCGACGGGCACCTGCTCGCCGCGGTCGGCCTCAACTCGCCGCCGGTGCTGTTCCGGCTCGACCTCGACCGGCTGCCGCACCCGCAGCTCGTCGGTTACCTGACCTTCCGGCCCGGCACCCGGCTGCTCGCCACCGGCAGCTCCGACCCGCGGATCCGGATCTGGGACACCGCCACCAGCGCCGTCGCGTCCACCGTCGAGCTGCCCGGCAGCGACGACGGGCCGCTCGGGCTCGGTTACGCGCCGGACGGGACCCTCGCCACCAGCCTCGGCGACGGCCGGGTCCTGGTCTTCGCGCCGGACGGCAGGCTGCGCGCCACGCTGCGGGCGGGGGAGCACATGATCGCGGCCAGGCCCGCCTTCTCGCCGGACGGCAACCTGCTGGCCGTGGCGGTCGACGCCGATGCCGAGGTCCGCCGAACGGACACCAGCGACGACCGGCAGAGCGCCGCCGGGGTGCCCGACGTGCTGGTCTGGGACCTGCGCACCGGTCAACTGGCCGCCCAGCTGGAGACGCCGGACCACCTGGCCCTGTCGGTCGCCTTCACCCCGGACGGGCAGCACCTGATCGCCGCCGCCGACCACAGCCGCGGCAACGGCGACGCCGGCTCGCTGCAGGACGGCGGCCTGTGGATGTGGCGGCTCGCCGATGGGACCGTCGCCGGCCGGCAGGCCCTGCCCGGCCTCGCCGTCGACGACGTGCAGGTCAGTCCCGACGGCGAAACCGTGGCGGTGAGCACCAGGGGCGGCCACGCCCAGCTCTTCCGCACCGCCGACCTGACGCCGACGAGGACGCTCGGGCGGCACACCTTCCCGCTGGAGCGGATCGCCTGGTCGCCGGACGGCCGGACGTTCGCCACCACCAGCAACTCGGACGGCGACCCGGTGCGGCTGTGGGACACCGCCAGCGGCCGGCTGGTCGCCGAGATCCGCGGCCAGGGCAACGCGATCAAGGATTTGGAGTTCTCGCCGGACGGCCGCACGCTGGCGACGGCGTCCGGCGACTGGTCGGTCGCGGTCTACCACCTCGATCCGGCCGACGCGATCAGCCGGCTCTGCGACCGGATCACCCCGTCGGCGCGCGCCGAGGGAATCGATCCGCCGCGGCTCTGCCGCTGAAGGTCGTCAGCACGACGGGCGCCGGTCGGCGGTTCCGGGGCCGCCCGCAGCGGTATGGTCGGAACTGCTCGGCAGTGCGGCCGGGTGCTGTGGGCGCGCCGGTGAAGGGCCGGATTATGCTCTTGCCCGCCTGCACCCTTTCTTCACCCCTTGGACGGGGGTCGGCCAGAAGGCCGTCCCGGAGGAGAACTAGCCTGATGGCTGTGACACGCCGCGTAAAGATCGTCTGCACGATGGGACCCGCCACCTCGTCCGCCGAGCGCATTCGCGGGCTCGTCGAGGCGGGCATGGATGTCGCCCGGCTCAACTTCAGCCACGGCAGCCACGAGGACCACCAGCAGGTATACAACCTGGTGCGCGAGGCCTCCCGTGAGTCCGGCCGGGCCGTCGCCGTGCTCGCCGACCTCCAGGGTCCGAAGATCCGGCTCGGCCGCTTCGCCAACGGACCGCACATCTGGAGCACCGGTGACAACGTCACCATCACCAGCGACGACATCCTCGGCACCCCGGACCGGGTGTCCTGCACCTATGCGAAGCTGCCGCAGGAGGTCAAGACCGGCGACCGCCTGCTGATCGACGACGGCAAGGTCGCGGTCGAGGTCTCCGCCGTCGAGGGCAACGACATCCGCTGCCTGGTGGTCGAGGGCGGCCCGGTCTCCAACAACAAGGGCGTCTCGCTGCCCAACGTCGCGGTCAGCGTGCCGGCGATGAGCGACAAGGACGAGGAGGACCTGCGCTTCGCGCTGAGCCTCGGCGTCGACATGATCGCGCTGTCCTTCGTCCGGTCGCCCGACGACATCAAGCTGGTGCACCAGATCATGAGCGAGGAGGGCGCCTTCCGCCCGGTGCTCGCCAAGGTCGAGAAGCCCGAGGCGGTCGACCACCTCGAGGCGATCGTGCTGGCCTTCGACGGCGTCATGGTGGCCCGCGGCGACCTGGGCGTCGAGCTGCCGCTCGACCAGGTGCCGCTGGTGCAGAAGCGGGCCGTCCAGCTGTGCCGGGAAAACGCCAAGCCGGTGATCGTGGCGACCCAGATGCTCGACTCGATGATCGAGAACAGCCGCCCGACCCGTGCCGAGGCCTCCGACGTGGCAAACGCGGTGCTCGACGGCACCGACGCCGTGATGCTCTCCGGCGAGACCAGCGTCGGCAAATACCCGATCCTCACGGTCAGCACGATGGCCCGGATCGTCAGCACCACCGAGGGCGGCTCGTTCGGCGTGCCGCGGCTGCAGCACGACCCGCGCACCCACGGCGGCGCGCTCACCGTGGCGGCGTCGCAGATCGCGCGGAACATCGGGGCCAAGGCGCTGGTCGCCTTCTCGCAGACCGGTGACACCCTGCGCCGGCTCGCCCGGCTGCACTGCGAGCTGCCGCTGCTCTGCTTCACCCCGCTGGAGGAGACGCGCGCCCAGCTCGCCCTGTCCTGGGGGGTGGAGACCTTCCTGACCGATTTCGTCGAGCACACCGACGACATGTTCCGGCAGGTCGACGCCAAGATGCTGGGTCTCGGCCTGGCCAAGCCGGGCGACTACGTGGTGGTCGTGGCCGGCAGCCCGCCGAACGCTCCCGGCTCGACCAACACGCTGCGCGTGCACCAGCTCGGCTCGCTCGTCGATCCGGCGGCCGTGTGACGCCTCCACTGCAGGGCCAGGCCGCCGTCGATCAGCTTCTGGAGCTGCTCGACCTCAAGCAGATCGACGCGGTCACCTTCACCGGGGAGAGCCCCCAGACCGGCGCGCAACGCGTCTTCGGTGGTCAGGTGGCCGGCCAGGCGCTGGTCGCGGCCGGTCGCACGGTCGACCCCGAGCGTTTCGTGCACAGCCTGCACGGTTACTTCGTGCGGCCGGGGGATCCCACCACGCCGATCACGTTCACGGTCGAGACGATCAGGGACGGACGATCTTTTTCGGTACGCCGTTCCACGGCCCAGCAGAACGGCAAGACCATCTTCTTCATGTCCGCCTCGTTCCAGGTGCGCGAGGAGGGGCTGGATCACCACTCGCCGCCGCCCGAGGGCATCCCGGGCCCGGAGCAGACGGCGACCATGCGCGACTGGGTGGCGCGTTACCCCGAGCGCGAGGCCGCGTTCAACGCCGCGCCGCAGGCGATCGACGTGCGTTATGTCGGCGTGCCCGGCTGGGTGCCGCCCGGCGACCGCGTGGCGAACGCCGAGCAGCGCGTCTGGATGCGCATCGCGGGCAAGCTGCCGGACGACCCGCTGATCCACGCCTGCGCCCTGACCTATGCGTCGGACCTGTCCCTGCTCGACGCGGTGTTGTCCACGCACGGTGAGGTCTGGGGTCCGGGCGGCGTGATCGGCGCGAGCCTCGACCACGCACTGTGGTTGCACCGTCCGTTCCGCGCCGACGAGTGGTTCCTCTACGACTGCACCAGCCCGTCCGCGAGCGGCAGCCGCGGCCTGGCCAGCGGCCGCATGTTCACCGAGGACGGCCGGCACATCGCCAGCGCGGTCCAGGAGGGCCTGCTCCGCCGCGTCGGCGCTCGCTAGCCGCTCAGTGGATCAACCGGGGCTGCGGCGTGGCTGCCCAGAGCGCGTGCAGCCGCTGCCCGGCAACACTCCGGACCGCGCCTCCCACCTGGCTGATCCACGAGACTGATCTAGCCGCCGGGCGTCCAGTCGGCCCAGCGCGCCATCGATCGCAGCGCGACGCGCGGCGGGGTCAGCCGGATCAGCGTGTTGCGCGCCGCCACCAGCAGCGGGTTCTCCAGCTGCTGCCCGAAGCGCCCGATCCGGCGGGAGGCCGCGGCCACCGCCTGCGAGCGAGGCCGCCGTCGAGCGTCGTAGTCGGCCAGGCCCGCGGCCAGCGGCCGTCCGGCGGGCAGGCAGGCGCCCAGCTCGACGGCGTCCTCGATGGCCTGCGCGCCGCCCTGCCCGAGGTTCGGCGTCATCGCGTGTGCGGCGTCGCCGACCAGCACGACGTTGCCGCGCACATAGGTGGGCAGCGCCGCCGGCAGGTAACGGAGGTCGTGGTGCAGCACGACGGACGTGGCGGCCAGCAGCGCCGGGATCGGGTCGTGCCAGTCGCCGAACAGCGCCCGGACATCGCGGTCCGGCGCGCCCTGCGGGGCGTTCACCGCGGCGTACCAGGAGACCCGGCCGTCGCCGAGCGGGACGATGCCGAACTCCGCGCCCGGCGCCCAGCTGATCGCCACGGTCAGCGGGCCCGTCCACCGGTCGTCGGTGATCCCGCGCCAGGCGGTCGACCCGGCGTACGCCGCGGGCGGAGCCTCGGGCCACCGCAACCGGCGCAGGGTGCTGTCGATCCCGTCCGCGCCGACGATCAGGTCGGCGTCCTCCGGCACCCGGTCGACCGCAGCCGTGGTGACGACGCCCGCCGGCAACGCGCCGAGCAGGATGTCGTGCAACGTCGCCCGGTGGATGCCCAGCGCCTCGGTGCCCAGCACCCGGTGCAGGTCGGCGCCCTCGATGCGGGCCAGCCAGCGTCCGCTGCGGGTGCGGGTGCCGCCCGGCGCGTCCACCCGGCCCAGCCGGCGAACCTCGTCGGCCAGCCCGAGCGCCGCCAGCCCGGTCAAGGCGTTGGCCTGCAGCGTGATGCCCGCGCCGCGCTCACCGGCGGCCGGCGACCGCTCGCGGACCTCGACCTCCCAGCCGGCCCGCCGCAACGCCAGGGCCGCGCAGAGCCCGCCGATGCCCGCGCCCGCGACGACCGCTCTCATGGCCTTCCCTTCCACACCGGCGGAAGGATCGACCATAGGGTCTGTGTCGGGGATCAAGCCAGGGCGGTGCCGGCCTCCAGGGTCAGTGGTCCTGGGGTTCGGCGTGCGCCGTGCCGCGGGCCGAGGCCGAGTCATCGTCGGCGGGAAGCTCGACGCCCTCGGGGGTGTCCGGCACCGCGGGCACGTCGTAGTCGTCGAAGTGCGCGCCCACCGCGGCGCCGGTCACCCCCGCCAGGGCGAGCATGGCGTCGAGGTCGGCGGTGGTCCGCAGCACCTCGTCGTGGAAGCTGTCGCCGCCCGGCGCGGTCTGCTCGCCACCCGCCGCGCTGAACATCGGGCCGCCGGCGAAGGACATCCCGCCGGCCTCGGGCTCCGGCGCGGTCATGCCTGGCACGATGGACGGGCCCGGCTGCTCTGCGGACGTGCCGCTCGCCGCCACGTAGCCCGCCGCGGCCATCCCGCCGGCCGCCGCGATGCCCGGCTCGGCCTGGATCGCCGGACCGCCACCCGCCGCGCCGGCCGCCGCCTGCGCCGGGCCGGTCGGCCACATGACCTGCCCGGCCGCGGAGTTCTGCCAAGCCGCGGCCGACTTGGGCGCCGCCCGGTGCCGCGGCTTGCTGCGCGGTGGGGCGGTCTCGAAATCGGTCATCCCGGCGGTGTAACCGGTCAGGCCGGTTGCCCGCTCGGCGGAGAGTTCGAGGGCGTTGTGGAGTGTCGCGCGTACCTCTCGCAGGCGGAGCCCGGTGACCAGATCGGCGACCGCGCGCAGCAGGCCCAGCCCACCCAGCACGGTGACCACCAGATCGGCGGTCCGCGACAGCGGACTCGCCGCGAAGAAGCCCAGGCCGGTTTCCAGCACGCCGATCACCATGATGAGACCCCAGACCCGGTCGGTCTCGCGGGTCATCATCGCGACCGCGACGTCCACCGCCCCGCGGACCATGAGGTACCACCCGATCAGCGCGGACGGCGTCGTGTAGGACGAGCTCTGCTCCGCGAGCAGCACGAACCCGGTGGCGGCGAAGAGCACAGCCATCCCAGCGTTCATCCACCAGGTCTTCGCGCCCGCACAGGCCCGCAACGCCTCGGTCAGGGCGCCGAACAACACCACCGGCCCGGCCACGCTGACGATGTCGGCCGGTTCCAGCCGAAGCACACTCCACGAGACGGCGAGCCAGGCCACCCCGGCAAACATCAGCCAGCCCCACATGCCCCCGCGCAGAACGGAAAGGGGCGACGAGCCCGATGACACCATGCTTAGCCTCCCGCAGTTCCCGGTCCCTGTCATGACACCAGGAACGGACCCCCAAAGCAGACTTTTCACCGAAAGCAGGCACCCAAACCCAACAACACCCGGTCACCAGACCCCCTAACCCGGTCACCCCACACCCACCACCCCAAACACCAGCCCCACCCAGCACCCCCGCTCCACCCCAGCTCGGCCCAACCAGTTCGGTCCGGCCAGCTCGGCCCGGCCCTCCAGCCCGGGACTGGTTGGCTCGACAGCGCTGTAGACCTGATTCACGGATGAATCGGAATGCCCGGATCAGGACGTCGCGGGTTGCCGGGACGCGGTGGCTCCCGCGGTGCGGGAGGCGGCTCCCGCGGTGCGGGATGCGGGGTGCGCGGTGTGGGGTCGGCCGAGGTCGATACTGGTGGGAGGCAGGCGTGCTGGGCGACGTTCGCCGGCGCGCACTGGCCGATCCGTCGGAACGCGGTCCCCACCTCGCCGTCCAGAAGGCCGTGGAAGCGGCGCGTGGTTTGCCCCGGACGGGCACTCGACACAGCGGCGAGATGCCGCTAGGACGCTCGCCGATGGAGTGCGAAACCCGGCCCGGCCAAGGCACTCACGAGACCAAGCGAACTACCGCCAACCCACCCGACGTCGCCACAGCGGCACGGGCGCCCGTACCCGAAGAGAGCCGCCGGCATCACACCAAAGCGTGCCCGCCGCACGTGGGGTCTGGGGCTCGGGCCCCAGGCAAGGAATGACGCAAGCCCCCGGTCCGCGCACTCCGCGGACAGGGAGCACCCAGATTGTGTCCCCGGTGGGATTCGAACCCACACTGGATGGTGTTTGAGACCATTTCCTCTGCCGGTTGGGATACGGGGACCAGAGGGCGACTCGGATCGGGTTCAGGTGCAACGCCGTCACGAGCACGACACACACTACCCACTACGCTGAGGAGGGTGACACCCAGATACCCGGGTGTCGCGACTCTTCCGACGTTGAGGGGTAGGGGTTCGTGGCCGACACGCAGGCGAGCGCCGAGCGCAGGCGGGTGCTCATCGCCGAGGACGAGGCCCTGATCCGGCTGGACCTGGCCGAGATGCTCGTCGAGGAGGGCTACGACGTCGTCGGCGAGGCCGGTGACGGCGAGACGGCGGTGCGACTGGCCGAGGATCTGACACCCGATCTGGTGATTCTCGACATCAAGATGCCGATCATGGACGGTCTGGCCGCGGCCGAGCGGATCGCCGGGGGCCGCATCGCCCCGGTGGTGATTCTGACCGCGTTCAGCCAGCGTGACCTGGTCGAGCGCGCGCGGGCCGCGGGCGCGATGGCCTACCTGGTGAAGCCCTTCCAGAAGTCCGACCTGGTGCCGGCGATCGAGATCGCGCTGTCGCGATACTCGGAGATCGCCGCGCTGGAGGCCGAGGTGGCCGGTCTGACCGACCGCCTCGAGACCCGCAAGTCGGTGGAGCGGGCCAAGGGCGAGCTGATGACGAAATACCAGATGACCGAGCCGCAGGCGTTCAAGTGGATCCAGCGCACCGCGATGGATCACCGGATGACCATGCGCGAGGTGGCCGACCGGATCCTGGCCGAGCAGCAGGCCGAGGCGGAACCACCGCAGTGAGGCGTGTCGCCGCCGTCGTGCTGCTGGCCGCCCTGGCGGTGGCCGGTTGCGGGGGTGGCGATCGCCCGGCTCCGCCGGAGCCGATCGCCTGGCAGGAGGGCCGGCTGCCGGCCGACGACGCGATCATGCTGCGCGACGCGACCGAGTGCGGCGGGTCCTGGTTCGTGGTGGGCGCGCTCAGAGATCAGGCCGGGGGTACGCGGCCGGCCGCCTGGTCGAGCACCGACGCGCGCACCTGGGCGGCGCTGACTCTCGACGCCAAGACCTTCTACGGCAAGCAGAACGTGCTGTTCTCGGTGGCGTGCACGGGCGGCCGGGTGGCGGCGCTCGGCGCGAAGACCGGTGGCGCGCACGCATACCCGCGGAACAGTTCGTGGCATCAGACGGCGGACGGTGTGCTGCACGAGGTGACCGCGCCGTTCGAGCTGTTCGGCGGCCCGCAGGCGCTCAATGTGGCCCGGCTGGACGCGGGCCCGCGTGGCTTCCTGATCTCCGGCAACCGGATGAGCGGCGCCGCGGTGTGGACGTCGGCGGACGCGGCGAGGTTCGACATCGTCGAGCGGGCGCCCGCGCTCGCCTCGGACAGCGTGGGGGAGACCTGGGCGTTCGACGGCGCGGCGGTGGGGGACGGCTGGGTGGTGGCCGGCGGCATCGTGCCGAAGGGCCGGGTGGATCGCGATCCGATCGGGTGGCGGTCGGCCGATGGCAGAGTGTGGTCGCGGGTGCCGTCACTGGGTGCGACGGACGGTTATGACGAACTGCAGCGGGTGACCGTGCTCGCGGGCGTACCGATCGGGGTCGGGGTCGAGGGGTCGGTCTTTCGATCCTGGCGGCTGGACGGTGACGCGTGGCGGCCGGCCGGACGATTCGGATCGGTGGGCGCGGGCGGTGTTTCCTCGGTGCGTTCCGCGGTGGCCGTCGGTGAGCGACTCCTGGCTATAACCGGGGACGACCGTACGTATACCGCCTGGGTCTCCGACGACCGGGGAGATTCCTGGGAAACGGCTGAAATTCCGTCGGTGCCGGCCGGAGTGGATCATGCGATCGCGCTGGCCGCGAGCCCGGACGGGCACGCCGTGCTGGTGTCCGATGACGGGTTGAATGGCCGGGTTTACGCGGCAGAAACTCGGGCGTAACGGCGGCGTCCGCAAAAACCTGTCCGCCCGGCCCTTTCTCGCGGGGACGTTCGAGCAGCGCTCTGTAACGGTTTGGCATGTGTGCCCGCCATACCTTACGGCGGCAATTCTCACCCAAGTACGCTGCGCCATCACGAGCAGTACGCAGGTACGCGGTTCGGAACTTGGACAGGGACGGGGCCACCGCACCCTGCATCAGATGAAAGGTCATAAGCCTTGAGGCGAAACTATGTACGGGCCCTTGGTGCCGTGGGGCTCGCCGCCGCCATGCTCGCGGCGGCCGGATGTCAGGACTCGGGCACGAGCGGCGACGACACGCCCGCTGCCGCCTGCGGTGGCAAGGTCGCGATCTTCGGCGCCTTCACCGGCCCGAACGCGGGTCTGGTGTTGCCGTCGCTGAACGGCGCCAAGCTCGCACTGAAGCAGTTCAACGCGGCCAACGCCGACTGCAAGGTCACCCTCCAGGAGTTCGACACGCAGGGTAACCCGGAGCAGGCGACGCCGATCGCCAACCAGGTCGCCCAGGACCAGTCGTTCCTGGCCGTCATCGGTGGTCACTTCTCCGGTGAGTCCAAGGCCACCATGCCGATCTACGAGGCCGCCGGCCTCGTGATGGTCAGCCCGTCGGCCACCGCTGCCGAGCTCACCCAGGCGGGCAACAAGTCGTTCTACCGGGTCGTCGGCAACGACGACACCCAGGGCGAGGCCGCTGTCACGTACATCAAGGACGTGCTGAAGGGCCAGAAGGTCTTCCTGCTCGACGACGGCCAGACCTACGGTTCCGGCATCGTCGCGGTGATCAAGAAGGGCCTGGGCGCGACGGTCGTCGACTCGGACAAGGTCCAGACCGACCAGACCAACTTCGACGCCACCATCTCGAAGATCAAGTCCTCCGGCGCCGACGTGATCGGCTACGGCGGTTACACCAACGAGGCGGCTCCGCTGCTGAAGCAGGCCCGCGCGGCCGGCGTCACCGCGAAGTTCCTCGGCTTCGACGGCCTCTACGACCCCGGCTTCCCGTCGGGCGCCGGCGACGCCGCCAACGGCGCGGTCGTCACCTGCCCGTGTCTGCCGGCCGCTGAGGCGGGTGGCACGTTCTCGAAGGACTACGAGACCGAGTACGGCCAGGCACCGGGTTCCTACGGTGCCGAGGGCTTCGACGGCGCGAACGTTCTCCTCGACGGCTTCAAGGCCGGCAAGAAGACCCGCGCCGACCTGCTCGCCTGGGTCAAGGCCTACGACAAGCAGGGTGTCTCGAAGTACATCAAGTTCGACGACAAGGGCGACGTCGACAAGAGCAAGGTCGTGATCTGGTCGTACGAGATCAAGGCCGGCAAGTTCGAGCCGCAGCAGGAGATCAAGCTCGGCAGCTGATCCATCGGTAAGTGATGCGGCCGGAGGTGCTCAAACCTCCGGCCGCGTCTGGTGCATAAGGGAGTTTCCGTGAATTTCGACGAACTCTTCGGGCACCTGGGTCAGCACACGGTGGACGGCTTGGCGAAGGGCGCAATCTATGCCCTCGTCGCGCTCGGCTACACGCTGGTCTACGGCGTTCTGAAGCTGATCAATTTCGCTCACTCCGAGGTCTTCATGGTCGGCACCTTCGCCGTCCTGGGCACCTGGACGGCACTGGGTGCGACCAACAACCCCGGCATCGGGATGATGCTGGTGTTCCTGGTGGCGGGCCTGGTGGCCGGAGCATTGGCCTCGGGAGCCACCGCCGTGGCAGTCGAGCGCATCGCATATAAGCGGCTGCGGGAGATGAACGCCCCGCCGCTGATCTTCCTGATCACGGCGATCGGCCTGTCGCTCGTGCTGTCCGAGGCCTTCGGTCTCTGGCAGGGCCGGCTGATCGTCGGCATGCCGACGATCGTGCAGCAGAAGACCGTGTTCACGATCGGCAACACCGGCATCACGAACACGCAGCTGCTCACCCTCGTGGCGGCGATCGTGATGATGATCGCGCTGGACCTGTTCATCAACCGCACCCGCTACGGCCGCGGCGTGCGGGCGGTGGCGCAGAACCCGGACACGGCGGCGCTGATGGGCGTCAACAAGGACCGGGTCATCATGCTGATCTTCCTGCTCGGTGGTCTTCTGGCGGGGGCCGCCGCGCTGCTCTACGCGGTGCGATACGGAAACACGCGCTTCAACGTCGGCTTCCTGCTCGGTCTCAAGGCGTTCACCGCGGCGGTGCTCGGCGGCATCGGCAACCTGCGCGGCGCGCTGCTCGGCGGCCTGCTGCTCGGGGTCGTCGAGGTCTACGCCGCGACGCTGACCACCTCCAACTGGGAGGACGTGGCCGCGTTCGTGGTCCTCGTGGTGGTGCTGCTGTTCCGGCCGACCGGCCTGCTCGGCGAGTCGTTGGGGAGGGCACGCGCATGACGACGACAACGGAGAACGAAGAGGCGCAGGGCGGCCTGCGCGGAGGCCTCGCCAAGGTCGGCCAGCGCTGGCGCGGGCTGCCGAAGTGGCAGCGGATGATCGGCCTGCTGGCCTTCATCGTGTTCCTCTACTACCTGCCCCTGCTCGGCATCCCCGGCCTGATCTGGCTGCGCACCGACTCGATCGACGGCGGCAACAACTGGGCGGGTGTGCTGTTCACCTGCGCGGTCTATGTGCTGATCGCCCTCGGGCTGAACGTGGTGGTCGGCCTGGCCGGCCTGCTCGACCTGGGATATGTCGGCTTCTTCGCGGTCGGCGCGTACAGCGTCGCGCTGTTCGGCTCCACGCAGTCGCCGGTGGTGCACGCGATCCAGGACAGGTTCGGGCTTTCCGAGACCTGGGCGGTGACCTGGGCGATCTGCATCCCGATCGCGATCGCCCTCGCGATGATCTCCGGCGTCCTGCTGGGCTGGCCGACACTGCGGCTGCGCGGTGACTACCTGGCCATCGTGACGCTCGGCTTCGGCGAGATCATCCGCATCGTGGTGCGCAACTCGACCAGCTGGTCGAACGGCCCGCAGGGGGTCGCGGCGATCCCGGGTCCGCAGGGCGCGCCGTCCGCGGACAACCACATCTTCGGCCTGATCGACGCGAAGCCGTGGTACTGGCTGGCGCTGAGCGTCGTGCTGGTGATCATCTTCCTGGTGCGGCGGCTGGAGAACAGCCGGGTCGGCCGGGCGTGGCTGGCGATCCGTGAGGACGAGGACGCGGCCGCGGTGATGGGCGTCTACCCGTTCAAGTTCAAGCTCTGGGCGTTCGCGATCGGCGCTGCGCTGGGCGGCCTCTCCGGTCTGTTGTTCGCGAGCCGGGGCGGCTTCATCGAGCCCAACCAGTTCAACGCGCAGCTGTCCATCCTGTTCGTCGCCATGGTCGTGGTCGGCGGTTCCGGCAACATCGCCGGCGTGTCGCTCGGCGCGTTCCTGCTGGCATATCTCCCGGAGCGGTTCCGGGAGTTCTCCGAGTGGCGGTTCCTGGTGTTCGGCCTCGCGCTGGTCATCGTGATGCTGCTGCGCCCGCAGGGCCTGATCCCGAGCAGACGCCGGGCCAGAGAACTGAAGGCTCGTCAGGAGGAGGTGCCCGCAGGTGTCTGACACAACTTCGTCTCAGACGGCTCAGCCGAGTCGCGAGGTGCTGCTCGACGTCGACCACGTGACGCTGCGGTTCGGCGGCGTGGTGGCGCTCAACGACGTGAGCTTCCAGCTCTACAAGGGCGAGATCCTCGGTCTCATCGGGCCGAACGGCGCCGGCAAGACGACCTGCTTCAACGTCATGACCGGCGTTTACAAGCCGACCGACGGCAAGGTGACCTTCGACGGCAAGCGGATCACCGGCCGCCGGCCGCACGAGATCAACCGGATGGGCGTGGCCCGCACGTTCCAGAACATCCGGTTGTTCCCGGAGATGACGGCGCTGGAGAACGTCATGGTCGGGACGGACTCCAACCACTACACCAGCGTGGTCGGCGCGCTGTTCCGGCTCTACCGGGTGCGGGTCAAGCCGGAGGAACTGCCGGTGGTCGACTCGTCCAACGGGCTGATCCGGGCGATCCAGCAGCTGCGTCGCGCGTCGGCGAAGGTGTTCGGGCTGTCCCGGCACGTCCTCGAGGAACGAGCCGGCGAGAAGAAGTCGCTCGAGCTGCTGCACTTCGTCGGCATCGAGCACCGGGCCAACGAACTGGCCCGCAACCTTCCGTACGGCGACCAGCGCCGGCTCGAGATCGCGCGGGCGCTGGCCACCGAGCCCAAGCTCCTCTGCCTGGACGAGCCGGCCGCCGGCTTCAACCCGGCGGAGAAGGAGGAGCTGCTCCGGCTCATCCGGAGAGTCCGCGACCTGGGCTACACGGTGCTGCTGATCGAGCACGACATGCGGCTGGTCATGGGCGTGACCGACCGGATCGTGGTGCTCGAGTTCGGCAAGAAGATCGCCGAGGGCAGCCCGGCCGAGGTCCGGGACAACCCCAAGGTCATCGCCGCTTATCTGGGGGAGACCACCGATGCTTGAGCTCGACGAGATCGTCGTCAAGTACGGGCGCATCGAGGCGCTGCACGGCCTCACGCTGCGCGTCGAGGAGGGCGAGGTGGTGGCCCTGATCGGTGCGAACGGCGCCGGCAAGACCACCACCATGCGGGCCATCTCGGGGCTGAACCCGCTGGCTTCCGGCAAGATCCGGTTCAACGGCAAGGACATCAGCAACCTGCGGGCCGACCTGCGGGTGCCCCTGGGCATCTGTCAGTCGCCGGAGGGCCGGGGCATCTTCCCGGGCATGACGGTCCTGGAGAACCTCGACATGGGGGCGTTCACCCGGCGCGACTCGGCCGGGGTGGCCAAGGACCTGGATCGGGTGCTGACCCTCTTCCCGCGACTCGGCGAGCGGCGTAAGCAGGCCGGGGGCACGCTGTCCGGCGGCGAGCAGCAGATGCTCGCGGTCGGCCGCGCGCTGATGAGCCGGCCCAAGCTGCTGCTGCTGGACGAGCCCTCGATGGGTCTCGCGCCGATGATCATCCAGCAGATCTTCGACATCATCACGGAGATCAACGAGCAGGGCACGACCGTCCTGCTGGTCGAGCAGAACGCGCAGCAGGCCCTCTCCCGGGCACACCGCGGCTACGTCCTGGAGACCGGCCGCATCGTCAAGGAGGGCACCGGGCAGGAGCTGCTGGTCGACCCGGCGGTCAAAGAGGCCTACCTCGGCGTCGCCTGATCGGGACATAACAGTCGGGGGTGGTCGCGTTTCGCGCGGCCGCCCCCGCGTTTGTGTCACACCCGGCGACTAGAGTCGCTCGGGTGAACGCTGACGCCCCCCGCCTCCTGCTGCTGGACGGACACTCGCTGGCCTACCGGGCCTTCTTCGCGCTGCCGGTGGAGAACTTCTCCACCCAGACCGGACAGCCGACAAACGCGGTGTTCGGCTTCACCTCGATGCTGATCAACATGTTGCGCGACGAGAAACCGACGCACATCGTGGTCGCCTTCGACGTGTCCCGACAGTCCTTCCGCACGGAGAGATATGCGGACTACAAGGCGGGTCGCTCCGAGACGCCGCAGCCCTTCAAGGGTCAGGTCAGCCTGATCAAGGAGGTGCTCGAGGCGCTGCGCATCCCGGTGGTGGAGAAAGAGGGTTACGAGGCCGACGACGTCATCGGCACGCTCTCCTGCCAGGCCCGCGACGCCGGCTTCGAGGTGGTCATCTCCACCGGCGACCGCGACGCGTTCCAGCTGGCCGGTGAGCACGTGACGATCCTCTACCCGGTGCGCGGCGTGTCCGAGGTGTGGCGCATGACGCCGGCCGCGATCGAGGCGAAATACTTCGTGCCGCCGGACCGCTACCGCGACAAGGCCGCCCTGGTCGGCGAGACCAGCGACAACCTGCCCGGGGTGCCCGGCGTCGGCGACAAGACCGCGGCCAAGTGGATCAACGAATTCGGCGGCCTCGACGGCATCGTGGCCAACGTCGACAAGATCAAGGGCAAGGCCGGCGAGAGCCTGCGCGCCCACCTGGCCGACGTGCTGCGCAACTACGAGCTCAACGCGCTGGTCACCGACCTCGAGCTGCCGCTCGAACCGGCCGACGTGCGGTGGCACGGGTGGGACCGCGAAGCGGTGCACCAGGTCTTCGACGCGCTCGAGTTCCGGGTGCTGCGCGAGCGGCTCTATTCCTACCTGGAGGCGGTCGAGCCCGAGGCGGAGTCCGGCTTCGACCTGAGCGGCAGCGTGCTGCGGGCCGGCGAGGTCGGCGCGTGGCTGACGCAGCACGCCGGCGAGGCGCCGGTCGGGGTCGCGGTCACCGGCAAGTTCGGTCGGGGCACCGGCGAGCTGACCGGCATCGCGGTGTCCACCGGCGACGGACCGGCCGCCTGGTTCGACGCCACCGCGCTCGACGAGGCCGACGAGCAGGCGGTGGCCGCCTGGCTGGCCGACCCGGCGCGGCCCAAGGTGATCCACGACGCGAAGCCCGCGACGCTGGCGTTCCGGGCGCACGGCTGGGCGCTGGCCGGTGTCCGGGTCGACACCGCCCTGGCGGCCTATCTGGCGAAGCCCGACCAGAGGGCCTATGACCTGACCGACCTGGCGCTGCGTTATCTGAAGCGCGAGCTGCGGGTGGACGGGCCGGACGACGGCCAGCTCACCCTCGACGGCCTGGGCGAGGAGGGTCAGGCGGAGGAGAATGTGATGCTCCGCGCCCGCGCCACCCTCGACCTGGCCGACACCCTCACCGAGGAGCTGTCTCGCGACGAGGGGGAGTCCCAGCAGCTGCTGGTGGAGGTGGAGCAGCCGCTGTCGGTGGTGCTGGGCGAGATGGAGCACGTCGGCATCGCGGCCGACACGGACTACCTCTCCGAGCTGGAGTCGCACTTCGCGGCCGAGGTCAAGTCGGCGCAGCAGGCCGCGCACGAGGTGGTCGGGCGCGAGTTCAACCTGGGCTCGCCCAAGCAGCTGCAGGAGATCCTCTTCACCGAGCGCAACCTGCCGAAGACCAAGCGGATCAAGTCGGGTTACACCACCGATGCCGACGCGCTGCAGAGCCTGTTCGCGCAGACCGGCGACCCCCTGCTCGAGCACCTGCTGCGGCACCGCGACGTGGCCAAGCTCAAGTCCACGGTGGACGGGCTGCTCAAGTCGGTGTCCGACGACGGGCGCATCCACACCACGTTCAACCAGACGGTCGCCGCCACCGGCCGGCTCTCGTCGACCGACCCCAACCTGCAGAACATCCCGATCCGCACCGAGGAGGGCCGGCGCATCCGCCGGGCCTTCATCGTCGGCGACGGTTACGAGCAGCTGATGACCGCCGACTACAGCCAGATCGAGATGCGGATCATGGCGCACCTGTCCGGCGACGAGGCGCTGATCGAGGCGTTCAACTCGAAGTTCGACTTCCACGCGGCCACCGCGTCGTCGGTGTTCCACGTGCCGGTCGAGGAGGTCGTCCCCGACCAGCGCCGCAAGATCAAGGCCATGAACTACGGCCTGGCCTATGGGCTGAGCGCCTTCGGCCTGTCCAACCAGCTGACCATCTCCACCGAAGAGGCCCGCGGGCTGATGGAGGAATACTTCACCCGGTTCGGCGGGGTCCGCGACTACCTGCAGGCGGTCGTGCGCCGGGCGGTCCAGGACGGTTACACGGCGACCATCCTCGGCCGCCGGCGTTACCTGCCCGACCTGACCAGCGACAACCGGCAGCGGCGCGAGATGGCCGAGCGGATGGCGCTGAACGCCCCGATCCAGGGGTCGGCGGCGGACATCATCAAGGTCGCGATGCTCAAGGTCGACGAGGCGCTGCGGTCGTCCGCGCTGCGGTCGCGGATGCTGCTCCAGGTGCACGACGAGCTGGTGTTCGACGTGGCGCCGGGGGAGCGCGAGGCCTTGGAAGAGCTGGTCCGGCGCGAGATGGGCGGTGCCTACCCACTGTCGGTCCCGCTCGAGGTGTCGGTCGGCGTCGGTCGCGATTGGAACGGTGCCGACCACTGAGAGTTATTTGCAGCCACCGTGCGATGAACCGTTTAAGTCAGGGCCTGCCCCCACTTTGAAGATCATCAAAGTAAAAGGCACTGACCTGCGCAAACATCTTTTCCGATGAGGACTTGCGGGGCTCTGCGAAGCTGACCCCATGCCGACCCCTTCATCGGACACCCAGTCACTCAAAGACACGCCCGCGTGGGAGCCGCTCACCCGCGGTGCTCTCGACGCGGAGCAGGCCAGCGCCTTCGCACCCATGTTCAAGGCCCTCGGCGACCCGGTCCGCCTCCGCCTGCTGTCGATGATCGCGTCGGCCGGCGGCGGCGAGGTCTGCGTCTGCGACCTCACCGGCTCGTTCGCCCTGACCGGCCCCACCATCTCGCACCACCTCAAGGTGCTGCGCGAGGCGGGCCTGGTGGACAGCGACCGCCGCGGGACGTGGGTCTACTACCGCCTGGTCCCGGCCGCTCTGGCCTTGATGGGCGGCCTGCTGGCCCTCGGCGACGTGGTCTCCATAGCCGCCTGACCCGCGACCCACTCCCGCTGGGCGATGGGTGACTTGGTGTTGCTGGGCGGTCGGTAAAGCCACTCGTGCTGGGCAGTCCGTGACCCGGTGATGCTCCGCGGCCGGTGCGCATCCTGGTCGCAACGTGCGCGCCCTGACACGGCCCGCGGTCTTGCCGCGGGCCACGCTCGCCGTGCCGATCCGCGCACGCGCCGCGGAGGTGGGCCTTGTCGTTCCGCGCAAGCCGCGGAGGTGGGCCTTTGTCGTTCCGCGCAAGCCGCGGAGGTGGGCCTTTGTCGTTCCGCGCACGCCGCGGAGGTGGGCCTTGCCGATCCGCGCACGCCGCTAACCCGTGCCCTGCCGACTTCGCTCGCCATGCACGACCCGTGCATCCGCCGAGATCACACAACGTTGGTCGATCCGGTAGGCCGTCTGCGCGGGCCCGGCCGCCGCGACCGTCACTTCTTGGGGTCGTGGCCCCAGTTCATCAGCGAGTAGCGCCACGCGGTGTCCGTGACGTCCCCCTTCGGCCGCTGGGCCAGGTGTCGGCGCACGTAGCCGACGACCTTCCGCATGTGCGCCCGGTCCGCGTCGGTGAGGTCCGCCTTCTTGGACCGGAGGATCTTGATGATCTTCCGGCCCGAGTCGTGACCCACCGACTCGCCCTTGCCCCCCGACTTCTGGCCGACCTCGCGCGACTCGTCCGTCGCGAGCCACTTCTCGAGTTCGCCGGCGGTCATGTTGACCGCTTCCTTGAAGTCGGCGTCCACGTCGTCCTGGGTCTCAGTCGCCATGCTTCAGCGCTCCCGGCTTGTGCACCGCTTCCCGGCCGGTCTTGTCGCTCTTGACCTTGAACTGCGGGTCGTCCTCCGACGCGTCGACCGTGCGCCCGGCGGCCTCGGTGCGCGAAGTGATCTTCTGCTCCACCTCGCCGTGCACCGTCTGCCCGTGGCTGCTCCAGGCGACCTTGTCGCCCTTCTTCGGTTCCTTGCTCATGACCTTGGGCTGCCCCGCCGCGGCCTGATCAACCCCGCGATCTGCGGTGTTGGGGGGGGGGGGGGGGGGGGGGGGGGGGGGGGGGGGGGGGGAGGGGGGGGGGGGGGGGGGGGGGGGGGGGGGGGGGGGGGGGGGGGGGGGGGGGGGGGGGGGGGGGGGCTCTTCCCCCCC
>NZ_JBVJIP010000007.1:418764-458558 GCF_055586225.1 Actinoplanes sp. NPDC051388 | reverse complement strand
ACGATCGGCCATGTTCTCGACTGCTCGACAGGTGGGATGACCTGCGAAGCGTCACTCTGCGTTGGGGTCTGAAACATTTTGGTATGAGTACTGCAACAACCAGAGTCTCCGCAGCTCAGCCAGCGATCGGCGTCATCCTGCTCCGATTCGCCGGAAGTCGGGTCACTCACCCGTTCGGGTCATCCACTGTGGAATTCCACATCTTTCGTAACCGAATTGAGCCGAACTCGGTGAAGTGTTTCAAGATCAGCAGCTGGAGCGCTTTTGGTCCATCAATCCATCGCGTTCCGGATCCCGGCCACTCGCTCGAATAAGTAATGCGCCGGGATCTTGGTCGGATTTGATTGCTGTTCGGCAAGGGTGGGCGTTTTCCCGCTTGGCGCGAAAGCGACCGCTCGGACCGGCGAATACGGGTGCTGACCTCGGGCAGCCACGAGCGTCCCGACCTCCCTGGACCAGGCGTGGACCTGGGCGGAGTTCGAGGGGGTCGCCCAGAAACTCCCCGGCGGGGAGCAAGGCGGTCGACTTCTCCAAGAGCTTCTTCCCGCGCAAGTTCATCCCGCCGAACAGCTCGGTGAAAGTCGACGACCTATGCCGCCGACCTCTGGTATTCGCAGGCCACCGCGATGACCTTCGGCGGGGCCTTCCTGATCCCGGACGCCGCCAAGTCGCTCAACTTCGAGTGGGGCGCGACGTTCGCGCCGCGCGACGTCCGTGCGGCCGGCGACTTCGGCGGGAACGCACTGGTGGCCACGGCCGGCACCAGGAACCCCGAGCTGGCCGCGAAGTTCCTGGCGGTCCACCGGCAACACCCTGCTGTTCACCGTGCTCCTGCTCGCCGTCGGCCTGCCGGCCGTGCGGTGGCAGTCCGGCAGCGTCGCGGCGTTCGCCTCGGTGGCGCTGGTGACGCTGTGGTGGCGGGTCGGCTTCAACATGCTGATCTATCTGGCCGGCCTGCAGGCGATCAGCCCCGTCCTGTACGAGGCCGCCCGGCTCGACGGCGCCGGATCACCGTCCCGCTGCTCGGCCCCTCGTCGTTCTTCCTGCTGATCCTGAACGTCATCTACTCGTTCCAGGTCTTCGGCATCGTCTTCGCGATGACCGGCGGCGGCCCGCAGAACGCCACGTCGGTCCTGGTCACCTTGCCTACGACACCGGCTTCGTGACCCGCGACCAGGGTTACGCCGCGGCCATCGGCATCGTCCTGCTGCTGTTGATCATGGCGTTCACCGCCGACTACGGCGGCACGATGGCGTTCGCGCTGCTGAACGCGACCCCGATGATCGTGTTGTTCCTGGTCTTCCAGCGCTACTTCGTGCAGGGCTTCACCCGCAGCGGCATCCGCTGACGGGGCAACGAAACAGCGGCGAACCCAGTACGGTCTGCGAGTTCCGCAACTACGCATTCTCGATTGGACCGAAACAGTGTCGCTCGACGAGCAGTCTTCGTTGTCCCAGGATCAGCACGCCCAGCACGCCCCGCAGCAGGGCACCAGCGGTCTGGCCATCGCCGGGCTCATCCTGGCCTTCCTGGTCGCCCCGATCGGCTTCATCCTCAGCCTGATCGCCGTCTTCCGCACCGGCGCCGGCCGCCGCAAGGGTCGTGGCCTGGCGATCGCCGGCGTCATCGTCTCCGTTCTCATCATCGGTGGCGTCGCGACCGCGGTCGCTCTCGTCGCCAACTCGACGGTGGCCGACCCGGGCTGCGTGGCCGGCAAGGCGGCGGTCCTGGACAGCGCGAACTCGGGCGACCCGGCGTCGTTGCAGACCACCGTCGACAGTCTCAACGCGGCCGCGGCCAAGGCGACGCACGACGACGTCCGAGCGGCGACGAAGGCTCTGGCCGACGACTACGCCCAGCTGCTGAACGCCACCAAGACCGGCACCATGCCGCCGGGCATCAACGAGAAGATCACCGCGGACGCGACGACGTTCGATTCGCTCTGCTCCATCGGCAGCTGACCGGATCCGTCCCCGGCCGGGGCTAACGCGCCAGATTCAGGCGCAGGTCCCGGCCGAGGACGGCGGCCAGGCGGGCGGTCTCCTCCGCGATGGCCTTCCGGGGCCGGCGCCGCTCGTCGAGCCAGGTGACCGTGACCTCGTCGTCCTTGCGGGCCCACGTTCCGCACACCACACCGCCGGCGATCACCGGGTTGGCCTTGCGCGTCATCAGGTCCCGCAACGCCGGCGGCGTGACGTGGATGTCCTTGGTGCCCGGGCCCATCACCCACTGGTCGTGGCCGGGGAGGAACCGCACCGCCGTGGACGGCCGCGCGCGATGGAGGGCGGCGACATCCTCCCGCGCGACGTGCGCCACGGCGCCCTCGACGTCGATCGCGACCAGCCGATCGCCGAGCCCCTCGAACCACGAGTCGAGCCGCTTGCGTCCCGCGCTCAGCCCGTTGCCGAGCCAGTAGCGCAGGTGGTCGATCGTCGCCGGCCCATAGGTGCGGAAATATGCCAGGACGGCACGAGGTCCCGCCTCGCCGAGGTCGGGGATGCCCCGCCACCTGGGGTTGCCGTCCAGGCCCTGCACGGTGGCGCGGCCGTCCCGCGACGGGCCGAAGCTCAGGTCGCCCAGCCAGGAGAGCGGCTTGATCAGCGTGCCCGCGCCCTCGTCGAAGACCGGCTTCAGATGCCGGTAGGCGCGCCGCCTCGTCAGCGCCTGCCCCAGCTCGGCGATGGTCAGCGGCCCGGCCTTCAGCGCCGCACGCACCGCGGCCCGGAAGTCTGGCCAGTCCTCGGGAGCGAGCCGGTAGTGCTCCACCCAGCTCGGCAGTTCCCACTGCCGCCCGGCCGCCCGGATGGCCAGGTACATGCCGCCGTCCTCGGGGGAGAGGTAGTGCATGGACCCGCGGAACGCGAATCCCTTGATCACCTCGCCACCGGCCAGCGCCGCGGCGAGCCCACCCGGCTGCGACGCCGAAGAACGGGTCCGGACGGCCAGTTCGGCGAGCGACTCGTCCATGGAGAGCACCACGCCGAGCCGGCGCACGACACCGGCGGCCGACTCACCACCGACGGGGTCCAGCAACTGCCGCTCCATCCGCCAGGTCAGCGCTTGCGCCCACGTGACAGAAGCCTCGGTTCCCTTGATCACACAGGCAGCCTCGCATGCATTCCGGACGAAATACGACCGGCAAGTGTGTAGTCAGCTACACCCCACTCGGTAGCCTGCCCTCATGTGGCGGAGCCCGTCCCTGCGAAGACTCGAACCATGACTCGTCTCGCGCTCGCCGTGCCCCGTTGCGTCGCCCTGGTCGTGCTGGTGGCGGCCGGATTCGCCTACGCCGTGGTGGTCCTCGCCGCCGTGATCCTGGTGCTGCCCTATCCGGCCGCGGTCACCGGCCAGTTCCGGCTCGCCGCTCTCGGCCGGCGGCTCGCCCGCGACTGGGGCGGGGCCGATCTGCCCGACCTCGAGCGGGTTCCGCCGCCCGTCCCGCGGCGTCGCGCCGACGGCTGGTACCAGCACGAGACGACGCTGTTCAAGTCGCCGGTCGTTCCGGCCTGGCTGCTCGAGGCGGATCACCACGGCAGCGACCCGGAAGCCGGCCGGGAATGGCGGTGGCTGATCCTCGCTCCGATCACCAGCGCCCTTCCGGTGCTGCTGCCCACGGCGCTGGTCACGGTCGGAGTTCTGCTGCTGCGCACGGATCCGCTCGCGGCCGGCGCGGCGGTCGCGGTCGCGTTCCTGGTCGCGCCGGCCGCACTGCATCGGTACGGCTCGTGGACGCGAGCGCTGCTGCGGGGCGGGAGCCCGACGTGGTGGGCCCGGTCCGCGCCGCGGCGGTGGATCGGGCGGGCGTCGGCGGCGACCTGGCGCGGGGCGGGCCTGGCCGGGCTGTCGCTCGCCGCGCTCGGCGGAACCCTTCTGAACGTGGTCGTGGTCGTGCTCTCCTGGGGCTGGCTGCTGCCGCGCGTGGTGCTGTTCACGCGGCCGCTCGTCGAGCTCTACCGCCGCTACGCCGCACGGTGGACGGGCGCCGGCCTGCCCAGCCCGTACCGGTCGATGCCGCCGCCCCCGCCGCTCAGCGCTGACGGCACCTATCGGGTCGGCCGCACCCTCTACGCCGACCGGTCCGACGCCGTCGGCGCCCAGCGGTACGGCTGGGTCGGCGGCGACCCGGCCACCCGGCGCGACCACCTGTGGTCGCTGAGCGCGGTCCTGCTCGCCCCGGTTTCGCTGATCCCGTCGATCCTGGTCGGCGCCGGCTTCTTCGGCCTGGTCTGGCAACCGCTGACGTGGGCGCCCTGGGCGGTGCCGGTCGGACTGGCCACCGGCCACTGGGTGACCCCGTTCTACCTCTGGCACGGCCTGGAACACACCGGTGTCGTGCCGGCCTGGATCCCGGACTGGGTGAGCATCCCCGCCGGACTGGCGGTCTCGCTGCTCGGGCTGGTCCTGGCCGCGCCGCTGATGCGCCTGCGCCGGCGCTGGGACGGCGCCCTGCTCGGCCCGACCGCCGCCACCGCACTGGCATCCCGGGTCGAACACCTGCACACGAGCCGGGCCGACGCCGTCGACGCGCAGGCGGCCGAGCTGCGCCGCATCGAGCGCGACCTGCACGACGGGGCACAGGCCCGCCTGGTCGCGATCGGGCTCGGCCTGGGCGCCGTCGCCCGCCTGATGGACACCGACCCGGCGCGGGCGCGCCAGCTGCTCGACCAGGCCCAGGAGGCGTCGGCCGCCGCCCTGCACGAGCTGCGCGACCTGGTGCGGGGCATCCATCCGCCGGTGCTCGCCGAGCGCGGGCTGGGCGACGCGGTGCGAGCGCTCGCGCTGGACACCCCGCTGCCGGTCTCGGTGGACGTCGATCTGGACGGCCGGCTCGAGCCACCGGTGGAGACGGCCGTCTACTTCGCCGTGTGCGAGGCGCTGGCCAACGCGGCGCGCGTCGCGTCGCGGGTGTCGATCTCGCTGTCGCACCACGACGGGCTGCTGCGGGTGGTGGTGACCGACGACGGCCCGGGCGGCGCCGACCCGGCCGCCGGCACCGGGCTGCGCGGCATCGCCCGGCGCCTGGATGTCTTCGACGGAGTTCTGGCCCTGGACAGCCCGGCGGGTGGCCCGACAGTGATCGCGATGGAGGTGCCGTGCGCGTTGTCATCGCCGAAGACCTCCACCTCCTGAGGGAGGGACTGGTCTCGCTGCTCGAGGCGCACGGCTGCACCATCGCCGAGGCGGTCGGCGACGGACCCGCGCTGCGCGCCGCCCTGACCCGCCATCGACCCGACGTGGCCGTCGTCGACGTGCGGCTGCCGCCCACCTTCACCGACGAGGGCCTGCAGGCGGCGCTCGCGGCCCGGCGCGCGATGCCCGGCCTGCCGATTCTGGTGCTGTCCCAGCACGTCGAGCAGCTGTACGCCCGGGAGCTGCTGGCCGACGGCGCGGGCGCGGTCGGCTACCTGCTCAAGGACCGGGTGCTGAACGGGGACCAGTTCATCGACGCCGTGCGCCGGGTCGCGGCCGGCGGCACCGCGATGGATCCGCAGGTCATCGCCAGGCTGCTGCGAGCCGGCGGCGCCGCCACCCCACTGGCTCGGCTCACCGCCCGCGAGAGCGAGGTGCTCGAGCTGATGGCGCAGGGACGTTCGAACGCCGCCATCGCCCAGCAGCTGTTCCTGAGCGAGAGCGCGGTGGGCAAGCACATCACCGGCATCTTCACCAAGCTGGACCTGGCGCCGTCCGACGACGACAACCGCCGCGTGCTGGCGGTCCTGGCCCACCTGAACCGGCCATGATCGACAATCGGCCGGTCAGAGCCCGGCCGCGGCGTCGTACCGGCGGCGCAGGTCGGCCATCTCCGCGTCGGACAGCGACTCCTTGAGGGCCACCTCCGCGTACTTCGCCGGGAACATCTGGCGCAGCCGGTCGACGTATCTGACGTTCTCGGTCGCCTCGACCACCTGGATGCCCGGCGGGTCGGTGGACACCTCCATGATCAGCGGGCCGGCCAGCTTGACCGCCACGTCCCAGGGGCGCTGCTGCTCGGCGACGCCGCAGAGGTGGAAGCCGTAGACCGTCCGGACGTCGGCGAGCGCGGTGACCTCGGCCGGCTCGTAGCCGTAGACCCGGACACCGCAGATCACCGCCGGTTTCGCCGCTTCCCCGGTGGCGCCCGGCACGACCTGGTGGCCGGCGTGGTTGTGCTGCCCCGGGTCGGATTGTTCGAGGGTGGTTCGCATCCGGGCCAGGATCTGCGCCTGCAGATCCGCCGGGTCCGCGTCCGCACCGGACCGGACCAGCACGGCCGCGCCTGCCGAGGTCGCCAGCAGGATCGCCGCCGCCCACACGTAGCGGGAAATCATGATCGTTCCTCACCTCGTCGCGGGAGTGTGCGGCCCGGGACGCCGGCCGGCGTCCCGGGCCGATGCCGGTCAGGCGAAGTTCACGTCGCTGCACCACATGTAGGCCTGGTCGAGGTGCGAGGCCTGCCAGATGACGAACAGGACGTGGTGTCCGGTGTATCCGGAGGTCGAGATGTTGAAGGAGATGTTGTTGGCCGGCGCGTACCGGCCGGTCTGCGTGATGAAGTCGAGGTTGCCCCAGCCGAGGCTCTGGGTGGCCGGGTTGAACCCCTGCTTGCTGACGTAGACCCGGAAGAAGTCGGCGCCGTGGCTGGCCTGGTCGTACAGCTGGACGGCGAAGTTGGCGGCGACGTTGGTCCGCCGCCAGGCGCCGGTCTGGTTCAGGCTGTTGTTCCGGGCGAGCCCGTTGCTGCACAGCTGCCCGTCGGGGGTCCGGGCCTGGAACTGACCGCCGAGGCCGTCCCGCAGTGCGCTCATCCAGTTCCACATGGTGTCGGGGTTGGCCTGAAAAGCCTGCCAGCACATCGGGTCCTGCTGCTGCATGGCCGGGTTCTGGTGCTGGTTGCCCCAGGCCTGCCAGCACTGGTAGGCGCGGGAGGCCGGGCTGACGATGGTGCCGTGTGCCTGCGCCGCCCCGGCCCAGGGCAGCAGGCCGGTGATCGCGATGAGCAGCACGACGAGCACCCGGAAGGGTCGGCGGGAGGTTGAGTGTGGACGCACGGTACGTCCTCCGTTCTTCGGCGTTCTGAGGATGGGAGCGCTCCCATCAACCATTGCACCAATGTGTCCAGATATCAACCAACGTCTATGTGATCAGACCGCCGAGACGCCGAACGGCGGCCCGCTGAATCAGCGGACCGCCGTCGGTGGAGCAGTGGATCAGTGGATCAGTGGATCAGAGCGGGCGGATGTTCTCCGCCTGCGGGCCCTTCTGGCCCTGGGTGATGTCGAACTCCACCTTCTGGTTCTCGTCGAGGCTGCGGAAGCCGCTCGCCGAGATCGCGGAGAAGTGGGCGAAGACGTCAGCGCCGCCGTCGTCCGGGGTGATGAAGCCGAAGCCCTTGTCCGCGTTGAACCACTTCACGGTGCCTGTAGTCATGTCTGCTCCTTAGCAGGCTGCTCGAGTCCGCACTGTGCGGACCCGCACGCCGCCGCGTTGATCACCCGCGCCGAACCGACACGACAAACGGCGCCTTGAGGGGTTCAGATAACCCATCAGGCGCCGAAAACGTCTACGGAAATCAAAACTGCAACGCGGGAACCGTAGCACGCCGGTCCACCGAGGACCGGCTACTCGCCGGGCGGGGGATGCTATGACGCAGATCACAGCTTGGCAAGATTCGATCCCGGATCACCGTTTGAAAGCCGCTCACTCCTAACTGGACAGCCGCAACAGTCGATCAAACTGCCAGGGCTCGGAGCGGGCCGACGCCAGTAGGTTCACCCCGACCGGCCTGTGATGTTTCCAGGTCGGAGCGTTTTCGAGGGCACCGTGGCGCTCGCGCTCCACGGTGCCCGGAGGGTGAGCGACGATGACTTCAGGGGCGCGCCAGCGTCGGCGTGGGCGGCCGTTCGGATCCGTGGCGCGGAGGCTGTTTCCACTTTTCCTGATCCTGCCGGTGACCGTGCTGTTCTCCATGGTGTGGCAGTCGGTCGGCGAACAGTCCGATTTCGCCACACTGGAGCGTGACGGCGTCCGGTACATCCAGGCGCTCGGCCCGCTCGAGATCGCCCTGACGAATGCCGGGTCGGCCGCCGTCAACGGCGACTCGGCGCCGAACGAGGCGCTGGCCCGCGCGGTCGACGCGGTCTCCCTCGTCGACGGTGAGCTCGGCGGGACGCTGCGCACCCAGGACCGGTGGGCCGGGCTGCGCGCCAAGATCGAGTCCCTGCCGACCAGCGGCACCGACGCGCAGCTCATCACCGCGTACGGCGGCGCCGGCGACCTGCTGCTGGCCCTGATGGACAAGGTCCGCAACAACTCCAAGATGATCCGGGACCCGGCGGCCGACACCTACTACCTGGAGGACGGCGCCGCCCAGGAGCTGCCCGAGGGCATCATCGCGGCGGCCCGCTACTCGGATCTGCTGGTGAGCGCCGCCGGACTGTCCGTGGCCGACCGGACCGAGGCGCTGGTCGACCTCAGTTCGGCCCGCTCCGACCTGGTCAGCAACGCGCAGGACCTGTCCGACGACGTCCGCCTCGCGGTGGAGGGCACCGGCAGCCGGAGCCTCGGCGGCGCGCTGCTGAGCAGGCTCGACCGCTTCAACCGCTCGATCGACAACCTGGCGCCGTTGCTGGAACCGGTGCTGGCCGGCCGGGCCGGCACCGGCGCGGCGCAGGTCGTCCGGGCGCGCGACGAGATGCAGGTCGCCGCGGCGGAGCTGTCCGCCGCCCTGCTCGAACAGATCGACATCGCGCTGCGCGACCGGCTCTCGTCGCTCACCCTGCGGCGTCTGCTCGCGGTCGCGACCCTGGTGGTGTCCGTGCTGCTGGCGCTCGCGCCGGTCGCGGTCGCCCTGGCGGCCGGGCGGCGGGACCGGCCCGCGGCACACCCGCAAAGTCCGGCGCACCAGGCGCCGGCCCACCAGGCGCCGGCCCACCAGGCACCGGCCCACCAGGCACCGGCGACCGGGCCGCCACCGTCGTGGCCGGTCGAGCCGGTGCCGGCGCGATGGGAGCGTTCCGGTGCTCCTCGGTAGGCTTCGGATCCGCGGCAAGCTGACGCTGCTGGTGATCATTCCGTTGCTGGCGATGGTCGGCCTGGCCCTGCCGGTGGTCCGCGACCTGGTCGTCAATGCCAACAAGGCGACCGAGATCGACGCCGCCGCCACGGTGGCCGGGCGGGTCGGCGCGCTGCTGCAGGACATGCAGCGCGAGCGGCTGCTCTCGGTGGGCCGCCTGCTCGGCGTGGTGACCGAGGACGACCTCGCGCTGCAGACCGCGTCGGTCACCGACCGGATCCTCGACGTGCGGCAGGACCTGGGCGGCGACCTGCCACCGGAGGTGCGCGCCGCGATCGACCGCGCGGGCACGTTGACCGAGCTGCGGCAACGGGTCCGCGCCGGGAGCGTCACCCCCGAGCAGGTGATCGACGAGTACGCGCCGGTGTTCGACGGCATGATCGAGTCGCTGCGGCTGGTGCGGCACGCCGACGCCGACACCGCCGCCGGGCGGCAGCTCATCGCGCTCGACGCACTGCTGCGGATGGACGAGTCCAGCACCAAGAGCACCGCGCTGCTCGCCGTCATGGCCGGTGGGAACGTCGGGCAGCTGGCGGTCCGCTACCGCGAGGAGCGAGCGGAGTTCACCACCGACTTCGCGCGGTTCGCGAGCTTCGCCACCGAGCGCCAGCGCGAACTGTACGACCTGGTGGCGGCCGCGTTCCGGGACCGGGCCGGCGCCGACTTCGACGCCGAGTTCCGGGCCGATCCGGCGCGCACGATGGCGGCGCTGCCGATCGCCCGGCTGTTCCCCGCCCTCCAGTCGTTCAGCGTGCTCGGCAGCTTCGTCGAGAAGCGCCTCGTCGACGACGTCACGTCATTGGTCGCAAGGCAACGGCAACAACAACTGACCATCGCGTACGGGGTGGGTGCGCTCGCGCTGGCCGTGCTGCTCGGCGTGCTGATCCTGGTGGCGGTCGTGGCCGGGGCCGTCGCCGTGCCGCTGACCCGGCTCAGCCACTCGGCCGCCCGGGTGGCGGACGCCGGCGAGACCGAACTGCGACGGGTCGCGGACGACGAGAGCGAATCGGTCGAACCGGTGCGTCTGGACGTGCTCGACGTGAACTCCAACGACGAGATCGGCGATCTGGCCCGCGTCTTCGAACGCGTGCAGAGCACCGCTTCGCAGCTGGTCGAACGTCAGGTGCTCAGCCGGCGCAACGTCGCGGAGATGTTCGGGCACATCGGACGGCGCACGCAGAACCTGGTCGGCGGACAGGTGGACCTGATCGACGAGCTGGAGAACGAGGAGGCCGACCCGGAGCGCCTGGCGAAGCTCTACCGGCTCGACCACATCGCCAACCGCCTGCGGCGCAGCGCCGACAGCCTGGTGGTGATCTCCGGCGCCGACCGCGAGGAGAGCCATCTCGCCCCCGTCCGGCTGGTCGACGTGGTCCGGCTCGCCCTCGCCGAGATCGAGGAGTACACCCGCGTCGACGTGGACGTCCCGCTCGACCTGTCGGTGGCGCCCGCGGTGGTCAGCGACCTGGTGCTGATCTGCGCGGAGCTGCTGGAGAACGCGACCACGTTCTCCCCACCGCACACCCGGGTCGGCGTCCGCGCCCGGGCCGTGCCGGGCGGCGCCCGGCTGGTCGTCGCCGATCACGGCATCGGCATGCCCGAGGAGCGGATCGCCGAGGAGAACGCCCGGATCTCCCGCCGCGAGCGGCTCGACCTCGTGCCGACCCAGGTCCTCGGCCTGTTCGTGGTCGGTCGCCTGGCCCGGCGGCACCGGCTGTCGGTGGCGCTGTCGTCCACTCCGGAAGGCGGTGTCACCGTCGGGGTGGGCATCGGCGGCGCGCTGCTCGCAGCCGTACCCGCCGCATCCGCCGCGCCGGCCGAGCTCGCCTCCGTGCCGGAACCGCCGGTGCCCGGGCTCGCCGAACTGGAAGCGATGATCACGGCCGGGCCCGCCGTCGATCCGGAGCCGGTCGCGATGGCGCGATTCAAGGATCTGATGCGGGATCCGCCGACCTGGAACGCCTTCGAGGTCGCGCACGAGCCGCCCGATGCGGATGACGGTCGCGCACTCGCGTCCATGCCGTTCGTATCCGCCGATACCGAGACCGGATCGCTCAGCCGGCGCGTGCCCGGCGCGACCCTGCCCACGGCCGAATCGGCCACCCGCCGGGCCGGCGGCCCGCCGGCCGCGGCGCCGGATCCGGACGAGGCCCGCCGCCTGGTCGAGCAGTTCGAGTCCGGGGTGGCGCGCGCCCTCCACGACACCCCCCAGACGAACCGACAGTGAAGAGGGAACAGACCGATGGATGGGATCCGGACTCCGGTCGCGCAGATCAGCGCCGAGGCGAAGACGTTCAACTGGCTTCTCGGCTCGTTCGCCACCCGAACGTCGGGCGTGCAGGAGGCGATCGCGGTCTCCTCGGACGGCCTGCTCATCGCGAAGTCGTCCAAACGCGACCGATCCGACTCGGACCGCCTGGCCGCGGTGGTGTCCGGGATGACGAGCCTGTCGGCGGGCGCGTCCGAGTGGTACTCGCTGGGCGTGCTGAACCGGGTCGTGGTCGACATGGCGGACGGCTACCTGCTGGTCACGTCGATCAGCCGGGGCTCGGTGCTGGGCGTCATCGCGAGCCGGTCGGCGAACCTCGGCACGGTCGCGTACGAGATGACGCTCTTCGGGAGCCGGGCGGGAGTAACCCTCACGCCGGGCTTGATCGCCGAGTTGCAGAGCGCCGTCTTGAGGTGAGCGACGGACGGCGCGGCACCCCGAATCCCGAGCCGATCGGGAGAATCCCCCCGTACCTCCGGGCCGCACCGACCGGAGCCGCACCGACCGGCGACCGGTCCGCCTCACTGCGCCCGTTCGTGCTGACCGCCGGCCGGGTCAACGCGGTCGATCGGGAGATCGACGTCGAGACCCAGGTCACCCTGCGGCCGCCCGACCCGCGGGTGGGCCGGGCGCCGCTCGGCTCGCTGGGCCCGGAGATGCAGGCGATGGTGGCACTCTGCGGGCAGCCGACCTCGGTCGCGGAGATCTCCGCGCGGCTGCGCCTGCACCTCGGCGTCACCAAGATCCTGGTCGCCGACCTGCGCGCCGCAGGCTATCTCGACGTGCACGTCGCGGACACCCAGAGTCCGATCTCGCCCGACCTGATCCGGCGCGTGATGCGGGGACTCCGTGCGATCTCCTGACGCGCCGGTGGCCCGGCCGCCGGTCCCGGTCAAGATCATCGTGGCCGGTGGCTTCGGCGTCGGCAAGACCACCCTGGTGCGGGCGATCTCCGAGATCGCCCCGCTGACCACCGAGGCCGAGATGACGTCGGTCGGCGCCGGCATCGACGAGACGCGGGCGGGCAGCCTCAAGACCACCACGACGGTGGCCATGGACTTCGGCTGCGTGACCATCGACCAGAGCCTCAAGCTCTATCTGTTCGGCACGCCGGGGCAGGACCGGTTCAGCTTCATGTGGGACAGCCTGATCCGCGGCGCGCTGGGAGCGCTCGTGGTGGTGGACTGCTCCCGGCTGGACGACTGCTTTCAGCCGGTGGACTACTTCGAGCGGGCCGGGCTCCCGTTCGCAGTCGCGGTGAACACGTTCGACGGGCACCTGCCCTACGGCCTCGCCGAGCTGCGCTGGGCCCTGGCCGTCAACGATCGCGTGCCGGTCGTGCCCTTCGACGCCCGGCTGCGTCCCTCGGTGCGCGACGCCCTGCTGGTGGTGCTCGACCAGGCCCTCGAACAGGTGCTGCGGGCCGGCCGCTGACCCTCAGAACTCCTCGTGGGTGCGCGGATCCAGGTTGCCACCCGGTGCGTTGCCGGCCAGGGTGGCGAGCTCGGTGAGGTCGTCGCCGGTGAGGTCGAAGCCGAACACGTCGGCGTTTTCCCGCATGCGATCGACGTGCGACGCCTTCGGGATCACGGTGAGGCCCTGCTGCAGGTGCCAGCGCAGCACGATCTGGGCCGGCGTGCGGCCGTGCCGGGCGGCGATCGCGGCCAGGGTGGGATCGTCCAGCAGCCCGCCGCGGGACAGCGGCGACCACGACTGCGTGACGATGCCGCGCCGCTCGTCGTCGGCCCGCTGCTCCGGCTGGGGGTGGCGGGGGTGCACCTCGATCTGGTTGACCGCCGGGACGACGGGCGAGTCCGCGGCCAGCCGGTCGAGGTGCTCGGCCAGGAAGTTCGAGACGCCGATCGCGCGCGTCCGGCCCTCGGCCATCAGCTCCGCCATGGCCCGCCAGGACTCGACGTACCGGTCCTGGCGGGGGAGCGGCCAGTGGATGAGATAGAGGTCCACGTAGTCCAGACCGAGCCGGCTCAGGCTCTCGTCGAGCGCGCGCCTGGTGGATTCGTACCCGTGGTCCGATCCCCGCAGCTTGGTGACGACGAAGATCTCGTCCCGCGGGATGCCGGAGTCGGCGACGCCCCGGCCGACGCCGGTCTCGTTGCCGTATCGCGCGGCCGTGTCGAAGAGGCGGTAGCCGACCTCGACCGCCTCGCGCACGCGGGTGCGGGCCGCTTCATCGTCGCCGCCGCCCGTGCCGAGTCCGAGCCGGGGCATTTCGACGCCGTTGTTCAGCGTGACAGTGGGGATCATGCCTCTGTTTTAGCACCGGCCGGACGGGATCGGACACGCCCACGAGCCCGCTGGGCCGGCAGGTCAGCGGGCGCCTGACGCGACCGCCCGGATCGTCGGGGCCAGCGCGGCGGCGATCACCGCGTAGCCGGCGCTGGACGGATGAAAGCGGTCGGCGCTGAACAACGCCGGATCGGTGGCGAACGCGGTGGCCGTGGTGGCGCCGAGGTCCGCGATCCGGGCGCCGGCGGCGGACGCGGCACGGGTCTGATCCTGCCGCAGCAGGTGGCTGGCCGACTGCACGAGCACCCGCATCTGCGGCGGACACCACGGAACGACGCTGAGGTCGGGCGCCGGCGCGACCACCACCTGAACGCCGCCGGCCCGGAGCGCCAGCACCGCCTCCGCGAGCAGGGTCGCCGCCTGGCTGGTCGGGACGAAGTGGGTGAGGTCGTTCGCGCCGACGATGATGAGCGCGAGATCGGGCTTCCCGGCGACGGCACGCTGAACCTGCGCGGCGAGCCCCCGGCTGTCCGCCCCGGGCACCGCGAACACGCGCACCTCGGTCGGTGTGCCGGATGCGGTCAGGTCGGCCGCCAGCCGCGCGCCGACCGTGTCGGCCGGCTGATCGGCACCCTGCCCGAAGGCGATGGAATCCCCGAGGACGGCAAGAGCAAGAGTCACGCCAACTGCCAACGCCGCGGCCGGGGCTTTAGTTCCGCGTCCGGCAACAGAGGGCAGGCCGCCCGTCCCGATTCCCCCGTTGACGCTTTCCGTAACCGGGCGTGAGCGACCTGCCTCCTGCAACGTGATCCATGGTCGTCGACGTACCTTGTACGAAGCATGGGAGACTCATGGCGCTCCTTGTGGAAATCTTGAATCCCCTGGTCGGGGCGATCGGAAGGGTGTGCTGAGGTCAGTTGACGGCGGAGTTCGGAGTTCTCGGCGCGGTGGAGGCCAGGATCGACGGCATCTCCGTCGACCTCGGACATGCCCGGCAGCGATCCGTGCTCGGGGTGCTGGTCGCCGAGGCGGGCCGCCCGGTCACCGTCGATCAGATGGTCGACCGGGTCTGGGGTGAGGGCGCCCCGCAGCAGGCCGTCGGCGCGCTCTACAGCTATGTGTCGCGGCTGCGGCGGGCGGTCGCCGGCGCCCCCGAGGTGGAGATCAAGCGGCAGCCCGGCGGCTACCTGCTGACCGCCGACCCGTGGACCGTGGATCTGCACCGGTTCCGCCGGCTCGTCACGCAGGCCCGGGCGGCCGAGTCGGACCAGTCGGCCGCCGACCTGATCACCCAGGCCCTCGACCTGTGGCGCGGCGACCCCTTCGCCGGCCTGGACACCCCGTGGCTGAGCGCGATGCGGCAGATGCTGCTCGACGAGCGGTTCGGCGCCGAACTCGACCGCAACGACATGCTGCTCCGGCTCGGCCGGCACGGTGAGCTGCTGCCGGCCCTCTCCGCCGCCGTCGCCGAGCACCCGCTGGACGAGCGCCTGGCCGAACAGACCATGCTCGCGCTCTACCGCTGTGGCCGTCAGTCCGACGCCGACGAGCAATATCGCCGGATCCGCGGCAGCCTCGCCGACGAGCTGGGCAGCGATCCGGGCGCCGGCCTGCGCCGGTTGCACGAGCGGATCCTCGCCGCCGACCCGGCCCTGGTCGCTCCCGCCGTCGTGGCGGTGGAGAACCGCGCGCCCTCGGTGGTGGTGCCGGCGCAGCTCCCGGCGGACGTGCGCGCGTTCACCGGTCGCACCGGCGAGCTCTCCGAGCTCGACCGCCTTCTCTCACCCGAGGGTGACGAGCCGCCGCTGACCGTCGCGCTTCTTTCGGGTACGCCCGGAGTCGGCAAATCCGCCCTCGCGGTGCACTGGGCGCACCGTGTCCGCGACGAGTTCCCGGCCGGCCAGCTCTATGTGAACCTGCGCGGCTACGACGCCGAGCAACCGGTGGCGGTCGCCGACGCGCTGGCCGGTTTCCTGACCGCTCTCGGCGTGCGCGGCACCGAGATCCCGCCGGGCGTCGACGAGCGCGCCGCCCGCTTCCGCTCCGAGCTGACCGGCCGCCGGATGCTGGTGCTGCTGGACAACGCGTCCTCGGTCGAGCAGGTCCGGCCGCTGCTGCCCGGCACCGGGTCGTGCCTGGCGCTGATCACCAGCCGCGACTCGCTGCCCGGCCTGGTCGCGGTGCTCGGCGCCGAGCGGTTCAACCTCGACCTGCTGCCGCTGGCGGACGCGATCGCGCTGCTGCGCCGGCTGATCGGCGACCGGGTGGACCGCGAGCCGGGCGCCGCGGCCGACCTGGCCGCGGCCTGTGCCCGGCTGCCGCTGGCCCTGCGGATCGCCGCCGAGCTGGCCGCGGCGCGCACCGACGTCGACCTGGCCGGGCTGGTCGCCGAACTGGGCGACCATCAGGTGCGGCTCGACCTGCTCGATGCGGGCGACCCGCGGGCCGAGGTGCGGGCGGTCTTCTCGTGGTCCTATCAAAACTTGCCGGTCGAGGCGGCTCGGGCGTTCCGGCTGCTCGGGCTGCACCCCGGCGAGAGCGTGCACGTCGACGCCGTGGCGGCGCTGACCGGCGGCACCACGAGCGAGGCCCGGCGCCAGCTCGGCGTGCTGGTCCGGGCCAGCCTGGTCCAGGCGGGTGCCGGTGGGCGCTACCGGATGCACGACCTGCTCCGGGCGTACGCCGGAGAACTGGCCACCGTGCATGACGCCGAGCCGGACCGGAACGCGGCCTTGACCAGGCTTTTCGATCACTACCTGGACGGTTCGGTGGCAGCGATGAAATCGCTGTTCCCGGAGGAGACGCCGACTCCCGGAGATCCGGAGGCGGCCCGCGCCTGGATCGAGGCGGAACGGCCCAACCTCGCCGCCACCTGCACCTACGGCGCCGCGCACGGCTGGCCGCGGCACACCATCGCGCTCGCCGACACGCTGTTCCGCTATCTCGACGCCGGCGGGCCGGTCGCCGAGGCGGTGACCGTCACCTCCGTCGCGGTGGCGGCGGCCCGCGCGCTCGGCGACCGGGACGCGCAGGCCCGGGCGCTGTCCAACCTCGGCCGGCTGCATCGGCGGCAGGGTCGCCTGGCGCACGCGGCCGAGACCTACCGCCAGGCCCTCGAGCTCTATGCCGACCTCGGCGAGCAGGCCGCCGAGGCGGTGGCGCTGCGCAACCTGGGCAGCGTGCACTGGCGGCTCGGCGACTACCGGCAGGCCGCGGATCACTACCGGCGGGCCGGTGCACTCCACCGGCAGCTCGGCGACGAGGCCGGGCAGGCCGACGCGCTGGTCCGGCTCGGCCTGGTCGACGAACGGCTGGGCGACCGCGGCCGGGCGGCGGAGCGGCTGCGGTCGGCGCTGGAGCTGATCACCCGGCTCGGCGACGGGTTCAGTGAGGCATACGTGCTCTCGCTGCTCGCCCGGCTGGCCGGGCAGCCGGACGAGCTCGAGCGCACCGCGGTCCAGCTGGAGCAGAGCGTCGCCCTGGTGCGGCGGGCCGGCGACCGCACCGCGGAGGCTTATGCGCTGACCGACCTTGCGGCGGTCCAGGCCCGCGGCGGCCGGCTCACCGAGGCGGCCGGTCATCTGCGCCGGGCGCTGGTGCTGCACCGGCGGATCGGGGACCGGGCCAGCGAGGCCGAGGCGCTCAACGACCTCGGCCAGGTGCTGCGCGCCGCGGGCGACGCGGGAGAGGCCCGCAGCCAGCACGGGCAGGCGCTGGTGCTGGCGCAGGAGATCGGCGACCGCTATGAGCAGGCGCGCGCACACGACGGGCTCGCGGTGGCCCTCGGGGTCACCGGCGACGCCGAGCGCGCCCGGCCGCATCTCGAGCTGGCCCGGCGGATCTTCACCGAGCTCGCCGTGCCGCCCGCGCCGGTCAGCCCCTTCCCGGTGGCCGTCTCAGGCCCGTGACACCCCGTCGACCCAGAGCACGGTGACCGGGCGGCCGCGCTCCCGGGCATATGCCACCACGTCCGCCGTGCCGCCCAGGCCGCGCGCCGGGTGGCCGTCCCAGATCGCGAAGAGGTGGTCGCAGCGGTCCACCAAGGCCTGCCCGGCGGCCAGATAGGCGTGCTCGGAGGGCTTCGGATAGGGCATCGTGATCACCGTGCGGGCGGCCCGCCGGAGGTCCTCGAACCGCGCCCGGCTGTCCGGCACCAGCGAGCCGGCGTATTCCTCGCAGGGCAGCACCACCTCGAGCGTGCCGCCGGCCGTCAGCACGTGCTCGGCGAAGAGCTGATCGGCGCCGTCGGCCAGGCTCGACACCCCGTGCAGCCCCGGGCCGGTGGGCAGCGACCGCCGCCAGTGGTCCTCCGCGCAGTGCACGACCTCCGGCGGGAGAACCCGGTGACCGGTGACACCGAACCGCACATCGACCCCCGTAAGCAGGCACTTCCTCGCGACGGACCATGACGATACGGTCTCCGCGCTTTTCTCGGGGGGCACCACCGTGGAGAATCTGTCGGCTGGACGCGTCGACTGCCGGGGGACAATGCGATGACCTTCAATGGTTTCATCTCGTACAGTCATGCCGCGGACGGGCGACTGGCTCCCGCGGTGCAGCGTGGACTGCACCGGCTGGCGAAGCCGTGGCATCGACGCCGGGCGTTGTGGATCTTCCGCGACCAGACCGGCCTGGCGGTGACCCCCGGCCTGTGGTCGTCCATCCAGAAGGCGCTCGACGGCTCCGAATACTTCGTGCTGCTCGCCTCGCCCGAGGCCGCCCACTCGCCGTGGGTGAACCGGGAGATCCGGCACTGGGTCGCGAACAAGCCGGCCGACCACATCCTGCCCGTGGTGACCGACGGCGAGTGGGCGTGGGACCGGCAGCGGGGCGACTTCACCATCGGCTCGACCGCGGTGCCGCCCGCGCTGCGCGGGGTGTTCGCCGAGGAGCCGCTCTTCCTGGACCTGCGCTGGGCGCGCGGGGGCGAGCACCTGAGCCTGCAGCACTCCCGGTTCCGGGACGCGATCGCGCAGCTCGCCGCCCCGATGCACGGGGTGAGCAAGGACGAGCTGGAGGGCGAGGACGTCCGGCAGCACCGCCGGGTGCGGCGGCTGCGCTCCGGCGCGGTGGCGACGCTGACGGTGCTGGCGCTGGTGGCGTCGGTGACCGGCGTGTCGGCGGTGCGCAACGCGGACCGGGCCAGGCTGGCGGCCGCGGAGGCGCTGCGCCAGGAGCGCACGGCGATGGAGCAGCGCGGCAGCGCCAGGTGGTTCGCCGAGGAGGCGGCCCGGCAGCAGAAGCTGGCCCAGGAGCAGCAGAAGCGGGCGGCGGACGCGGCGGTGCTGGCGGAGCAGCAGGAGCGGCTGGCGAAGGACCAGCAGGCGCTGGCGGACGCGGCGGCGGCCGAGGCCGACCGGCAGCAGGACCTCGCCGCCAAGGCGGCGCGCGACACCCGGGAGCAGCAGCGGCTCGCCCGCGAGTCGGCCGCGCGGGCGGACGAGTCGGCGGCGCGGGCGCGGAAGCTGGCCACCGAGGCGAAGCGGCTGGGCGAGGAGGCGAAGCGGCTGACCGCCGAGGCGAAGCGGCAGGCCGGGCTCGCGGAGGAGCAGCAGCAACGAGCCGAGGAAGCGGCCGCGGACGCCCGGCTGCAGCAGCGCAACGCCGAGCAGCAGCAGCGGGTCGCGGTCAGCCGGCGGCTGGTCAATCAGGCGAAGGCGATGCTCGGCACCGACCCGAAGACGGCACTCATGCTGGGTGCGGCGGCGCAGAAGATCCAGCCCGCCGTCGAGATCCGCAGCGCGGTCGCCGGCATCCTCACCGCGACGCAGTACGCGGGCAGCATCGGCGACGCCACCGCGGTGTCGACGGCGCCGGACGGCGTGGTCGCGACGGTCCACAACGACGGCGACGTGTCGCTCTGGAAGGTCACCGACCCGTCCCAGCCGAAGCGGCTCGGCGGCCTCAGCGAGCCGGGCGCCGAGGACGGTCTGCTGAAGTTCAGCCCGGACGGACGGACGCTGGCGGTCACCGACCGCACCGGCACGGCCGTGCTGTGGGACGTGACCAAGCGGTCCAGCCCGACGAAGATCGGCCCGCTGCGCAGCGACGTCGGCGTCGCGTCGATGGCGTTCGCCCCGGACGGCCGCACCTTCGCCACCGGTGACGTGGCCGGCAAGGTCATCCTGTGGCGCCTGGGCGGCCGCGGCGGCCCGGCCCGGGCCGGCACGGCGCGCGACTTCAGCGCGTTCCAGGTCGAGGATCTGGCGTTCAGCCAGGACGGCAAGACGCTGGTGGCGAACAAGGACGAGTTCGTGCCGGTCTACGACGTGGCCGATCCCGGCGACCCGCAGCTGATCCGGGACCTGGGCAGATACCTGATGGCGTCGATGGCGTTCCAGCCGAAGTCGTCGTATCTCTACTTCGGCGGCCGGGACGGGACGGTGCACGCCTGGGACCTGAAGGACCCGGCCGAGGTGAAGGAGGCCGGCGAGGTGCGCGGCCTGTCCGGTGGGGTCGCCGCGATGGCGTTCAGCGCGAACGGGCGGGTTCTGGTCGCCGGCGACGACCGTGGCGCGGCGGCGGCCTGGGACACCGGGCTGGCCGGCAGTCCGCAGGTGCTCAGCACGATGACGGCGTTCGGCGGGATCGGCTCGCTGGCGCTCAGCCCGGACGGCGCCCGGCTGGTCACCGCCGACAGCTCCGCGACGGCGACGCTGTGGGACGTGGCGCCCCGGGGCACGCCGGAACACCTCGCCGACGTCGAGGAGACGGACAGCAAGATCACCGCGCTGGCCACGGACCCGGGCGGGCGCTCCCTGATCTCCGCGGGTGCGTCCGGCAAGGCGAGCGTGTGGAACGTCGCCAACCCCACCGATCCGGTGCGCACCGGCCGGCTGGCGATGCACGACGGATGGGTCAGCTCGGTGGCGCTCACCCCGGACGGACGCATCGCCGCGGCCGCCGGGCAGGACGGCCGGGTGACCGTCACGGACGTCTCCGACCGCGACGATCCGAAGAAGCGCGTGATCGTCGACAAGCACGTCACCCGATCGACGGCGGTGGCGCTCAGCCCGGACGGCGGCACCCTGGTGGTCGTCGGCGACCTGACCCGGCTGCTGGTCTGGGACCTGACCCGTGCGGGCGACCCGATGCTGCTGTCCAACGTGGACACCGGCGTTCCGCTGGGCCCGAAGCTGGCGTTCAGCCCGGACGGCCGCACGGTGGCCGCCGGGGCCGGCAAGCGCGAGGTGGGGCTCTGGGACGTGGCGAACCGCGCCGACCCGGTCGAGCTGGCCCGGCTCGCCGGCCACAGCAGCCGGGTTGAGTCGGTCGCGTTCAGCCCGGACGGCCGCACGATGGCCAGTGGCGGCACCGATGCCACCACGATCGTCTGGGACGTCACCGACCGCGCCGATCCGCTGCGGCTCGCCACGCTGACCGGCCAGAACAGCAGCGTGATGTCGGTGGCGTTCAGCCCGGACGGCCGCACGCTGGCGAGCGGCACCTACAGCGGCGCGGCGATCCTCTACGACATCGCCGACCAGTCGGTGCCGGTGCGGCTGGCCACCATCCAGCACTCCAACCGGGACACCGCCCTGATGTTCAGCCCGGACGGCGGCACCCTGGTCACCGGCACCTATTACACCCGCACCGCGACCGTCTCGTTGTGGAGCTATGCCCGGCTGAACAGCCTGCGCGCCGACCCGGCCAAGCAGGCCTGCGCCGTCACCGGACGCGGCCTGACGTCCGGCGAGTGGACGCGGTACGTCCCCGAGTTCCCCCACCAGTCCACCTGCGCCGGCTGAACACCTACCGGCCGGTGAACACGAACGAGGTCTCCCGGACGTAGGCGGCGCCGGGCTGTTCCGGGTCGAGTTCCAGCCGGCCGCCGCGCACCCGCACGAACCGGCCCGGGTAGTTGAACGAGGCGAGCCGGACGCTGCCGGGCTCGACGCCGGGCTCGGGGCAGAACGTGGCGTCCATCTGGAACAGCGGCCCGTCGTCGTCGGCGCCGAGCGTCAGGCGGTAGGAGGCGTGCCGGACGTATCGGCCGTCGGCGACGCGCAACGACCAGCAGTCCGCGGCGGCGATGCCGGGCAGCACGGTGACCGCCAGGCCGGGCCGGCCGGCCACCTCGATCAGCTGATCTCCGGCGAGCGCCACGACGGTGTCCGCGCCGGTCACCGGTCTGATCACGGAGGTGGTGACCGGACCGGGCGGGATGGGCGGGACGGGCGCCGTCGAGCCGGGCCGGGACGCCGGCGGGGCCGGCGCCGAGAAGGGCGCGGCGGTCGTCGGAAGCGCGGATCGCCGGGCGGGCGTGGGGGCGGGAGCGGCGGCGACCGCGCTCGGCTTCCGGGGCTGGTCCTCGGGCAGGGCCAGGTAGGCGCCGCCGGACACGGTCGCGCCGACCAGCACCGCGGCGGCGATCTTGGCGCCGCCGAGATAGCCCAGCCAGCCGGCGGTGCTGCCCGCGCCGCCGGCGAGCACGTCGGTGACCGCACCGGCCGGCACGGACACGGCGGCCGCCCCGGCCAGCAGCCGTTCCAAGGGCACGAATCCGGACCGGACCGTGCCGCACCGGTCGCAGCGGCGCAGGTGCCGCGCGAAGCGTTTGCGCCAGCGAGGGCTCGGCGCGCCGTCCCAGCCGGCGGCGACCGCGTTCAGCTCCGGGCAGCGCGGCTCGGCCCGCAGCGCGGCCACCAGGAGGCGGCTGATCTCGAGTTGCCGGCGCATCCGCTGGATGCGGACGCGGGCGTGCGCGGAGCCGACCCCGAGGGCGGCGACCACATCGTCGCGGGTGAGGTCGCCGGCGACCTCGCGCCACCACAGGGACAGCAGGTCCTGATCGTCGCTATCGAGCCAGTGGGCCGCCTCGGCGACCCGCCGTCGCTGGGCGGACATGCCGAGGCGCAGGAAGGTGACGCCGGCCAGATCCCCGTCCGGGTCGGCGATGTCCGCCGCGTCGTCCAGCGAGGTGACCCGGCCGCTGTCCTGCTGCCAGGCCTGCTGCCGATTGCTGATCTGGTGCATCGCGATGGTGACCAGCCAGGATCGGAAGCTCTCCGGAGTCCGCAGCGTGGGCAGGTCCCGGTGGGCTCGCAGAACCGTCTCCTGCACCACGTCGTCGACGTCGGCGTGACCGTCGAGGGCCTGGCCGACGATGCGGTAGAGGAGGGGCAGATATTCCGCCATCAGTCGTTCCGCCGCCTGCCGGTCACCGGCTCGTGCGGCGTCCACCAGGTCGGTCCGGTTCCTGACCTCCACAGCCCGTCCTCTCCCAGAAAGTGTTACGCGGCGCTCCCGGAATTGGCCGTGTTGAGCGCGTTGAAACATTCTGGCAACATCGGCCCCAGTCGATGGGAGCGTTCCCACGATTGTGCGTCATCTGCACGTTGAGCTGCCGTGACGTCGTTGTTAGCGATAACTTCTGGAGAGAATCATGTCGGCGAAGAGGTGGCTGAGCACGCTGCTCGCCGCGGTGCTGGGCGGTGGCGCCCTCGCGGTGCTGAACGCCTCGCCGGCGTCGGCCGCCACGGTGGATCCGTCTGCCTGGTACGTGTTGGTGAACCGCAACAGTGGTAAGGCGTTGGACGTCTACAACTTGTCGACGGCCGATGGTGGCCGGATCACTCAGTGGTCGCGCAATGACGGTTATCAGCAGCAGTGGCAGTTCGTTGACTCGGGTGGTGGTTATTACCGGGTCAAGTCGCGGCATTCCGGCAAGGTGCTGGATGTTTACAATTTCTCGACGGTCAACGGTGGCGCGATCGTGCAGTGGGCCGACGGGAACGGGCAGAATCAGCAGTTCCGGTTGGCCGACTCGGATGGTGGTCATGTCCGGCTGATCGGGCGGCAGAGTGGCAAGGCGGTGGAGGCGCAGGGTGCTTCCACGGCGGACGGCGCCAACATCGTGCAGTACGACGACTGGGGCGGCGCCAACCAGCAGTGGCAACTGGTGCCGGTCGGCGGCGGTGGAGGCGGCGGCCAGTTCACCAATCCGGTGGTGTGGCAGGACTTCGCGGACGGCGACATCATCCGGGTCGGGGACACCTATTACTACTCGGCCTCCACGATGCACTACTCGCCCGGCGCGCCGATCCTGCGGTCCTACAACCTGGTCGACTGGGAGTACGCCGGGCACTCGGTGCCCCGGCTGGACTTCGAATCGTCCGCCTATGACTTGAGCGGCTCCCGGGCGTACGTCAAAGGGGTTTGGGCCTCGGCCTTCAATTATCGGCCGAGTGACGGCACCTATTACTGGCTCGGGTGCATCGAGTTCAACCGGACCTACGTCTACACCGCGGGCGCCGTGGACGGGACCTGGACCAAACGCTCGCGGCTGCCCTGCTACTACGACGCCGGGCTGCTGTTCGACACCGACGACACGCCCTACGTCGCGTTCGGCAACGGCACGATCAGCGTCGCCCAGCTCACCTCCGACCTGACCGCCCAGGTGCGCGCCCAGCAGGTCTATCAGACCCCGTCGAGCATCGGCACGCTCGAGGGCGCACGGATGTACAAGCGCGGTGGCTACTACTACATCTGGCTGACCCGCCCGGCCAACGGCCAGTACGTGCTGCGCTCGACCAGCCCGTGGGGGCCGTACGAGCAGCGCCAGGTCCTGCTCGACCTGCCCGGGCCGATCCCCGGCGGCGGGGTCCCGCACCAGGGCGGGATCGTGCAGACCCAGAACGGCGACTGGTACTACATGGCGTTCACCGACGCCTATCCCGGCGGCCGGATGCCCACGATGGCGCCGCTGACCTGGTCCGGCGACGGATGGCCGAGCGTGCAGACGGTCAACGGCCGGTGGGCGGTCAGCTATCCGAGGCCGGCCGTCGTCACCTCGCGGACGGTGGCGCCGATGACCGGGCCGGACACCTTCACCGGACCCGCCCTCGGGCACCGGTGGGAGTGGAACCACAACCCGGACACCAGCCGTTTCACCGTCGGCAACGGGCTGCGCCTGCAGACCGCCACGGTCACCGGCGACCTCTACAACGCCCGCAACACGCTCACCCACCGCATCCAGGGACCGGTGTCCACCGCGACGATCGAACTGGACTACTCGTCGATGGCCGACGGCGACCGCACCGGCCTGGCCATGCTGCGCCAGACCTCGGCGTGGATCGGCGTGGTGAAGGCGAACAACGCCACCCGGGTGGTGATGACCGACGGGCTGACGATGGCCACCGGCACCTGGGCCACCACCGGCACCGGAACCGAACGCGCCGCGGCCGCCGTGTCCGGAGGCCGGATCTGGTTGCGGGCCCGCGCCGACATCCAGCCCGGGTCTGGCCGGCAGGCGACGTTCTCCTACAGCACCGACGGCAGCACCTTCCTCCCGCTCGGTCCGGCGTTGACCTTGAACAACTCGTGGGAGTTCTTCATGGGCTACCGCTTCGGGATCTTCAACCACGCCACCCGGGCCCTCGGCGGAGCCGTCACCGTACGCCGCTTCGATCTCACCATCCCCTAGGAGTCCCCGTATGACCGCCCGCACCTCCCCGGGACGGTGGCGTGCCGCCTTCGCAGCCGTCCTCGCCGGTCTGCTCACCGTGACCGGGTTCGTCCTGGCGCGACCGGCCGACGCGGCCTCCACCCTGGGCGCCTCGGCCGCGCAGACCGGCCGTTACTTCGGCGCCGCGATCGCCGCCCACAAGCTCAACGACTCGGTCTACACCGGCATCCTCAACCGCGAGTTCAACTCGGTCACGCCGGAGAACGAGATGAAGTGGGACGCGACCGAGCCGTCCCGGGGCCAGTTCACGTACACCAACGCCGACCGGATCGTGAACCACGCCCGGTCCAACGGGATGAGCGTGCGCGGTCACGCCCTGCTCTGGCACGCGCAGCAGCCGGGCTGGGCGCAGGGCCTGTCCGGCTCGGCGTTGCGCAGCGCCGCCATCAACCACGTCACCCAGGTGGCGACCTACTACCGCGGCAAGATCTATGCCTGGGACGTCGTCAACGAGGCCTTCGCCGACGGCTCCGGCGGCGGCCGCCGCGACTCCAACCTGCAGCGCACCGGCAACGACTGGATCGAGGCCGCCTTCCGTGCCGCCCGGGCCGCCGACCCCGGCGCCAAGCTCTGCTACAACGACTACAACACCGACGGGATCAACGCGAAGTCGACCGGCATCTACAACATGGTCCGCGACTTCAAGTCCCGCGGCGTGCCGATCGACTGTGTCGGCCTGCAATCGCACCTCGGCACCACGATCGACTCGACCTATCAGCAGAACATCCAGCGCTTCGCCGACCTCGGCGTGGACGTGCAGATCACCGAGCTGGACGTGCAGCAGGGCGGCAACCAGGCGAACATCTTCGCCACCGTCACCCGCGCCTGCCTGGCCGTCTCGCGCTGCACCGGCATCACGGTCTACAACGTGTCCACCGCCGATGGCGGCCGGATCACCCAGTGGGCGCGGAACAACGGCAATCAGCAGCAGTGGCAGTTCGTCGACTCCGGTGGCGGCTACTACCGGGTCAAGTCCCGGCACTCCGGCAAGGTCCTGGACGTCTACAACTTCTCCACCGTCAACGGCGCCGCGATCGTCCAGTGGGCCGACGGCAACGGGCAGAACCAGCAGTTCCGGACGGCCACCTCGGACGGCGGCTACATCCGCCTGATCGGCCGGCAGAGCGGCAAGGCCGTCGAGGTCCAGGGCGGTTCCGCGGCCGACGGCGCCAACATCGTCCAGTACGACGACTGGGGCGGCAGCAACCAGCAGTGGCAACTAGTCCGCATCGGATAGTCCTTCTCGAGGAGTTGACCGTGAAATCCCAGAATCCGCATGTACGAAGCCGTTGGCTGGTGGTGCTCTCCGCATTGCTGACGGTGCTGGCCGGTGGCGTTGTCGCGGCGTCCCCGGCGTCGGCCGCCACGGTGGATCCGTCTGCCTGGTATGTGTTGGTGAACCGCAACAGTGGTAAGGCGTTGGACGTCTACAACTTGTCGACGGCCGATGGTGGCCGGATCACTCAGTGGTCGCGCAATGACGGTTATCAGCAGCAGTGGCAGTTCGTTGACTCGGGTGGTGGTTATTACCGGGTCAAGTCGCGGCATTCCGGCAAGGTGCTGGATGTTTACAATTTCTCGACGGTCAACGGTGGCGCGATCGTGCAGTGGGCCGACGGGAACGGGCAGAATCAGCAGTTCCGGTTGGCCGACTCGGATGGTGGTCATGTCCGGCTGATCGGGCGGCAGAGTGGCAAGGCGGTGGAGGCGCAGGGTGCTTCCACGGCGGACGGCGCCAACATCGTGCAGTACGACGACTGGGGCGGCGCCAACCAGCAGTGGCAACTGGTGCGGGTCGGCGGCGGAACCACTCCGCCCCCGGACGGGTGCACGCTCCCGTCCAGCTACCGCTGGTCGTCGACCGGTGTGCTGGCGAACCCGAGGTCCGGCTGGGTCTCGCTCAAGGACTTCACCACCGTTCCGTACAACGGCCGGCAACTCGTCTATGCGACCACCCACGACAACGGGTCGACCTGGGGCTCGATGAACTTCAACCTCTTCACCAACTGGTCCGACATGGCCTCGGCCGGGCAGAACGCGATGTCGTCGAGCACCGTCGCACCCACGCTCTTCTACTTCGCCCCGAGGAGCACCTGGGTGCTCGCGTACCAGTGGGGTGGACCGGCCTTCTCCTATCGGACCTCGAGCGATCCCACGAACCCGAACGGGTGGTCCGCTCCGCAGACGCTGTTCTCCGGCAGCATCACCGGCTCCAACACCGGGCCCATCGACCAGGCGCTGATCGGCGACTCGGCGAACATGTACCTGTTCTTCGCCGGGGACAACGGCAAGATCTACCGCGCGAGCATGCCGATCGGGAACTTCCCGGGCAGCTTCGGCACGAGCTCGACGGTGGTCATGAGCGACACCACGAACAACCTCTTCGAGGCGGTTCAGGTCTACAAGGTCCAGGGCCAGAACCAGTACCTCATGATCGTGGAGGCGATCGGGGCCAACGGGCGCTACTTCCGCTCGTTCACGGCCAGCAGCCTGGGCGGTTCGTGGACGCCGCAGGCCGCGACCGAGAGCAACCCCTTCGCCGGCCGGGCCAACAGCGGGGCCACCTGGACCAACGACATCAGCCACGGCGAGCTGGTCCGGGTCAGCGCCGACCAGACCATGACCATCGACCCCTGCAACCTGCGGCTGCTCTACCAGGGCCGGGACCCGGGTTCGGGCGGCGACTACGGCCGCCTGCCCTACCGCCCGGGTCTGCTCACCCTGCAACGCTAATCCGGGATCCGCACCAGGACGCGGGCGCGGCTGCCCTCGTCGACCCGGTCGTGGGCCTGCGCGGTCCGGGACAGGGGGAGTGGGGCGCCGGCGACGATGGTGAGGTCGCCGGCGCCGGCCGCCCTGGTGAGGTCGGCGGCGGCCCGCTGCTTCGCCTCGGCGGGGAAGTCGTCGCTGCCGAGCAGCCGGATGGTGATGTTGTCGAACAGCATCGGCCAGAACGGGAAACCGGGCCGGTCGTCGCGGCTGGCATAGGCCGCGATGACGGTGTGGTTGTGGGCGACGGCGGCGTCGAGGTCGGCGTTGTCGGAGAAGGCGACCTCGATGATCCGGTCGACGCCGCCGGGGGCATGCGCCTTGATGGCCTCCGCGGCGTCGGCCTGATCGAGGGAGACGGCGTGCTTGACGGCCGGACCGGTGACGTGGACGAGGTCGCCGGTCCGGCGGACGGTGCCGATGACGGTGGCGCCGTCCCGGTGGGCAAGCTGTGCGGCCAGCGCACCGACGCCGCCGAGGACGCCGTGGACCAGCACGGTGCGGCCGGAGACCGGACCGTCGGCGAACACGGCCCGGTGGGCGGTGATGCCGGGAATGCCGAGACAGGCGCCGATCTCGTCGCCCACGTTGTCGGGCAGGTCGACGGCGTTCGCGTCGGGCACGACGGTGAACTGGGCAGCGGTGCCGGAAGCCCGGTAGGACTGGGCGCCCCACACCCACACCCGCCGGCCGATCCGGCCGCGAGCGACGCCGTCGCCAACCGCGTCGATGGTGCCGGCGCCGTCGCTGTGCGGGATCACGCGCGGATAGGGCATCGACGAGCCGAGCCAGCCGCGACGCTTCTTGGTGTCGCCGGGGTTGACGCCCGAGTGGGTCAGGCGGACGCGGACCTCGCCGGGGCCGGGCGTGGGATCGGGCAGCTCGCCGACCTGCAGCACGTCGTCGGCGGCGCCTTGCCGGTCATACCAGACTGCGAGCACGGCAGACCTCCATGAGGTGTCAGGGGCGGCGCCGGATCAGCGCGTCGAAGCTGGCCCACACGTTGTCAACGAAGTAGTCGGTCACCTGTTCCCGGCTGATGTCCGGGTGCGCGAGCCACCAGCGGCCCAGCTGCTCGGCGCTGCCGGTGGTGGCGTGGGCGAACGCGTCCACCTGCTGCTGATCGTGCTGCGGCAGGTGCGGCTCGATCAGGTCGGCGAGCAGGTTGACGGTGCGGAACCGCTCGCGGGCCAGCTCATCGCCCAGGGCGCTGCTGACCAGCCCGCCGGGGGCGAAGAGCAGCTGCCACCGGCGCGGGTCGCGCTCCAGCACCCGGTAGTACGCAGCGGCGCCGCGGCGCAGCTGCTCGAGCGGGTCGTCGGTGCCGGCCACCGCGCGCACGACATCGCTGTTGAACTGGTTGCGAGCCCGGCGCACGCAGGCCAGATAGACGCCTTCCCGGCTGCCGTAATGCTCGTAGACGACGGGCCGGGTCACGCCGGCGGCGCGGGCGATGTCCTCCATCGAGGTGCGGTCGTAGCCGCCGGCCAGGAAGAGCTCCTCGGCGACGTCGAGCAGCTGCTGCTCGCGCGCCGCCCGGGTCATCCGGCGCCGACCGGTGCGCAGCGCGTCCACCGAGACGGGTTCAGTGGAGGGCTTCACAACGAGCAGTCTAAGGCCGTAACTTACAAGGCGTAGGTTACAGCTTGTAAGTTAACCGGAGGTCAGCGATGACCGACGAACTCGCCCGTTTCCACGACCTCGACCGCCGATCGCCCGCCTCGCTCGGCGCCCTGTTCGAGGCCCGCGTCGCCGCCACGCCCGGCACGGAGGCCTATCGACGGCCCGACGGCCGCGGTGGGTGGCGCTCGCAGACCTGGGCCGAGACCGGCCGCGTCGCCGATGAGATCGCGGCCGGCCTGCTCGACCTCGGCGTGGTCCGGGAGGACCGGATCGCGATCATGTCGTCCACCCGGGTGGAGTGGATCGAGGTGGACCTCGGCGTCATGTGCGCGGGCGCCGCCACCACGACGATTTATCCCACGTCCACCCCGGACGACGTCCTGCACATCCTCGCCGACTCGGACAGCCGGGTCGCGGTCGTGGAGCACGCCGATCACCTCGCCATGGTGCTGGCCGCCGGCTCGCCGGTGCGGCACGCCGTGCTCATCGACGGACCCGCACCGTCCGATGTGGATCGGGTGACGACCCTGGCCGAGTTGCGGGAGCGCGGCCGGCGGCTGCTGACTGCCACGCCCGCCGCGGTCACCGACGCCACCGCCGCGGTGCGCCCCGACGACCTCGCCACGCTCATCTACACGTCCGGCACCACCGGCCGGCCGAAAGGTGTCCGGCTGTCCCACCGCAGCTGGCTCTACGAGGCGAACGCCGGGCACGCGATCGACCTCGCCGGGCCGGACGACGTCGCCTATCTGTGGCTGCCGCTGGCCCACTCGTTCGGAAAGATGCTGCTGGCCACCCAGATCGCGATCGGCCACGCCGCCGTTGTGGACGGCGATCCCTCGCGCATCATCACCAACCTGCCGGTGGTGCGGCCGACGCTGATGCCGTCGGTGCCCCGGATCTTCGAGAAGGTGCACGCCGGTGTCGTCGCGGCCGCCCACCGGGACGGCGGGATCAAGGCGCGGCTGTTCGACTGGGCGATCAGCGTCGGCCACGAGGCCGCCGAAGAGGGCCGGCCGGGCTTCTGGCTCGCCACGCGCCACGCGGTCGCCGACCGTCTGGTGTTCGCGAAGATCCGGGCCCGCTTCGGCGGCCGGATGCGCTACATGATCTCCGGCGCCGCCAAGCTGTCCGCCGACCTCAGCCGGTGGTTCGACGCCGTCGGACTGCCCATCCTGGAGGGCTACGGGCTGACCGAGACCTCCGCCGCCATGTTCGTCAACCGGCTCGGGCGGCCCGAACACGGCACGGTCGGCCTGCCGCTGCCCGGCTCGGAGGTCGTCATCGCCGCCGACGGCGAGATCCTGCTGCGTGGTCCCGGGGTGATGCAGGGCTACCACGGGCTGCCCGAGGCGACCGCCGAGACGCTCGTCGACGGCTGGCTGCACACCGGCGACATCGGCGAGATCACGGCGCGCGGCTCGCTGCGGATCACCGACCGGAAGAAAGACCTGATCAAGACGGCCGGCGGCAAATACGTGGCGCCGCAGCACATCGAGACGCTGTTCAAGGTGATCTGCCCCCTCGTGAACACCATCGTCGTGCACGGCGAGGGCCGGCCGTTCATCACCGCGCTGATCGACCTCGACGCCGACGCCACGCGGGCGTGGGCGGCCGGCCACCAGCTCGCCGGCGCGACCCACGCCGAGATCGCCCGGTCGCCCCAGCTGGTCCGGGTCATCGAGGCGCACATCGGCGAGCTCAACGCGGGGCTGGGGCGGTGGGAGAGCATCAAACGGTTCAGCGTCCTGGAACGCAACCTGACCGTCGAGGGTGGCGATCTGACGCCCTCGCTGAAGCTCAGGCGCCAGATCGTGGAGAAGCGGTACGCGGCGGTGCTCGACGAGCTCTACCGCCGATGAATCATCAGGCCGAACGCAACACGATGTAGCCGGAACGCACGGTCTCCTGGGCCACGCCGACCACGCCGTCGCGGTCGATGCCGACCACGTCCACCGCGATGTCGTGCGCCGGCTCGGTGAACAGCGTGGTCTGCCCGGCACTCCAGCGGAACGGCACGGCCATGCTCTGCGGGCCCGGCCAGACGGTCCCGGTCACGTCGCCGCGATCGTTGATGTCCGAGCCGCCGCCGACATAGCCGGGCAGCCCGATCTCGGTCATCCGGCCGGCCCGCCAGATCACCGGGCGCGAGTCCCGGAGGTCGTACCGGGCCACGCCGGTCACCACACCGGTCGCGTTGATGTCGCCCACCCCGCCGGAGATCGCGTCCGTGCCCGCGAGCAGGTCGGTCATCCGGCCGTCCTGCCACCGGAACGGGTGCTGGTCCGCGGAGCCGGCGACGGTGCTCGCCCCGACGACCTGACCGCGATCGTTGACGGCCACCGGGCGGCTGACGTCGCCGCCCAGGGTGCCCAGCTCGGTCATCCGGCCGTCCTGCCACAGCACGGCCCGCTCGGTCTCGGCGTCCTGCGCGGTGACGGTGCCGATGACCAGGCCCCGGTTGTTGAGGCCCACGGCCCGGCTGTTCAGGCCGGCGGGGGTGGGCAGCGTGGTGCGGCGCCCGCGCTGCCACAGGACCGCACGGGAGGCGCCGTCCTGATCGGTCACCGTGTAGGCGACCTGGCCGCGGTCGTTGATCGACGGCTCCCCGAAGGACAGCACCGAACTGCGCTGCAGGTGGGTGATCGCGCCGTCGCGCCACAGGAACAGGCCGCCTTCGGCGTACCCGACGATCTGGCCCTTGTCGTTGATCGCGGTCGGCCACGCGTTGGCGAGACCGAGCGCGGTGGGGGAACTCCGGCCCTGCCACCAGACCACGGCCTCGCTGCCGGTGGTGGCGCCGGAGCTGACCCCGATCAGGTCGCCGCGGTCGTTCATCGCGTTCGCGAACGAGTCCCGGCCGCCCAGCGAGTCGAGCTGGACCAGGCGCCCCGGGTCGGCGGGCAGTGCCGGGCTGACCACGGTGGCCAGCCCTACGACGGTGGAGGTGAGAACGGAAATGAAAGGCAAGGTGCCAACTCCTTGGGTAGCTGCTTGTACCCTGTTGGTCACCGTGCGCTGCGTTCCGGTTCGGTGAAAGGGCTGTCGCCTTGGCGACTCAGCCGAGACTCTCGCGCAGCAGCCGCCGCGCCTCGTGGATTCGCGACTTCACGGTGCCCTGCGGCACCTCCTGCAAGTCCGCGATCTCCGCGTAGCTCAGGCCGACCAGGTCGCGCAGCGCGACCGCCTCGCCCAGCTCCGGTTTCAGCTCGGCCATCGCGTCGAGCAGATCGAGCCGGCTCGTCGCGATCACGCTGGTGCGGCGGAAGTCCGCGACGTCGGGCTGGAGGTCGAGGGACTCGGTGCGCCGCGAGTCCGCACGACGGTAGGAGGAACGGGCGCGGTTGGTGGCCAGCCGGTAGAGCCAGGTGCGGAAGGACGAGCGACCCTCGAAGCCCGGCAGGCCGCGCGCGACCGCGAGCAGGGTGTCCTGGCACGCCTCCTCGGCGTCCTCGCGATTGGCCAGCACCCGCGAGCAGAGCCGCAGGACCTCGGGCCGGACCGTCACCAGGAGCACGTTGAGGGCGGCCAGGTCACCGCCGGAGGCGATCCGGGCCAGGTTTTCGACGTCCGCTGCGGGCATGGCATGCCGTCCTCTCGGACTCACTATGCACCCGCGCGGCCGAGCCGGCGGCTACGAGCTGACGTATTGAGCGCCAATCACGGAAAGGAGTTGGAGCTTCTGGTAGCTCTCGGTGCCCGGGACGGCGGTGTAGACGAGCAGGATGTGTGACTGCGCCGGGTCCACCAGGTGCTGGCAGGCGAGCTCGAGCAGTCCGAGTTCCGGGTGGATGAAGCGTTTGCCGTCGTCGAAGGCCAGCCCGACCTCATGACCGGCCCACAGCGCGGCGAACTCCGGACTCTCGGCGAGCAGCAGGTCGGCGAGGCGGGCGGCGCGGGAGCCGGGACCGCGCATCGTGGCCATCCGGCGCACCCCGGCGGCGAAGACGCGGGACATCCGGTCGTGGTCGTCCGGGTGGTAGCGGACGCGGACGGCCGGGTCGGTGAACCATCGGTAGCCGATGCTGCGGGCCGGACCGGTGTATCGGGTGAGGTCGCCGGTGAGGGCGACGCCGAGCGGGGCCTGGCGGAGGGTTTCGCCGAGTTCGGTGACGATCTCGGCGGGGCTGTCGGTGAGCCGGTCGAAGATGCGCAGCAGGCCGGGACTGATGTGTTCGCTGGTGGTGCCGCGGGCGGGTGGATTGTGCCCGGCCAGGCGGAACAGGTGGTCGCGTTCGTCGAGGGAGAGGTGCATGCCCTGGGCGATGGCGGCGATGAGCTTGTCCGACGGGTGCGGCCCGCGCTCGCGCTCGAGGCGGCTGTAGTAGTCGACGGAGAGATGGCAGAGGGCGGCGACCTCCTCGCGGCGCAGCCCGCTGGTGCGGCGGCGTTGACCTCTGGGCAGGCCGACGTCCTCGGGTTGCAGCGCTTCTCGACGGCTGCGCAGGAACTCGGCAAGCCCGGCTCGGTCGATCATGTCTGCGTTTGTACCGCAGATGGCTAAGTGCCATCCACGGATCGCCGATCCCCCTATCCGGCGCGGCTGTTGAGATGACCCAGCACGAGCTGCCCGCGCCACGCGGGCGCCGGACAACAAAACCTGCTCGGTCAGGTATTCGTGCCTTGACCCGGGGCGTGGGTGGGCCAAGGATAAATATCGACAGATCTCGATTGGGTGGCGGCGAGGGGATCACACTCATGCGGGTTCGCATCATCGTTCTGGCCATCGTCGCCTCCGTGCTGACGGCCGGTGCGCCGGCGTCGGCGCAGCCGCTGGCCGCCGGGCGTTCGGCCGTCTACGGCGGCGGCCCTTTCTACAGCGGCGGCCAGGCGGTGATGGACAACCTGAGGTCGTCCGGATTCACCACCGTGGTGCTCTGGGCCATCCACGTCCGGGCCGACACCGGTGACCTGTGGCTCAACGACATCCGCATCGTGTCCGGCGGGCAATACGTGGGCGATCCCGGCTGGCCGGCCCGGCTCGCCACCCTCAAGCAGGCGCCCACCTCGGTCAACCGGATCGAGGTGTCGGTCGGGTCGGCCGGGCCCAACGACTGGGGCGCGATCGCCTCCCTGATCGCCCGCGACGGCACCGGACCGGGCAGCGTCCTCTACCGCAACTTCCAGGTGCTGCGCGCCATTACCGGCGCCGACGCCATCAACGACGACGACGAGCAGCAGTACGACCTGACGAGCACGACCGCGTTCGCCGAGATGGTCATCGGGCAGGGGTATCGCTTCACCTTCGTGCCGTACACCAACATCGCGTTCTGGCGCAGCCTCAAGAACAACCTGGGCGCCGCCGTCGACCGGGTCTACCTCCAGGTCTACGCGGGCGGTGCGGGCAACAACCCGGCCACCTGGGCCCAGCAGCTGGGCATGCCGGTCGACCCGGGCCTGTGGAGCCGGCACGGCTCCGGATGCGCGAGCGGTGACACCCCGGCCACTGTCGAGAGCCGGATGCGCGGCTGGGTGACCTCGGCCGGCATCCAGGGCGGGTTCCTGTGGCTCTACGACGACATGCAGGCCTGCGCGGCGCAGGGCACCCCGGCGCAGTACGCGGCCGCGGTCAACAACGCCACCGGATCGGCGCCGGTGACCGTGCCGCCGGGCCGCAACATCGCGCTGAACCGGCCGGCCACCGGGTCCGCGTCGTGCGCCACCACCGAGTCGCCGGCGAAGGCGGTCAACGGCAGCGTCTCCGGCGGCACCGGCGACAAGTGGTGCTCGCCGGCCGCCACCAAGCAGCTCCAGGTCGACCTCGGCGCCACCAGGTCCTTGACCGGTTTCGTGGTGCGGCACGCCGGAGCCGGTGGGGAGTCCGCCGGGTGGAACACCCGCGACTTCGACATCCAGGTCTCGGCCGACGGGACCACCTGGACGACGGTCGTGCGGGCTCGCGCCAACACCGCGAATGTGACCAGCCATGTCACTCCGGCGTCCGGCCGCCATGTGCGCCTCGGCGTGCTCACCGCCGAGCAGACCGCGAACACCGCGGCCCGCGTCTACGAGTTCGAGGTCTACAGCGAAGCGACCACCTAGCCCGGCTCGGCGGCGCCGTCGATCGAGGTCACCCAGGCCGCGATCTCGGAACGCCGGCCGGCGCCGAGCTTGGCCCGGATGTGTTCCAGGTGGGCCCCGGCCGTTCGCACGGTGATGCGCAGCTGTTCGGCGATCTCCCGGTTGGTGAGGCCGCGGGCGACCAGGCGGGCCACCTCGAACTCGCGCAGCGTCAGCGGCGACCAAGCCTGGGCGGCGTCGTGCTTGTCGAGACGCGCGGCGATCACGCCGGCGGCGTCGAGCAGGGGCTTGGCGGACACCGCCGTCGCGGCCGCGCGCACCTCGCCGACCAGCGTCGACGCCTCCGTGCGGCGGTTCGAGGCGACCGCGCACCGGGCCAGATCGAGGGCGCACCACTGGGCCTCCCACCACCGGTGCCGGGCCGACCAGGCGGTGTGCGCGGCGCTCAGCAGCTCGCGCGCCTGACCGGTGCGGCCGGCGGCGAGGCGCAGCAGGCCGGCGGCGTGGTCGACGGCGGGCAGGGTGCCCGGGATCCCGCGCGCCGACAGATCGGCGCCGACCCGGTCGGCCCAGTCCTGCGCGCCGGCCACGTCCTGCTGCGCGAGCCGTGCCCGGGTGCCGGTGACCAGGAACGGGAAGAGGTTGGCCGCGTCCGCGACCGCGTGCGAAGCCTGGTAGCCGGCCTCGGTGAGGGCGACGGCGGCGCCGTGGTCCTGGCGGAGCAGCGCGCACTCGGCGAGGCCCCACAGGGCGGGGGCGAAACGCTGCAGTTCGCCCATCGCGTCGCCGGCGGCGCGTGCCTCGGTCAGCGTACGCACGGCGGACTCGAAGTTTCCGCGGCCGAGCGCGACGAATCCGGCCACGTGCAGCGCCGTGATCCGCGTGGTGATGCCACCGTCGTCCTCGACCAGCGCCCGCTGCACCGCCCGGTCGGCCTCGTCCCACCGGCCCCGGCACCAGCGGACGTGGGCGAGGTGGCCGGTCATGTAGTGGCGGTGGTTGGACTGCTCGGTGCGGGCGGCGTACTCGATGCCCTCGGCCAGCCAGTGCTCGGCGCGGTCGTATTCCACCAGAGTGGACGCCGACGATCCGATCATCCGGTAGCCGCGTGCGGCCTCCGCCTCCAGGCCCAGCTCCCGGGCCCGGCGGGTGGTCTGCTCGAGCTGGCCCCAGCCCTCGTCCATCCGCCCGGCGAACACCAGCACCGAGCCCAGGGTGGCCGCCGTGTTCAGCCGGGTCCGCTCGTCCTCCGCGCCGGACGCCGCCAGTGCCCGCTCCCCGGCGCCGATGGCGTCGTCCAGGCGGTCGTCGACCAGGTAGGCCGCGGCGGTGGCCGCCAGCAGCGCGGCCCGGACCCGCTGTCCCCCTTCGGCGAGCCCCTGTTCGAGCAGCTTGACGCGGGCCGGCAGCGGGTCGCCGAGCAGGTGGCGGGCGGCGACCATCCCGGGGAGCAGGGCGGCGGCCGCCACCGGGTCGCCGTCCTCGATCAGCAGGTCCCGCGCCTGCGCGTAATCCTCGGCCGCCTGGGCGTTCCGGTCGGTGGCGGTCGCCTCGGCGGCGCGGCGGGTGAGGAGGTCCGCGCGCCGCCGGCGGTCCGCCGTGCGCAGGCAGCGCACCGCGCGGTTGAGCAGGTCGAGCGCCTCCTGATGCGACGACAGCGCGGCGGCCCGCTCGGCCGCCACCGCGGCGGTGTCCGAGGCCTCGGCGAGCTGCCCGGCCGCCTCGTAGTGCGCCGACCGGTAGGCGTCGCCGCCCAGGTCCGGGCGGTGCCGGGCCACCTCCGCCACCCGCGCGTGCAGGTCACGACGCCGGGCCACCGGAGCGTTGCCCTCGATGGCGTCCCGGATCAGGGCGTGCCGGAAGGCGAACCACCCCGGCGGGTCCTCGTGGACGAAATGCCGCTCGACCAGTTCGTCGAGGCTGGCCGCGACCTCCGGCGCCGGGCCCGCGTGCACCGCGGTCAGCAGGTCCAGGTCGAACGTGCGCCGGATGACGGCGGCGGCCAGCGCGGTGTCCCGGGCGGCCGGCGTGAGGGCGGTGAAGCGGTGGTGGATCGCCTCGGCCAGCGTCTCCGGCACGTACGACGGGTCCGCGGACAGCCGGCCCTGCGCGGCGGCGTTCACCAGCTCCTCGACGTGCAGCGGCACCCCTCCGGACCGCTGATGGACCAGCTCGACCAGGTGCGGCGACACGGACCGGCCGGGCAGCAGCTCGCCCACCATGGTGCGGATCTGGTCGAGGTCCAGCCGCTGCAGCCGGGTCTCCTCGGCCATCCGCTGCAGCAGCAACCGGGACCGCCAGGATCGCACCGCGGCGTTCTGGTGCAGCTCGTCGGTGCGGAGCGTGCCGACTACCAGCAGCGGCAGCGACGGCAATCGGCGGGCCACGTGCGCGACGATCTCCAGGCTCAGCTCGTCGCACCAGTGCAGGTCCTCGAGCGCCAGCAGCGCCGGACCGTCGCCGGCCAGCGCGGCCAGCCGATCCGCCGCGTCGAGCACGAGCAGCCGGCGGCGCCGGTGCGCGTCACCGCTGTCGGCCGGCGCCTCGGCCACCTCGGCGAGATCGTCCACGAGTGCCCGCCCGCGGGCGGCGACGTCCGCGCGACCGGACCGGGACATGGCGTGGCCCAGGTCCAGCAGCAGACCCGCGGACAGCTCCACATCCTGCGGAAACGCGCCGGCGGACCACAGCCGGAAGCTCTCGGCCGAGGCCAGCCGCTGCATCTCGTGCAGCAGCCGGGTCTTGCCGATGCCGGCCTCGCCGGCGAGCAGCAGCAGGTGGCCGTGGCCGGCGCGCACCGCGGCGACCCGGCGCTTCGCGAGGGCGAGCAGGTCGTCCCTGCCGTGCATCGCGGAGGTGCCGATGTCCGTTGCCATTGCCGACCTGCCCACCCCACGCTCCTGCTCGGATCGACGCCGGCTCGTCGGGCATTCGACCGATGACCGATGCGGCGCGCCCTTGGAGGCTAAGCCTCGTCGCAGTCCACTGACCAGGAGATATCCATGGCAACGTCGATCGATGCCGAGCCGCCGGCTGATCGGGCATTCGACCGATGACCGATGCCGCCCAGGCCCGGAGGCTGAGCCTCGTCGCAGATCACCGATCAGGAGAACGCCATGGCCAGGTTCATCGACGTCCACTCGGGATTCGTCGGCGCGACCGAGGACCACCTGCGGGCCGTGCACCACGGCCAGCGCCGGGTCGAAGCCGCGGAGGGTGTGCGCATCGAGCGCAGCTGGCTCGATCCGGAGTACGGCAAGGTCTTCTGCCTCTCCACCGCCCCCAGCAAGGAAGCCGTGCTGCGGGTGCACGACCAGGCCGGGCATCCGGCCGCCGAAGTTTACGAAGTTCCGTTCGAAGTACCCCGAAAGGAAATCCCATGACAACGTCGATTCACTCCACCGAGGCTGACCGCGCACTCAAGGCCAAGCACCGGGCCATCTGGGCCTCGGGCAGCTATGAGACCGTCGTCAACCAGCTCGTCTCGCCGCTCGGGCCGATCCTGGTGCGCGCCGCCGAGGTGAAACCCTCCGACCACGTGCTCGATGTGGGCGCCGGCACCGGCAGCGCCAGCATTCCCGCCGCGGCGCTCGGCGCCCGGGTGGTCGCCTCCGACCTGACCCCCGAGCTGCTCGAGATCGGCCGCCGGGACGCCGAGGCGGGCGGCCTGCACCTGGACTGGCGGACCGCGGACGCCGAGGCGCTGCCGTTCGGCGACGACGAGTTCGACAAGGTGCTGTCCTGCATCGGCGTGATGTTCGCCCCGCACCACCAGGCGAGCGCCGACGAACTGGTCCGGGTGTGCCGGCCGGGTGGCACGATCGCGCTGCTCAGCTGGACCCCGGGTGGCTTCATCGGCCAGGTGTTCGCGGCCATGAAGCCGTTCGCGCCGCCGCCCCCGCCGGGCGCGCAGCCGCCGCCGCTGTGGGGCAGCGAGGAGCACGTGCTCGGGCTGCTCGGTGGCCGGGTGACCGACGTCGAGGTCCGGCGTCAGACGCTCGAGGTGACCCGCTTCGACAAGCCGGAGGACTTCGTGGCGTATTTCAAGACCAACTACGGTCCGACGATCGCCGCGTACCGCTTCATCGCCGACGACCCCGAGAAGGTGGCGGCCCTCGACCAGGCCCTGACCGACGTCGGGCGGCGCTTCGACCGCGGCTCGGACAAGACGGTGCTGGACTGGGAGTACCTGGTGGTCACCGCCCGCAAGAGCTGATCGTCGGCAACACCGGAGGGGCGGGGCGTGGGTCGGCCCGGCCCTCCCCAGGTTGGGTCGGCCCCCCGGGTCGCGCGAGGGTGGGGGGGACGGGACGACTCCCGGCTCGCCTTCCGTCCCAGCCGGTCGG
>NZ_JBVJIP010000007.1:309060-418754 GCF_055586225.1 Actinoplanes sp. NPDC051388 | reverse complement strand
TTGCTCCTAGGGCGGAAAAGGGGGTTGTGGGGGGGGGGGCTTTTTGTTCCCCCCGCCCAAAGGACTGGCCTGGAAACACCACGGGGGGCCTGGTCGTTTTTCCCCCCCCCCCCTCCCCGGTTTGGATCGGCCTCCGGGTTCGCGCGAGGCTGGGCGGCATGGAACGCTTCACGGCGCGCCTGCGGCTCGAGCCGGTCGGCCCGGCCAACGCGCGCGACCTCTGGCTGGTGCACGGCGACGACGCCGTCTGGCCGTGGTACCAGGACGAGAAACCGACCGTCGAGCAGATCACGGCGAAGGCAGACTTCATGGGTACGTCGTGGGAGCACCACGACGTGCACAAGTGGATCGCCTATGACCGGGCGAGCGGCGCGGTGGTCGGCCGCGGTGGACTCTCCCGCACGCCGGTCGACGAGGACTGGGGACGGGTCTACCGCTTCCTGCCGGCGCAACCCTGGGTACGCACGGCGCACCCGAGTCGCCACCCGTTCGTCGCACACGCGCACTGGGTCGAGCTCGGCTGGGCGGTGCGGGGCGAGTTCCAGGGCCGGGGATACGCGACCGAGATCGGGCAGGCCGGGCTGACGTACGCCTTCGACGTCCTCGGTGTGCGGGCGGTGGTCTCGGGCACGGTCCGGCACAATGTGCGCTCACGCGCCGTCATGCGGCGACTGGGCCTGCGCTACGCCGGCGAGGTCCGCAGCCGCGGCCTGATCGAGGGACTCACCGGCGAGCACGACGACGCCCCCCACGCGGTGTGCGTGATGCTCCGCAGCGACTGGGTCCCGTCACCGGAGGTGTCGCGATGAGCGAGCGGTATGTGCTGGGTTTGCGCGAGGTCGACGGGACGCGGATCGCGGACGTCGGGGGCAAGGGTGCGCACCTGGGTGAGCTGTCGCGGATCGACGGGATACGGGTGCCGGACGGCTTCTGTGTGACCACCGGCGCGTTCCGGCGGATCATGGCGGAGACGCCCTCGAACGGCGATCTGCTCGATCGGCTGTCCCGCGTGGACCCGGACGATCGGGAGGCGATCCGGACGCTCAGCGCGGAGATCCGGCGGGCCGTCGAGGAGATCTCCCTCCCGGGCGACATCGCGGCGCTGATCACCGCAGCCGTCGCCCGGCTCGGCGAGCAGGGCGCCTATGCCGTGCGGTCCAGCGCGACCGCGGAGGACCTGCCGACCGCCTCGTTCGCCGGCCAGCAGGACACCTATCTGAACGTGGTGGGGCCGGCCGCGATCCTCCGGCACGTGAGCCGCTGCTGGGCTTCGCTGTTCACCGAGCGGGCCGTGATCTATCGCGGGCGCAACGGCATCGACCACCGTACGGTCGGCATGGCCGTCGTGGTGCAGCGGATGGTCTTTCCGCAGGCGGCCGGCATCCTCTTCACCGCCGACCCGGTCACCGGCAACCGCCGGGTCTGCTCCGTGGAGGCCGGCTTCGGTCTCGGCGAGGCGCTGGTCTCCGGGCTGGTGAACCCGGACGTCTTCCAGGTGCGCGACGGCGAGGTGGTCGCCCGCACGATCGGCGTCAAGCGGCTCGCCATCCACGCCGCACCGGCCGGCGGAACACGGGAGCAGGTGATCGATCCGGAGCGGCAGGCGCAGCCGGCGCTGACGGATGCGCAGGTCGTGCGTCTGTCGGAGCTCGGGCGGCGGATCGAGGCGCATTTCGGGCGCCCGCAGGACATCGAATGGTGCCTGGCCGGCGACGACTTCCGGATCGTGCAGAGCCGGCCGATCACCACGCTGTTCCCCATCCCGCGGACCGGCGACCGGGAGAACCACGTCTATCTCTCGGTCGGCCACCAGCAGATGATGACCGACGCCATGAAGCCCCTCGGGCTCTCCTTCTGGCAGATGACCACGCCCGCGCCGATGGCCGAGGCCGGCGGCCGGCTGTTCGTCGACGTCACCGAGCGGGTGGCCGCGCCGGCGAGCCGGGCCGCTCTGGTGGAGCTCATCGGGAAGGGCGATCCGCTGACCGGGGACGCGCTGCGCACCGTCCTGGAGCGCGACGGTTTCGTCCGGCCGCTGCCCGACGACGATCCACCCGGGCCGCCGGCCGGTGGGGCGCCGGACCCGATCGAGCCCGATCCGGCCATCGTCACCGAGCTGATCGCGCTCAGCGAGGCCTCCATCGCCGCCGCCGCACGCGACATCCGGACGAAGTCGGGAGTGGAGCTGCTCGACTTCATCCGGGCGGACCTGGGGGAGCTGCGGCGGATCCTGTTCGATCGGCGCAGCCATCAGGTGTTCATGTCGGCGATGGATGCCACCTGGTGGCTCAACGAGCACCTGGAGGCGTGGCTGGGGGAGCGGAACGCGGCGGACACGCTCACCCAGTCCGTGCCGCACAACATCACCTCGGAGATGGGGCTGGCGTTGCTCGACGTCGCCGACGCGATCCGCCCGCACCCGGACGTGGTCGCCTTCCTGGAGCACGTCGGGGACGACGACGGTTTCCTGGACGAGCTGCCGAAACTGGACGGTGGGCGGGAGGCGCGGGATGCCGTCGAGGCCTGGCTCGACCGTTACGGCATGCGCTGCGCGGGCGAGATCGACATCACCCGGCCCCGGTGGAGCGAACGGCCCGCCACCCTCGTACCGATGATCCTCGGCAACGTCCGGAACTTCGCGCCGGGCGCCGGCGCGCGGCGCTTCGAGCAGGGCCGGCAGGAGGCCCTGGCGAAGGAGCGGGAGCTGCTGGAGCGCTTGCGGGCGCGGCCGGACGGCGCGGCGGAGGCCGAGGAAACCAAGCGGAAGATCGACCTGGTCCGCACCTTCATCGGCTATCGGGAGTATCCGAAGTACGGCATGATCAGCCGCTACTTCGTCTACAAGAAGGCCCTGCTGGCGGAGGCCGGGCGCCTGGTGCGGTCCGGTGTGCTGCGGGCGGCGGAGGACATCTTCTTCCTCACCTTCGACGAGCTCCACGACGTCGTGCGCACGAACCGGGTGGACGACCGGCTGATCGACCGGCGCCGGGACGAGTTCCGGGCGAATCAGGCGCTCACCCCGCCCCGGGTGCTCACGTCGGACGGCGAGGCGCTCACCGGGTCCTACCGGCGCGACGATCTGCCGACCGGCGCCCTGATCGGCCTGCCGGTCTCCGCCGGGACCGTCGAGGGCCGGGCCCGCGTCATCCTGGACCTGGCCCGGGCCGATCTCGAACCGGGCGACATCCTCGTCACCACCCACACGGACCCCAGCTGGACGCCGCTCTTCGTGGCCGTCGCCGGCCTGGTCACGGAGGTCGGGGGACTGATGACGCACGGTGCGGTGATCGCCCGGGAATACGGATTGCCGGCGGTCGTCGGCGTGCCGGACGCCACCCGGTCGATCCCCGATGGACAGCGGATCCGCGTGCACGGAACCGACGGCTATGTGGAGTTGCTGGCCTGAGTCGCCAGCCGGTCCGGGCGGCGATGTGGTGGGCCGCACGGGCGTGCGCGACCCGGTCGGCCACGCCGAGGCCGGCCAGCACGGCGTGGGCACGGCCCTGCACGACCAGGTAGCCGCCGCGCCGGGCCAGCATCAGCGCCTGTCGGGCCGCCTTGCGGGCGGCCGGCGGATGGACGGGGTCGGTGTCCTCCGCATAGGCGACCAGCGCCTCGGCGGCGAACCCCCGGCCGCCGACCTCGCTGACCAGCCGGATCGCCGCGAGATGGTGGGTGGTGGCCTCGGCGGTGCGGCCCACGCGGGCACAGGCCGATCCGTACGCGGTGTGCACCGCCCCAGCCAGCAGCCGGTCGCCGGTCGGCTCGACCAGTTCCAGCGCCCGGGCGGCGTCGGTCAGCGCCGCCTCCGGCCGGCCGGCGCGCGCGCCGAGGATCGCCCGCCGCAGCAGCAGGTGCACCTCGGCGTTCAACCGGCCGGACTCCCGGGCGAGCCGCAGACCTTCCCGGGCCCGGGACCGGGCCTCGGCGTACCGGCCGGTGAGGGTGAGCACCTCGACGAGCTGGGCCAGCAGCGCACCCTGCGCCGCGATGTCGCCGTCCTGCCGGCACAGCCGGAGCGCCGCCAGGTAGTGCGCCTCCGCGCCGGCCAGGTCGCCGCGCCAGGAGCAGGTGATGCCCAGATTGCCGAGCGACACCCGCTCGCCGGGCCGCCAGCCGATCCGGCGGTTGATGGCGAGCGCGTCCCGCTGGTGCTCGGCGGCGGAGTCGAGGTCGCCGAGCATGCCGTGGGACGCGGCGAGGTTGCCGAGGATCGCCGCCTCCGACTCGGCCCAGCCGCACCGGCGGCTCAGCGTGAGCGCCTCGCCGAAGAGGGTCAGCGCCGCCCGGTAGTCGCCCGCGACGAACCGGCAGTGCCCCCGGCCGGTGGCCATCGCGGCCTGCGCGCGCTCGTCGCCGGCCCGGAGCGCGGCCGCCGAGCCGGCCTCGGTGAGCGTCTGCCACTCGGTGATCTTGACCTGGTAGAAGCAGTAGCCGCGGAGCGCGTCGGCGAGCCGCCAGGGCTCGTCGTCCGGCCCGGTGGCCGCGGCGAGGAGGTTGTCGAACTCGTCGCCGAGCCAGGCCAGCGTCGCCGCCCGATCGGGCAGCGGCTCCGCGGGCTCGTCGTTCTCCAGCCGCACCAGCTGTGGGTGGAGCACCCGGGCCGCCGCGTGGGCGCGCTGCCGGTAGTGCCGCAGCAGCCGGCCCACGGCGGCGCGGCCGTCGAACGCGGCGGCCTGCTCGCGGGCATATTCGCGGGCCAGGTCGTGCTGCGCCCAGCGCCCGGTCGCCGGACGTTCCAGCAGGTGGGCGGCCGCCAGCCGGTCCAGGCGCCGGGCCACGTCCGGCACCGGCCGGCCGGCGAGCGCCGCCGCGGCGTACGCGTCGAGGTCGGCGCCCGGCAGCAGGCCGATCAGCGCGAACAACCGTCGGATCTCGGGGTCGAGGGCCCGGTAGGAGAGGTCGAACGCGGCGCGCACCGAGCGGTCCTCGTCTCCCGCGTTGGCCAGCCGGTCCAGCCGGCGGCCGGCGCGCAACTCGGCCACGAAGGACGCGATCGAGCTCGACGCCTGTCCGGCCAGGTTGGCCGCGGCGATCCGCAACGCCAGCGGCAGCCCGCCGCACGCCCGCACCAGCTCCTCGGTCGCCTCCGGCTCGGTGCCCACCCGGTCCGGCGCGCAGACGGCGGCGACCAGCGCGACCCCCTCCGCCACCGGCAGCGCGCGCAGCTCCAGCACCTCGGCGCCCTCGCGCGCGACCAGCCCGCGCAGGCTGTTCCGGCTCGTCACCAGCGCCAGGCAGCCGGCGCCGGCCGGAAGCAGCGGGCGCACCTGGTCGGCCGACGACGCGTTGTCGAGCACCACCAGCACCCGCCGGCCGGACAGCACCGAGCGATAGAGCGCCGCCGCCTCGTCCACCTCCGCCGGCACCCGGTCCGGCGCGACGCCGAGCGCACGCAGGATGCGGGCCAGCGCCTCGCCCGGCGCCAGCGGTCCGGCCGGATGGAATCCGCGCAGATCGACGAAGAGCCGGCCGCCGGTGAACGAGGCGGCCGCCCGGTGCGCCCAGTGCACCGCCAGAGCGGTCTTCCCGACACCGCCCGGACCCACGACGGCCACCACCGGTGTCGCGCCGGCCAGCTCGTCCAGCCGGGCGAGCGCCTCCCGGCGGCCCGCGAACCGGCCCTGCAGCGGCAGCTCGTCCGGGACGACGGGCGGCGCCGCCGGGCCGATCCGCTCACCGCGCAGGATCGCGGCCTCGAGCCGGCGCAGCCGTTCGCCCGGTTCGAGGCCGAGGTCGCGGCTCAGGAGGCCGCGGGCCGCCCGGTACGCCGCGAGCGCGTCCGCCTGGCGACCGCCGATCTGCAGCGCCACCATCAGATGCTCGTGAAAGGACTCGCGGTAGGGGTGCTGGGCGACCAGCCGCCGCACCTCCGCCACCAGGCCGTCGCCGGCGCCCGCGCGCAGGTCGGCGTCGATCCGGCGGTCGAGCGTGACCAGGCGCTTCTCCTCCAGCTCGGCCGCATATGCCTGGAGCATCGGCACGTCGCCGACGTCCTCGAAAGCCGCACCGCGCCACAGCCCGAGCGCCTCGTGCAGCAAGCGCCGCCCGGCGTCCACCCGGCCGTCCGCCAGCGCCCCGGCCCCCTCGGCGGCGAGCCGCACGAACCGCTCCGCGTCGATGTCCTCGGCCGGCAGGGTCAGCGCGTATCCGGGACGGCCGTGCCCGGCGATCGCGTCGGCGCCGAGCAGGCGCCGCAGCGCATGGATGTATGACCGGAGGTTGGCGCCGGCCGACGGGGGCGGCCGCCCGTGCCACACCGCGTCGATCAGCTCCGGCGTGGACACCGGCCGCCCGGCGCGGCCGGCCAGCACCGCGAGCAGCAGGCGGTGCTTGCGCGAGGCGATCGGCACCGGCTCGCCGCCGTCGAACACCTGCACCGGACCGAGCACCCCGACGATCACCGCGCCAACGGTATCGGTCGATGAAGCGGCGGGCTGTCCGGTTTCCGGCACCCGCCCGCACCGGAATGTGCGGTGAATATGCGGGGCCGCCCTATGTTCCCGGCGATCGTGACGACGACGGAGGCGGCGATGGGTTACGCGCAACGGGGGTTCGCCGCGGTGGCGGCGGCACTGGTGGTGGTGCTGCTGGCCGGCACCGGGGCGCAGGCCGCGCCCGGCGACGACTTGGCACCGCTGAGCACCGCGCCGGCCGGCGCCGAGGTGGTCAAGGACCGGTACGTCGTGATGCTGAAGAAGATCGCGCCCGGCACCGCGCGGACCGGCCTGGTCGACCGGGCCCGGGCTCGGGGCGCCGTGGTCCGGCGGCAGTACACCGCGGCGATCAACGGGTTCTCCGCCACCCTGTCGGCGGAGGCGCTCGCCGACGTGCGCCGGGACCCGAACGTCGCGCACGTGGAGCCGGTGGTCGTCATCCGGGGCGACGGCGACCAGTCCAACCCGACGTCGTGGGGCCTGGACCGGATCGACGAGCCGCAGTTGCCGCTCGACCACCACTACCGCTATTCCGCGACCGGCTACGGCGTCCGGGTCTATGTCATCGACTCGGGGGTCCGCCGCACGCACAACGAGTTCCGTGCCCCGGTCATCGCCGGTCCCGACTGGGTCGACGACGACGCCGAACCGCAGGACTGCAACGGGCACGGCACGCACGTCGCGGGCACCGTGGCCGGGCACTTCGTCGGCGTCGCCAAGGAGGCGACGATCGTCGCGCTGCGGGTGCTCGGCTGCGGCGGCACGGGGTCGTCCGACGACGGCATCGCCGCTGTCGACTGGATCGCGGCGCACCACCCGGCGGGCACCCCCGGCGTCGTGAACCGCAGCATCGGCGGCATCGACAACCCGATCAGCCTCGGCCTGGAGGCCGCCGTCGGCAACCTCATCGCCCAGCGCAACGTCGTCGTGGTCGCCTCGGCCGGCAACGCGAACGCGAACTCCTGCAACTTCTCACCCGGCCGGATGCCGGCCGTGCTCACCGTGGGTTCGGTCTCCAACGCCGACCTGCGTTTCCCGTCGTCGAACTGGGGCCCGTGCGTGGACCTCTTCGCACCCGGCGTGAACATCACCTCGGCGCGCCACGACAGCGACACCGAGCGGATCGACTTCACCGGAACCTCGATGGCGGCGCCGCACGTGGCCGGCGCGGCCGCGCTCTATCTGCAGTCGAATCCGGCTGCCACGGTGGCTCAGGTGCACGCCGCCCTCGTCAACGCGAGCACCAAGAACACCGTTGTCGACCCGAACGGCTCACCGAACCGGCTGCTGTTCGTCGCGCCGCAGCGGACCGAGCCGCAGGCGTCGCTCAACACCATGTTCAACAACTACGGCGACAACGCGGGCTGCGCCGACTGGAGCGGTGCGGACGCGACCCAGTCGGTGGCGCTGCCGAGCGGCAAGCGCGCCTGGTTCTTCGCCGACACCTTCCTCAACAAGCCGTCCGAGCGGACCGGCTTCTTCCGCAGCAGCCTGCGGAACTCGATCGTCATCCAGAGCGGCAGCAGCCTGCGGACGATCACCGGCGGCAACACCTGCCAGGAGCGAAACCTGGACATCCCGTTCTGGGACCGCTACGCCCGCACCCCGTTCGCCGAGCCGGCCTCGTCGCTGTCGACCGGGTTCTTCTGGCCGGGCGACTCGATGGTCGTCGGGTCGAACGTGGTGAAATTCCTCTACCGCAACGAGCCGCAGAACCCGCCGTGGTGGACCGACACGCACAGCGCGTTCGTCACCGTCCCGATCAGCGAGCTCGAGAGCGGCAACCCGGTCTTCCGCAACCCGACCCTGATCCCGCCGAAGTACACCTACGGCAGCCACCCGATCAACTGGGGTCTCGCCCTCGTGCGGGTGGGTGAGCTGGTGTACATCTACGGCGCCGGCGTGGTCAACGCGGACAACGACCGGAGGCCCTACCTGGCCAAGGCCACCCCCGGCAACCTGACCAACCCGTCGAGCTGGCAGTTCTACCGCGGTGGCGGGCAGTGGTCCGGTGCGGGTGACCAGAACGCCGCCGCGCCGATCTCCACCATGGACGTCGAGAACGGTTTCAGCGTCGCCTATCTCAACGGCCGCTATTGGCTGGTGCAGCACGAGCCGAGCCTGAACGGCGGGCGCATCGTGGCGCACCCGGCCGCGCAGCCGTACGAGTTCACCGACAACCGGGTCACGCTCTACACCCCGCCGGAGGGCACCCGGGGCGCGGGCAACCAGTACAAGTTCTACTACGAGGCGCGCATCCACCCGGGTCTGGGCGCGGCGGGACGGGTGATCGTCTCGTACAACGTCAACACCTCCGCGGTGAGCGTGGGCTGCCGCAGCCTCGCCGAGCACGACGGGTCGATCTATCGCCCGCGGTTCCTGAACGTGCCGCTCGGCAAGTTCGACAACACCGCCGCGTCGACCTCGCCGCCGTCCGACCAGGTGCCCGCGGCGGCGCCGCTCGCCACCGACAACACCTGGTACGACTCGTGGGCGGCGCCGCAGTCCACCAACGGCGGCTGCCCGCCGCTGAACCAGCCCACGACGCTCGCCGGGACCGTCAACCCGGACGGCACGGTCGCGCTGAGCTGGAGCAACTACGGGCGGGACGTGTGGTACTGGGTGGAGTCCCGCGACGTGACCGCGGGGACCGGCTGGACCCGTCCCGAGCTGTGGCAGGTGGACACGGCGATGGTCGACATGCCGATCTCGGTGCCGGAGAAGCAGGGCCACACGTTCGCCTGGCGGATCGTCCCGTTCGCCGCGGGCCACGAGGCGCCGGCGTCGAACGTGGTGCAGCGCGTGGTGAGCGTGCAGCCGCCGAGCCAGGTCACCGGCGTCACCGCGACCCGCACCGGCAACGGCGTGATCACGGTGGAGTGGAACGAGACGACCTATCCGTCCAACCGGGTCTACTACTTCATCGACTACTGGAACATCACCCGCGGGCAGACCGAGGCCCAGGCGACCCGATCCGCCCCGATCGATCCGGGCACCACCTCGAGGAGCTTCGTCTTCGCCGATGGTGACCGGATCGGATTCCGGGTATATGCGCGCAACGTCGGCGGTTTCAGCCCCCCGTCAGCCGTCGTGACCGCGGTGGCCTGAGGCCGGTCAGCGGACCATCAGCGGCAGGACCGTGCGGACCTGGGCGGCGAGCCCGTCCAGGACCGGCTCACCCTGCGCGGTGTACGCCAGCAGCGCCTGCTGGAAGAGGCCGTCGAGCATTCCGTACGCCGCGGCCGGGTTCACTGTGGACCGGCCGCCGGACAGGGTCGCGTACCGGTCGACGACCCGCCAGATCATCGCCTCGAGGGCCGCGTCGATCTCCGTGATGGCGGTGCGCAACGCGCCCTCGAACATGCTCTGGGTGCGCAGGTCGTACCAGAGGCGGTGCATCGGCGCCTCCTCACGGATGGTCTCCGCCAGCTTCGCCGCGAACGCCTCCACCAGCTCGTCCGGGGACGCCGAGTCGCGCACGACGGCGTCGTAGCGGGTCACGCAGCGCGCCTTGTAGTAGCGGACGCTGTAGATCACCAGCTCGAGCTTGTCCTGGAAGTAGTAGTGCACGACGCCGTGGCTGAACGGCGAGTTGCCGGCGATCTCGCGCAGGCTGGCCCGGGCATAGCCCATCTCGCCGAGCGTGGTCAGCGCGGACTCGGCCAGTTCGTCGCGGCGGCGGTCGAATTTCTCGACCGGGCGGGTCGTGGTCACCAGCTCATCGTACGGGCCTTGACAAGTGTCCAAATTTCTCTTGACAAGTGTCAAGGTCGGGCATGTGATGTAGGTCTCTCGCCCGCACCCACCAACCAGGGAGCTTTCATGGCACAGATCGATCTCACCGGCCGTCGAGCTCTGGTCACCGGCGGCGCACAGGGACTGGGCGAGGGCATGGCCCGCGCGCTCGCCGCGGCCGGCGCCTCCGTCGTCGTCGCCGACCTGCAGGACGAGCTCGGCCCCAAGATCGCCGAGTCGCTCGGCGACGGCCACGGCTTCGTGCACCTCGACGTGACCGACGACGACGGCTGGGCGGCGGCGGTCGAGCAGGCGGTCGGCATCCTCGGCGGGCTCGACATCGTGGTGAACAACGCCGGCATCGAGATCACCAGCCTGATCGTCGACCTCGATCCGGCCGCGGTCCGCAAGCAGCTCGAGGTCAACCTGCTCGGCACCGCCCTCGGCATCAAGCACGCCTTCCGCACGATGCGGCCGGGTGGCGCGGCCGGCGGCGGCGGGGTGGTCATCAACGTCGCCTCGGTCGCGGCGACCATCGCGTTCCCCGGGATCTCGGTCTACTCGGCCACCAAGTCCGGCGTCGACCGGCTCACCCGGGTGGCCGCCATGGAGTCCGGCAAGCTCGGCTACGGCGTACGCGTGAATTGCATCTATCCCGGTCTGGTTCCCACCGCGATGGGCGCCGGGCTGGCCAACGACGTGGCCCGGATCGGGCTGTTCGGCTCGCCGGAGGAGGCCGTCGGCGCGGTCATCGAGCTCACCCCGTCTGGCCGGCTGGGCGAGGTCGGCGACATGGCCGACGCGGTGGTGTTCCTGGCCTCCGACGCGGCCCGCTTCATCAACGGCGTCGGCCTGCCGGTCGACGGCGGAATGGGGATGTGACATGAGTGCCAAGCCCGTCGTCGTCTACGGCGCCTCCGGCTACACCGGCCGGCTCATCTGCGAATACCTGCGCGAGTACAACGTGCCGTTCGTCGCCGCCGGGCGGGACACCGGCAAGCTCGAGGCGTCGATGCGGGAGAACGTGGCCGGCATCGAGACCGCCGACTACGAGATCGTCGAGGTCGGGCACGACACCAAGTCGCTGACCGACCTGTTCGCCGGATCGTCGGTGGTGTGCAACACGGTCGGGCCGTTCAGCCAGCACGGGCCCGAGGTGGTCGAGGCCTGCCTGGCCGCCGGGGCGCACTATCTGGACACCACCGGCGAGCAGGACTGGATGATCACCTGCGACGAGAAGTACGGCGCCGACTTCGCCGCCGCCGGGCTGCTGCTCGCGCCCGGCATCGCCCAGATGTACACCACCGGCGAGATCGCGGCCGAGCTGTGCCTGGAGAAGCCGGGGCTGGACACGCTCGACATCGCGGTGTTCTGGGGTGGCAGCCCCACCATCGCGTCGACGCTGACGATCCTGGTGAACGCGGCCACCTCGGGCGCCTTCCGGCTCGAGCAGAACCGTTACGAGGCCTGGGATCCGAACGCGGGTCTCTATCAGCTGGTGCTGCCCGGCCAGCACGAGCTCGCCCTGGCGCTGCCGTGGGGCGGCACGTCGCACCCGGTCTGGTACCGCAACGACCCCCGGGTGGCCAACGTGAAGGTGCTCGGCGGCGTCTTCAACAACGCGCTGATGAACGGCGTACCGCAGATCGTCGCCGGCGCCGTCGAGGCGACCAAGGACATGAACACCGACGACCGGTACGCCGCGCTGACCGCGACCGCGGCCCAGGTGATGAACCGGATGCCGCCGCGCGAGAACCCACGCCTGAACAAGTCGGTCGACTCGGTGCACGCCTCCGGGCCGCTCGGCCGCGCGCACTGCGTCATCTACGGCAACTCGAACTACAAGCAGACCGGCCTGATGCAGGCGTACGCGGCGTACCACCTGCTGCAGCGCCCGCCGCGGCGGGTCGGTTTCGCCTCCGGCTCCCAGGCCTTCGGCCACCGCGAGCTGCTCGGCGTGCTGACCAGTTTCGGCCTGGTCCGCGAGCCGACGGTCACGGTCGAGAGCTGAGTCATGCGGCTCGTCGACTATCTCGACAAGGGCGCGTCCCTGGACCCGGACGCGCCCTGTCTGACCACCGATCACGAGACCCGGACGTATGGGCAGGTGCAGCGGCTCAGCGTCCGCATCGCGGCGGCTCTCGCCGCGCGGGGGATCGTTCCCGGGGAACGGGTGGCGGTCCTCTCCGGGAACGATCCGACCGCGTTCACCTGCGTGTTCGGCATCAGCCGGGCCGGCGCGGTCTGGTGCCCGATCAACCCGCGCAACGAGGCGTACGAGAACCGGGAGCTGCTGGACCTGTTCGGCTGCACAGCGCTGATCTATCAGGCGTCGTTCGCGCCGCTGGTCGAGAAGATCCGCGGCGGCCTGCCTCGGTTGCGGACGCTGGTGTGCCTGGAGACCGAATTCGACGAGTTCCTGGCCGATGCGGACGCCGTCGATCGGCCGGCCGTGGACGACCTCGCGATGATCGTCGGCACCGGCGGCACCACCGGGCGGCCCAAGGGTGTCGAGCTGACCGGCGCCAACCTCGAGGCGATGACCGCGATCACGCTGATGAGCTACCCGTGGAGCGACCGGCCGGTCTATCTCGCCCTCGCGCCGCTGACCCACGCCGCCGGCGTGCTGTGCTTCCCGGTGCTGGCCCGGGGCGGCGAGATCGTCATCATGCGCAAGCCCGACGTGGCCGCCTTCATCGGCAACATCGGACGGCACGGCGTGACGCACACCTTCCTCCCGCCGACCCTCATCTACATGGTCCTCACGCACTCGGCACTGGCCGACGCCGACCTCTCTTCACTGCAATGCTTCTGGTACGGCGCGGCGCCGATGTCCGCGTCCCGCCTCGAGGAGGCGTTGCGCCGGATCGGCCCGATGGCGCAACTGTTCGGCCAGACCGAAGCGCCGATGATGATCTCCACCATGGCGCCGGCCGACCACTACCTGCCGGACGGCGGCATCGCCCGATCCCGGCTGTCCTCGGCCGGCCGCCCGTCGCCGCTGGTCACCGTGGCCATCATGGGCCCGGAGGGGGAGCTGCTGCCGCGCGGCGAGACCGGCGAGATCGTGGCCCGCGGCTCACTGGTGATGCGCGGCTACCACCGCGATCCGGAGGCCACCGCGGCCGCGTCCGCGCACGGCTGGCACCACACCGGCGACATCGGCTACCTCGACGACGAGAACTACCTGTTCATCGTCGACCGCGCCAAGGACATGGTGATCACCGGCGGCTTCAACGTCTACTCGACCGAGGTCGAGCAGGCCCTCATGCAGCATCCGGCGATCCAGGACTGCGCGGTGATCGGCCTGCCCGACGACAAGTGGGGCGAGCGGGTGACCGCGATCCTGCAGCTGCGGCCCGGCGCGACCGCCGACCGGGACGAGATCGCCGCGTTCGTGAAGGCGCGGATCGGCAGCGTGAAGACGCCGAAGCAGATCGAGATCTGGGACGACCTGCCGCGGTCCAAGGTCGGCAAGATCCTGAAGTCCGACCTGCGCGCCCGGCTGTCGAACGGGTGACGGCCGCAAATACTCGCCGCCGCTGTGATCCGATCGGGCCGGTGGCCGCGACAGTGTAGGCATGGAGACGCCCGCACCGAGCGACAACGACCTGTTGATGCAGGTCGCGGCCGGTGATGAGCGCGCCCTGCGGGCACTGGTCGAGCGGCACGCGGCCTGGCTGCTGCTGCGGCTGCGGCGGCGCACGCCCGACGAGGAGCTCGCCCAGTCGGCACTGCAGGACACCTTCGTCGCGGTCTGGCGCAGCGCCCGCAGCTACCGCGGTGACGGCGACGTCGGCGGCTGGCTGTGGGGCATCGCGATCCGGCAACTGGTGTCCCGGCTGCGGGTCCGGCAAGGCCCGCAGCCGGTCGGCCAGCAGGTGCTCTCCGCGCTCGCGCCCAGCGTGCGCAGCGCCGAGGACGAACTGCTGATCGCGGTGGAGCACGGCGATCTCGGCTCGGCGCTGCGCGGGCTGTCCCCGGAGCTGCGCCAGGCGTTGCAGGTGACCGTTCTCGACGGCCTCAGCACCAAGGAGGCGGCGCTGCTGCTCGGCGTGCCGCAGGGCACGGTGAAGAGCCGGGTGCGGCTGGCCAAGGCCCAGATGCGGCGCCGACTGCTGGAGGGGATCGCATGATCTGGCACGTGGACGAGCGGACCTGGCGGGCGTACGCCGGCGGCCGGCTGGACCCGGTGACCGAGGCGGCCGTGGAGGAGCACGTGACGTCGTGCCCGGACTGCCGCGCCGGAGCGAGGACCGTAGTTCCGGACGTCGAGCCGATCTGGCAGCAGGTGCACGCCGAGATCACCCGGCCCCGGCTGCCCTGGCCGCTGCGGCTGCTGGCCCGGCTCGGCGTGCCGGAGGCCGACCTGGTCGTGGTGAGCGGCGGACGCGACCTGCTGCTCTCCTGGTCGCTGGCGGTCGGCGCCGCGGTGGTGTGCGCCGTGCTCACCGGCCTGGTCCCGCTGCGGCTGCCCGGTGGCCCGTCCGCGATGTTCCTCATCCTCGCCCCGCTGATCCCGGTGCTGGCCGTGGTGGCGACGTACGACGCCACCGACCCCTTCCGTGAGGTCACCGAGACCGCGCCCTTCTCCAAGCTCCGGCTCGCCCTGCTGCGGGCGGCGGCCGCGCTCACCGCGGCGATCCCACTGACCCTGGCCGTGGCCGTGGTGGTGCCGGCCTTGCGCGGCTATTTCGCCGCCTGGCTGCTGCCGGGACTCGCCCTGACCGTGGCCACGCTGATCCTGCTGACCTGGCTCACCGCGTGGGCCGCCAGTGCGGTGGTGGGGGTCGGCTGGCTCGCCGCCGCCTCGACCGCCGCGGGCGCCCACACCATCGAAGCCGTCGCCACCGGAGCCGGACAGGCCGGGTTCGCGCTCGCCCTGGCCGCCCTCGTGGCCCTTCTCGTCCGCGTCGCCACCACCCACCACGCCCGGGGAGTCACTCGATGACCGCCGTCCTGCACAACGTCGCCAAGAAGTATGACCGCACCGTGGCGTTGCACCCGACCACACTCCGGCTGGAGCCGGGCGTGATCGGCCTGCTCGGCCCGAACGGCGCCGGCAAGACGACCATGCTGCGGCTGCTGTCGAGCGCGCTGGCGCCGAGCGCCGGCACCATCACGGTCGCCGGGCACGACGTCACCGGCTCGCACGCCGAACGCACCGAGGCCCGCCGCCGGATCGGCTATCTGCCGCAGGAGGTCACGTTCCCGCGGGGGATGACCGCCATCGGGTTCCTCGACTACATCGCCGTGCTCAAGGAGTGGACCGACACCGAGCGCCGGCACGCCGAGGTGCGCCGGGTGCTCGCCCAGGTCGGACTGGCCGAGCGCGCGACCGTCAAGGTGCGGGCGCTCTCCGGCGGGCAGCGCCGCCGGCTGGCCATCGCCCAGGCCCTGCTCGGCGACCCCGATCTGCTGATCCTCGACGAGCCCACCACCGGCCTGGACCCGGAACAGCGGGCGTCGCTGCGCGGGCTGCTCTCCGGCCGGCCCGGCACGGTGCTGATCTCCACCCACCAGACCGAGGATGTCTCGGCGCTGTGCGACCGGGTCGTCGTCCTCGACGCCGGCCGGGTCCGCTTCGACGGCACCGTGCCGGAGCTTCTCGCCACCGCCGCGGGCCGCGTGCACCAGGGCCCGTCCGCCATCCCCGGCGCCGTTCAGACCTGGCGGACCGGCACCGGACTCATCCGATCGGTCGGCGGGCGGCCCGCCGCCGACTCCGCGGCGGTCGAGCCGACCGTCGAGGACGCCTACCTCCTGCTCAGAAGCGCCACACCCGAAGGAGCACCGGCATGACCACCTCCGTCACCCCGGACACCACCTCGATATTCCGCGTCCTCGCCCGGCGCGAGATCCGGCACTACCTCGGCGCCAAGCTGTACTGGTTCGGCGCCGCCCTGCTCGTCGTCGTCACCGCGGTGAACTTCATCTCGCCGTCCTCGACCGGCCCGTCGACCGCGCTTGACATGATCGCCCCGGCCGCGCTGCTCGGCGTTCTCGGCCTGATCGTGATGGCCGGCCTGACCCGCCGGTCCGACCGGGCCGCCGAGGCCGCGGGCTCGGTCGCGGTGCCGGAACGCACACGGACCGCGGCCCTGGCGGTGGCCACCGTCGTGCCTTTCGCCACCGCCCTCCTCTGGTACGCGGGCGCGCTGGTCGCCTATCAGGTCAATCCGCCGGCGCCGGCGACCGTGCCGTTCGGGGAGCTCGGCGACGGCGACGTCTTCACCGTGATGTTCGCCCTCGGGGTGATCCCGGCCGTCAGCGGCCCGATCCTCGGCCTGCTGATCGCCCGCTGGCTGCCCCGCCGCGGCGTCACTCCGCTCGCGGTCGTGCTGGTCGTCCTGGTCACCATCGTGATGCAGGGCAACTTCGAATCCACCTGGCACTGGCGGGTGATCTGGCCGTGGACCTACTGGTACGGCCCGGTCGGGTGGAACTCCGGTGACGACCACTGGGCGGCGCTCCCCGGCTCGCCGCAGGTGTGGCTCGCCTACCTCGCGGCCGTCTGCGTGCTCGGTGTCCTGGTGGCGATCTACCACGACCCGGAGGCCGACCGTGCCAGACTGCGCCTGCTGATCGGCGCGACCGTGGCCGTCGCGGTGCTGGCCGTCGTGCTCACCATGACGCTGGGACTGCCCGAGGCCGTCTACAACCCGCTCACCGGTCCGCCCCTCTGATGCTCCGGCACGCGGCCCGCGCGGTGCCCTGGGTCCTGATCGCCGCGGCGTCCCTACTGGTCGTCGGCCTGCTCGCAGCGGTCCGCTACGACAACTGGACGCTGTGGCCGATGCAGGGCACCGCGGTCGGGCTGCTCGCCGGGGCGGTCGGCTGGTGTCTCGACGAGCCGGCCGCCGCGGTGGTCGACCCGGCGCCGCGCGGACTGGCCTGGCGCACCCTGGCCCGCTCCTGCGGCATCGCCGTCCTGCTGGGCGTCTGGTGCGCGGCGGTCTGGTGGGCGCGGGACGCGTTCTTCGGCCACCCCTGGGCGGTGCTCGCCCAGGGGTTCGCGGCGGCCGCCGTGGCCACCGCCTGGGTGACCTGGCGCCGGGCGCGCGGCGAGGCCACTCCCGGGCAGCGCTGGGCCGTCACCATCGTGCCGGTGAGCACCGCCTGGGCCCTGGTCCGCCCGCTCGGCGAGCATCTCCCGGTCTTCCCCTACGCGTTCGGCGACTGGGCCGTCAGCAGCACCGGATGGACGATCGCCGGTCTGGCCGCGGCGCTGCTGCTCGCCGCGACCCTGACCCGCGACGTCCGGCCCTGACTCCGGGTCAGGGGCACTGCGGGGGAGCGGTCGGCGCACCGGCGGCCACCAGGTTCTGGTTGACCTCGGTGGTGCTGGCGAGCCGGTCGAAGTCCGGCCCGAGGACCAGGTCGACGGTCTCGTCGCGGCGGCCGGGATCGAACCGCATGGCGCTCTCGCCGTGCACCTCCGCCCGCACGAGCGCCGCCGCACCGATCGCCGCGGGGCCATAGCGGATGACGGTCGCACCCGCCGGGTCCCGGACGGTGCCGTCCAGCACGGTGAACTCGCGAGCGCGCAGCCGGCCGACCGTCGCGTCCAGCAGATCGGCCGGCGCCCCGCCGTCGAGCACCCGCAGCCGCACCTCGTCCGGGCTTCCCGGCAGATCGAGAACGCAGCTCACCGCGGGCCCGGGCACCGGCGGGACGGCCGGCGGCGCGGTGCGCTGCTGCGGCCAGGCGAACGCGACGCCCGCCGTGGTCACGACGACCGCGGCGGCCGTCGTCCAGGCGGCCAGCTGCCGGCGACCCCGGGTGCGTCCGCGGGCCCGGACGTCGGCGGCCGGCATGACCGGGAGATCCCGGACGTCGTTCTCCAACTCGCGCAGTCGATCAGGCATGGGACGTGACATCGTTGTTCTCCTCCTCGTGTTCGTCGAGCAGCCGGGCGAGAGCGGTCCGGGCCCTCGAGAGCCGCGCCTTGACCGTGCCCTCCGGGGCGCCGATGGTCGCGGCGATGTCGTGGATCGACATGTCCAGCAGGTAGTGCAATGCGATGACCTGCCGTTGTGGCTGGGACAGTCGCTGCAGGGCGTCGATCACTGCCACCCGGTCCGGCGACGGGCTGTGCGCCACCTCGGGTGGTCCCATCCGGGCCCGGGCGGCGAGCCGGCGCTTCAGGCCGCGCCACCGGTTGACCATCAGCCGCCAGGCGACGGTGCGCACCCACGACTCGGGGTCGTCGTACCCGGAGACCTTCGGCCAGTGCTGCCAGGCCCGTGCGTACGCCTCCTGGGCGATGTCCTGGGCCTCGGCCCGGTCGCCGGAGGAGGCATAGAGATAGAGCACGACGCGCCGGACCGTGGCGCCGTAGAAGGTGTCGAAGTCTGCTTGCACACCTGAAGACACACCGCACCTCACCATCCGGTTGCCTCTGGCCGGCGGCAATATCACCCCTCCGGGACGGCAATCCTGCACCGGACGAGCGGCCCCGGGGAAAGTACGTTCGGATCATGAAGCCTCTGACCTGGTTCATCACCGGCACCTCCTCCGGTTTCGGCCGCCTGCTGACCGAACGGCTGCTCGATCGCGGCGACCGGGTCGCGGCGACCCTGCGCCGCCCGGAGGCCTTGGCGGAGCTCGCCGCGAAATACGACGACCGGCTGTGGCCGGCGCGGCTGGACGTCACCGAGCCCGGTCAGGTCCGCCGGGTGGTGGACGAGGCGTTCGCCGCGCTCGGCACGATCGACGTGATCGTCAACAACGCCGGCTACGGCGTGTTCGCCTCGGTCGAGGAGGCGTCCGACGAGCAGATCCGCCGGGTCGTCGACACCAACCTGCTGGGATCGGTGCACGTCATCCGGGCCGCGCTGCCGCATCTGCGGGCCCAGGGCAGTGGCCGGATCCTGCAGGTGTCGACCGCCGGCGGGCAGACCACCTATCCCAACTTCTCCTACTACCACGCCTCGAAGTGGGGGATCGAAGGGTTCTGCGAGACGGTGGCGCAGGAGATCGCCCCGTTCGGCATCGGCCTGACGATCGTCGAGCCGGGTGCGACGCCGACCGGGTTCGGCTCGGCCCTGGACACCGCGGAGATCATGCCGGAATACGACGGCACGCCGGCCGGGGACGTCCGGCGGGCCATCGCCGGTGGGGATTTCCGGCTGCCGAACGACGCCGGCAAGATCGCCGCGGCGATGATCGATCTGGTCGACTTCGGCCGGACGCCGTTGCGCCTCCCGCTCGGCTCGGACACCTTCGAAGACGTCCGCGCCTCACTCGTGGCCCGGTTGGCCGAGCACGACGCCCAGCGCGAGGTCGCCTACTCCGTGGTGAGCGACGACTGACGATAGGCCGACGGCGACGCGCCGACCTGGCGGCGGAACGCCTTGGCGAAGTGGGACGAGTCGGCGAACCCGCACCGCAGCCCGATCTCCGACACGCCCGCCCCGGTGGTGCGCAGGAGCCGCCGGGCCAGGTCGATGCGCAGGCGCAGATGGAACCGCGCCGGGGTCTCGCCGGTGTGCTGCTTGAACAGGCGCAACAGGTGGAACCGGCTGAGGCCGGCCTCGGCGGCGAGCTCGGCGAGCGTCACCGGGGTGCCCGGGCTGGCGTGCAGCAGGTCGATCACGCGAGTGACGCGGGCGTCGTCGCGGAGCGTCCCGGCGGGTGCGGGCGCCGTTCCGTGGTTGGTCAGCAGGTGCACCGCGATGAACTCGGCGGCCGTTGCCGCATAGAGGTCGGTCACCCCGGCGCGGGCGGCCCGGTGCAGGCGGGTCAGCACGGACCGCAGGACGTCGTCGTCGAAGGCCAGTCCGTCCGGTGGCCGCGCTCCGCCGGCGCGGCCGCCCCAGACTTCGTCGGCGACACGGGCCATCGTCAGCGCCGGGATGAGCAGTCGGATCTGGGTGACCCGGTCGTCGCCGGCCGGCGAGGTCCACCGCAGGTGACTGGCTCGGTGCGGCGCCGTCGTCGACAGCGACCCGGGGCGCACCCGCCCCTCGGCCCACCCGCGCCGGCCCCGGCTCGCCACCGTGCGGGTGCCCTGGATCTGCAGGTCGATCAGCTGCGCCGCGATGCCCGGCAGCTCGACCTGGTCGGCCACCCCGGCGATCGACAGCAGCTGCAGATCCACCGAGCGCCAGCCCACGGCACGGCTGTCGAAGAGGGTGCGGGACAGCCGCCGGTGGTCGGCGCCCAGGTCAGCGGTCATGTCCTCCAGACTAGGTCGCCTTTGTCCGGCAGAAATCGGCGACGAGTGCGCCGAGCTCGGCCGGTGCGGTCAGCGGCAGCAGGTGGTTGGTGTGGTCGACGGTGGTGACCGAGGCATTCGGGAGCAGACCGGCCAGGTGCGCGATCAGCCGGTGGGTCGGCGCCGGGCTGTCGCCGCCCTGGATCAGCAGCACCGGCTGGTCGACTGCCGGGTCGAACGTCCAGGCGGAGAGCGCCGGGACCTCGCTGGTGAAGAACTGCCGGCTGTTGCGCACCGCTTCGTCGACCAGACCGGCGCCGAGGACGTCGTCCATGACGGCGCGGTAGTCCGGTCCACACACGAGGGTCATGAAGGCGTCGAACGCCGTCGCGTTGTCGCCACGGGCCACCGCGCCCATCGCCGTCCCGATGACCGGTCCGAAGGCCGTGCGCACCGCGTCGACGTCGGCCGGGTCGACCAGGGGGTCGACCAGCGGCGGCTCGATCAACGCGAGCGAGCGAACGGTGGCCGGGTCGTCGACCGCGAGCTGGAGCGCGATGGTCGCGCCGGACGAGTGGGCGACGACGTGCGCGGGCGCGGCATTCAGCCGGCGCAGCAGGGTGGCCGCGTGGCGGGCGTGATCCGCGACGCTCAAGCCCTCCGCGGTGCTGCCCGGATAGCCCGCGCGGACCAGCCGGATCACCCGGAAGTCCTTCAGCTCGGGCGTGCCGGCCAGCGGCGTGCAGAAGTCGGCGAGGCCGCCGCCGTGCATCAGCAGCAGCGCTTCGCCGTCGCCGCCGGAATCGGTGAAACCCACCTCGATGCCGTCGAGCCGGATGCGGGTGATGTCGTTTTCGATCATGGTCGTTCCCTTCCATCGTGGTGTCGGTGTCAGACCGCGTAGAGCCGGATCTCGATGCCGTCCGGGTCGTGCAGCCCGATCAGGACCGCGCCGCCCCGGTGTCCGGTGACGATGCCGCCGTGCGGCTCGCCCAGGTCGTCCAGCCGGCCCCGCCAAGCCTCGACGTCCCCCCGTTTCGGCACCTCGAGAGCGACCGGGTCGAAGCCGGCCAGGGCCGCCGCGCGGGCCGGGTCGAGACGCAGCGCCAGGCGCATCCGGCCGCTCGCGTCGGTCAGGGCGAGGCCCATCAGGGTGCCGTCCTCGACGAACTCGACCTCGACCCGCAGACCGAGCACGGACGTGTACCAATCCCGGCTGCGCCGCAGGTCGCCGACCGGGAGCTTGACGTGGTGGAAGCCGGACAGGTCAGGCATCTCTCTTCCATTCATTAGAGTTGGCTCTAGTAACCGACTAGAGTAGGCTCTAGCGGGTGGCGGGATCTGTCAAGGGAAAAAAGCCGACGCGGGCGGAGCAGGCACGTGCCACCCGCCGGCGGATCATCGCGGCCGCGGCGTCGCGATTCGTCGCGCACGGCTATGGCGCGACGCTGCTGGACCAGGTGGCCGAGGAGGCCGGCGTCGCCGTGCAGACGGTCTATTTCCACTTCGGAAACAAGCGCACGCTGCTCAAGGAGGCGCTCGACGTGGCCGCGGCCGGCGACGACGAGCCGGTGCCGCTGATGGAGCGGCCGTGGGTCAAGGAGATCCAGGCGGAGACCGATCCGGTGCGGATCGTCGAGCTGTGGCTGGCCACCGGCCGGTCCATCATCGACCGGATCGCGCCGCTGATGCGGGTCGTGCGCGGGGCCACCGGCACCGACCCGGAGGTGGCCGCACAGTGGGACACCAATCAGGAGCAGACGCGCATGGCGAACGGGTTCTTCGTCGCCCTGCTCGCCGAGCGCGGCGCCCTGCGGCCCGAATTGGACACCGACCGGGCGCGCGACATCGCCTTCGTGCTCAGCAACGCCGAGACCTATCTGCAATTCACCGACGTCTGCGGCTGGACCCCCGACGAATGGCAGCGCCGCACCGCCGATCTTCTGACCGCGGCCCTCATCGCGCTCCCTGAGCGGCGGCGGGCAGTGCGATGATGTCGCCAGGCCGGCGGAAGGGGCACGGATGGCCGAGAGTGGACATGCCGGGGGTCGCAAGATCCACGACGAGAGCGCCGGGCTCGTTCTGGGCGTTCTGTCCCCCTTTCTCGGCGGCTGGTATTTCGGCGGCGTGCTCGAGGGCATCGCCCACGTCGCGGCCGGCGCCGGTGCCGCCGTGGTCGCCGTGCAGACCCTGGACGCGGGCACCGATCAGCGGGAGCTGACCGAGCCGCCGCACCCGCCGCACCCACTGGCCTGGGATCATGCCGCCGGCTTCGTGGTGATCGTGAACGCGGCCAGCGCCAAGTACCTGCACGAGATCCAGGCCACCGGCCGGCCCGTCGTCGTGGTCAGTCACGAATTCCCCGAGCTCGACTGCCCGACGGTGTTCCCGGACAACCGGGTCGGGGTGCGGGCCGTGGTCGAGCACCTGGTGCGGCACGGGCACCGGCGGATCGCGTTCGCCGGGTTCATGGGCGCCGTCGATCAGCGGGAGCGCTGTGCGTCGTACCGGCAGGCGCTGATCGCGAACGGCCTCGCGCCGGACCCGGACCTGATCTTCGAGGCGGCCGACAACCAGGAGGCCGGCGGCGAAGGCGCGGCCCACGCCATGCTCGCCGCGGGGTTGCCGTCGACCGCGGTGGTCACCGGCACCGACCTCAATGCGATCGGCCTGATGCGGGTGCTCACCGAGGCCGGCTGCCGGCTGCCGGCGGACCAGGCCGTCGTCGGCTTCGACGACCTTTCGGACGCGTCCTTCACCGAGCCCCGGCTGACCACCGTGCGGCAGCCGCTCTTCCAGATCGGTTCCACCGCCGCGGAGACGCTGCTGTCGGCGATCCGCGGCGCCGGGGGACCGCCGGTGCGGCGCGAGGTGGCGACCCGCCTGGTGGTGCGCGAATCGTGCGGCTGCCCGGCGCCCGAGTTCCCGGGCAGTGCGGCCGACGCGGTGCGCACGCCCGAGACGTTGCGGGCCGAGGGCCGCTCGCAATACCGCGAGCGCACCCGGCTGCAGCGCTCGCTGAGCAGCCAATATGACATCAGCCTCGACCTGCTGCGCAGCCACGAGGAGGACCCGCGGCAGCTGGGCTGGCTGCGTCGCACGCCGGCGCTGGCCGGCTGTCTCGGGCTGTGGTCCGAGCAGCCCGGCGAGGGGGACCGCAGCCTGGACATCGTCGGCCACTTCCATCGGGACGGCGAGCAGCCCGGTCCGCAACCACCGGTGACGGCCGCCGGGTTCCCGCCGGGCTCGATCCTGGACGCGGCCCGTGCCGAGCCCGGCGCACTGACCTTCGTCGTGCCGGTGCGGGTGCGCTCCCGCGACTGGGGGCTGCTCGCCACGGTGGACCGCGTGGACCTGCAGGCCGCCACCGGGCGCGAGCCGATCAACCAGTGGGCCGCGCTGCTGACCGTCGCACTGGACTACCAAGCGGTGCTGCAGACGCTGCGCGAGCAGGAGGAGGAGCTGCGCGCGAGCGCGCTGCACGACCACCTGACCGGCCTGCCGAACCGGGCGCACTTCCTGGATCTGCTGGCCGCCACCTCCGCCGCGGCGGTGCTCTTCGTGGACCTGGACGGCTTCAAGCTGATCAACGACACGTACGGCCACGCGGTCGGCGACCAGATCCTGGTGGGGGTCGCCGAGCGGCTGCGCGCCGAACTGGGCGACCGCGGCACGGCGGGCCGGTTCGGGGGAGACGAGTTCCTGGTTCTGCTGGACGGGCTCGACGACGGCCACACCCCGCTGACGATGGCGCAGCGGCTGCAGTCCTCCCTCAACCGCCCGCACCGGGTGGCCGGGCATCAGCTGGTGGTGACCGCGAGCATCGGCGTCGCGCTGACCCGCGGCACGCCGATCGCGGACGCGGCGTCGCTGGTGCGCGATGCGGACATCGCCATGTACTGGGCCAAATCCCGATGCGCCGGCAGCCAAGCGGTGTTCGAGCCGGGCATGCACAGCGACGCTTGACAGTCACCGCCGCAGCGCAATACTTAAGGGCGTGCTTAACTATCAGTAACCGCTCGATCTGATGTTCGCGGCGCTGGCCGATCCCAGCCGGCGCAGCATGGTCGAGCGGCTCGGCCACGGGCCGGCGTCCGTGTCCGAGCTGGCGGCGCCGCTGTCCATGTCGCTGCCCGCGGTCATGCAGCATCTGCGGGTCCTGGAGAGCAGCGGGCTGGTCCGCTCGGACAAGGCCGGCCGGGTCCGCACCTGCCGGATCGACCACACCGCGCTGCGCACGGCCGAGGACTGGATCGCCGACCGCCGGGCCGGCCTGGCCGCCGGGCTGGACCGCCTCGGCGCCTATCTGGACTCCACCGCTGACGAGGATGCCCCATGACGATCGTGCACGAGACCATCACGCTCGAGCGCCACTACGACGCGACGCCCGAGCGGGTCTTCCGGGCCTTCTCCAGCGCCGAGGCGAAGGCGCAGTGGTTCCTCGGCGGCCCGGACCACTGGCGGGTGCAGGGCGAGCGCACCTTCGACTTCCGGGTGGGCGGCGTGGAGACCAGCGCCAAAGGGCCGGTCGGCGAGGAGCCGTTCCGCTACACCGCCCGTTACTACGACATCGTGCCGGACCGCCGCATCGTCCTCAGCTATGAGATGACCCAGTCCGGCCGGCGGCTGTCGGTCTCGGTGCAGAGCATCGAGCTCTTCGGAGAGGGCGGCGGCACCCGGCTGGTGCAGACCGATCAGGGCGCCTATCTGGACGGCCTGGACATTCCGCGGCAACGCCGAGGCGGCCTCGAACGAGAGCTGGACCGCCTGGGCAAGGCACTGACCACCACCTGACCGAAAGGGCATCATGAAACTTCTCCTCACCTCCGCCGGCATCAAGAACGCGAGCATCCGGGAGGCGCTGGTCGGCCTGCTGGGCAAACCGATCGCCGAGTCCACCGCCCTCTGCATCCCCACCGCGTCGTGGGGGCATCCGATGTCCGGGCCGGTCCGGGCCTGGAACTTCATCAGCGGACGGGAACCCCGGTGTCCGATGACCGAGCTGGGCTGGAAGTCGGTGGGCGTGCTGGAGCTCACCGCGCTGCCCAGCATCGGTGCGGACCGCTGGGTGCCCTGGGTGCGCGAGGCGGACGCCCTGCTGGTGAACGGTGGCGACGCGCTCTATCTGGCGCACTGGATGCGGGAGTCCGGGCTGGCGGATCTGCTGCCGTCGCTGGGCGAGACGGTGTGGGCCGGATTGAGCGCCGGGAGCATGGTGCTGACCCCGCGGATCGGGTCGGAGTTCGTGCAGTGGGCACCGCCGGCCGGCGGCGACGAAGGGCTGGGCGTGGTGGACTTCTCGATCTTCCCGCACCTGGGCATGCCGGAGAACACCATGGAGGCGGCGGAGCAGTGGGTCGCCGCCCTGCCGGGTCCGGGGTACGCGATGGACGACGAAACCGCCATCCAGGTGGTCGACGGCAAGGTCGAGGTCATCTCCGAGGGGACGTGGAAGCTGCTCGGCTGACCGTCACCTGCTTGCCTGATCCGCGCCCGGCCGTACGATCGGCGTAGAAAGATGTTGATTTCCTCGACGACCGCGCTGAGCACCACAGGAGGTCAGTGATGGTCAAACGTCAGCTGCCGAACGCCCGGACGATCTTCGAGCTCGCCAAGGTCAAGAAGCCCGACTTCAACGGCAAGCGGCGACGCCTCGCCGACGCGCTCACCATCTATGACCTCCGCCGGATCGCCAAGCGGCGCACCCCCAGGGCGGCGTTCGACTACACCGACGGCGCCGCCGAGGGCGAACTCAGCCTGAGCCGGGCCCGCCAGGCCTTCGAGGACGTCGAGTTCCACCCGTCGATCCTGCGCGACGTCTCGAAGGTCGACACGTCGACCACCGTGCTGGGCGGGCCCTCCGCCCTGCCGTTCGGGATCGCCCCGACCGGGTTCACCCGGCTCATGCAGACCGAGGGCGAGACGGCCGGCGCGGGCGCGGCCGGGGCGGCCGGCATCCCCTTCACGCTGTCCACGCTCGGCACCACCTCGGTCGAGGGGGTGAAGGCCGCCAATCCGCACGGCCGCAACTGGTTCCAGCTGTACGTGATGCGCAAGCGCGAGATCTCCTACGAACTGGTCGAACGGGCCGCCGCGGCCGGCTTCGACACGCTGATGTTCACTGTGGACACTCCCGTGGCCGGCGCCCGCCTCCGCGACAAGCGCAACGGGTTCTCGATACCGCCGGTGATCACCGCGGGCACCGTGCTCAACGCGATCCCGCGCCCCTGGTGGTGGTGGGACTTCCTCACCACGCCGAAGCTCGAGTTCGCCTCGCTGACCTCCACCGGCGGCACGGTCGCCGATCTGCTCGGCGCGGCCATGGACCCGACCATCAGCTTCGACGACCTCGACACGATCCGCGGCATGTGGCCCGGAAAGCTGGTCGTCAAGGGCGTGCAGACGGTCGCCGACGCCAAGAAGCTCACCGGCCTCGGCGTCGACGGCATCGTGCTGTCCAACCACGGCGGCCGCCAGCTCGACCGTGCCCCGATCCCGTTCCACCTGCTGCCCGAGGTGGTCCGCGAGGTCGGCGACGACATCGAGGTGGTGGTCGACACCGGCATCATGAACGGCGCCGACATCGTCGCCTCGATCGCGCTCGGCGCGAAGTTCACGCTGGTCGGCCGGGCCTATCTCTACGGTCTGATGGCGGGCGGCCGGGCCGGCGTCGACCGGGCGATCGCGATCCTGGCCGACCAGATCGTGCGCACCATGCAGCTGCTGCAGGTCGCCACGGTCGACGAGCTCGAGCCGCGACACGTCACCCAGCTCGAACGGCTGGTGCCCCGAGCCACGTTCTCGTTCTAGCCCCTGTCCAGGATGGCCCGGCGTTCGTCCAGGACGGCGACCCGGTGCGCCTGCACCAGGGCGGCGCGCTCGTCGAGCTCACCGCGCACCCCGGCGACCACCTGCGCCGCATGATCGACCGCCCGCCGGGCGTTGTTGATCCGGTCCCGGGCGATCACGTTGGACAGGAACGCCTGCTCGAACAGCCCACCGGTGACTCCGATCGGCGCCACCACCGCCCACGCGTTGCCGAGCGGCCGGGCGAGCCCGACATCGGCCAGTTCGGTGTGCAGCACGGCGGTGCAGCGGTCGGCGTGCGCGGCCGCCCAGCCGACCGCGTCCAGCCAGTCCGGCCGGCTCAGCTTCACGGCGCCGCCCAGCCAGTTGTCGGCCGACTGCATCTCCGAGACGCGTTCCAGGTGGCGGCGTACCTCTCCGAGGGCGCCCAGGGCGGTGTCGGCGGCGATCGCCGCCTCGGCCAGCTCCCGCAGCTCCGCCTCGGCCCGGCCGCGGTGTTCGGCCAGCACCATCAACCGCCCGGCCTCCGGGGCGCCGGCCCGGCGCAGATAGTGATTCTTCTCGTCCAGCACGGCCGCATGCCGCGCCGGCAGGTCGGCCAGCGCGTGCAGCCGGGCGGTCACCGCCCGGTGCTCGTCCCGCAGCGCGCCGAGGCGGCTTTCGCCTTCGGCGAGCCGATAGCGGGCGGCCTCGACCTCCGCGCGCTCCTTCTCCAGATCTTCGGTACGCGACCCGCGCATCGCGACGAGCACCCGGGCGAGTGACAGGTTCTCCAGCCGCTCGACGTCCCGGAGCTCGGCCGCGTGCCGCTCCCGCAGCTCCTGCAGCGCGCCGGTCTGCTCGGCGAGCCGGGCGTCCAGCTCGGCCCGGCGGCGTCGCAGCAGCTCACCCTCGCGCATCAGCCCGGTGAGCTCGGCCAGCCGCGCCTCGATGTCATGGTCCACAAGCCCAGACTAGGGTTTGCGGATGATTCAGCCTCGGACGGTCGTGTTCAACGGTGACCTCGGCAGTGGCAAGACGACCGTGTCGGTGATGGTGGCGGAGCGGCTCGGGTTGCGCCGGGTCAGCATCGGCGACCTCTACCGGCAGATGGCCGCGGAGCGTGGCATGACCGCGCTCGAGTTCAATCTGCACTCGGAGCTGGACGACAAGGTCGACCACTACATCGACCAGCTGCAGCAGGACATCGCCGCCTCCGGCGAGCATCTGGTGGTGGACAGCCGCCTGGCCTGGCACTTCTTCACCGATGCGCTCAAGGTCCACCTGGTCGCGGACCCAGTGGTGGCGGCCCGGCGCGTGCTCGGCCGCCCCGGCGACGCGGTCGAGAACTACCGCGACGTGGAGGAGGCCTGCCGCCAGCTGGCCGACCGCAGCGAGAGCGAACGCCAGCGCTTCCTGTCCCGCTACGGCGTCGACAAGACCGACCTGAGCAACTACGACCTGGTCTGCGACACCACCACGGCAACCCCGGACGAGGTCGTCACTCGCATCCTGGAAGAGCTGGCCGCATAGTTGGCAGGATATTGATGGACTGTGTCATCGCTGCCACTCGTCGTCGCGGCCGGGCGGAGACAGGCTGGTAAGCATGAACAGTTCACAGGTTTTCGCCAAGGTCCGGCACTTCTGGAACCAGCAGGTCCGCCTCCACCAGGCCTACCTCGACCGCAACGACGTGAGCGGACGGGACGCCCTGGACGCCCTGGCCAGGCGGCAGGCCGGCCGAGCCGGCTGACAGCTGTCCCGGCCGATCTCCTCGCGGGCGTCTTCGCGCCGAAATCGGGGCGGCACCGCGAGCCTCGGACAAGGTCAGTCCGCCACCCCGTTCAGGATGCGGATGTCGCGCTCGGCGCCGTCGCCGAGCGCGGCGAGCGCCTCCTGATATCCGGGGCTGTGGTAGGCCGCGACGGCGGCGTCCGCGCTGTCGAAGCGGATGACCGTCGTGCGCAGCCCGGCGTTCCCCTCCAGCACGTGCACCGGGTTGCCGCGCGCCAGGAACTCACCGCCCGCCGCGCGTATGGCCGGGCCGGCCAGCTCGATGTAGCGTGCCAGCTTCGTCTCGTCGTGGATCGCGGTGAAGGTGTTGATCCAGTAGGCAGTCATGGCTCCATCATCCCGCTGGCGGGAGACCGAACCGGGTGAAGATCGCCGGGTCGACGAAGGTCACATTGGTTCGGATCAGCCCGTCGCGGACGGTGAACACCTGCAGCGAATGGGCTCTCCCCGCCGCGTAGGCCGCCAGGGCCGGGCCGCCGTTCGCCTCCACGACCCGCAGACGCCAGTCGGTGCCGCGCATGGCGAAGACCCGGTCCATGAACTCGCGGTAGTGCGCGCGGCCGGCGAGCCAGAGCGCCACCGGCGGCATCTCCAGCGCGACATCGTCGGCCAGCAGCCGGGTCAGTCCGGGGACGTCGGCCGCTTCGAACGCGGCCAGGTATCGCTCCACCACCGCGCGCTCCCCGGGATCGGCCGGCTCGCGCAGGTCCTCGGGCACCGGCCCGGCCGTGCGCAGGGTGGCCCGGGCCCGCTGCAGGCTGCTGTTGACCGAGGCCACACTGCAATCGAGGGCCGTCGCCACCTCGGCCGCCGGCAGCTGCAGCACCTCGCGCAGCACCAGCGCCGCACGCTGCCGCGCCGGCAACAGCTGCAGGGCGGCGATCAAGGCCAGCCGCAGACCGGCACGCTGCTGCGCGACGTCGGCGGGGTTGCCCAGCCGGGCGTCCGGGAACGGCTGCAGCCACGGGATGTCCAGGCTCGGCGTCAGGGCGGTCTGCGGGTCGTCGCCGGCCGGGCCCAGCCCGCTCGGCAACGGCCGCCGGGCCCGGCCCTCGAGCGCGGTCAGGCACACGTTGGTGGCGATGCGGTGCAGCCAGGTGCGCACCGAGGCCTGCCGTGGGTCGTACCGGTCGGCGGCCCGCCACGCCCGCAGCAAGGTCTCCTGCACCAGGTCCTCGGCCTCGTCGAGCGAGCCGAGCATCCGATAGCAGAGCGCCAGCAGGTCGCCGCGAAAGGCCTCCAGCTGCATCGTCGGGTCGGCCACGCCGATGAGTTTGCCGCACCGCGCCGGTAAGTGGTGGTGACGCGGCCCGCGGACGGGCCGGCACGGCAGGAGGGAAGTCACGATGGGCGACATCATCGTCATCCAGTTCAGCACGCTCGACGGCGTGGTCTCCGACCCGGACGGACGCTGGGGGACCGGCCACGGCGGCTGGGCCTTCCGGTACGGGCCGGGCCCGGTCAGCGACGACAGGTTCCGTCTCGGACAGCGGATGGAGCAGGGCGTCCAGCTCTACGGCCGGCGCACCTGGGAGCACTTCGCCCGGCTCTGGCCGGCCCGGGACACCGATTACGCCAAGCTGATGAACACCGTGCCCAAGCGGGTCGCCACCCGCACCGGCATCGACCCGGCCGCCTGGTCGAACTCGGCCGCGATCGACGGTGACCCGCTGGCCTGGGCCGCCGAGGAGCGCACCCGCCGCGACGTCGTGGTGATCGGCAGCCTGAGCCTGGTGCACGCGCTGGCCGCCGCCGACCTGGTCGACGAATACCGCCTGATCACCTTCCCGTTCGTGGCCGGCGAGGGCGACCGCCTGTTCGCCGCCGGCGCCCCCGCGGAGTTCGGCTTCAGCACGATCGAGCCCGCGGACGTCGCCCTCCTGACCATCTTGCGCCGCTCGGCGCGCCCGCTCACCGGGGCAGTCTGAGGACCCGGGAGCGGAGATGTCCCGGATAGCGGCGCCGGGCCGGCCGGGTGGCCGGGGCGAGCAGCCGCCGGTGCGCCTCGCGCAGGTCCTGGCCGGGCTCGATGCCCAGCTCGTCGGCGAGCCGGGCCCGCACCGACCGGAACGCGGTCAGCGCCTCGGCCCGGTGCCCGGCCGCCGCGAGCGTGGTCACCAGGCCGGCCTGGACGATCTCGTTGAGCGGATCCATCCGGGCCGCGCGCCGCAGCGGCGCCAGCACCTGCGACGGCTGCCGCAGCCGGACCGCGAGTTCGGCGGCCTCGACCGCCGCGTCGACGAACTCGCCGTCCAGCCCGGCGAAGGTGGCGCACGCGGCCGAGGTGTCCGCGAGACCGTCGCCGGCCGGGCCGTGGCCGAGTCGCAGCGCGGCCGCGTACCTGTCGAGCGCCCGGTCGAGGTCGGCGCCGGCCCGGGCCTCGGCGACGAGCCGGCGGAACCGCACCAGGTCGAGCGTCTCCGGGCCGGCCGTGAAGCGATAGCCGTTGCCGTGCCGGGTCAGATACCGGCCGGGCGACCGCGGCGGCAGGCCGGGTTCGAGCAGACGGCGCAGCACTCCGACGTACTTGTGGATGGTGTTCACCGCGCTCGGCGGCGGTTCCGGGCCCCACAGCAGGTCGATCAGCTCGCCCACGCTGACCGGGTGCCCCGCACGGGCCAGCAGCAACGCCAGCAGGCAGCGCTGCTGAGGTGGCCCGGCGTCCACTTCGGCGTCGTCCCGCCGGATGCGCAGTGGCCCGAGGATCCGTAGGTCCATGAGCCGAAGGTAGGCAGCCGGAACCGGATCAAGTTACGTCGGATGACGTAATGACGCGGGCCAGTTCGGTGCGCGAGCTGACGAAGACCTTCGGATAGATCCGATAGAGATGCGTGCTGACCGTGCGCGGCGACAGGAACAGCCGCTCGGCGATCTCCCGGTTGCTCAAGCCCTGGGCGGCCAGCCGGGCGATCTGCTGCTCCTGCGGGGTGAGTGCGGCCAGCGCGTCCATCGGCTTGCGGCGTGACTCGCCGGTCGCCCGCAGCTCGGCCCGGGCCCGGTCGGCCCAGGGCGTCGCGCCGAGCGAGTCGAAGGTGGTGGCCGCGGCCCGGAGCAGCGGCCGGCTCTCCGCGATCCGGTACGACCGGCGCAGCGTCGCGCCATACGTGAGCTGCAGCCGGGCCCGGTCGAACGGCCAGTCGGTGAGGTCGGCGCCCAGCGCGGTGTCGTAGTCGCCGGTGAGCACCGCGTGGGCGTAGCCCAGCCCGATCCGGAGCGCGGGCGAGTGGCTCCGCTCGTACACCGGCTCGAGGCTGACGACCACCGGCCGCAACTCGTCCACCAGGCCACCGAGCACCGCCGCCTCCACCAGGTCGCCGAGCACGAGCAGGTGGTAGTTCGGGAACCAGGCGCTGTCCGCCGGGTCGAAGATGCGCATCAGCTGCCGGAACGCGTCGTCGGCCTGGCCCTCGGCGAGCGCGGCGACACCCCGCGCGCGCTGCACCAGGGCCAGCATCGGCAACCGGCGGGCCGCGAAGAGCACCTGCTCGGCGGCGTCGACCCGGTGCCGGGCCGCGTCGACGCTGCCCTGCCGGGCCTCGGCCAGCGCGGTGATCAATGCCGCGCCGAGCGTCCACGCCGGCTGACCGGTCTCCTCCGACAGTGTCATGCTCTCGGCGGCCAGCGGCAGCGCGGACCGCACGTCACCCAGCGACGCCGAGGCCGCGGCGGCGTTGCAGAGCGCGTGCGCGAGCATCCCGATCCGGCCCTGCGCGCGCAGGTCGGCGGCGCTGGACAGGGACAGTGTCCGGGCGATCTCGAACGCGCCGATCGCGTACGCCGCCTCGGCCAGCTCCCGGCGCTCGCTGGACGAGAGATCCGTCCGGTGCACCAGGCGGCGCAGCCGGGCCAGCCCCGCGGCGCCGTGCTCGACCGGCGCGATCCGCAGCAGCGCCGCGGTCAGGAAGGCGTCGTCGTCGACCGGCCCGAGGGCGACCGCGACCTCGGCGAACCGCTCGGCGACGTGCCCGGGCACGTTGGAGTAGTAGACCCGCAGCGCGAGTTCGACCAGCGACCTGGCGGCGAGGCCGGGCTCGCCGTCGCGGCGCATCGCGTCGATCAGGTCGGCGTAGCTCAGCAGCCGGTCCGGTCCCGACCACGCGTTCTCCAGCTCGGTCTCGCGCCGCCAGGCCAGCCGGGCCCGGTCGGCCGGACGCAGCGTGGTCTCGTCTATCTCGCCGAGCATGCGGTGCATGGTCGGCCGGTCGCCCTGCTCGTGCGCCAGGTCGCAGGCCCAGATCTGCCGGTTGCCGCGCGCGGCCGGGTCCTGGCTGAGCTGCACGGCCCGCCGGAGCGCGGCGAGCGCGACCGCCACCGCCTGCCGGTCCGCCGCGCCGACGGCGGCCTCGGTGAGTTCCCGGGCCAGTTCCTCGTCCGGTCCCGGCGCGGCCGACGCCCGGTGCCAGAGCCGGCGTTCCGGGCTGTCGGCCAGCGCCTCGGCGAGCGCCGCGTGCACCCGGCGGCGGTCTCCGGCCGCCGCCTGCTGGCGCAGCGCGGACCGGAGCAGCGGGTGCCGGAAGTGCAGCTCGTAGCCCTCGTCGACGGTCACCAGCCGGGCCGTCACCGCGGGCTGGATCGCCTCGGTGGGCACGTCGGCGCCGGTCAGGAGCGCCGCGGCGGCCCGGATCTCGTCCAGGTTGCCGCCGTCGTTCAGGGCCGCGATCAGCAGCAGATGCCGGGTCCGCGGCGGCAGGTCGGCGACCAGGCCGCCGAAGGTCTGCTCGACCCGGATGCTCAGCGGCAGGGTGGACGGCAGCAGCGCGCCGCCGCCGGACCGGGCCGCCGCGGCCCCGAGTTCGACCACGCCCAGCGGGTTTCCGGCGGCCTCGCTCAGCACCCGGGCCCGCAGCGCCGGGGTCAGCGCGGGCGCGGTGCGATCCAGCAAGGTTCCGGCGTCCACTTCGGACAGCGGTTCCAGCCGCAGCTCGGGCAACCCGGCCGCGGCCAGCCGCCGGTCGATGTCCTCGCCGTCGCGCACGGCCATCAGCACGGCGATCCGGTCCGACTCGACCCGCCGGCAGAGGAAGGTCAGCGTCTCCCAGCTCGCCGCGTCGAGCCAGTGCGCGTCCTCGATCGCCAGCAGCACCGGCTCGTCCGGCTCGCCGAGCAGCTCGAGCACCTCGACCGCCCGGCGGTAGGGCGATTCCGCGGCGGCCGGCGCGGGACGCAGTGGACGAAGCAGATGGTCGAGTCCGGCGTACGCGATCTGCACCTCCGCCTGCACCCCGGTGACGCCGAGCACGCGCATGCCGCGCCCGAGTCCCGCCCCGGTCGCGTCTTCCAGCAGCACCGACTTGCCGATCCCGGCCTCGCCGCGCAGCACCAGCGCCGCGCCGCGCCCGGCGATCGCGGCGTCCAGCAGCGCCGCCAGCGTGGTGACCTGCTCGTCCCGCCCGACGATCTGGGCCATGCCGCCTCATCCACTCGTCGTCCAGTCGCGCTCTCTACCTTCGGGTGAATGATCGCGCATGAAGAAGCCGATGTCGTCGTCATCGGGTCCGGCATGGGCGGGCTCGCGGCGGCGCGCACGATCGCGCAATTCGGCGGCAAACGGGTGCTCGTCCTCGAGCAGCACTACACCCTCGGCGGGATGACCCACGAGTTCTCCCGCCAGGGCCGATACCTGTTCGGGACGGGCCTGCACTACATGAGCGGGGACGCCGGGCCGTTCCTCGAATTCATGACGGACGGGCGCGCGCAGCTCCATCCGCTGCCGGACGACTATGACCTTCTTCACTTCCCCGGATTCGACTTCGCGATCCCGGCCACCCGGGAACGGTTCCAGGCGCGCCTGACCGAGGAGTTCCCGGACGAAACCGAGGCCATCGACCGCTTCTTCCGGGCCACCCGGCGGGCGATGGCCGGGCTGGCCGCGCGCAACGTCTTCTCGTCGTTCCCGGCGCCGGTGCGGGCGATCGGCTTCCCGACGGTCGAGCGGCTCTTCCCGGCGGCCTATCGATCGTTGCGGGAGCAGGTCGACCGCAGTTTCCGCGATCCGCGGCTGCGGGCCGTCCTGGCGGCTCGGTGGGGGCTCTACGGAACGCCGCCCTCGGCGAGCGCATTCGGTTACCACGCCGCGGTTCCGCTGACGTTCTTCATGAACGGCACGGCGCACCCGGTCGGCGGTCCGAAGGAGCTCAACCGGATCGTCATCGAGATCCTCGGCCGGCACGGTGTCGAGCTGCGGCCCCGCCAGCAGGTCCGGGAGATCCTGGTCGAGCGCGGCCGGGTCACCGGGGTCGACGTCGAGGACCGCGCCACCGCGCGCCGATATCGGGTGCGGGCTCCGGCGGTGGTCTCGGCGGCGGGGGTACGCAACACGTACGCGATGCTGGGCCGCGCGCCGGAGGTGGCGCACCTGCCGGTGGAACCGTCCGCGATCATGCTGTTCCTGGGGCTGGACCGGTCGCCGGCGGTCTTCGGGCTGCACGGCGAGAACCACTGGTTCATGCCGGATCTGGCGGACGGCGCGGGCACGCTCTACGTCTCGTTCGCCTCGCTCAACAACCCGGCCGCCCGCTTCCACACCGTCGAGGTGCTGGAGCTCGTGGATCCGGCCGTGGTCGAGCGGTGGCGCGGATCCACCGAGGAGGATCGGCCGGACGACTACCGGCGGTTCAAGGAGGCGGCGGCGGAGCGCCTGATCGGCCGGCTGGACGAGCGCTGGCCGGGGTTCCGGGAGTCGATCGCCTTCCGCGAGGTCGCGACGCCGCTGTCCTTCGAGACCTACCAGCACAGCGTCCGCGGCTCGTTCTACGGGCTCGCGGCCACCCGGGACCGGCTGCGGTCGCCGCTGGCGGGGGCGCGTACCCGGGTCAAGGGTCTGGTCGTGGCCGGGCAGGACGCCTGGGGCTCCGGTGTGGTCGGGGCGCTGGCCGGCGGGCTGATGGCGGCGAACGCGCTGCTCAGCGGCCGGCGGACCGCGGCGATGTGGCGGACGGTCCGGGCCGGCGCGCCGCCGCGCGACCGGGACACCACCTGGGCGGGATTCCTGCGGGTGGCCGGGGTCGAGGCGCTGACCCCGACGGTACGGCGGATCCGGCTCGAGCCGCTCGCCGGTGGGCCGCTGCCGTTCACCTTCGCGGCCGGCCAATATCTCAAGGTCGAGCTGCCGGTCGCGGTCGAGCCGATCGAGCGCTCGTACTCGATCTCGAGCGGGCCGGGCGCCGGCGACTTCGTCGAGATCGCGGTGAAGCGGGAGCCGCAGGGTCTCGGCTCGGCGTTCCTGCACGACGAGCTGGCGGCCGGGCAGGCGTTGCGGGTCAGCGGGCCGCACGGCGACTTCACCTATCGGCCGGGCGCCGGCCCGCTGCTGCTGATCGCCGGTGGCATCGGCATCACGCCGCTGCTCAGCGTCCTGGCCGCGGCGGTGGGCCGGGCCGATCGAATCGTGCTGCTGGTCGGCTGCCGCAGCGCGGACGAGATCCCGTTCCGGCCGGACCTGGAGGCGCTGGCGAGCCGGCAGCCCGGGCTCGAGGTGGCCGTCTTCCTCAGCCGGCCGGGCCTCGACTGGCCGGGCCACCGCGGCCGGATCGACGCCGCGGCGCTCCGGCCCTACGTCGCGGACGGCACTCGGGTCCACCTCTGCGGGCCCGCGCCGATGATGCGGGACGTGATCGGGCACCTCATCGAGCTCGGGGTGCCGCGCGCGGCGATCCACACCGAGGCCTTCGTCTCGGAGCGGAGCAAGCAGACCCGGCGGGAGCGGGCGCACGCGGTCGCCGCCGCGGCCACCGCGGCCGGCGTCAGCGAGTTCACCGTCGAGATGCCGGGCGGCCCGGCATTCCCGTGCCGGCCCGGCCAGACGGTGCTCGACGCCGCGAACGTCGCCGATGCCGGGCTGCCGCAGTCGTGCGGCGAAGGGCTGTGCGGCACCTGCCGGGTGCGGGTGCTGGCCGGCGCCTTCGAGACCGACGACCGCGGCATGTTCTCCGCCGCCGAACTGGCCGACGGCTGGCGCCTGGCCTGCCAGACCCTGCCCACCGAGGACCTGACCATCACAGTTCACTAGCCGGCGAGTGCCGCGTGCGCGGAGGAGACCGCGCTCGCGCCCTCGCCCACGGCGGTGGCCACCCGCTTCGTCGAGCCGGAGCGCACGTCACCGACCGCGAACACCCGCGGCGCGCTGGTCTGGAAGGGCAGCGCGCCGCCGGTGCGGACGAAGCCCTGCCCGTCCTTGGCCACGCCGGTCAGCCACGCCGACACCGGGTCGGCGCCGATGAAGCAGAACAGCGCCCGGGACTCCAGCCGGTCGCGGCGCCCGGCGGCCCGCTCGACCACGACCGAGGTGAGCCGGTCGTCGCCGGCCAGCTCGTGGACCGTGGCGCCGGTGTGTGCCCGGATCCGCGGGTGCGCCCGGATCCGGTCGGTCAGATAGGACGACATCCCGGCCCGCAGGTCGGCGCCGCGCAGGATCAGATCCACTTCTGCGCCGCGGGCGGCCAGCGACAACGCCGCCTGTCCGGCCGAGTTGGCGCCGCCGACCACGGTGACCGGCTGGTCCGCATAGCCGCGGACGTCGAGTTCGGTGGCCGCGTACCGGATGCAGCCCTGCCGTTCGAAGGCCGCCCAGCCGGGGATCTCGAGGCGCCGGTAGTGCGCGCCGGTGGCGGCGATCACCGCCCGGGACTCGATCCGCGTGCCGTCGCTGAGCAGCACGACCGGCCGCCGCTCGTCGGCGAGGTCGAGGGCCGAGACCTGGCACGGCGCGAAGATCCGCACCCCGAACTTGAGCGCCTGCGCCATCGCCAGCCGGGTCAGTTCCTCGCCGCTGATGCCCTGCGGGAAGCCCAGATAGTTCTCGATGCGCGCGCTCTTGGCGGCCTGCCCGCCCAGCCCGGTGCGATCCAGCAGCACGGTCTCCAGGCCCTCGGAGGCGCCGTAGACGGCGGCGCCCAGACCGGCCGGGCCGGCGCCCACCACGACGAGATCGACCGCGCGACCGTCCGGGCGATAGGACAGCCCGAGCTTCTCCGCGACCGTCCCGGGCGTCGCGCGGCGCAGCAACGAGCCGTTGACCACCGCGGCCGGCAGGTCGTCCTCGCCGAGCCCGGCCGACCTCATCAGCGCGTCCCCGGACTCCGACGCCGCGTCCAGCCAGGAGTGCGGGAGCAGGAGCTGGTTGACGTACGTGCGCAGCCCCATCGTCGCCGCGGCGTCCGACCGGCCGACGATCTCCAGGGCGTCCCCGGCCGCCGCACGGATCACCTCCCGCCGCACCCGGAAGGCCTCGAGCAGCACGTCCGCGATGTCCACCTGCTCGGCGAGCACCCGGCGCAGCATCGCGCCGCCGACCCGGACGACCGTCCCGGCGGTGGCCACCCGGGCGGTCAGGTAGACGTGCTGGCCGGTCAGCAGGCCGAGCTCACCGAGGAAGTCGCCGGGATGGCCACGGTAGATCTGCCGCTCGGGCTGGATCGCGGTCGCGTCCAGGACGATCTCCACGGTCGCGGTGCCGAGCAGGAAGAAGTCGTAGGAACGGTCGCCGGACACGAACAGGTGGTGGCCGGCCGGCACGTGCTCCGGGTCGCCGTACGCGGCGAGCCGGCGGAACTGCTCGTCGTCCAGGACCGGACCGCTCGGCACCTCGTCGTCGCCCACACCAGCACCCTGCCGCAGCGCACTGGACAGCGAGTGGACGCGCTTCCACTCGCTGTCCACAGCCGGCTCCTAGCGTGCAATCCCTGATCAACCGATGGAGGGAACGAGCGGTGTTGCGGATCGGAAGAACCAGCGTGGCGGTCGTCGTGGCCGCGGGACTGAGCATGTTCGCCATGACGGCGGCGGACGCCCATCCGGGTGGAACCCAGCCGGGCGGGAACCAGAAGAAGAAGCCGACGGTCGTGCTGGTGCACGGCGCGTTCGCGGACAGCAGCGGCTTCAACGCGGTCGCCCACCGGCTGCTCGCCGACGGATATCCGGTGGTGGCGGCGCCCAACCCGCTGCGGGGGCTGACCTCCGACGCGGCGCAGGTGCGCGCGCTGCTGGCCAGCATTCAGGGGCCGATCGTGCTGGTCGGGCACTCGTACGGCGGCGCGGTGATCTCCGCGGCCGCCACCGGCAACGCCGAGGTGAAGGCGCTGGTCTACCTGGCGGCGTTCGTGCCCGAGGCGGGGGAGTCGGTGGAGCAGCTGGCCAACCAATTCCCGGGCAGCACCGTCGGCGAGTCGCTGAAGCCGGTGCCGCTGCCGGACGGGCAGGTCGACCTTTACATCAACCCGGCGGTGTTCCGCGCCAACTTCGCGGCCGACGTGCCGGCCAAGGACGCGGCGCTCTTCGCGATCGCCCAGCGACCGGCCACCGGAGCCGCGCTCGGCGAGCCGGCGAGCGGGCCACAGGCCTGGCGGGCCATCCCGAACTACAACCTGATCAGCGGCGCCGACCGGATCATCCCGCCGGCCGCCCAGGAGTTCATGGCCAAGCGGGCCGGCGCCACGGTGCAGGTCGTCCAGGGCGCCTCCCACCTGGTCTTCGTCTCCCAGCCGGGCCGGGCCGTGGCGATGATCGAACGGGCCGCGCGGGAGAACGTTTGATCCTTTCCTGGTCGGGGGCCGTATCACCCGGCGGTTAGGCGTGTCCCAAGCCTGAGTGTCGTGGAGGTTCGCATGCGTGGCGGTCGTCTGTGGGGTCCGGTGCTCGCGACCGTGGTGCTGACTCTGTTCAGCCCGGCGCGGCCCGCGATGGCCGAGCCCGGCGTCCCCGTTCCGCCCGGCGAGTTGCTGAAGGACCGCGGTGTGGGCGAGTTGTCCGCGGCCGACCGCGATCTCGTCGTCAAGGTGCGGCTCGCCGGGCTGTGGGAGATCCCGGCCGGTGACATGGCGGTGGAGAAGTCGAAGAACGAGCGCATCCAGAAGATCGGCCGCGACATCGCCCAGCAGCACGAGAAGCTGGACGAGTTCGCCCGCGCGGCGGCCAAGAAGCTGAAGATCAAGCTGCCCGACAAGCCCAACGCGGACCAGCAGAAGTGGCTCGGCGAGATGCGCGACGCCGCGGACGGCCAGGAGTTCGACCAGATCTACATCGACCGGTTGCGGGCCGCGCACGGCAAGATCTTCCCGGCGATCGCCACGGTCCGCACCAGCACCCGCAACGACATCGTCCGCAAGCTGGCCCAGCAGGCGAACCAGTTCGTCATGACGCACCTGACGCTGCTGGAGAGCAGCAGCCTGGTCGACTACGAGACGTTGCCGGCCGCGCCCGACCCGAACGCCGCCACCGCGCCCGCGGCCCTGAACCCGGTCGCGCAGAACCAGCAGTCGACGGTGAGCATCCCGCTCGTCGCAGGCATCCTGGCCCTCGTCCTGGCCGGCGGGTTCTTCCTGATCTGGCGCGACCTCAAGAGACGCCGCCCGTCCTACCGCGCCCGCCGATCCGGGGGCTGGTGACCATCACGTAAACGCGGGAAGATTCCCCCTCTCGGGGGAGTGACATGACAAGTGGCACCCGGCTGCGGCCGCCGCACCATCAGGTTGACCGCCGTGCCGTCGGCTGGTGGACGGTCAACCTGCTGCTCGCCACCGCCGCGCCGGTGGCGCTGCTGGTCCTGCTCGGCCTGCTGATCTCGCCCGCGCGGGCCTGGCTGCTGACCCCGGCCGTGCTGATCGCGTCGGCCGGCCTGATCGCGGTGGCCGTGCTGCCGCGCTGGTGGTTCCGGGTGCACCGGTGGGAGGTCACCGACACCGCGGTCTACACCCGCACCGGCGCCTTCTGGCAGGAGTGGCGGGTGGCGCCGCTGTCCCGCATCCAGACCGTCGACACCCGTCGCGGCCCGCTGGAGCAGCGGTTCGGCCTGGCCACCGTGGTGGTCACGACGGCGTCGGCCAAGGGCGCGGTGACCATGCCCGGCCTCGACCGGACCGTCGCCGAGGACATCGCCGAGCAGCTCACGGTGGCTACCCAGGCCGTGCCGGGCGATGCCACATGAGCGCCGAGTCGCGGCCGGACGAGTGGCAGCGGCTCGACCGGCGGGCCATGCCGGTCTCGGCGATGTTCATGCTCGGCGTCGCGGTGCTGGCCGGCGTCCCGTCGGCGATCGGGCTGTCGGACATCTCCCTGGCGGTCGCGCTGGGCTGGACGCTGCCCGGCGCGGCGTTCGTGGTGCTCGCCGGGGTGGTCGCCGAGTGGCTGCGGCTGCGGTTCACGCGATACCGCGTCGGGCCGGACCGGGTCGAGCTGCACACCGGCGCGCTGATCCGCACCCGGCGATCCCTGCAGCGCGACCGGATACGCACGGTCGACGTCACGGCGAACCCGCTGCTGCGTGTGTTCGGACTGGTCGCGGTGCGGATCGGCACCGGAGAGCACAACGACGAGGGCACGCTCCGGCTGCGCCCGGTCGCCCAGGAGACCGGCGACGAGTTGCGCCGCACCCTGCTCACCCGGGCGGGTGACGGGTCCGCCGACGGCTCGCTGGCCGTGCTCGACCCGGCCTGGATCCGTTATGCGCCACTGTCCTTCATCGCCCCGGTGCTGGGCGCGTCCGCGATCGGCGGCGTGCTCAACGTGGCCGACTGGTTCGGCATGGCCGACGGCGCCGTCGGCTGGGCGATCGATCTGCTGACCGGGCTCGGCCTGCTCGGCGCGATCGCGGTGCTGTCCGCGGTCCTGCTGTGCACCGGCGTGCTCGGGGCGCTCGGGCTGTGGGTGGAGATGTGGTGGAACTACCGGCTCGACCGGGAGCCGGGCGGCACGCTGCGGGTGCGCCGCGGGCTGCTCACCACGCGGTCCATCTCGGTCGAGGAGGAGCGGCTGCGCGGCGTCGACCTGGTCGAGCCGCTGGGCACCCGGCTGGCCGGAGCCGCCCGGGTGGACGCGGTGTCCACCGGCCTGGCGACCGGCGCCAAGGAGGACAAGGCCCACCACGGCACCCTGCTGCCGGCCGCGCCCAAGGCGGTCGCGGCCCGGGTCGCCGCCGAGGTGCTGCGCGAGCCGGTTTCGCCGACCGAGTCGGTGCACCTGTCGCCGCACCCGATCGCCGCCCGCGGCCGCCGCGTGCGCTGGGCGCTCGCCGGCGTACTGGCCGGTGAGCTGCCGCTGCTGGTGCTCGGCCTGCTGCTCACCGACGTGCTGCTGCACCTGGCCTGGATCACCGCGCTGATCGCCGCGCCCATCGCCCTGGCCCTCGCGTTCGACGCCTACCGCAACCTCGGCCACGGCCTGGCCGGCGATTATCTGGTGGCGCGCAGCGGCACGGTGCGCCGCTCGACCGTCGCGTTGCGGCGCGGCGGGATCATCGGCTGGACCGTGCGCCAGTCGGTGTTCCAGCGCCGGGCCGGGCTGGCCACCGTGCTGGCGGCCACCGCCGCGGGCGCGGGCGCCTATGCGATCCGCGACGTGGGCACGGGCGCCGGCCTGGACGCGGCCGACGCCGCGGTGCCCGGCCTGCTGACCCCGTTCCTGGAGGAGTCAGCTCCGGGTCATTGAGGCGCGTGCGGTATATCGGCCGTTCGCGGGTCGGTAGTCGAGCAACATCGTGTCCGGCCCGGTCGGCCACAGCACGATGTCGCCCCGCGTGCTGCACCTGCCCTTGTCGATGCGCTCGACCAGCTCGATCTTCTCGTCGGTCCGCTCGGTCACGGTGATCGTCCCGGAGCAGCCGAGCCGCGGGTAGCGGATGGTGCCCTGCTCGGCGTCGAGGGCGAACCGCAGACGCACCGGCTCGGCGCTGCCGAAGCTCTGCTGCAACTCGCCGACCCACTCGGCCTCTTCGGTCCCGGCCGCGGTGGCGGACGCCGGCCCGGAGGGGCTCGGCCCGGGTGCGGCGATCTCGCCCGCCGAGAGACGATCCGCGATCTTCGGTACGGCCGCGGCAGCCCCGCCACCGAGCAGGACGACCGCCGCGACCGCCGCCACGATCCAGCGCCGCCGGCGGCGCACCACATGCGGGGCGGTTTGCCGCAGCGTCACGCCTTCGACCGCGGCGCGCAGAGCGGGCTGGTCGATCAGCACCGTGGTGTCGTCCGACGCACCCGGGCTGAGCAGGCGGTCCAGCAGCTCACGGGCCGACGGGCGCCGGGCTGGATCCTTGGCGAGGGATTCCGCCACCAGGTCGCGCAGGGCACCGTGCAGGCCGTCGAGGTTCGGCTCCGCGGTGACGATGCGGGTCGCCGTGGCCATCGGCGTGGCGGCGTGGAACGGCTCGTGCCCGGTGCCGGCCAGGGTGACGACCGCGCCCCACGAGAAGACGTCGGCGGACGGCTCGACCGGCGCCCCGGCCTGCGGGTTGAAGCGCTCCGGCGCCATGTAGCCGACCGTGCCGACCAGCTGGTTCTCGGCGGTCAGCCGGCTCGACCGCAGCGCGTGGGCGATGCCGAAGTCGATCACCTTGGGGCTGCCCGGCGGCAGCAGGACGTTGCGTGGCTTCAGATCGCGGTGCACCACCCCGGCGCCGTGGATGGCGGTCAGGGCGGTCGCCACGCCGATCGCCAGGGCGTGCAGGTTCGACGCGGACAGCGGGCCGTCCCGCTCGATCACCTCGGCCAGGCTCGGACCGTCCACGTACTCCACCACCAGGTAGGGCGTCTCGTGGTCCGGATCCGCGTCCAGCACCTCGGCGGTGCAGAACGGCGGCACCTGCCGGGCGCCGTCGATCTCGCGGCGGAACCGCTGGGCGAACTCGGGATCGGCGGCGAGATGACGGCGCACCACCTTGACCGCGACCCGGCGCCCGCGCGGATCGGTGGCCAGATAGACGGTGCCCATGCCGCCCTCGCCGAGCCGCCCGACCAGCTGGTAGGGCCCGATGCCGGACGGATCCCGCGGCAGCAACGCCGCGACGTCGGCCCCCGGTCGATCCGTCACGACACCCTGCCCTCACCACGCCCGTCGATTCGCCGAACACAAGGTACAGGGCGGTGGCCCGGGACCGGGTTCTGCTAACGTCGGGGACAGGTCATGAGTGCCAGCGCACAGCCCCGGCTTGCTGGCCGGCAACCCTTGCGTTCGCGATGGGGTGCCCCGGGTGAGGACCAGGCTCGCGTCGAGCACGACGTGGGCAAGCGCGGACCCGTGCGGGTCCCGACCCTCGCGGAGGAGCACGTCATGTCCGTCACCCTGCAGTCCCTCGAGCTCGATGTCGTCGGCAACGACCTCACCGTCGAGGTGTCCAGCGGCCGGATGGTTCGGTTCGCCCATCTGGATCACGCCGCTTCGGCGCCGTGCGTGCGGGCCGCCGCCGACGCCGTCCGCGACCTCCTGCCGTTCTACGGCAGCGTGCATCGGGGCACCGGCCTGCGGTCGCAGACCTCGACGCTGGAATACGAGCGCGCCCGCGACTCGGTGGCCGAGTTCGTCGGCGCCCGCCCCGGCGACGAGGTGATCTTCACCCGCAACACCACCGACGCGCTCAACCTGCTGGCCCGCGCGCTGCCGGCCGGCACCACCACGATCGTGTTCGACGGCGAGCACCACGCCAATCTGCTGCCCTGGCCGTCGCCGCTGCGGCTGCCGGCCCCGGCCGACCCGGACGCGGCGGTCGCGGCGCTGGCCGCCGCGCTGGAGACGGTCCGCGGTCCGGTCGTGGTCACGGTGACCGGCGCGAGCAACGTGACCGGGGAGATCTGGCCGGTGCGCCGCCTGGCCGACGTGGCCCACCGGCACGGCGCCCGGGTGATCGTCGATGCCGCCCAGCTCGCCCCGCACGTCCCGATCGACCTGGACGAGCTGGGCGCCGACTATCTCGCGCTGTCCGGCCACAAGCTGTACGCGCCGTTCGGCGCCGGGGTGCTGGCCGGGCGGCGGGACTGGCTGGACGCCGCCGAGCCGTACCTGCGCGGCGGCGGCGCGAGCGCGACGGTCGGCGACGCCGCGGGCGACGTCGGGTGGGCCACCGGGCCGGCCCGGCACGAGGGTGGCACTCCCAACCTGCTGGGCGCGGTGGCGCTCGGCGCGGTCTGCTCCGCCCTGCTGCGGGCCGACCGGGTGGCTCTCCACGAATACGAGCAGAGCCTGCTCGCCGGCCTGAACGGCGTCACGCTCTTCGGCGGCCGGGCGCCCCGGGTCGGCATCGTCTCGTTCGCCGTGCCCGACCCGGCCGCGGTGGCCGACCGGCTGAGCCGCGACCACGGCATCGGCGTGCGGGCCGGTCAGTTCTGCGCGCACCCGCTGGTGCGCCGGCTGACCGGCGGCGGCGCGGCCGGCGGCAGCGCGGCCGACGACTGTGCGAGCACCGGGCTGCTGCGGGCCAGCTTCGGCCTGGGCACCACGCCCGACGAGATCGAGCGGCTGGTCACCGCCCTGGCCCGATAAGGGCTGTCTCGCGGATCAGCCAGGGCATCGGCCTGGCCCTGATGGTCTGTCTCGTGGATCAGCCATGTGCGAGGCGCGGGCCAGCCCTGGTTGATCCACGAGACAGACTCCCTAGCGGTGCGCGGTGACGACCCAGGACCGCGAGTCGAACTGGACGCCGTCGTCGCCCAGGTGCGCGGCGAACACTTCGCGCAGGCGGTCTTCCGCCCGCGCCGCGGCGGCCCGATCGGTTCCCTCGAGCACGTGTCTGGTGCAGGCGAAGCGGCGGACGAAATCCAGGGCCGTGGCCACGTCCGGGCCGTAGTGGACCGGCTCGCGGACGTCGGTGAACGCCGCATCGGTGAACCCGGCCGCGGCCAGGAGCTCGGTCACGGCCGCCGGATCGGCGAGCGAGAACGCGTCCGGGCCGGGCGCCGCGCCGAGCGCCCCGCGGATGGCGACGTCCCATTCGTTGAGCTCGCCGGCCTGCCAGACCATCATCGTCAGCCGCCCGCCCGGCCGCAGCGCCCGCCCGATGTTGGCGAACGCGGCCGCCGGGTCGGCGAAGAACATCGTGCCGAACCGGCTGATCGCCAGGTCGAAGCCCGCCGGCCGGAAGCGGTGGGTCTGCGCGTCGGCGCACGCGAAGGTGACGTTGCGCAGCCCGTCGCGGGCAGCCCGCTCGCGCGCCCGCTCGATGGCGGGGGCGGAGACGTCGACGCCGAGCGCGCTGCCCGCCGACGCGGCGCGCGCGGCCTGCCGGGTGGTGTGCCCCGAACCGCAGCCGATGTCCAGCACCTGGTCACCCGCCCGGATGTCGCAGGCCCGGCGCAGAACCTCGTCGTGCCGGCGCAACTCGGCGTCATATTCGAGGTCAGCCATGGCCGGCGCGCAGCTCCCGGTGCTCGCGGATCGCACCGTGATGAGCGGAGGCCCAGCGCACCAGCGGGGCGGCCGTCTCCAGCAGGCTCTTGCCGAGCGCGGTCAGGGCGTATTCGACGCGGGGTTGCACCTCGGCATGGGCCGTGCGGGTGACCAGCCCGTCCTCGCCGAGCTGGCGCAGCGTCAGGGTGAGCATGCGCTGGGAGATGCCGGGGACGATCCGCTGCGGTTCGGAGTAGCGGCGCGGGCCGTCGCTCAGGTTGGCGACCACCAGCAGGGTCCACTTGTCGCCGATCCGGTCCAGCACCTCGCGGACGAAGTCGCCGTGCTCGGCGGGCAGCTGCCCGCATGCCTCGGTCATCCCGCAATGCTGACGCGGGGGTGTGGCTACGCACAAGTTGTGCGTAGCCCCTCCCGCTGGGTCAGAGGGTCGTCCCGTCGGCCGGCGCGCCGGGCTCCGAAGGCTGCGTGCCGGGCTCCGAAGGCTGCGTGCCGGGCTCCGAAGGCTGCGAGCCGGACCTCTCCGGGCAGTCCCGGTCGGCGACGCCCTGGTCCGTGGCGCCCGAAACCGTGGCGCCCCAACCCGTGGCGCCCGAACCCGTCTTGCCCGAACCCGTGGCGTCCGAACCAGTGGCGTCCGAACCCGTGGTGCCCGAACTCGTGGTGCCCTGGTCGGTGATGACCAGCGCGGGCGCGGTGCCGCCGGTGTCGCCGGACGCAAAGGCGGCGGTTCCGCCGATCGCGGCGGCACCCGCGACGGCGACGCCCGCCACGGCCAGTCCGACAGTGGTCTTGAGGCGCATGTGATCACTTCCTTGCCGAGAAGGGGATCGTGCACCGGACGCGGCGCGCCCGGCAGGTTGATCCCAGGACACCAAACGGCACCGAAAGAGGGCCGAAGAACATCCGGCCGCCGATATTGCGTTGTGGCCGCCGCGGCCCCTGCGCCATCCTGATCACGGCCCCGGCGGCTTCAGAAGTACGCGCTTACGCAGCGGATGCATTGGCGATCCAACCACGCTGATCCGTTGTCCTCCTGGCGACCGATCCTTCACATCGGATCCGCTCCGGGGCCATCCCATTCTTTTGTCAGAGGTGAAACATGTCCGATCGTCACGAGGTGATCGTCCACAGCGGATTCCGTGGTCTTCGCTACTCCGACGGCCGATTCGATCAGGTGCTCGAGCCCGGCCGCCACGAGCTGCCCAAGCGCCGCTTCCCGGGTCAGCGGGTGCCGCGCGTCTCGATCGTCCCGATCGACGTGCGCGAGCGCGAGCTGAACATCAAGGGCCAGGAGATCCTCACGGCCGACAAGGTCGCCGTGCGGGTCAACATCGTCACGCACTTCCGGGTGGTCGACCCGCGGGCCGCCGTCGAGCAGGTCGCCGACTACAGCGACCGCATCTACAGCGACGTCCAGCTCGCGGCCCGGCGCTCGCTGGCGTCGATGACGCTCGAGGCCATCCTCACCAACCGCAACCAGCTCAGCGAGGACATCCTGCGCGACGTCGAGGGCGTCTCCGCGGGTTACGGCGTGCAGATCATCCGGGCCGACGTGAAGGACCTGGTCTTCCCGGGCAACCTGCAGGAGATCATGAACCGCGTCCTCACCGCGCAGCGGATGGCGGAGGCGCAGATGGTCGAGGCCCGCACCCGGGCCGAGCGGGACGCGCTGGAGGCCGGCTCGAAGGCGGACGCCGAGCGGATCGCCGCGCAGACCCGGGTCGAGTCGACCCGGCTGGCCGCGGAGGCCGACGCGGAGGCCAAGCGCATCCGGGCCGACGCCGAGGTGGACGCGCTGCGCCGGCTGGCCGCGGCCGCGGAGGCCTATGCGGAGCACCCGGCCCTGCTGCGCCTGCGGGAGCTCGAGACGCTGGGCGCCCTCGGCGCGAACGGCGCGGCCCGGCTCTACATCGGCTTCGACAAGCACAGCGACCGCCTCAGCACCGAATGACTCAGCGGGCATAGACCTCCACTGTGGAGGCCTGGCCCGCCGGCCAGCCGGTGTTCGCGGTGACGGTGATCCGCACGTGCCGGGCCTGGGCCGGCGTGCAGGTCACCGTCACCGCGTTGCCCGATGCCGGATCGAAGGTGTGGCCCGCGGATCCGGCGAGGGTGGTGAACGCCGATCCGTCCGCGCTGCCGGAGATCGCCAGCGTCTGGGTGCGCGCGCCCCACGAGGGCGGCAGCTTGAGCACGAAGCGCCCGACCGTCGCCGCCGCGCCCAGGTCGATCTGGATCCATTGCGGGAACGCGTGGTTGACGCTCTCCCAATAGCTGCCGTCGTTGCCGTCCACCGCGTTGCCCGCGACATAGCCCTGGGTGTGGCCGCTCGCCGACGTCGCCCGACCGCGGGCCAGGTCGGTGATCGGCGGCGGCTGGGTGCCTGTCGTCGGCGAGGTCGGCCGTACGGGGGTGAGCGGGATCTGCCCCTTGAGCATCCGCCCACCGTCCGTGGTGATCCGCAGGTAGTAGTCGGCCGAGCAGAACGTGCCGTCCTCGTCCAGCGCCCGGATCCCGCTGCCGGCCGGCACTGAAGCACCCGTCTCGGCCGTCTTCGCGATCTGATTTCCCTCGTTGAACTCGTCGAACATGGACACATAGAGCCCCTGCGCGCCGAGCCGGACCATGTTGTAGATGCTGCGCCAGTAGAAGTCGCCGTGCCGGCGGTGCCCGGACGAGAGGTCGCCGGGCAGCACGCAGGGCTGGTAGTCGATGCCGTGCGCATTGCAGTCGGCCTGGTCGGCGGTGTTCACGTTGGCGTAGAACCAGTCCAGCCCGTCGAGCGTGCCGGTGCGCCCGACCATCCACGGCGAGATCATGTGGAAGGCGTGATAGACGTCGAGGAAGCCGGGCCGGCTGTCGTTCTTCCCCTCGCGCCAATAGGTCGGCACGCCGCCGATCACGTAACAGCCCTGCGCCTTGAGCCGCTCGATCACGTCGAGGCAGGCGTCCGGGGCGAACGGGCGGCCGTCGTCGGCGAAACCGAAGCCCCACACGCAGACGACCGGCTTGCCGTTCTGCCGGGCATAGGCCGGGGAGGCCGCGTGCGCGGACATCTTGGTGACCCAGTCGGTGACCAGCTCGGACCGCATGTTCGTCCAGCCCGTCACGTCGTACATGACATAGAACTTGCGGCCGGTGGCCTCGGCCGCCGCACGCACCTTGACCGCCATGGCGTCGCGGGTCGGCCCCTCGTCGCCGACCGGGTTGAAGCGCTGCAGCGCCGCGGTGTCGATGCCGTGGGTCTGCATCCAGCCGAAGTGCGTGTCCACGGTCTGCTGGTCATAGGACGAGAACAGCGTCGCGGGCCGGCCGTCGCCGAGATTCGGATAGGCCGTCGGATAGACGTGCGCGTAGTCGCGGGTGTCCGGCCAGGACACGATCGTGGTGTTGGCGGGCGACGGCGGCTGGAAGCGATCGCGGCTCCAGTGCCACCAGCCGCCGATCGGCGCGCCGTCACCGGGGCAGGCGAACCAGCCCTGGTAGCCGACGCTGATCTTGCCGACGACATCGCCGGGCGGGGAGGCGGCGTGAGCGGGGGAGAGGCCGGTGAGGACGGTGGCGGCCGGGCCGAGGGCCGCGGCGCTGAGGACGGTACGTCGAGCGACCATGCGCGCCATCGTGACAGTGAACGTCATCTATTCGCAATACTTGAACCAAGTCTTGTAACAATCTGCGTGCCCGTTGGAAATGTCGGCGCGCGCTCAGTGGTCGAGCTCAGCGCGCAGGCGGAGCGTGTCCGCGTCGGTCCAACCCGGCGGCGGGGCCAGCGCCGCCCAGCCGTCCACCACCCCCGACTTGTATTGATGCCCGTGGCCGCGCGGCACGTCGTTGGCGAAGGCCAGGTCGACCGAGGTCTGCCAGAACGTGATCAGCGGGTACCAGTGCATGTCCGGCGTCACGTCCGGGCCGCGCCGCCCGCGCAGCCACTCCGGCTGCCGCCAGAGCAGGCTCGGGTTCCAGTAGACGATCGGGTCGGTGGCGTTCTGCAGATAGACCACCCGGGCCGGTGCGCCGGTGCGGGCGCGGAGCTCGGCCGGGCGCACCGCGGAGCGTACGGCCGGGTCGGCGGCGACCGGGTTCCAGACCGGGCTGCCCGGCTGCCGGGCGGCGGTGAGCTCGCGGTGCAGCGGGTTGGCGAACGTCGGGCCCGCCAGCAGGATCCCGTCGGCGCCGGCGACCAGTCCGGGCACCGTGCCGAAGGTGCGCTCGATGCCCAGCGTGCCCAGGCTCTCCCCGAAGATCAGCAGCTTCGGCCGATCGTTCGCGGGCAGCGCCGCCCACCGCTGCCGGACCGCGCCGATCAGCACCCGGGCCGCCGCCACCACGGTTTCCCGGTCGGTCAGGAACGACGCCCAGCTCGGCAGGTACGAGTACTGCATGGCGACCTCGGCGGTGTCCCCGGCGTACAGATATTCCAGCGACGCCGCCAGCGAGGCGTCCACCCAGCCGGTGCCGGTCGGGATGATCACCGCCAGCACGGCACGGTCGAAGGCGCCGGTCCGGTCCATCTCGCGCACCACCAGGTCGGCACGGTCCCGCACGGTGCCGGCGGACTGCAGCCCGGCGTACACCCGGATCGGCTCGGTCGCCGGGCCGCCGGCGAACCGCTCGAGCTCGGCCACCGCCGGTCCGGTGCCGATGAAGTCGCGGCCCTGGCGGCCCAGGGTGTCCCAGCCGATCAGCGATCGCGGACCGCCGGACCGCAGGGCCGAGGTGGTGCGGGCGATGTTCGCGTCGGTGCCGATGTTGTCCCGCGCGGCGACGCCGTCCACCGCCCGGGACAGGCCGCCCAGCACGACGTTGTTGGTCAGCGTGACGGCCAGGAACGCCACCACGACGAACCCCGCGGTATAGGCCACCGGGCGCGGCATCCAGCGCGACGCGAAGCGGGCCAGGCTGCGTGCGGCCAGCCGGAGGCCGCGGGCGATCAGCACCAGCACGGCGAAGGTCAGGCCGGTCACCACCAGCATCCGGAACCGGTACGTGGTGTCGATCGGCGGCATGTCGACCAGCCGGCGCAGCTGGTCCTGCCACTGCAGGCCGAGCACGATCATCCCGAACACGGCCGGTGGCACCAGCACGGCCATCGTCCACCAGGCGATCCGGGTGCCCCGCCGGGACCAGGCGCGGCGCGGGACGAGCGCGCCCAGGCCGTACCCGAAAGCCGCCGTGACGCCACCCACCACGCCCTGCAGCAGCCAGCCGCGCGGGAGCAACGACGGGGTCTGCGAGACGCAGAGGAACAGGACGGCGACGGCGACGCCGCTCGGGCTGGGCGCGGCGCGCACGACCCGGCGCGCCGCGATCAGCGTGGTGGTGGGCGCGGGCGGCGAGGTGCGATCGGTCCGCGTCGGGACGCTCATCCCACCTCCCCGTGACGCTCGACCCATTCCCGCCACCCCGGTCCGGGTAAACGTGACCTAGATTCGGGGAATGGCCGAACCGGTGATCGTCGACTGCGACCCCGGGCACGACGATGCCCTCGCCCTGCTGCTGGCCGCCGGGGACGCGCGGCTGCGGCTGCTCGGCGTCACCACCGTCGCGGGCAATCAGACGCTCGACAAGACCACCCGCAACGCGCAGCGGATCCTCGCCCTGGCGGGCGCCTCGGAGGTGCCGGTCGCGGCCGGCTGCGACCGGCCGCTGGTCGGCGAGCTCACCGTCGCCGCGGACATCCACGGCGTGACCGGGCTCGACGGCCCGGACCTCGACGTGCCGGTCGCCGACCTGGCCGGGGTGCACGCGGTCGAGCTGATCCGGCGGCTGATCGCGGAGTCCGCCGAGCCGGTCACGCTGATCGCGACCGGGCCGCTGACCAACGTCGCGCTGCTCCTGCGCACCCATCCCGAGACGGCCGCGGGACTGCGGCGGATCGTCTTCATGGGCGGCTCGACCGAGCGGGGCAACACCACGCCGTACGGCGAGTTCAACATCGTCACGGATCCGGAGGCGGCCGACGTGGTGCTGCGCTCCGGGCTGCCGCTCACCATGGTCGGGCTCAACGTCACGCATCAGGCGCCGGCGACCGACGAGATCATCGCCGAGTTCCGGGGACTGGGCACCCGGCTGGGCACGATCTGCGCGGAGCTGATGACGTTCTTCGCGGGCGCGTACCGCCGGAATTTCGGTTTCGATCATCCGCCGGTGCACGACCCGGTGGCGGTCGCCCGGGTCCTCGATCCGGCGATCGTGCGGACCGTCGCGGCGCCGGTCGCGGTCGAGCTGACCGGCACCCACACCCGCGGCGCGACCAGCGTCGACCTGCACCACCGCACCGGTCACGCGGTGAACGCCGACGTCGCCACCGGCCTCGACGTGGACGCCTTCTGGCGGCTGCTGATGGGCGCGGTGCGGACGCTGGGCGAGCCGGCCTGTCCCTAACCGGCCAGCCACTGCCGATCGAGCCCGGCACTCCCTAGGATCGGACGTTGTCGATGTCTGTCCAAGGAGGACACTGTGTCCGTTGACTACCGGCCCCGGGTCGGACCGCTGGGCTACTGGGTGGGCGGCTTCCGCAAGTACGCCACCTTCTCCGGCCGGGCCCGGCGCGCCGAATACTGGTGGTTCACCCTCTTCAACGTGCTGCTCTATGCCGCGGTGGTCGCGGTCGGCTTCACGATCGGCAACGTCGCCGACAACGAGGTGATCCCCGGCGTGCTGATCTTCGTCTATCTGGTCGGCGTGCTCCTGCCGAGCCTCGCGATCACCTGCCGGCGGCTGCACGACGCCGGCCTGAGCGGCTGGTGGCAGCTGATCGGCATCATCCCGCTGCTCGGCGTCGTGATCCTGGTCATGACGATCCTGCCGGGCAACCCGGGCGCCAACCAGTACGGTCCGGACCCCCGGGGGCATTGACACCGCGGTGCCATGGGCATAAGCGGTGTGGACACCCGCACGAGGAGGCGCCGGATGGAAACGAACCTCGCCCGACTGGCCGAAGCCGCGCTCGACCGGCTCGGTGATCATCCGTCGCTCTTCTTCGACGGGGCCTGGGTCAGCTCGGGGGAGCAGCTCGCACGCTCCCGCCGGCTGGCCTCCGGCCTGGTGCGGCTCGGGGTGCGGCCGGGCGACCGGGTGGTGGTGATGATGGCCAACTGCCCCGAGGTGATCCAGATCTACCACGCGGCGTGGCGGGCCGGCGCGGTCGTGACGCCGGTGGTGTTCCTGCTGACGGCGCCGGAGGTGCGGCACGTCCTGGACGACTCCGGCGCCTCGGCGGTGTTCACCACGCCGGAGTTCCTGCCCAAGGTGCTTCAGGCGCGGGGCGAGCGCACGCTGCCGGTCGTGGTGCTCGGTGACACGAGCTTCGCCGAGCTCGCCGCGGAGACCGAGCCGCTGCCGATCGTCGACCGGTCACCGGACGACCTGGCCGCGCTGCTCTACACCGGCGGCACCACCGGCCGCAGCAAGGGCGTCGCGCTGTCGCACCGCAACCTGTCCTTCGCCGGGAAGTCCTCGCGCGCCCGCAGCCACGTGCCGGGCCTGACCCGCGGCCAGTCCTCGCTGCCGCTGTCGCACTCGTTCGGGCTGCTGGTCACGGTCGGCTCGATGCACGTGCCGGAGGCGTCATCCTCGGTGCTGCAACGGTTCTTCGAGCCGAAGTCGTTCCTCGAGCTCGCCGTCGAGCACCGCACCCAGACCTGGGCCGTGGTGCCCTCGATGCTGGCCATGATGCTGGCCTTCCCGCTCGAGGAGATGGATCTCGGCGAGCTGCGGTTCGTCTTCTCCGGTGCGGCGCCGCTGCCGCCGGCCGTCCGCGAGGAGTTCCAGCGGCGCGTCCCGTCGGCCACGGTGCTCGAGGGCTACGGCTGTACCGAGACCGCCGCGATCATCAGCGGGATGCCGCCTTCGGAGCCGCGGCCGGGCACCATCGGCCGGGTCGTCGAGGGCGTCGAGCTGCGCATCCTGGACCTCGACGGCGCCGAGGCGCCGGTCGGCGCGGACGGCGAGATCGTGGTGCGCGGGCCGAACGTGATGACCGGCTACTGGGGTGGCGAGCCGCTGGCCGACGGCTGGTTCCACACCGGCGACGTGGGCCGGCTCGACGGCGAGGGCTACCTCACCATCATCGACCGGATGAAGGACCTGGTCATCCGTGGCGGCTTCAACGTCTATCCGCGCGACGTCGAGGACGCGCTGCTCGAACACCCGGACGTGCGGATGGCCGCCGTCGTGGGCCGGCCGGACGAGCGGCTGGGCGAGGAGGTCGTCGCGTTCGTGGCGCTGACCGAGGGCGCGCGGGTCACCGAGGCCGAGCTGATCGAGTTCGGCAAGGGCCGGCTGGCGGCGCACAAATATCCGCGCACGATCACCGTCCTCCCGGAGATCCCGCTGACCTCGGTCGGCAAGCTCGACCGCAAGCGCCTGCGCGCCGAGGTTCACCGCGCGGTCACCGCCAGATAGCCGTCCTCCAGGCCGGGCTCCACCGGGCTGGCCTGCGTGCTCGGCGCCGACGGGGCCACGATCCGATAGCGCATGCCCTGCTCGTGCGGCAGCGCGGAGACGACCGTGCCCTCGGTCGGCGGAGGTCCGTCGGTGACCACCGTCCAGACCCGGCCCTCGGCCCGGCTGGTCAGCTCGTCGACCGTGCCGCGGAAGATCAGCCGGCCCTTGGCCAGCACCGCCACCTCGCGGCAGGTCTGCGCGATGTCGTCGACGATGTGCGTGCTCAGCAGCACCGTGCGGCGGCCGGCGAACTGGGACAGCAGCGTGCGGAAGCGGATCCGCTCCTCCGGGTCGAGACCGGCGGTCGGCTCGTCCACGATCAGCAACTGCGGATCGGCGAGCAGCGCCTGGGCGATGCCGACCCGCTGCCGCATGCCGCCGGAGAAACCGCGCAGCTTGCGGTTGGCGTGCTCGGTCAGCGCGACCACTTCGAGCAGCTCGCCGACGCGCCGGCGCCGCGCCGACCGGTCGTCCAGACCCTTGAGCAGCGCCACGTAGTCCAGGAACTGGCGGGCCGTCAGGTCCGGATAGACGCCGAGGTCCTGCGGCAGGTAGCCGAGCTCACGCTGCACGGCGGTGCGCCCGGCGCCGGTGCCGATGTCGTGCCCGCCCACCGAGACCGAGCCGGAGGTCGGCCGCGCGATGCCGGCCAGGATGCGCATCAGCGTGGTCTTTCCGGCGCCGTTGGCGCCGAGCAGGCCGAACATCCCGGTGGGCACGACCAGGTCCAGGCCGTCCAGGGCGGCCACCCCACCGCGGTACGTCTTCGTCAGCCCGGCAATGTCGATCCTCATCAGAAATCCTCTCGTCTCAACGGGCTCGTCGGGCACGAAGCAGTTGACCGCCCGCGAGTGCGGCGGCCGCCAGCACCAGCAGCACGCCGATGGACAGCCAGGCGGTCGCCGGCGTCGGGTCCGGCCGCAGGAAGTTCAGCGTCGCGCCGGGCACCGGGCCGGCCCAGGTCTCCTCGCCGTCGATGCCGTGGAAGCCGAGCAGGCCGGCCAGCGGGTAGCCGCCGAGCGGGTGGATCAGCGTGCGCGCGAGCGTCGGCATCAGGTCCGGCGAGACCACGTTGCCCCACAGCCAGTAGCCGACGAAGATCACCCGGAACAGCGGCGCCGGCATCACCAGGGGCGCCGCCAGCGCGAACGCGGCCACGAACAACAGCCCGGGCACGATCACCACGCCGCTGGTGGCCAGCGCCCAGCCGAGTGACTCGGGGGCGCCGGCGTGCACCGCATAGGCGATGGCGAACCCGAAGTAGACCACCAGGATCGGGATCGCCGTGGCGGCGCCCGCGCCCAGGTATTTGCCGAGCAGGCGGGCGCCGGGACGGGCCGGTGTGGCGTCCAGGATCGGCGCCACCCGCAGCCGGTCGTCGCGGATCAGCCGGTCGGCGAGCAGACAGCCGAAGCCGATCGACAGCAGCGCGTGGATCTGCACCGCCAGGCCGACCACCGCGGTCTTCGCCTCGGCCGGCGCCTCGTTCGGGTCGAACAGGTCACGCAGCAGGCTGCCGCCGATCAGCAGGAACAGCACCACGGTGAGCGCGGGCACGATCCACACCGAGCGCTTGCGCACCTGCATGCGGAACTCGTACCGCGTGCTCGCCCCGAAGGCGTGCAGCGTCTGGCCGATCATTCGTCCTCCTCGCCGATCAGGCGTTCTGAGCGGGTCAGCACGACCAGGGCCAGCGCGATGAGCGCGACTCCCGTGCCGAGCAGGGTCAGGCGGTTCGCGGCCCAGTCGTCCGGCTCCGCGCCCCGGGTGGTCGCGAACAGGTAGAGCAGGCGGCCCGGCAGGTGCTGCTGCGCCAGTCCGGCGAAGAACTGCTGCAGCGCCCACAGCGTCGTGACGATCGCGCCGGCCGCCCCCGGACTGCGGAACACGGCGCCCGCGGCGAAACCCAGGCCGCTCAGGCCGACCGTCGGCGCCACCCAGGTCAGCTGGCCGGCCCACGCGCCGTGGTTGTCCGGCCAGCGGGCCCACCAGCCGGTCGCGATCAGCGCGACGGCCATCAGCACCGCGACCACCGCTGCCCAGCCCAGCGTCACGGCCAGCCGCCGCAGCAGGGTCACCGGGTAGGGCGTGAGCGCGGTGAGCTGCAACTCGACCGCCGGGTCCCGGCCGACCAGGGAGGCGCAGGCGACCGCGGCGGCAAGCGGGATCGCCATCTCCAGGGCGCCGAGCAGGACGCGGGCCGTCGTGATGTCGCCGGGCACCGGGTTCGCCAGCGCGGCGGCGACGCCCACGACGACGGCGATCGGCGGGCCCAGGAAGGCCGTCCAGCCGGCCCGGCGCGCTTCATGTCGCCAGAGGATCAGTGGTCTCACAACGGATGAGTAGCGCGCGGCCCGCCGGATGGTTCACCGCGCCCGGCCAGCACCACCGCGACCACGGCGAGCGCGGCACTGACCGCCAGCACCGGCGCGTTCGTCGACCACGCGTCCACAATGAACCGGGCCGGCCAGTCCCGGCGCAGCACGTCACCGGCCAGCACGCTGCCCGCCACCACCCGGGCCGCCCACAGCCCGACCGCCGCGCCCAGCGCGACGTCGGGCCCGAACCGCACGGCGATCAGCAGGCTGAGCGAGGACAGCAGCACCATCGGCCCGAGCCAGGCGGAGACAAGGGCGTTCAGGCTCGCCGAGTCCGCCAGAGCCGAGGCGACCAGGGCCAGCACCAGGTCGTAGCCGAACACCAGCGTGGTCCGGACCAGAACCAGCAGCCGGCCGGAGACCGGGGTGGCGGCGACGAGCTCGGCGGCCGGATCCTGCCGGGAGCGATAGGTGCCCGCGACGCCCGCGGCCGCGACGATCGGCGCGATCAGGGCGAGCACGAGACCGGCGTTGCCCGCGGCGGTGTCCTGGACCAGCACGAGCGCCACGCCCAGCGCCATCACCAGCGTGGACGCGATCGGCACGGCCGGCCGGATCAGCCTCGCCTCGGCCACCACCAGCGCGGCCAGGTGCCGCAGTCGCCTCGCCGGTCCGCGAGCCGGCCCGTCCAGCGCGCTGCGGGTCAGCACCGCCCGCACCAGCGGGCCCGGATCCGGGGCGGCCTCGGGCGGCGGCGCGGCGTCGGCGATCGCCTGCCAGGCCGCCAGGTCCGCGCGGCAGTGCGGGCAGATCTCCAGGTGCGCGCGCACTCGGTGGCGGTCCTCGCCGCTCAGCGAGCCGGCCGCATATGCCGGCAGCAACTCCTTCATTCGGGCACCTCCTGGGCAGTGAGCGCCGCGGCGACGGCGGCCCGGGCGTGATGGAGCCGGCTCTTCACCGTGCCGACCGGGATCGCGAGCACCTCGGCGACGTCGGCGAGCGGCAGACCGGCCACGAACACCAGCGCGATCACGTCGCGGTGGTGCGCGGGCAACCGATCGATGGCCGCGGCCACCGGGGTGCCGCCGGCCGCCGCGATCGCGAGTTCCTCGGGGCCGGGGCCCTGGTCGGGCCGGTCCGGCAGCTCGGCCGCGGCGGGCTCGGGAGCGGGCCGGACGCGCAGCCGGTTGTGCGCCTGGCGGCGGGCCACCCCGAACAGCCAGGTGGTCACCCTGGCCCGGCCCTCGAAGGCGCCCGCCGACCGCCAGACCGCGAGCATCGTGTCCTGCAGGATCTCCTCGGCCAGCATCCGATCGCCGGCCAGCCGCAGCAGGTAGCCGAAGAGGGCGCCGGAGTGCCGCTCGTAGAGCAGGGTCAGCGCGGACGCGTCGCCGGCCGCGACCGATCGCAGCAGGTCGTCATCGCTGCCCGGCACCCGCTCACCCCCTCTCCCACCCCTGAAGGTAGGTAGCGGCCGCACCGGCGATTGGTTCACCGGTTCCTCCACATCGGTGCATTACGATGCGTCGATGTCAGGGCAACGAATGCGAAGGCTTGCGATAGTCGTCGTGGCGGGGGTCGGTGCCACGCTTGCCGTCTCCGCCACGCCGGCGTCAGCCGCCGAGATTCCACACATCCGAGGCGGGGAGACCGTTCCGGTCTACTCGTACGAGAACGCGATCCGGGAGAGCGTCTGGGTCGAGACGACGCTGGACAACGACGAGGACGGCGTGCCGGACCGGGTCGCGGTCGACATCGTCCGGCCGCGCGAGGCCGCCGACGCGCGCCGCAAGGTACCGGTCATCCTGGAGGGCTCGCCCTATTACTCCTGCTGCGGGCGGGGCAACGAGGGCGAGCTCAAGGAGTACGACGCCGACGGCGTGATCACCAAGCAGCCACTCTTCTACGACAACTATTTTGTTCCGCGCGGATACGCCTTCGTCGCGGCCGACCTGGCCGGCACCAACCGGTCCACCGGCTGCATGGACGTCGGCGGCCGTGAGGAGGTCGGCAGCGGCAAGGCGGTGGTCGACTGGCTCAACGGGCGGGCCACGGCGACCTATGCGGACGGCACCCCGGCGGTCGCCACCCGCTGGACCAACGGCAAGACCGGCATGATCGGCAAGTCCTGGGACGGCTCGGTGGCCAACGGTGTGGCCGCGACCGGCGTCGAGGGCCTGGAGACGATCGTCCCGATCTCGGCGATCTCCAGCTGGTACGACTACCAGCGCTACAACGGCGTGCTGCGTTCCACCGACTACCCGGAGTTCCTGCACCAGGTGGTCAACGGGCGGCCGGCGGAGGCCTGCGAGGCGGTGCTCGCCGACCTCGACGAGGGCAGCGACGACGCGACCGGCAACTACAACGCCTTCTGGGCCGAGCGGGACTTCCGGCCGGACGCGAGCAAGGTGCGCGCCAGCGTCTTCATCTCGCACGGCGTCAACGACACCAACGTGACGACCAGCCAGTTCGCCGAGTGGTGGAAGCTGCTCGACGTACCCAAGAAGATCTGGCTCCCGCAGCAGGGCCATGTCGATCCCTTCGACATCCGGCGGGCCGAGTGGGTCGACACGCTGCACCGCTGGTTCGACCGTTATCTGCAGGGGATCCGCAACGGGATCGAGCGGGAACCGCAGGTCACCATCGAAACCGCGCCGGGCACCTGGGTCGACGAGAAGTCCTGGCCGGCCGTCGCGGCCAAGCCGACGACGGTCAAGCTGGGCAACGGCGACGGCGCGACGGGCACGCTGGGCGGCCGGCCCGCGGGTGCGGTGCGCACGTGGACGGACAACCCGAATCTCGGCGAGGCCCAGGCGGTGTCGAACCCGAACACCGCCGTCCCCGGCCGGGTCGCCTTCCTGTCCGCGCCGCTCACCGAGGGGATCCGCATCTCCGGCACGCCCTCGGTGACCCTGAAGGTGCAGGTCGACCAGCCGACGACCGAGCTCACCGCCCGTCTGGTCGACTACGGCACCGCCGCCCGGGTGGACTACCAGGACAGCGGCCAGGGCATCACGACGCTGGGCACGGAGTCGTGCTGGGGCGAGTCGACCGCGGCCGACGACGCCTGTTACCTGGACACCGTGGAGGACGTGGCGACCGACGACCACGCGATCATCACCCGGGGCTGGCAGGACGCCGCGCACCGGCAGTCGCTTCGTTTCGTGCGGCCGCTGGAGCCGGGCCGGTGGTACTTCGTCACGGTGCCGCTGCAGGCCACCGACCAGCGGATCGCCGCCGGGCACGTGCTCGGCTTGATCCTGCAGGCCAGTGACAACGAGTACTCGTCACCGCAGTCCGGCGGCGCGACGATCCGCCTGGATCTGAAGGGCAGTTCGCTGGCGCTGCCGCTGGCCGGCAAGCTGCCGACGCCGGGCGCCACCGCGCCGGTCGTCACGACGGCACCGGCACCGAGCGCGTTCGCCCCGCGGACGTTCCAGCCGATCATCCCGTGATCACCGTTCCCCGGGGTGTCATCCGATGCCCCGGGGAACCCTCAGCGGCTAACCTGCCGTCATGGGGAGCGCCGAGCTGGATGAGTTGGTAGTCGCGGACGCCGAGGCGCTGCGCGCGTGGTTGTCGGCCAACCACGCCACGTCGCCCGGCGTCTGGCTGGCCCTGACCAGAAAGGGCGGCACCGTCACCACGCTGACCTGGCAGCAGGCGGTCGACGAGGCCCTGTGCTTCGGCTGGATCGACGGGCAGGCCCGGAAACGGGATCAGGAGAGCTCGTGGATCCGGTTCACCCCTCGCCGGTCCCGCAGCTCGTGGTCACAACGCAACGTCGCCAACGTGGCCCGGCTGGAAGAACAGGGGCTGGTGCAGCCAGCGGGCCGCGCCGCGGTGGACGCCGCGAAAGCGGACGGGCGGTGGGCGGCGGCCTACGCCCCGCCGTCGGAAGCCGTGCCGCCGGCCGACCTGCTCGCCGCCATCGCCGCCGTGCCGGCCGCCCAAGCCATGTTCGACGTGCTCACCCAGGCCAACCGGTTCGCCCTGATCTACCGCGTCAACGGCGTCAAACGGGCGGAGACCCGCGAGCGGAAGATCGTCGAGTTGGTCGCCATGCTGTCCCGCCACGAGACCTTCTACCCTCAGAAGGCCAAGCCGCTCTGATCTTCTTTCACTCCGACTGCACCACGGTGAAGGGCGGCCGCACGCCCTCGGTCAGCTCGGCCGCCGCCTCGAGCGCCATCACCGCGCGGGGCCGGCTGCTGACCGGCGATCGGGCCGTGGAGTGCAGCGATCCCAGGGCGACCAGATAGCCCGACCCGACCGCGGCATAACCCGAGATCGTGTGCCCGATCTGGTAGTCGTCGCCGACGACATAGAGGCGACCGTGAATGCCGACGAGGAACTGCCCACCCTGTTCCTGGCCGTTCTCGATCCTCGCATAGCCGCCCGTGGAGAGGCACCCGCGAACGGCCTCGATGAACGTGGTCACCATGAATCGGTCGACGTCCCAGGTGTCGGGCTCGCCGACGGTCAGGGAGTAGCGCAGGAGTTGACCCATCCGATAGCTGGTCGTGAAGCCCATCAGATATGGCCCCACCTGAAACACCTTGGAATCCGACCGCACCGCGACGTGCCACCCGTCGCTTCCCGCCGAGTCCCCGCCGATGGTGACGGTTCGCCCATCCGTAATCCCGACGATGCACGTCATGAAAGCCACTCTCCATGGCCGGCGAGCTCATGCCAACCATCGGGTGGGCGGCCGGCTTCACCCACGGGGTGCGCGGACGAGTCCCTGCTGATAGGCGACCACGACCAGCTGCGCCCGGTCGCGCGCGCCGACCTTCGTCATCGCCCGGTGGATGTGTGTCCGGACCGTCAACGGGCTCACCACCAGACGCTGCGCGATCTCCTGGTTGGACAGGCCGTGGGCGGCCAGCGCGGTCATCTCGCGCTCTCGATCGGTCAGCGACGCCCGGCATGCGGATGTCCATCAGGACCAGGTCGGGCCGGTGCAGCGCGGCGTGGGCGACCGCTTCCTCGCCGTTCGCCGCCTCGGCGACCACCCGCATGTCGTCGGTGGAGTCGTTCAGAGACCTCGTACCGATCATCGCCGGACGGGCCGGCCCGGACCGAACCGCCGACCGCGTGGGCGCGCTCACGCATGCCGTTCAGGCCGTGACCACCCTCGCCGGCCGGACCAGGGTGATGCGCCGCGGTGCCGGCCCCGTCCGCGGCGGCGCCGGGAAAGCGCTCCGCGATGAGGTCGAACGCCTGCTGCGACTCGATGCCCGGCATCGTCGCCCGGCTGGTGACCGGACCGTCGGACTCGACGGCCAGCACCACCGCCCCAACCGAGCGCCGGCAACCACAGCGCGACCACCGACCTGCGCCGGCGATAGCAGAAACGACCAAGACGACCGAGCATGCCTCTGCCCCCAACTCCTCCGTCGAACGTTGCGCCCAGCCTGTCGGCCGGGCCCGCCGCCGTCGTCGTGCAGGCGCAGGCTCCGGATACGAAGATCGCCGTAGGTCGACGCCGCTCGGACCATGACCGCAAGACGAGCGATGCTGTCCGATATGCGAGCATTTCGGGCATGCTGCTGTCGCGACGGAATCTGCTCAAGGCGACCGGCGTCGCGGGGATCGCGGGGGTGACCGGCGCGCCGGTCAAGGGCCCGGACTGGGCGGCTCTCGACGCCTCCCTCGACGGCGCCGTCGAACGCCCCGGCACCGCCGGCTACGACGCGGCGCGCAAGCTCTACGACCCGCGCTTCGACGGCGTCCGGCCACCCGCGGTCGCCCGCTGCGCGCACGCCGCCGACGTCGCCGAGACGATCGGCTTCGCCCGGCGGTCCGGCGTCGCGGTGGTCCTGCGCGGCGGCGGGCATTCCTACGTCGGCGCCAGCACCAGCACGTCCGCGCTGGTGCTGGACGTGCGCCGGCTGCAGGCGATCGGGTACGACGCGGCCACCCGGACCGCGACCATCGGCGGCGGCGCGCGGCTCGGCGACGTGTACGACAAGCTCGGCGCGCACGGCATCTCGATCCCGTCCGGATCCTGCGGCACGGTGGGGATCAGCGGCATCACCTCCGGCGGCGGCATCGGCATGGCGACCGCCGCGCACGGCCTGACCTGCGACGCGGTCGTCGCGGCCCGGCTGGTCACCGCGGACGGCCGGCAGCGGATCGTGGACGCCACGCGCGAGCCCGACCTGTTCTGGGCGCTGCGTGGCGGCGGAGGCGGCCAGTTCGGTGTGGTCACCGAGTGGCGCATGAAGACCTTTCCGGCCGCGGCGACCGGCCAGTTCACCCTCACCTACCGCTGGGCGGACGCGGCGGCGGTGGCGGCCGGCTGGCAGAGCGCCATCACGAACGCGGGCGGCGCCTGGTCGAGCTGCCAGTTCGTCGCCGCGGCGGGCGGGCAGCTCGGCGTACGCATCAACGGTTTTGTGATCGGCGGGACCGCCGACGCCGCGGCCGCCGCGGTCGAGCGCGCGATCCGGCGGGAGCCGATCTCCGTCAAGCTGAGCCGGCGGTCCTACCTGGAGACCGTGCACGAGCGCACCAACGACGGCGACCAGCGCACCGAGATCGTCGGCAGTGACATCTTCGCCGGGCCGCTGCCGGCGCCCGCGGTCGCCGCGATGCTGGCCGTCGTCGCCGAGCGGGCCCGCAGCGGACGCCCCGGCGTGGCCAAGCTCAAGCAGCTGACCGGCGCCCCGGACCGGATCCGCGCCGACGCGACCGGGTTCCCGTGGCGCGGCGCGCACACCATCATGCAATGGCTGATCATGCCGGGCGCGAGCGACGCCAAGACGGTCCAGGACGCCTATGCCTGGGTCGACCGCGGGCATCGCGCGCTGGCCGGCTGGTCCTCCGGCCGCTACGTCAACTACCTCGAGCCCGGCCCCGCGCGTCCGGCCCGCTATCACGGTCCGCACCTGGCCCGGCTGCGCCGGATCCGGCAGACCGCGGATCCCCACCAGGTCTTCGGTACGCCGTACGCGCTATAACGGACCATGCGTTCGCGTAAGTACCGCCTGATCACCGCGCTGGAGCGGCCCAACAACCGGCTCACCCGCTGGGCGCTGCGACGAGGTCTGGCGCCCCGCGCGTTCGCCCTGCTGGAGACCACCGGCCGCCGGTCCGGGCGCCCGCGGCACACCCCGGTCGGCAACGGTCTCGCCGGCGACGACACGTTCTGGCTGGTCGCCGCGCACGGCACGCAGTCCGACTATGTGCGCAACATCCAGGCCGACCCGCGGGTGCGGGTGAAGATCGGCCGCCGGTGGCGCGGCGGGCGCGCGCTGATCCTCACCGACGACGATCCGGCGGCCCGATCGCGGACGCTGCCGCACCGGTGGGACGCCGCGCTCGGCCGGCTGATGGCGTCGGACCCGGTGACGATCCGGATCGACCTCGACGAGATCTAACCGACCCGGCCGACCGCGGCCCAGACGTTGATGTCCGAGCGCTCCGGAACCGTGTCGCCGGGCTCCGGGCGCCACTCGCTGGCCGGCACCACGCCCGGCTCGACCAGTTCCAGGCCCTCGAAGAGGTCGGCGAACTCGTCCTTGCCGCGGGTCCACACGTCCGACTTGCCCTCCTCGATCAGCCGCTGATAGAGCGCCTGCTGCTCGGGCGTCCCGAAGTCCGAGGTGGCGTGCGTCGCGACCAGGTAGCTGCCCGGCGGCAGGGCGGCGAGCAGCCGGGCGACGATCGGCTTGGCCGCGCCCTGCCCGTGGATGAAGTGCAGCACCGCGATCAGCATCAACCCGACCGGCTGCGTCATGTCCAGCGTGTCCCGCAGCACCGGGTCGCGCAGGATCGACTCCGGATCGTTCAGGTCGTCCTCGATGTAGGCCGTGCGCCCCTGCGGGCTGCTCGTCAGCAGGGCGCGCGCGTGCACCATGACCAGCGGATCGTTGTCCACATAGACGACCCGGCTGTCCGGCGCGACGGACTGTGCGACCTCGTGGGTGTTGTCCGCCGTGGGCAGTCCGGTGCCGATGTCCAGGAACTGCCGGATGCCCGCCTCCGCGGCGAGGAAGCGGGTGGCCCGCTGCAGCAGCGCGCGGTTGGCCAGCGCGCCGAGGCGGACTTTCGGGAACAGCCGCTGCAGCTCGTCGCCGGAGGCTCGATCGGCGGCGAAGTTGTCCTTGCCGCCGAGCCAGTAGTTGTAGCGCCGCGCGGGGTGCGCCACGCTCGCATTGATCCCGGGGGCGCCCGGCACATGATCCGCCACGCCGGAAACGATAGCCTGCGCGCCGGATCCGCCCGGGGGGAGAGGTGCCAGTCGATGGTGGACGCCGAGCGCTGGCCGGATGTCGCCGCGGTGCCGCCCGGGCGGGCGCGCGCGGTCGCTGCCGGGGTGCTGATGCGCCTGCTCGTCCGGCGGGTGCCGGTGCGGGTCGCGTACCCGGATGGGCGGGTGACCGGCGGTCCCGGCCCGACCATCGTCCTGCGGCGGCCGCGTGACCTCCGGGCCCGGCTGGGTGCGGCCGGCGCGATCGGGCTGGGGGAGTCCTTCCAGGCCGGTGACTGGCACGCCGACGACCTGGCCGGCGCGCTCACCGTGCTCGCCACCGAGCTGACCGCGCTGGTCGAACCGGTGCACCGGCGGCTCTGGCGGCTGCGCACGCGGCGGCCGCCGCGCGCCGAGGCGAACACACCGGACGGCGCGCGACACAACATCGAGCGGCACTACGACCTGTCCAACGAGCTGTTCGCGCTGTTCCTGGACCGGTCGATGACGTATTCGTCGGCGCTCTTCGACACCCCGGACGACGACCTCACCGAGGCCCAGCACCGCAAGATCGACCGGATCCTGGACGCCACGGCGGTCGGCCCGGGCAGCCGGGTGCTGGAGATCGGCATCGGCTGGGGCGAGCTCGCCGTCCGGGCCGCGCTCCGGGGCGCCCGGGTGGTCGGCGTGACGCTCTCCGAGCAACAGCTCTCGCTGGCCCGGCGCCGGATCGCCGCGGCCGGCGTCGCCGACCTGGTCGAGGTGCGCCGGTGCGACTACCGCGCGATCGAGCCGGTGCCGGGCGGCTTCGACGCGGTGGTCAGCGTCGAGATGATCGAAGCGGTGGGCCGCGAGTTCTGGCCGGTCTTCACCGGCGCGGTGCTCGGCCACCTGCGGCCCGGCGGCCGCGCCGGGATCCAGATGATCACCACCGCCCGGCCCGGGATGAGCGACAGCGACGACTACACCTGGATCCAGAAGTACATCTTCCCCGGCGGGCTGGTGCCGTCGGCGGCGGCGATCGAGTCCGCCTTCATGGCGGCCGGCGGCACCGTCGAGGAGCGGTTCGACTTCGGATCGTGGCACTACGCGCAGACGCTGCGGCGGTGGCGGGCCGCGTTCCTGGCGCACGCGGCCGAGGTGCGGGCGCTCGGCTTCGACGAGACGTTCGTGCGCACCTGGAACTTCTATCTGGCGTTCTGCGAGGCCGGGTTCGCGGCCGGCTACCTGGACGGATGCCTGCTCACGGTGGCGCGGCCTCTTCGCTCCGCTTTCGGCCCGCCCTGATCTGATGGGAACTCAGGGCGGGCGCTCGGTGCATCCCCCAAGCCCGGGCGCCCGCCCGCGCGATTTCTCAGTCGCCGGCCAGGGACAGCGTGTCACGCAGCGTGAAATATGCCGGCTTCGGCTGGAAGTCCTCGGTGTACGGGGTCGCCGAGCCCTCACCGTCGAACACCCCGGGCACCCACGAGTACTTGTCGGTGAAGCCCCACACCGTGAACGAGACACAGTTGCGCACCAGCAGGCAGGCTCGCAGGAGCATGCCGAAGCCCTCCGCCTGGGCCGCCGTCTTGATCGGGTCGGCGGGCAGCTCCATGCGGATGTCCACCTCGGTGAAGGCGGTCTGCACGCCGAGGTCGTCGAAGCGGCGCACATTTTCCAGCACGGTGGTGGGCAGGCCGTACTGCAGGGCGAGGTGGCCCTGCATGCCGAAGCCGTGCACCGGCACGTCCTGCCGGCGCAGTTGCTGGATCAGGTCGTAGTAGGCGTCGCTCTTCGGGCTCAGCCACTCCACGTTGTAGTCGTTGAGGAACAGCTTCGCGGACGGATCGGCCTGGTGTGCCCAGCGGAACGCGTCCGCGATGTAGCCCGGGCCGAGCGCCCGCAGCCAGATGGTGTCGCGCGGCGTGCCGTTGTCGTTGAAGACCTCGTTGGCCACGTCCCAGGCCCAGATCCGGCCCCGGAAGTGGCCCACCTCGTCGAGGATGTGCTGCCGCAGCAGCCGGCGCAGCTGGCCCGGGGTGAACGCGTCCTCGGTCAGCCAGGACGGATTCTGGCTGTGCCAGACGAGGGTGTGCCCGCGCACCTTCTGACCGTGCTCGCGGGCGTAGTCGACCAGCCGGTCCGCGGCGGCCCAGTCGTAGACGCCCTGGGTCGGCTCGACCGATTCCCACTTCATCACGTTCTCCGGGGTCACCGTGTTGAACTCGCGCCCGACGATCTCGCGGTAGGGCGCGTCCCCGGCGAGCGCGGTGGTGTCGACCGCGGTGCCGATGCGCACGCCGGTGCCCCGGGCGGCCGCGCGCAGCGAATCGTCACGAGCGGCCGAGGCGGGCGCGGCGGCGAGCCCCAGCGTGAGCAGGGCGCCGGCGGTGACCGCACCCGACCTGATCCAGATTGACAACATTGACTGCCTTCTTCCGAAACTCCATGGCGGTGGAACCGAAAGTTCCGATAATCCAGGAACGCTAGAAGCTCACGGAGATCTCGTCAACGGTCAATATTTACAGGCCCGCATGTCAGCTATGCTGCGGAGGTGTCTGCTTGTTCTCCGAAACTTCCGGGATTCTGACAACGGTGTCATCAGGGGTCCGCGGCTGGATAGACCTGCACGTCGTAGATGAGACGGACGGGCTCGCCGTTGGTGACTCCGATGAAGACCGGCTCGGCGGCCGGCGTGCGCCCGCGTCGCCAGACCTCCCGGCGGGCGGCGTCGCGGGACTCGTGATGGACCTTGTCCGCGCGATGCAGGTCCATCACCCTCCGGGCGGTCGCACGGTCACTTTCGAGCTGAATTCGCAGCAGAGGCACACCTCAATTTAACGTAGTTAAGTTGACCTATCAATGTTAAGCTTGCTTCGTGAGTTCGATCTGGTTACGCGAGACGAAGACGCCGGCACGCTCGGCGCCGCTGAGCCGGGAGCGCATCGCCGACGCCACCGTCGTCCTTCTCGACGAGCACGACATCAGCGGCCTGACGATGCGGTGCCTGGCTCAGTCGCTCGAGGTCACCGCGACCGCGTTGTACTGGCACGTCGAGACCAAGGGGGACCTGCTCGACCTCGCCCTCGATCGGATCTTCGGCGACGTGCCGTTGCCGGAGCCCGGACCCGACTGGCGGGCCGACGCGCGAGACCTGACGCACGGCTGGCGGGCGGTCATGCTGCGGCACCCTTGGGCGCCGGCCCTGATCGGCCGGCCGATGCTGGGACCGAACGTCCTGGCCCGCACCGAGTTCCTGCAGGCCACTCTGTTGCGCGGCGGCTTCGCCGATCGGGAGCTGGCGGTGGTGACCCGCCTGCTGGCCAACTTCGTGATCGGCGCCGCGCTGACCGAGGCGACCTACCGCCAGACCCGGGACCCGCGGGCGCAGACGCACGCCCGGCAACACATCACGGCCGACCCGGCGGCCTACCCGGTGCTCAACGCCTCCGGCCACCTCGATGGGGATCGGTGGAACGACGAAGAGCTGTTCGACCGGGGCCTCGACGTCATCCTCGGTGTCGGGGGACCGCTCCCGTAGCCGTCGGCCAGGCGATGTCGTCGATCGCCAGCCAGGGGGCTGCTGCCACGGCGGCCGGGGTCAGGCCGGTCAGGGCCCTTGCCTCGCGGTGCAGGTGGGACTGGTCGGCGTAGCCGGTCTCGGTGGCCACGCGGGCCGGCGTCCGGCCCGCGGCGAGCAGGTGCGCGGCTCGGTCGAAGCGGACGAGTTGGGCGGCCCTCTTCGGGGTGATGCCGAGCTGGGACCGGAAGCGGGACCACAGGCGCCCGCGACTCCAGCCGACCTCGTCCGCCAGGCCCTCGACCCGCACCCGGCCCCGGCCGCTGAGCATCCGCCGCCACGCGTGCGCGACTTCGGGATCGACCGGCCGGTGGGCGTCGAGCCGCCGGCCGAGGATGTCGCCCGCGATGGCGAACCGCTCGTCCCAGGACGCCGCGGCGCGCAGCCGCTCCTCGGCCCGCTCCCAGGACGGCCCCCAGACGTCTTCCAGGGCCACCACCGTGCCGCTGAGCTCGGCCGACCCGCCGAGCACCGCGGCCGCCGTGACCGGCCGCAGCCGGATCTGCAGGCACTCACCGGGCCCCCGGCCGGTCACCCGGACGTCGCCGGGGAGCAGCCCGGCGGCGAAACTGCCGCGTGTCAGGCCCGCACCGGCGCTCAGGTCGACGAGCAGGGTGACCGAGGGGTGCGGGACCATGCCGATGTCCACACCGGTCGTGCCGCGATGGCTGAACCCGGCCATGCCGACCCCGGGCAGGCGGCGGGACGGGCGCGCGGCGGCGATGTCCACCGACGCCCAGTCGGGTGCGGTCCGTGCCGACACCGGACCAGGCTATGCCGTGAAACCCAGCAACAGCTCGGCGGTGGCATCGGGCGCCTCCAGCATGGGCAGGTGGCCGACGCCCGGCAGCAACTCGATCCGCGCTCCCGGCACCCGGTCGTAATCGTGCGCCGACGACGGATTCCAGCGTGGGTCGGCCGCGCCGAAGACCACCAGCGACGGCAGGCCGAGGGCGGCCAGTCGGACGGGCGCGCTGCGTTCCGCGAGATACGCGGCATTGCTGCGCAACACCGTCCGCATCGTGCGATAGGAGACGCCGCGCATCGCGGCGATCACGTCGTCCGGGATGTCGACCGGGCGGGCGCACATCGAGTCGATGCCGCGCCGCATCATCGCGTCCGAGCGGATCGGCCAGAGCAGCGGGCCGAGCGGCGGGGCCAGCAACACCCGCAGCGCCAGCGGCTGCGGCAGGAACGCCTCGAGGCTCGGGCCGCTGCTGATCAGCGTGAGCGAGCGGACCAGGCCGGGACGCCGTTCGGCGAGCGCGGTGGCCACCCATCCGCCGCTCGAGTGCCCGGCCACCGCGACGTGCTCGACGCCGAGGCGGTCGAGCGCCGCCGCCACCCGGTCCGCCTGCGCCGGCACGTCGAACGACCGCGTGGGCGGGGACTGGCCGTGGCCGGGCAGGTCGACCCGGATGACGTGCCGGCGGCCGGTCAGCGCCGGGATCATCGGGCCCCAGGACTCGCCGGTGGCGCCGGATCCGTGGATGAGCAGCAGCGGCGGCGCGTCGCGCGGGCCGTCGTGGACGACGTGCATCTCACTCATGCCGGAGACGATCCCCGGGTCACGAGCGCCGGTCTTGGACGATTGTTCACGGGCCTGCCACGAGCCTGGCCGCCGACGCGGTCAGCGCGGGATGCCGGCTCGCGGGACGCCGGGCCGGGCGCGGTTCCACCACAGGGCCAGGCCCGCGCCGGTGAACACCAGCAGCACCCCGGCCAGCACGAACCACACGGTGATCTCCACGTCCTGCTTCTGCAGGCCGATCGTCCGCGGCAGGTCGGCGAGCACGTCGCTGAGCTGGCCGGCGTCCTCGGCGCGGAAGTACTTCCCGCCGGTGATGTCGGCGACCTCGGTCAGCGCGTCCTCGTCGATGTCCCGGTTGCGGCCGCCCAGCCCGCCGAATCCGTTGCCTCCGCGGGCGCCCGGCCCGAAGAACGAGTCGCTGCTGACCTGGTCGGCGGTGCACATCATCTGGGCCGGCTCGGTGGTGCCGAACCCGATCGTGTAGATCCGCAGGCGGCGGGCGGCGGCCTGCTCGGCGGCGGTCGCGGGCAGCACGCCGGTGGTGTTCGAGCCGTCGGTCAGCACCACGATGCTGTCCGGGTGGAAGTCGCCGGCCGCGTTCGGCACCGGGTCGCCGAGGTCGACGCCGGTCGCGGCCACGTCCGGGTTGTCCTCGGCGATCGCGTCGATCGAGGTCAGGATCGCCTGTCCGATCGCGGTGCCCCGGGAGGTCTTGAGCGTGCTGATGGCGTCGAGCAGCGCGTTCTTGTCGGTGGTCGGCGCGACCAGCAGGCCGGCGATGCCGGAGAAGGCCACCAGGCCGATCCGGGTGCCGTCCTCCTGATCCCTGATGAACTCGCGGGCCGCCTCGGTGGCGACGGTGAGCCGGTTGGGCGCGATGTCGGTGGTGCACATCGAGCCGGACACGTCGATCGCCAGCAGGATCGAGGTGGTGTTCGAGGGCACCGCGAGCGACGCCTGCGGCCGGGCCACGCCGCCGGCCAGCGCCAGCAGACCGGCCAGGAAGAGGAAGACCGGGATGCGCCGCCGCCACGAGGTGCGGCCGGGCAGCGCGGCGCGGATCAGGGCGATGCTGGAGACGGTCACCGCGGCCCGCCTGCGCCGCCGGTTCAGCCACCAGCGTGCCGCCAGCAGCAGCGGCACCACCAGCAGCGCGATCAGGGCCCACGGCCAGCTGAACGACATCAGATGATCCTTCCGTGCTGGCGCAGGCCCAGCAGCGCGCCGGCCAGCAGGAGCAGCAGACCGGCGGCGGCGAACGGCGCGGTCAGCTCGACCGGCTCCTTCTTGGTGGTCAGGCGCAGGTCGATCGCCCTGGTGGTGTCGGCGAGCGCCCGCGCGTCCCCGGACTGCTGGTAGGCGCCGCCGGTGACCTGCGCGACCGTGGTCAGCAACGCCTCGTCGAGCGCGGTGCCGAGCTGGTAGCCGTCGACCTCCACGGTGGACCCCTCGGCGGTGCCCACGCCGACCGCCTGGATGCGCACCCCGGCGGCCGCGGCCAGCTCGGCGGCGGCCTCGACGTCCGGGCCACCGGTGTTCTGGCCGTCCGAGAAGACCACGATCGTCGCCGACGGCCAGTAGCCGAGCGCGGGCGCCGGCGCGCCGTCCTCGGGCAGCGTGACCGGTTTGCCGGTGATGGTGCCGAGCGCGACCAGGATCGCCTGGCCGAGCGAGGTGCCGCCGCCGGGGGAGAGGCGGGCGATGGCGGCCAGCGCGGCGTTGTGGTCGTCGGTCGGCGCCTGGGTCAGCAGCGCCTGGTCCCCGAAGGGCAGCACGGCCACGTCGACCGAATCCGGTTGCTCCTCGACGAAGCCGGTGGCGGCGGCCTGCGCGGCGGCGAGCCGGGTCGGCGCCACGTCCTTGGCGCCCATGCTGTTGGAGACGTCGAAGGCGAGCACCACGGTGCCACTCACCCTCGGCACGGACAGCTCGGCCTCCGGCCTCGCCAGCCCGACGAGCAAAACCGGCAGAGCGACGAGCAGCATCGCGTACGGCAGATGCCGGCGCACCGCGGATCCGGCCGGTGCGGCGAATCCCGCCGCGGCCATGGCCGCGCTCCGGCCCCGCTGCAGCACTGCGTAACCGGCGATCGCGGCCGCCGTGACCAGCGCCGCGACGATGAGCAGGAGCGGCTCGAGGAAGGTCATCGCCGCCTCCGCCCGGAGCGGCGCACAAGGTCGACCAGCGCGCCGAGCAGGTCCTGATCGGTGGTGATCCGGTGCGCGTCCACCCCGGCCCGGCGCATGCCCTCGGCCAGCGCGGACTCGCGGGCGTCGACCTGGGCGGCGAGCCGGCCGCGCAGCAGCGGATCGCTGGTGTCGACGAGCAGCTGCTCGCCGGTCTCGGCGTCCTCCACCAGGATCAGGCCCAGGTCGGGCAGATCCAGCTCGGCCGGGTCGACCACCCGGATCACCACCACCTCGTGCCGGTGGGTGAGCCGGGCCAGCGGACGGTCCCAGTCCTGCTCGCCGATGAAGTCGGACATCACGAAGACCAGGCTGCGCCGCTGCGTGGTGGTGCTCGCCGCGAGGCGGAGCATCGCCGCCAGGTCGGTGGTGGCTTTCGCTCCACGATCCGGCTCCCGCATCAGCTCCCGCGCGATCCGCAGCACCTGATCCCGCCCGGCGCGCGGCGGCACCACCTGGTGTGACCCGTTGTCGTAGAGGATCGCGCCGATCCGGTTGCCGCCCTGGGTGATCAGCCGGCCCAGCGCCACCGCGAGCTCGGTGGCCACCGATTCCTTGCCCGCGCCCTGCTCTCCCGACCCGGCCGTCCGGCCGAACCGCATCGACGCCGACCGGTCGACGACCAGCCACGCGGTCATCTCGCGATCCTCGGTGTACTGCCGGACGAACGGCTCGTCGAGCCGGGCCGTGACGTTCCAGTCGATGTGCCGGACGTCGTCCTCGGCCGTATATGCCCGCAGGTCGGTGAAGTCGAGGCCGGTGCCGTGCCAGACCGTGCGATAGGCGCCCTGCAACCGCCCGTCGAGGCGGCGGCCGAGGCGCCACTCGAGGCGCCGCAGCAGCCGGTCCGGGGCGGTGGACATCAGCTCAGCGCCCGCGTCCGGCCGGTTCCGGGACCGACACGTTGGCGACGATCTTCGACAGGATCAGGTCCGGGGTCACCTCGTCGGAGAGCGCCTCGTAGGACAGCACCAGGCGGTGCCGCAGCACGTCCAGGGCCAGGTCGGTGAGGTCTTCCGGGACGACGTACTCGCGGCCGCGCAGATAGGCGAGCGCGCGGCCGGCGATGACCAGGCTGATCGAGGCCCGGGGGCTGGCGCCATAGGTCACGTAGCGGGCCAGGTCGGTCAGGCCGACGCGGGCGGGATCGCGGCTGGCGTTGGCGAGTTGCACCGCGTAGTCGATCAGCGATGGGTCCACGTACACCCGATCGGCCTCCGCCTGGAGTTCCACCAGGCGGGCCGGGTCGATGATGCCCTGGATCTTCGCCGGCCGGGTGAGCGCGCGCTCGACCACGACGAACTCCTCGGTCGTGGTCGGGTAGCCGATCACCACCTTCATCATGAACCGGTCGATCTGTGCCTCGGGCAGCGGATAGGTGCCCTCCGACTCGATCGGGTTCTGGGTGGCCATCACCAGGAAGGGGTCCGGCACCCGGTGCGTCTCGCGGCCGATGGTGACCTGCCGTTCCTGCATGACCTCCAGCAGCGCGCTCTGCACCTTGGCCGGCGCCCGGTTGATCTCGTCGGCGAGCAGCAGGTTGGTGAACACCGGGCCGAGCGACACCTGGAACTCGCCGGTCGGCTGGTGGTAGACGCGGGTGCCGACGATGTCCGCGGGCACCAGGTCGGGGGTGAACTGGACCCGGTGGAACTGGCCGCCGATCGCCTCGGCGAGGGACTTCACGGCGAGCGTCTTGGCCAGGCCGGGCACGCCCTCGACCAGGATGTGCCCGCGGGCGAGCAGCGCCACGAGCATCCGCTCGAGCAGCATGTCCTGCCCCACGATGGTCTTCTTGACCTCGTAGAGAACCTTCTCCGTCGGGCCGGCCGAGGCCGGTGGCGGCATGGTCATGTATCGCTCCTCATAGCGGTGGTGCCTGTCCGTCGCCCTCGCCGGCGCCCAGCGCCGCCCCGATCGGGACGGCGAAGCCGATGCCGATGAACGTGCCGGCCTCCGTCGGGTTCGCCAGCGCCACGACCACGCCGGCCACCTGACCCCGGTCGTTGACCAGCGGTCCGCCGGAGCTGCCCGGGTTGACCGCGGCGTCGAACTGGATCAGCCCGGAGAGATCGGTGCGCTCGCCGCGGGCGGCCCGGTCGAGCCCGGAGACCACGCCGCTGGTGGTGCTCTCGGTCAGGCCGAGCGGGTTGCCGATCGCCACCACGTCGTCGCCGATCTCGAGGCCGCCGCCGAGCACGGCCGGCACCACCGTCTCCGGCAGCTTCGCCGGGGCCAGGGTGGCGATGTCCCGGGCCGGGTCGGCGCTCGCGACCTCGGCCGTCGAGTCGGCGCCGTCGGCATAGGTGACCCGGATCGACGCGGCGCCCTCGACCACGTGCGCCGCGGTCAGGATGGTGCCGTTCGCGTTCACGATGACGCCGGTGCCGGACGCCTCGGCCGGCGCGCTGTCGCGGGTCGACCGGATCAGCACCACCGACGGCCGCAGGAGCTGATAGGTCTCGGCCACGCTGAGCCGCCCCTCCGAGGGGGACGGCGAGGCGGACGGCAGGGCGGCGGGGGTCTCCGGGCTGCCGCCGCGGAGCAGCACCACGGCGGTGATCGAAACGGCCCAGATCAGGACGAGGCCCACCAGAACGTTTCGGCGCAGGCTCGTGGATCCCCAGCGGCGGCCCGGTTTCCCGGCGGCCGCGATCGGCTCCGCCGGCGGATCCTCCGGCCCGAGCACCGTCATCATCCCCCGACTGTACGAGGGTTATCTATGAATCACTTGTGAGCGGCCGGTCAGCTCTGCCGAACGCGGTGCCCAGGCCGGTGAGGTCGATCGACTGGCGGGCGTCCTCCGGCACCAGGTCGACGAGCGAGCGCATCGCCTCCAGGGCGGTGAGGATCTGCCGGGCGACGCGCTCCACCGGCCGGACCGCATCCACCGAGACGAGGATGCCGCGGGCCGCGTACCACTCGACGATGGGGTGGGTCACCTCGTGGTAGATGGCGAGCCGCCGCCGGATGACCTCGTCGGTGTCGTCCGCACGGCCCTCCAGCGCCGCCCGCGCGAGCAGCCGCCGGGTCAGCTCCTCGTCGTCCGCCTTGAGGTGCAGTGCCACGTTCGCGGTCATCTCCAGGCCGAGGCCGATCTCGTAGAGCGCGCGGGCCTGGGCCATGTTGCGGGGCATGCCGTCCAGCACGTATCCGCCGCCGTTGGCCTTCGCCTCGACGAAGGCGGCACGCACCATCTCGAGCACGATCTCGTCCGGGACCAGCTCACCCTTGGCCAGGTGATCCTGGACGGCACGACCGAGCTCGGTGCGCCGGGCCACGTGATCGCGCAGCAGATCCCCGGTGGCGATGTGCGGATGGCCGAAGTGCGTGGCGATCAGCGCGCCCTGGGTGCCCTTGCCCGCGCCCGGGGGCGCGACCAGTAAAACCCGCATCGCGCTGGTCCTTTCCCTCGGTGAGCCGCCGCCCTGATCGTAGGCGCAGACCGGCGCGGATCGAGGCCGGGCCGGTCAGCTGGGTGGCGGGATGCGGCGGCGGACGTCGTCGACCGTGGCCGCGCCCGGCTGCCAGGCGGCGACCCAGGCCAGGTCGCTCGGGCGGGTGATGATGCCGTCCTCCAGGAAGGCGTAGCGACCGCCCAGGACGCGCTTGGCGACCTTCGCGTCGACGGCGTCGGAGTTGTCCCAGAGCGCGGCGAACAGGGCGTCGGCCCGCAGCCGGGACTGCCGGCAGAACGCGTCGGCCAGCTCCAGGCCCTCCGGCCGGGTGGCCCGCTCGGCCCGGGCGCGCACGCACACCGCGGACATCGCGAACAGCTCCGCGCCGATGTCCACGATGCGGCCCAGGAAGGCCTGCTTGCGCTCGAGCTTTCCCTGCCAGCGGGACATCGCGTAGAAGGTCGTGCGGGCGAGCTTGCGGGAGGCGCGCTCGACGTATCGCAGGTGGCCGGCCAGCGGGCCGAACTCGGCGAACGCGGTCGGCGTCTGGCCCCGGCCGACGGCCAGCGTGGGCAGCCACTTCGCATAGAAGGCGCCGGCCCTGGCGCCGGCCCGGGCCTTGCGGCCGAGCCCGGCCTCGGGGTCGATGATGTCGCCGGCCACCGACAGGTGCGCGTCCACCGCCTCGCGAGCGATGAGCAGATGCATGATCTCGGTCGAGCCCTCGAAGATGCGATTGATCCGCAGGTCGCGCAGCACCTGCTCGGCCTCGGCGGGACGCTCGCCGCGGGCGGTCAGCGAGTCGGCCGTCTCGAAGCCGCGGCCGCCGCGGATCTGGACCAGCTCGTCGGCGACCTGCCAGGCCATCTCGCTGGCGAAGAGCTTGACCAGCGCGGCCTCGATGCGGATGTCGTTGCGGTCGTCGTCGGCGATCACGCAGGACAGGTCCAGCATGGACTCCATCGCATAGGTGGTGGCGGCGATGAACGCGATCTTCTTGGCCACCGCCTCGTGCTGCCCGACCGCGCGGCCCCACTGCACCCGGTCGGCCGACCACTCCCGCGCGACGCCGAGCGACCACTTGGCCGCGCCGACACACATCGCCGGCAGCGACAGCCGGCCGGTGTTGAGGGTGGTCAGCGCGATCTTGAGGCCCTTGCCGACGCCGCCGATCACGCCGTCGTCGGGCACGAAGACGTCGTGGAAGCGGGTCACGCTGTTCTCCAGCCCGCGCAGGCCGAGGAACTCGTTGCGCCGCTCCACGGTGATGCCCGGCGCGTCCCCCTCCACCACGAACGCGGTGATGCCCTTGCCCGGCACCCGGGCCATCACGACCAGCAGCGTGGCGACCGTGCCGTTGGTGGCCCACAGCTTGACGCCGTTCAGCCGGTAGCCGCCCTCGACCGGCTCGGCGATGGTGCCCAGCCGCGCCGGGTCGGAGCCCACGTCCGGCTCGGTCAGCAGGAACGCGGACACCTCGCCGGCCGCCAGCCGGGGCAGGAAGGCCTTCTTCTGCGCATCGGTGCCGAAGATCTTCAGCGGCTGCGGCACGCCGATCGACTGGTGTGCGGAGAGCAGCGCCCCGATCGACGGGTTCGCCGAGCCGATCAGCGTCAGCGCCTTGCAGTAGTGCAGGTTGGACAGCCCGAGGCCGCCGTACTGCTTGTCGATCTTCATGCCGAAGGCGCCGAGCCGGGCGAGCCCCTGGAACACCTCGTCGGGGATGCGGGCCTCGCGCTCGATGCGCGCGCCGTCCACCTCGGCGCGCGCATAGTCGCCCAGGCGGGCGATGAACTCGTCCGCGTCGGGGCGTGGCTCCGGGGCCGGCCACGGATCGATCAGGCCCAGCCGGAACCGGCCGAGGAAGAGCTCCTTGCCGAAGCTGGGCTTGCGCCACTCGGACTCGCGGGCGGCCTCGGCCACCTGCCGGGCCTGCCGCTCCGAGACATCGGCCGGCTTGCGCTGCGTCGTGGACACTGCCTACCCCCTCGTGCCGAGGCCATAGTTACCTGACGGTAGCCCTCCCGGGCGTGGCCAGCCAGTCCTGCACGTCGATCCGGCTGCCGCCGAACCGCGGCGCGAAGATGCTGAGCACCCCGTGCGCCCGCAGCCGCTCGTGGTCGACCAGCGGATCGGAGAAGTAGATCGGGCCCGAGCTGTGCCGCCGCGTCCAGTCGGTCCAGCCGGAGGCCCGGGACGCGGTCTGGATGCTCAGCGTGCGCAGCGTCGAGTCGCCGCTGACCACGTAGAGGTTGTCCGCGGCGTCCACCGCGATGTCACCGCGCGACGAGCCCTCGCGGAACGGGGTGAACGTCTGGTGCCACACCCCGGTCGCCCGGTCGCGCCGGTAGTGCACCAGCACGGAGGCTTCCCGGGCGGCGCCGAAGTCCGGGTTGTCGGCGGCGCCGGGCGGCAACTGGGAGGCGAGCACGTGCAGGGTGCCGGCCCGGTCGACGACCTGGGACTCCTGGTTGATCAGCCCGCGGTTCTGGCCGATCGCCCACACCCGCAGGCCGGGGGAGTCGGCGACCAGCGGACCGGGCACGACCGCGCCGGCGTTGTCGCGCCAGGTCCGCCCGCGGTCCGCGCTGTATGCGTAGAACAGGTCGTGGTTGGTGCTGGCGTTCGGGGTCTCGCGCACGGTCCAGGTGGTGTGCAGCAGTCCGGCCGCGTCGTACTCGATGCCGAACAGGTAGGGGTTGTCGTCGTTGGCGGTGCCGTTGAGGAACTCGCCGACGTAGGTCCAGGCCCGGTCGGCGTACTCATAGAGGACCTCGTCGCCGGCGCCGCTCAGCCCGGTGCGGATGGCGAGCTGCAGCCGCCCGCCGGGTGCGGCGATGAACTGCGGATAGGTCACCTGGCTCATGGTGGTGCCGGCCAGGCTCGTGGTCACCGGCCCGAAACTCGCCGGCGTCCAGGTCGGCGCCGTGGCCAGGCCGGGGACCGAACGGCGGTAGCGGAACTCGCTGGAGTGGGTGTCGAAGGCCAGGTGGATGGTGCCGTCCTGGGCGGCGATGCCGATGCTGATGGTGTTGTGCGAGTCGGTCGACGTGGTGACGTAGTCGGTCAGCCGCAGGTGCTGCCAGGACCCGGCGGGCAGCCGCCGCCGGGCGAGGTTGACGTATCCGTCCTCGTCCCAGAACGCCGCGTACTGAATGCCACGGAAGGTGACGATGCCGTCCTGCTGGAACGACTCGCCGTTCATGTAGCCGGTGTAGGTCAGGGCGGTCCGGCCGTTCAGGGTGAGCGCGGTGGTGCTCAGGTGCCGCACGCCGGGCGCGGCGGCCGAGGCGGGACCGGAGTTGCCGACGATCAGGGCGGCGACGAGGCAGACGACGATGAATCGTTTCATGGCACCCTCGCATCGTGATAGAGAAAGACAACCATCGATGCGAAGAGTCTAGACGCGCCGCACGGCCACGACGCCGGCCAGGCCGTTCACCTCTTCCAACAGGGCCGGATAGGTGGCCGGGTTCGCCAGGTCCAGGTCGAAGTAGTAGGGCAGCGACGCGACGGCGGACCGCGGGATCCGGGCGCCGCCGCAGTAGGTGTCCCGGAAGCCGGCCGAGTCCGCCTGCCAGACCAGCTCGCCGAGGCTGCCCGCCCGGCTCCGGAAGATCGCCGCGTCGACCAGGGCGCGCTCGTGGTCGGTGGCGGTGCTCGCCACGAAGATCTTGACGTGGGTGCTGTCCCGCACCTGCCGCGCGGCGGGCTCGGCGGGCACGCCGGTGGGGTGGCACGGCGGATAGGCGATCCCGACGACCCGCAGGATGGCGGCGACGAGGCCGATCACCACGACCGCCGCGAAGACCTTCGGCCGGGCGCGCACCGGGCGGACGACGAAGGCCGCCGCCGAGCGGACCCAGCGGTACTGCGCCACGGCGTACACCAGGATCGCCGCGGCGATCATCGCGGCGAGCGTCGCCGGCGCCCGGCCGAGGTGGTAGAAACCGCCGAACCACGGGCTGTCCATCGGCTGTTCCTCGCCGGGGCGCCAGGTGCTGGGGATCAGCAGGAAGAGGGCCACGAGTGCACCGGTGGCGAGCAGCGGATCCCGGCGGGTGCGGCGGGCCACCCAGAGCGTGAGCAGGAAGCCGAGCAGCGCCCCGGCGATCGCCCCGCCCCGGGTGACGTCGGGCAGCCAGCGCGGGGGGATGCGCCAGAGGTCGAAGGCGGCGGCGCCGGTCGAGTCGTACGAAGGACGCCCGGTCCAGTAGTAGTCGGCGAAGCTCAGCACCAGCCCGTCCCGGGTGGCCCAGAAGCCGGCCGACGACTCGTCGCCTCCGTCCACCAGCGCCTCCGGTGTGTCCACCCCGAAGTCGCGCACCTGCCACCCGGCCGCCGCCAGCCGCTCCCGCGCACCGGCGGTGTACGCCGCCACGTCGCGGGTCTCCTCGGTGTGCTTCACCCAGTAGGCCACCGACCCGTACCGGACGCCCTCGCCGTCGCCGAACGGCTCGATCGCCGGAGCGTTGCCGCCGCCGAAGACCCGCAGGCCCGGGAACGCGGTCGCGGACAACCGCTCGGCCTCCGCGCCGGCCGGCAGGTCGGGTGCGAACTCGAGGCCGATCCGGCTGCCCGCGAACGCGCCCACCCAGGCGCTTCCGAGCGCCACCAGCAGCGCGATGACGAGGATGCCGAAACGTCGCTTCACAGGACGAGACGATACCGTTTCGTCGCAAGGGTCACCCGGCCGGTTCCTCCCACCGAGTGGTCACGAGTCGCTCACATCGGCCCGGCCGGTGAACGGGCCGAACGCGCCGGTGGAGCCGATCGGGAAGGACGCGGCCGGGGTGGTGGTCAGCCGGGCGCCGGTGGCCGTGCTCACCTCGAAGACGTCGACCGACATGCCGGTGGCGGCCGCGTTCGAGGGGAACAGCACCGCCTTGCCGGACAGGCCGATCGGCCCGGTCTCGGGCAGCACGGCGGTGGTCGCGGGCGCGGCGCCGGCAGCCCGAGAAGAATGGGGACGGCAAGCAGGGACACGCGTCTGCGCATGGGAACGAGTCCTTCCGAGAAAGCCGGCGGGTGACGGGATCCGTCACCCGCCGGGCGGGGCTCAGCAGACGCCGCGACTGCGGAAGTCGGAGATGGACAGGCCACGGGTGAAGCAGACGAACGGGGCGAAGCGTTGATCGTCGTCGAGGTTGAGCTTCAGCCAGGAGACGATGGCGCGGGACACGTTCGAGTTGGGGGTCTGCGGGAAGAAGTGGCTGGCGCCGGTGAGCTCGACGTAGGCCTTGTCGCCGCCGAGCGTGTTGTAGAACGGGATCGAGTGCGTGGCGACCGGCGCGATGGTGTCCAGCTGACCGCCGACGATCAGCACCGGGGCGTTCACCTCGGTCCAGATGGTGTCCAGGTTCCACGGCGCGAGCGGCACGCCGGCCTTGAGCGAGCGGCGATCGCTGAGCGCTTCGAGCGTGCCTCCGCCGCCCATCGAGTGGCCGGCCACGCCGAGTCTCGACGAGTCCACCCGCGAGCGGACGGTGCTGCGGCCGGTCAGGTAGTCCAGCGCCGCCAGCAGCTGGTCACCACGCTGGGCCGGCTGGTCCAGCAGGGTGTTGGTCTCGATGCCGAAGACCACGATGCCCCACGACGCCAGGCGCGGGCCGAGCCAGGACAGGCTGGACCAGGTCGCGGTGAAGCCGGGCGAGATCGCCACCGCGGGGTACGGCCCGTCCGCCGTGCTGGTCGGGTAGTAGATGGTGCCGCCACCGAAGCCGACCGCGGACAACCGCGACACGCTGGTGGACGAGGTGCGGTAGCTGCCCGTGCCGCCGATGTTCAGCGCGGTGGGATCCTGACCGCGCTCGGCGGCCAGCGCCGGGGTGCCGGCCCCGACACTGCCGCTGACCAGGGCAAGCGACAGTGCCGCGATCGACAGGGTGCGGCGCAGCCACGACTTTTTGGACATGGGCCATCGACTCCTCGATGTTGGGAGGGTGGAACGGAATGTGGGCGCGACGGGGTGCGACGGCACCGCCCGGCGGTGCCGACCATGGGGAGTCCGCGGATATTTATCAGCGTGGATGCTGACCTGAGGTGACTTCAAGTGCGCGGGCCAGGACGCCGTATCGGCGAAATTGCCAGTGCCGGGCACAAAAGAAGCCGCCCGGGGGAATCCCCGGGCGGCTGGTGATCTGGAAAATCAGGTGCCTGGTGGGCTGGTGTGCACCACCGGATCACCCTGCACGATCCACACCTGCGGATTGTCGATCGGCGTGAACGACCGGTCGCCGCCCGGCTCGCGGCTCGTCGGCACGGTGTCGCCGTTGGGCAGGTGCATGATGAAGTTCACCGGCTTGGTGTCGTCCACCAGCGGGATGTCGTACTCCGCCCAGCCGTCCACGATGCGCGCCGGCGGCCACGGCCGGTCCCACGCGACCTGCGCGAGCACCGCCGGGTCGATCCCGTCGCCCCACAGGTGCAGGCCCCAGCCGTCGAAGTCGCCGGCCGGCCGGTGATAGCGCAGGGTGGCCGCGGCGAGGGGCGGTCCGGCGTACCGGACCGTGCGCACGGCGCTGGTCACCCGGGTGCCGTCCGGCTCGGTGAGGATCGCCCGGTAGCGCACCTCGGCCCCGGCGCTCAAGTTCAACGGCGCAAGATCATCAAACGCCGTGTACGCGGGCGACGACGAGTCCCGCCCGATCGAGCTCCACGCCCCGCCGTCGACGCTGCGCTCGAACTGGACCACGTGGGTGGCCCGTTCCGGGTCGGCGACCGCACGCACCTCGACGACGCCACGCACGTTGCTGTTCTCCACCGGCGCCTCGATGGTCAGCGCCGGCGGCGGCACGCGGGTGTTCCTGATCCCGCTCGTCCGGGTGTGCCCGGCGTTGTCCAGCACCACCGCGCGGTACCGCACGGACGCGCCGGCGGACAGCCCGGACACGTCGTGGAACACCCGGTAGGGCGCCGTGTCGTCGGTGCCGATCGGGGTCCAGCCGCCCTGGCCGGTGTTCGCATAGAAGGTGACCTCGTTGAACGACGAGCCGCCGACGTTCGCGGTCACCTGCATGCGGCTGCTGGTCTCGGCCGCGGGCGCCGGTGCGGTCAGCGAGATCGCCGGGGCGGACCTCGAGGCCGGGAGCCGGCGGGTCGACTTGTACACCACGGTGGACAGCGGCGGCACGGTCACTGTCAGCCCACGGGCGGCGTTGCTGCGCAGCCGGTCCGGCCCGCTGCCGTAGACCCGCGCGAAGGCGGTGTCGGCGACGTAGGTCGGGATGGTGGCGGTGCCGGCCTGCTCGCCGTTGTTCAGCGCCACCACGTATTCGCGTTGCTGGTGGCGGTCGGTCCGGGAGAACGCGTAGACGCCGGCCGCCGCGTCGGCGTACCGGTGCTGGTGCGCGCCGTCGCGCAGGGCCGGGTGCTGCTTGGTGAGCGCGGCGAGGTCGCCGATGGACTGGTAGAGCGGGTGCGTGGTGACGAAGTTGTCCTGCGCGTGGGTGGCGTCGGTGCCGAGCAGGTCGTCGTCCAGATATTCGGGCACCCGGCTGGCGAACAGCGTCTGCCGCGCGTCCTGGTCCCCGCCCGGGCCGGTGAAGCCCTGCTCGTCGCCGTAGTAGATCACCGGGTTGCCGCGGGACAGGTACATCAGCTCGTGCGCGAGCTTGTCGCGGGCCACCTGCTCGGCCTCGTCCGAGCCCGGGTTGTCGGCCTTGATGAAGCCGCCGATCCGGCCCATGTCGTGGTTGCCGAGGAAGGTCGGCAACTCGTAGACGTTCGAGTCGGCGTCGGTGTACCAGTCGTCGTCGGCGAAGAACTTCTCCAGCGCCGCGGCCGGTTGCCCGCGCGAGGCGTAGTTGCGCGCCGCCTCCTGGAACGGGAAGTCGAGCACCGCCTGCATCCGGTCGGTGGTGGTGAAGTGCGAGGTGAACGGCTTGGTGGTGTCGAAGACCTCGCCGAACATGAAGAACTCGCGCTTGCCGTGCGCCTTGGCATAACGCAGGATGTCGGGCCCGAATTGCTGCCAGAACTCGTCGTTGACGTGCTTCATGGTGTCGATCCGGAAGCCGTCGACGCCGAAGTCGCTGATCCACGTCTTGTAGACGTCGGTCATCCCGCGCACCACCCGCGGGTGCTCGGTAAACAGGTCGTCGAGGCCGAAGAAGTCACCGTAGAGCGAGTTCTCGCCGACGAACGTGGTGTCGCCGCGGTTGTGATAGAGCGTGACGTCGTTGAGCCAGGCCGGGACCTTCAGGTTCTGCTCGGCCGGGTCCAGGACCGGCGTGTAGGGGAACGAGACGCTCGGGTCGAGGGCCGGGAAGTTCTGCTTGCCCGCGAAGTCACGGTCGTCGAAGGGCTGCCCGGCGGCGGTCTTGTAGGGCGAGACGTCCTTGGAGGTGTACGCCTTCCGAGCGCCCTCCTCGTACCCGATCACGTCCGCGGTGTGGTTCGTGATGATGTCGAAGTAGACCTTCATGCCGCGGGCGTGCGCGGCGTCGATCAGCGCCCGCAGGTCCGCGTTGCTGCCCAGGTGCGGGTCGATCTGGGTGAAGTCGGTGATCCAGTAGCCGTGGTACCCGGCCGACGGCCCGTCCTCGAGCTGCACCGCCTTGTTCTTGAAGCTCGGCGTCAGCCAGATCGACGTGGTGCCGAGCCCCTGCACGTAGTCGATGCGATCCAGCAGCCCCTTGAGGTCGCCGCCGTTGTAGAAGCCCTTCCTGGTCGGGTCGAAACCGGACACCAGCGGGTCGTCGCCGAGGCCGCCCCGATCGTTGGCGGTGTCCCCGTTGGCGAACCGGTCGGCCATGACGAAGTAGAAGTTCTCGTCGGTCACCGGTGCGCGCAGCGAGTGCCGGCCGTCGAGTCCGTGATCGCCGCCGGCCTGAGCGGGCGAGGCGATCACCCCGCCGGCCAGCACCGTGGACAGCAACACCGCTAAGCCACGACGGATCCGCATTGTTCCTCCCGAAACGCCCAGCTACCAAGCACGTCACGCAGCGGAAACATTCAACCACGTAGTTGCTCAACATCAAGGGCTCGCAATATTGTATGACCGTCGTACGAAACGAGGATCGGAGCCGAGATGGAGCCAGTCGCCGTCGTGACCGGGGCGGCCCGGGGGATCGGGCGCAGCGTCGTCCTGCGCCTGCGGGCCGCGGGTTACCGGGTGGTCGCCGTGGACGTCTCGTCCGAGGTGGCCGATCTCGCCGCGGACGGCCGGGTGGTGCCGATGGCCGCCGACGTCACCGCCGACTCCGCGCCGGGCGAGGTGATCGGCCGGGCCGTCGCCGAGTTCGGCCGGCTCGACCTGCTGGTGAACAACGCCGGCCGGTTCCTGCGCCGGCCCGTCCTGGACACCACCGACGACGACTTCGACGCGCTCTTCGCGATCAACGTCCGGCCGGTCTTCCGGTTCACCCGCGCCGCCCTGCCGCACCTGGCCGAGACCCGCGGCTGCGTGGTCAGCACGGCGTCGATCTCCGGTCTGATCGGGGTGCCGAACCAGAGCGTCTACGCGATGACCAAGGGCGCCATCGTGCAGCTCACCCGCCAGCTGGCGATCGAGTGGGCGGCGCGCGGCGTGCGGTTCAACGCGGTCGCACCGGGCGCGGTCGACACCGGCTTCATGGACGAGGCCCGGGCGGCCGACCCGGACCTGGCCGCCAGCCTCGCGGTCACCCTGGCCAACCACCCGATCGGCCGGATGTCCAGCCCCGACGAGGTGGCCCGCGCGATCGTCTTCCTGGCCGCCCCGGAGTCGGCCGGCATCACCGGCACGATCCTCAGCGTGGACGGCGGTTACCTGGCCCGCTGATCGGACATCTCCTCGAGCAGGATCGGCGCGGCCGCGGTCACCCCGTGAATGCCGAGCACCGACGCGATCTCCATGACCTCCAGGATCTCCTCCGCGGTCGCGCCGTGGCCGATCGCGTTCTCCATGTGCAGCTTGAGCCCCGGCACGTAGAGGTGGGTCGCCGCCGTGTCGAACGCGATGTAGACGAGCTCCTTCACCTTGGGCTCCAGCGTGCCGCTGCGCCACGGCACCGACGAGAACTCGGTGTACGCCGCGAACATCTCCGGATCGAGCTCCAGCATCTCGTCCCAGAACGCGTGCCAGTAGCCGCGGGTCTCGGTGAACTCGGCCTTGATCTGTTCCTGCCGTTCGGTCAGCGGCGCCGGGCCGGTCCGCAGCCCCTTCTCCTGGAGCACCTGGACGAGGAGCGGCACACCGATGTTCATCGCGTGGATGCCCAGCGTCGCGGTGAGCTCGAGCACCTCCATGATCTCCTGCGGGGTGGCGCCGAGCGCGAGCGCGACCTTGATGTGCTGGCGCACGCCGGGCAGGTACATGTGCGTGGCGTTCGCGTCGATGGCGATGTAGATGAACTCCTTGACCTTCGGCTCCAGCACGCCGTGCCGCCACGGGACGGCCGAGAAGTTCAGGTACGCCATCAGGAACTCGGGGTCGAGTCGCAGCACCCCCTCCCACGTTTCGCTCCACGCGCCGCGTACCCGGATGAACTCGTCCTTGATCTCGATCTGCCGTGCGGTCAGGCTCATCGGGCGTCGTCCTTTCGCAGCCAGTTCACGATCTCGGTGTGGTCGGCGGTGGCGTCGAGCTCGTCCGCGGCCCGCGCCCACAGCTCCGCGGCCGCCTGCCCGAGCGGATCCGGCGTGCCCACCCGATCGGCGAGGCCGGTGGCGATGCGCATGTCCTTGAGCATCAGCCGCAGCCCGAAGCCGGAGTCGAAGGTGCCCGGCAGGATGAAGTTGGGCCACTTGTTCTCGGTGGAGCCACTGCGGCCGCTGGATCCGTTGAAGACGGCCAGCATCGTCTCGGCGTCCAGGCCGAACCGCTCGCCGGCCAGCATCGCCTCGCAGGTGACCAGCAGGTGGGTGGCGGACATCAGGTTGTTCAGCGCCTTGACGGCGTGGCCGCTGCCGACCGCGCCGGCCCGGGTGACCGTGCCCAGGTGGGCGAGGATCGGCCCGACCCGGTCGAGGTCGTCCGGCTCGCCGCCGGCCATGATGGTCAATGCTCCGGTACGCGCCCGCGAAACGCCCCCGGAGACCGGCGCGTCGACCAGCGTCACCCCGCGCTCGGCGAGTTCCGCGGCCAGCTCCCGGGTGCGCAGCGGCTCCGACGAGCTCATGTCGACCACGATCGTGCCGCGGCCGGCCACGAACCGCTCGTCCCGCACGGTCGCCTCGACCCGGTCGGAGTCGGGCAGCATCAGCACGATCACGTCGGCGCCCATGACCGCGCCGGCCAGGTCGGCGACGACGATCCCACCGGCCTCGCCGAACGCCAGCCGGGCCGGCTCGGACACGTCGTAGCCCCGGACCGGGTATCCGGCTTTCACCAGCCGCGCGGACATCGGCCCGCCCATGTTGCCGAGTCCGACGAATCCGATTCCCTCAGTCATCCGAGCCGACCTCCTCCGCCCAGCGGGTCTCGCCGAGCGAGATCGCGGTGTGGGTCAGGAACGAGTCCGCGGTGGCGCCGTGCCAGTGCCGCTCGCCGGCCGGCGCCCACACCGTGTCGCCGGCCTGGATCACCTGCGGCTCGCCGCCCTCGGCGCAGATCAGCCCGCGCCCGGCCAGCACCTGCAGCACCTGGCCGTGTTCGTGGCTGTGCCAGAAGGTGCGCGCACCCGGCGCGAAGAAGACCGTGGCGATCGTGGTCCCGTCGGTGGCCGGCAACACCTGGTCGAACCAGGCTTCGCCGGTGACCGTCCGCCGTTGTTCCGACGGGACCCGCTCGGCGCGGCCGTGCACGATCTTCATACGATCTCCTCTGGCGTGTGCAGCCGGACGCCACCGGACAGGTCTCCCAGCGCGTCCACGACGGTGTTGCTGATCTCGTCGGCATAGCCGAGCGCCCGGGCCAGTCCGAAGCTGGCCAGCGGACCGGCCGAGTTGGGGCTCACCACGCCCAGCCGCGCGACCAGCTCGACATAGAGGTGCACGTCCTTGAGCATCAGCGTGTTGGTCAGCCCGCCCTTGAGGTAGTCGCCCTGAATGATCTTCGGAAACCGGTTCAGGGTGGCGAAGTTGACGCCGGAGCTCGCGTTCAGCACGGCCAGCAGCACCTCCAGGTCGAGGCCGGCCTTCTTGCCGGCCACCATCACCTCGGCGGTGGCGGAGAGCGCAATCGCGTTGAGGAAGTTGTTCAGCAGCTTGACCGTGTGCCCGGCGCCACTGGGTCCACAGTGGAAGACGTTGGTGGCGAACAGGTCCAGGACCGGGCGGGCCCGGTCGAGCGCTTCGCTCTCGCCGCCGACCATCAGGGTCAGGGCGCCCTTCTCGGCGGCGGCCGCGCCGCCGGAGATGCCCGCGTCCAGATATGCCACCTCGCGCTCGGCGAGCAGGCGGTGGATGCGGGTGGTCGAGTCCGGCGCCGCGGTGGACAGGTCGACCACGATCTGGCCGGGCCGCGCGTGGGCGAGCACGCCGTCGTCGCCGAGCATCACCGCCTCGACCACCGGGCTGTCCGGCAGCGACAGCAGCAGGATGTCGCTGCCGTCGGTCACCTCGCCGACCGACCCCGCCGCCTTCGCCCCGGCCGCGGTCACGTTCTCCGCCTTGACGTCGAAGCCGAGCACGTCGTGGCCGGCCCGCACGATGCAGGCGGACATCCGGCCGCCCATGTTGCCGAGCCCCGCGAAGCCGATCCTCATCGCACGTCCTCTCCGATCGTGGCCGCGAGACCGGCGAGCGTCCCGCCGACCGGGGTGAACCGGGCGAGCGTGTCCGGGTCGTGGCCGGCGACCAGGTGGTCCGCCTCGCCGGTGTCGAGCATCGTGCGGATCCGCTCGAACCCCGCGTACATGTCGATGAGGTTGGCCACCTGGGTGAACGGCATGCCGCGCTCGAGCTCCTCGTAGTAGTGCACTGAGTCGGAGGCCAGCAGGACGACGCCCGCCGTGGTGTGCACCGTGACGACGCTCTGGCCCGGAGTGTGTCCGCCGATCCGGATCACCTTTATCCCCGGGGCGAGGTCGGCCTGGTCGGCGAAAGTCTTCACCCGGCCCTGCTTCTCATAAAGACGCAGAAGAGCGATCTCGTCGTCCTCCACCGAGTGGTGCAGCAGGGTGCGGTTCGCGAACGGGCCGGTCCAGAAGTCGAACTCGGCGGCGGCGATGGTCAGCGGCGAGGCGGGGAAGAGGCCGAGGTTGCCGATGTGGTCGTAGTGCGCGTGGGTGACCACCACCGGCGGCCCGGCGGCCCGGTCCACGCCCAGCGCGTCGAACGCGGCGGCCGGCTCGATCAGCGTGGTGCGCTTGCGGCGCGCGCCGCCGGCCGCCGAGAAGCCGGTGTCCACCACGATCGTGCGGTCGGCGTTGCGGACGATCCAGAAGAAGTAGTCCATCCCGATCGGGCCGTCCGGCTCGTCGTAGAGGTGGTGGTTGAGGTAGACGTCGCTGCGCACGGTCTGCCGCGTCCCGTACTTGACGATCGTCACCTGATACCGGTCGGCCGTCATGCCAGGAGCAGCCGGCTCGCGTTCGTCCCGACCAACCGGCGGATGTCCGCCTCGGACAGGCCGGCGTCCAGCAGGCCGCGGACGCCCCGGCGATAGAGGGTCACCGGCAGCGGATTGGTCTTCTGCCCGGAGTCCGAGGACAGGATGGTCTTCTCGACGCCGACCTCCTTGATGAAGGTGAGCAGCTCGTCCAGGTCCCGGCGGCGTTCCGGGCGGCCGAAGTACATGATCAGGCAGTGTTCGATGTGGACACCCTGCTTCGCCCAGGCGACCGCCTGCGCCACGTCGGCGCCGACCACGAAGATCGGGTGGTTCACCAGGATCCGGCCGACGCCCGCCTCGAGCGCGGCGTCGATCAGCTTCTGCGCCTCGGGCACGCCGAGGTGGCCGCAGGTGAGCACGGCGTCCTCGGCCGCGATCACGGACAGGATGTCGCGCACCTCCGGCAGCACCTCGCCGTCGTCGCCCAGGATCGAGATGATCTCGTTGGGGCGCAGGTCCACCTCCGGCGTGGGGAAGCCGGTGTCGTGGTGCTCGTGATGGCTGACGTGGGCGGCCGAGGAGAGCGTGGGGAACCAGACCATCCGGCCGCCCATCCGCAGCGCGAGCTCGACCGCATAGGGATTGAGGCCGCCGACCGTCCGGTTCAACGCGATCCCGCCGTACACCTCGGTGGACAGCTCGGCCAGGCCGGCGGTCTGCAGCGCCAGGATGTCGGTGACCATGCTGTGGTGATGGGACTTGGCGACGATCGCCCGGAACCCGGCGGCGGACGCGTCACGGGCCGCGTCGAGGATGCTCATCCGCCGGGGGAAGGGGCTCGGCCCGGGGTGCTGGTGCAGGTCCACGGCCCCGGCCAGCAGACCGTCGGCCTCGGGGTCGGGCACCTTGCGGTCCTCGTCGGCGTCCGGGTCGAACGGGTAGTCGACTGCGGTCATGGTTGCTCCTTGCCGATCGGGGGTTGTTCGGAGACGAGGACCTGATCCTCGGGACGCCAGTGGGCGATCACCCGGGCGCCGGGCTCGACCGCCGCGGGCGCGCCGACCGGCAGCACCGCGCAGCCGATCGAGTCGTCGCCGAAGGCCAGCTCGAGCCGGTAGTAGGTGCCGTAGAAGGAGACGTCGGTGACCACCGCGGGCGCGGCGTTGCGTCCGGGCGGCACCGCGTCCACATCCGGGGCGACGGTCATCCGCTCCGGCCGTACGATCAGGGCCTGCTCCTCGGTGTTGCTCTTCACCCCGATGACCGCCCACTTGCGGTCGTGCCACTCATAGACGTCCGGGGCCCGATAGCGGCCGGCGAAGACGTTGGACTCGCCCAGGAAGCGCGCGACGAACCGGGTCGTCGGCCGGTGATAGAGCTCGGCCGGGGTGCCGACCGCGACGATCCGGCCGTGGTCGAAGATGGCGATCCGATCGGACAGCGTCATCGCCTCGTCCTGGTCGTGCGTGACGAACACGAAGGTGAGGCCCAGCTCGTCGTGCAGCCGCTTGATCTCGCGCTGCAACGACTGGCGCAGCTTGCGGTCCAGCGCGCTGAGCGGCTCGTCCAGCAGCAGCACGCTGGGGGAGAAGACCACCGCGCGGGCCAGCGCGACCCGCTGCTGCTGCCCGCCGGACAGCTCGTCGGGCCGCCGCTTGTCCAGGCCGCCCAGGTCGACCAGGTCGAGCGCCGCGCCGACCAGCCGGGCCGTCTCGGCGGCCGGCACCTTGCGCTCGCGCAGCGGGAACGCCACGTTCTGCGCCACCGTGAGATGCGGGAAGAGAGCGTAGTTCTGGAAGACCATGCCGAAGTTGCGCTTGTGCGGCGGCATCCGGGAGATGTCGCGGCCGTTCAGCTCGATCCGGCCCGAGGTCGGCTCGGTGAAGCCCACGATCATGTTGAGCGTGGTGGTCTTGCCCGAGCCGCTCGGTCCCAGCAGGGTGATGAACTCGCCCGGCTGGATGTCCAGGTCGATGTGGTCCACCGCGGGGGGCTCGTCGTTGCCGTACCGCTTGCTCAGGTCGGCGAGCTCGACGCGGGCGCCGCTGGTTTTGATCGGGGAACTCATCGGGCACCTTTCGTTCGGCGTCGCGCGCCGGCCACCTGCGCGAGCAGGATGGGAACACTGACCAGGACGACCATCAGGCTGGACGCCGCGGAGATCGTCGGATCGATCTGCACGGTGACGCTGTTGAACATCTGCACCGGCAGCGTGATCGCGCCGGGCGCCTGCAGGAACAAGGCGATGACCACCTCGTCCAGCGAGGTCACGAAGGCCAGCACGGCGCCGGACAGGATGCCCGGCAGCACCAGCGGCAGGGTCACCCGGCGGAACGCCGAGACCGGGCTCGCGCCCAGGCTGGCCGCGACGCCGGGCAGCCGGCCGTCCATGCCCTGCAGCCGGGCGGTCACCGCGATCACCACGAACGGCAGGGCCATCGCGGTGTGCGCCAGGATGATCCCGATCAGCGTGCCGTTCAGGCTCAACCGCAGGAACGCGGCGAAGACCACGAGCGCGACCAGGATGTGCGGCACGATCATCGGCGACAGCAGGAAGCCGTTCACCGTGCCGCGCCAACGGATGTTCAGCCGGGCCAGGCCGAAGGCCGCGGTGGTGCCGAGCACGGTGGCGAACAGCGCGGTGAAGAACCCCGCCTGCAGCGTGTTGAGGATCGCCGCGGTCCACTCCGGCGAGGTGAACAGATTCTGGTACCAGCGCAGCGACCAGCCGTCCGGCGGGAACCGGAAGGTCGGCGACGACGAGAAGCTCATCGGGATGACCACCAGCGTGGGCGCCACCAGCAGGATCGAGACGATCGTGGTGTGCACCTTGAGCCACGGCCGCACCTCGGACGACCGCTCGCTGCCGGTCCGGTTGCGCGCCGGGGTGCCGCCGGCCGCCACGGTGGCCACGTTCTGCCCGGCCAGGCGGCGGCTGAGCCCGAACACGACCAGGGTGACCACGAGCAGGAACATGCCCATCGCGCCGGCCCCGCCGAAGTCCAGCAGCTCCTTGGCGCGCACGTTGATGACCTGGGCGATCATCGCGCTGCGGGTGGAGCCGAGCAGGGCGGGCGTGACGTAGAAACCCAGTGCCAGCACGAAGACCAGCGACATACCGGCCACCACACCCGGCGTGGACAGCGGCAGATAGACCCGCCGGAACGCGCGGGCACGGGGCGCGCCGAGGCTCTGGCCGGCCGACACCAGGCGCCCGTCGATCTGCTCCATCGCGCTGTACATCGGCAGCACCAGGAAGGGCAGCAGCACCTGGGTCATCGAGATGCCGACCGCGAGCGTGGTGCCCAGCAGCGTGACATCGCCCAGCCCGAACGGCCGCAGGATCTGCTGCACCACGCCGCCGTCCTGCATCAGCACCAGCCAGGCGAAGTTGCGCGCCAGCATGCTCGTCCAGAACGGCACCAGCACGATGGTCACCAGCACCGCGCGCATGGTCGGGCCGACCAGCGTCATCGCGTACGCGTACGGATAGGCCAGCAGCACGCCGATCACGGAGACCACCAGCGCCACCAGCAGCGTCCTGGTCAGCACCCGGATCGTGTAGCCGTCGGTGAACAGCGAGGCGTAGTTGCCCAGCCCGGTCTCCGGCTCGGTGAAGCTGTCCACCACCACGTTGAGCAGCGGCACCACGAACAGGATCACCAGCGCGACCAGCGCCGGCAGGAGCAGCAACCAGCCGGAACGGTGCGCCCGGGCCAGGATGGCCGGCCCGGAGCGCCCGGCGGGGGGCGCCTCGGGCGTGGCTGTCGCAGTCATCGGGGTCAGCCGACCTTCCAGCTCGTCCAGCGCTTCACCAGCGCGTCGGTGTTCTCGATCCACCACTGCTTGTCCTGCTCGATGGTCTTGCCGCGGTCCGGCAGGAAGGCGTTGAAGGCCTTCTGCTGCTCGGTGTAGCCGACCGTGTCGAGATCCACGTCCGGCCGGGCGGGCGCGGTGCCAGTCAGCTTCGCGTACGCGATGGACTGGGCCGGCTCGGTGACGAAGGCGAGCATCTGCTGGGCCAGCGCCTTGTTCGGGGTGCCCTTCGGAATCACCAGCACGCCGATGTCGGTGGTGTTGAAGTCCCACACCGGCACCAGGTTGGCGCCGCTCTGCGCCGACACGATCGTCCGCGCGGTCACCGTGAGCACCATGCTGGCCTGCTTGTCGACCAGCGACTGCTGGATCGCGCCGTAGCTGGGCGCGAACACGATCGAGCTCTTGATCGTGTCGATCTTCTTGAACGCCCGGTCCAGGTCGAGCGGGTAGACCTGATCGGCCGGCACGCCGTCGGCGACCAGCGCGGCCTCGAACAGGCCGGCCTTCGGGTAGTCGTAGACGATTCGCTTGCCCGGGAACTTCTTGACGTCGAAGAAGTCCTTGATGGTGGTGGGCTTCTCGCCCGGGTACATGTCGGCGTTGTAGCTGAAGATGTTCGCGTACCGGTAGGTCGGCACGAAGCAGTCGCCGGTGGTGCCCTCCGGGAACTTGCTGCGGTCCAGCGCCGGGTCGTCCAGCTTCTCGAACAGCTCACCGCAATAGGCGCCGGCATAGATCCAGCTCATGTTGGCCAGATCCCAGATGGTCTTGCCGGACGACACCATCGTGCGCACCTGGGACTGCTCGGCCGGGCTGACGTTGGTGAACGCGGTGCCGGTCTTGGTGGTGAACGGCTCCTGCAGCGCCTTCTTCTCGTCCTCCTGGAACTGGCCGCCGGTGCTGGCCCAGGTCAGCTTCTGCGCGGCCGGGTCACCGGAGTCGCCGCCCACGCCGCACGCGGAGATCAGCAGGGCACCGGCCGTTATCAGAGTGAAGAATCGGAATGTCCTCATCGTTATCGCCTTTTCTCGCGCACGCTGAACAGGGGACGGTGCCCGTCCCGCTCATGAGTTGTGATGTCAGTCGGGTCCGCCGTCGAGTGGGCTGACCATCCGGCGGCTGATCGTCTCGGCGCCCGCGAGCAGCGCGAGCGCCACCGGGCTGTCGGTTTCCTCGGGCACGAACTGCGCGATGTCGACCACGGCCAGGGTCGCGACGACCCGGCCGGAGGGGTCTCGGATCGGTGTCGCCACGGCGCTGACGCCGTCGCGGGGGCTGCTGCGGAACGCGATGCCGGTGCGCCGGACCTCGGCCAGTTCCGGCTCGGTGGCCTGGACCGCCGCGTCCTCGCGGAACCGGTAGAAGGACTCGTCGCGGAAGGCGCCGAAGACCACCGTCTGCGCGGCGTTCGGCCCGAGCTTGCTGCCGACCGCGATCGAGACGTGCGCCGTGCGGCTCTTGTCCTCGCGCACCTGAGCCACCACCGGACAGACGCCGTTCCACACGCTGAGCACGACCGTGTGCCGGACCCGCACGCTGATGTCGTCCATCACCGGGCCGGCCAGGTCGATCACCCCCAGGCGGGACAGGGCCATCGTGCCGAGCTCGGCGAGCAGCACGCCGAACTCGTACCGGTTGCGGTCGCGGCGCAGCAGCAGGCCGTGGTTCTCCATCGAGGCCAGGTACCGATGGGCGGTGGACTTACCCACGCCCAGTTCCTCGGCGGCGGACACCAGGTCGATGGTGTCCTGGGCGGTGAGCAGCCGGAGCAGCTGGACCACCCGCGCCACCACCTGCAGGTCGCCGCTGGCGATCTCCAGCCCGTTGTTGGTGGTCATGGGTCCCTCCTTCGCCCCCTCAGCCACCCGTCCCGCATTCCGGGGTAGCCGTCCAGCTATTCGGTACCGAGGAATGTAGGTGATCCATCCGGCGTCATGTCAAGACCTCCGCGAGATTTCCGCCGTACGTCCCCCAAGTTAAATCTCGAAGGTGACAGTATTGTATGATTGACCTACAATCGCTGGCTAGCTGTCGATCTTATTGACCCGGAGGTGGGCATGCGCGGTCTCGCGGGAAAGGTCGCCGTCGTGACCGGTGCGGCCGGCGGCATCGGCGCGGCCACCGCCCGGCGGCTGGCCGAGGAGGGCGCCCACGTCGTCGCGGTCGATCTGGAACCGCCCGCCGAGGCCGCCGACGGGTTCTGGGTGCGCGCCGACGTGTCCACCGAGGACGGGGTGGACGCCTATCTGCGCGCCGCCGTCGAGCGGTTCGGCCGGGTCGACCTGCATCACCTCAACGCGGGCATCCCGGGCTCGTTCGCCACGCTGCCCGAGCTCACCGTGGCCGAGTTCGACCGGGTGATGGCGGTGAACGTGCGCGGCGTCTTCCTCGGCGTCCGGGCCGCCTTCCGGCAATATGCCGAGCAGGGCGGCGGCGGGAACGTGGTGATCACCGGCTCGATCGGCAGCCTGCGGGGGAGCGCCGACCTGCTGGCCTATCAGACCTCCAAGCACGCGGTGCTCGGCATCCTGCGCGGCGCCGCGATGTACGGCGGCCCGCTCGGCGTGCGGGTGAACGCGGTCGCGCCCGGCATCGTGCCCACCGAGCTGTTCGCCGCGACGCCCGACGTGGCCGGCGGCAAGGACGACATGTCCCGCCGGGCGAGCAGCACCCCGCTGCGCCGGGCCGGCACCGGGGACGACGTGGCGGGTGTGGTGGCCTTCCTGCTCAGCGACGACGCCGCCTACATGACCGGCGAGGTGGTGTCGGTGGACGGCGGCGCGAGCATCGTCAGCACGGTCCGGCCGTCCGGCGGCGCGGGCGCGTGGGACTTCGAGGCCTACGACAGCGCGCTCTACAAGAAGGCCTAGTTCTCCTGCTCGCGCATCTCGTCGAGGACCGTCTGGGCGAGCCGGAACGCCTCCAGGGCGGCCGGCGCCCCGCAATAGGCGGCGGTCTGCAGCAGCACCTCTTGGATCTCCGCCTCGGTCAGGCCGTTGTTGAGCGCGCCGCGGACATGCACCGAGAACTCGTGCGGGCGGTTCAGCGCGGTCAGCATCGCCAGGTTGAGCATGCTGCGGGTGCGCCGGTCCAGGCCGGGCCGCGACCAGACGTCGCCCCAGCAGCTCGCGGTCACGTATTCCTGCACGACACGGGTGAAGTCGGTGGCCTTCTTCATCGACCGGTCCACGTGGGCGTCGCCGAGCACTTCGCGCCGGACCCGGTTGCCGCGCTCGAGCCGGCTCTCGTCAACACTCATGGGCGTAGCGTACGACGATCATACAATCTGCGGAAGGTGTCAGGCTTCCGGCTGCTCGGCGAGCGCCTGCAGGCCGGCGCGACCGGCCTCCTCGACGTGCCGGGCGCAGGCCGCCGCGGCGGCGTCGGCGTCGTTCGCCTCGACCGCGGCCACGATCGCCCGCAGCTCCTCGACGCTGATCGCGAGCCGGCCCGGCACCGAGAGGGACAGCGATCGCAGCACGCTCACCCGGGCGTGCAGGCTCACCGCCACCGACCGCAGCGCCTCGTTGCCGCCGCCCTCGAACAGCACGTCGTAAAACGCGTCCTTCGCGGGCAGAATGGCCGAGCCCTTCGCATATTGCTTCTCGACCCGATCGAGCGCCCGGGCCAGGGCCTTGCGCTGGGCGGCGTTCGCGTTTTCCACGAAGAGTCGGCCGGCCAGCGCTTCGAGTGCCGAACGCACCTGATAAAGCTGCCTTGCCTCCTCGGCGCTGACGCTGGTCACCACCGTGCCGCGGTTGGGGATCGCGGTGACCAAACCCTCGGCGGCCAGCTCGCGCAGCGCCTCTCGGACGCTGGTGCGGGAGACGCCGGTGAGCTCCACCAGCTCGCGCTCGATCAGTCGTTGTCCCGGAGCGAGCCGGCGGTCCAGGATGGCCTGGCGCAGGTTTTCCAGCACCTGCGAACGGATCAGGGCCGGGGTCCGCTCCACGCGCAACGCATTGGCTCGCGTCACCGCAGCCCTCCCTCGCTCGCTCATCTGGCGACATCGTACCCAGCGTGCCGCGACCCGGCCCACGGTTGTCTCAGATCGTATGACGATGCTACATTTTCGAAACCCAAAATCCCTCGTGAGGAGCGTCATGGCGCGGTTGGGCTTCGCTCGCAAACTGGCCTCGGAGTCACGGTGCCTGGCCGGCACCTGGGTCAAGATCCCGGCCCTGGAGCCGGTCGAGATCCTGGCCGACGCGGGGTTCGACTTCGTCGTGGTCGATATGGAACACGCGCCGCTGACGCTCGAGTTCGCCTATCAGGCGACCGTGGTAGCCCAGGGCGCCGGCATGTCGGTGCTGGTGCGCGTGCCGGACCGCAGCGGCAGTCATCTGCAGCGCCTGCTCGACATCGGCGTGGACGGCATCCTGGTGCCGCGGGTGACCTCGGTCGCGGAGGCCACCGCGGCGGTGCGCCGGATGCTCTTCTCGCCCGGCGGCGACCGCGGCATCGGCATCACCTCGCGGGCCGGGCGATGGGGTGGCACGCCGCGCGCGGAATACCTCCGGTTCGGCGACGAGGAGGTGATGCGCGCCGTGCAGCTCGAGGAGCGCGCCGCGATCGAGGCGGCCGACGACATCCTCGACGTGGCCGGCCTCAACGGCGTCTTCCTCGGCATGGGCGACCTGCAGTTGTCGTCCGGCCTGCCGCAGTCCGACCCGGAGATCCAGAAACTGGTCGACCGCCTGCTGTCCGCCGCCCGGGCGCGTGACGTGCCGGTCGGCACCGCCGTGCAGACCGCGGCGCAGGCGCAGGAGGCCGCCGACCGCGGCTATCGCTACGTGATGGTCAGCAACGACACCAGCCTGCTGAGGACCGCCGCGACGGACACCGTCGCCGGCCTCGGCAGCCGATTCTCCTAGTCGCTTTCCAAAGGAGCCCTCCATGGCGTTCGACTCCACCGATCTGCGATCCACCCTCCCGTCCAGCACCGCGACGGCCGCCGCGCCGGAGCGCTTCTCCGGCTCCGAGCACGTCCAGTTCCGTGACGTGGCGCCGGTGGACAAGACCGAGGACCTTTCCACCTGGTACGCCCGCGGCCAGAACTTCGTCGTCGGATACACCGAGCTGACCGGCGCCGCCACCTTCGAGCGCACCGCCCAGCCGGACGAGTACGTGGTGCTGCTCGCCGACGACGCCCTCGAGGCCCGGGTCCGCACCGCGGACGAGGAGGTCACCGCGACCGGCCGCACGATGCTCGTCGTGCCGCCCGGCGACAGCACGGTGACCGTCACCGGCCAGGGCCGCGTGCTGCGCCTGCTGACCACCCGCTCCGAAGACATCGCCGCGCTGGCCGCCAACGCGGAGTCCTACGCCGAGCCGCACGAGAACGTCCCACCGTTCCAGCCCTGGCCCGAGCCGGTCGGCGGCTATCGCGTGCGCAGCTACGACCTGACCGTGCCGCCACTGGCGAACCCGCCGTTCCGGCTCTACCGCTGCACCACTTTCATGGTCAACTTCATCGACCCCAAGCAGGGGCCGCGCGACCCGGCGAAGCTCTCCCCGCACAAGCACGACGACTTCGAGCAGTGCTCGATCGTGCTGGCGGGCGAATACGTGCACCACATCCGCTGGCCGTGGACCACGAACAAGGCGCACTGGCGCGAGGACGAGCACCAGCGCGTGCTCGCGCCGTCGGTGACCGTGATCCCGCCGCCGTCGCTGCACACCAGCGAGGCGATCGGACCCGGCGAGAACCACCTGATCGACGTGTTCTGCCCGCCGCGCTTCGACTTCTCGGCCATGGAGGGCTGGGTGTTCAACGCGGACGACTACCCGGCGCCGGCCGGCCGATGAGTCCCCGGCCGCTCCGAGTCGCGATCATCGGCGCCGGGATGGGCGGCATCGCGGCCGCGGTCAAGCTCCGGAAGAGCACGTCGGCGTCGATCGTGATCTTCGAGCAGTCCGCCGGGGTGGGCGGCACCTGGTTCGACAACCGTTATCCGGGATGCGAGGTGGACGTGCACTCGCACGCGTACTCGTTCTCGTTCCTCGAGTACGACTGGCCGCGCACCCACGCCACCCAGCCGGAACTGCTGGCCTATGCCGAGCACGTGGTGCAGCGCTTCGGGCTCACCCCCTTCCTGCGCCTGAACACCCGGGTCACCGACCTGGTGTGGGAGGAGTCGGCGGACTGCTACGTGCTGTCCACCGAGCACGGCGACACCGCCGAGTTCGACGTGGTGATCTCCGCGCTGGGCCTGCTCAGCGTGCCCCGCTACCCGGACTGGCCGGGCCTGGACAGCTTCGCCGGCCCGTGCTTCCACACCTCGCGATGGGAGGACCACGACCTCACCGGCAAGTCGGTCGCCGTGGTCGGCACCGGCTCGACGGCCGTGCAGATCGTCCCGGCGATCGCCCCGGACGCCGCCGCGGTGCACGTCTTCCAGCGCGAGCCCGGCTGGGTCGAGCCGAAATACGAGCGCGAGTTCACCCCGCGCGAGCGCTGGATCTATCGCCACGTGCCACTCGCCCAGCGGCTGAACCGGGCCCGGATCTTCCACAACGGCAACCGCCGCTTCAAGGGCTACGACGTCGGGTCGCGCCGCCAGCGCCGGATGCGCGAGGCGTGCGAGCGGTTCATCGCCGGCGCCATCGCCGATCCGGGCACCCGGGCCGCGGTGACGCCGGACTATCCGTGGGGCTGCAAGCGCCCGATCCTGTCGTCGACCTTCTATCCCTCGCTGAACCGCGACAACGTCGAGCTCGTGCCGCACGCGGTGCGCCGGGTGACTCCGACCGGCGTGGTGGACGAGACCGGCGCCACCCGCGACGTCGACGTGCTCATCCTCAGCACCGGCTTCCAGCCCACGAAGTTCCTGGCCGGCCTCGACGTCAAGGGCCGCGACGGGCGCGGCCTGCACGACGTCTGGCGCGAGCGCGCCAGCGCCTTCCTCGGCATCACGGTGCCCGGCTTCCCCAACTTCTTCATCCTGTACGGCCCGAACACCAACGGCGGCGTGTCCGTGATCGCGCAGCTCGAGCGGCAGGCCGAGGTCGTCGTGCGGTCCGTGCGGCGGCTCGATCGCACCCGCCGGCGCACCATCGACACCTCTCCGGCCGCCGCCCGGCGTTTCCTCGCGTGGGTGGACCGGCGGCTGTCGACCAACGCCTCGGCGATGAACGCCGGCTGCCACAACTATTACCACGACCCGGCCGGGCACAACGTGACGCAGTGGCCGGGCGGGCACCTGGCCTATGCCCTCGCCACCCGGTTCCTCGCCCGGTTCGGGCTCAGGACACCAGGTTAGGGTGACCGCCGGCCAGGGACACCTCCGCGACGTGCAGCCCGTCGCCGAACGCCTTGGTGGGAAACCGGTCCCATACCGCCGCCTCGTGGAACGGCAGGATCCGCCGGGTGTCGCCGCCCACCCCGGCGAGCATCCCGTCGGCGAAGTCCAGCCAGGTGGCGGCGCTGCCGGTGGTCATCGCGATCGGCGCGAGCACGCCGTCGCCGCGCAGGCCGTCGAGGTTCTCGTAGCTGTAGACGTTGTCACCGGCGAACACCCACGTGCCGTCCGCCTCGTTGGTGACCGCGACGACCTGGGATCCGGCGGTATGCGTATCGTGCGCCGGCCGCAGCTCGATGCCCGGCGCCACCTCGGCCACGCCGTCGACCAGGGTGGCCGGGCGGTTCGCCAGCCGCTCCGGCAGGTCGGCCTGGCACGACCGGGTGAGGAACTCGAAGCGGGCCGGCCGGGCGGCCGCGGCGAGGTAGCTCTCGATCTCGCGCCGCTGGATCCAGACGTGCGCGGCGGGGAACGCGTCGACACACCCCGCGTGGTCGAAGTGGTTGTGCGTCAACAGGATCGTGTCCACCCGCTCGGGCCGCACGCCGACCCGGCCGAGCACCTCGACCGGCGCCAGCCAGCGCGTGTCGCCGTATTTGGCGGTGAGCCGCTGGTAGACGACCGGGTCGGCGAAGCCGGTGTCGACCAGCACGCAGCGGTCCGCCGAGCGCAGCAGCCCGAAGCAGTACGGCATCCGCCGGTGGCCCTCGTTCGGCTGCCCGGCGAAGAGGTTGCTGGCCGGGAACCGGTCCACATAGCCGTATTCGAGGATCCAGATGGACCAGCCCATCAGGCGGCCGGTGGCTGGATGTCGAAGACGGCGAGCTGCCAAGCCACCATGGTGTAGTAGCCCACGATGGTGACCAGCTCGAGCAGGCCCGGCGCGGTGAGCACCTCGGCCGCGGCCCGGAACTCCTCGTCGTCGAGGGTGCCGCGGTCGAGAATCCGTTTGGTGGCAGCGAAAACCGCTGCCTCGACATCGGACAGTCCGGACGGCCGCCGATCCTCGGCCAGCGCCGCCAGGTCGGTCCCGGACAATCCGGCCGCCGTCCCGGCGCGCTCGTGCGCATAGATTTCGAAGGGGCTGCGGTGGTGGTGGCCGACCAGCAGGATGGCGATCTCGCGGGCCCGGTAGGGGAGTCGCGAGTCGTACCGGACCGCGCCGCCGATCTGTTGCAGCGCGCGGCCGAAGACCGGGCTGATGATCCAGACCGCGGGTGGCCCCTGCAGCCGGCCGTCCGCCTGGACCAGCTTGAACGGGGTGTCCGGCGCGACCCGCCGCCCGGTGGTGAAGACCTCGTAGAGGGCGCGCTGGTCGGCGGTCATGACCGCGGGCTCGACGTCGTCGATTCTCATGCCGTCTCCCCTAGGAGGGCTCGTGGGTTGGTGGCGACCATGGTCGCGATCTGCTCGGAGGTCCAGCCGAGAAAGGCGAGCTGTTCGAGGAACATGCGCAGGCACTCGGGTTCGGGCGGCACCCACCGGGAGAACACATCGGTGCTGAGGACGGCGTGCTCCGGGCCGACCGCGGACAGCGCGTCGTGCACGTCCCGGACGGTCAGATGCCCCTCCGGGTGCACCAGCGGCGCGTTGCAGAACTCCAGATACGCGCCCGTCGCGGCGAACTCACGCAACTCCGCCGGATCCGTCGTGTAGTGCAGCGGATGCGTGATCAGCAGCCGTTGCCCGACCTCGGCGCAGTAGGCCGCGACCGCCCGGCTCTCGGCGGCCGACGCGTGCCCGGTGGCCAGCGCCAGGCCGAGCGCCCGGCAGGCGTCGATCACCGCCCGGGCCCGGCCGCCGAGCCGCCCGCCGGGTTCGCAGAGGGCGACGGCGGTGCGCTCGCTGTATTCGCCGAAGGCCGGGGACGCCCGCCCCAGCAGCGTGGAGATGTATCCGCCGCGGGCCACGTCGGCGGCCGCGCCCCAGGTCGGCAGGAACACCACACGCGCGCCGTGCGCTGCGGCCAGCTCGACGACGCTGGGCTCGAGGCCGCCGGCCGGGGGATTGAGCGTGATGCTGCCGTGCACCGTGAACCCGGTGCAGGCCATCGCCTCCCGCACCGCCCGCGCGCGGTCCATGGTCGCCCACAGATGCGACTTGAGCACCCAGCCGGCCATGCCGTACGCATGGGCCAGCCGGGCCACCTCGAGGTCGGCGCCGCGGATCGAGACGCCCGCGGACAGGTCGGGATGCCCGTGCACGTGGACGTCGATCGCGCCGCGCAGCAGCCGGTCGAAGTCGTCCGGCTGGGCCGTGACGAGGGGATGCGGTTCGGCGTCAGTCATCGGTTGAATTGTATGACGGTATGACACTAGGCTCAAGCAGATGAAGCCACTGACCGGGAAGGTCGTGCTGGTCGTGGGCGCGAGCGCCGGGATCGGCGCGGACGCCGCGCGCACCTTCGCCGCGGACGGCGCCGCCCTGATGCTCGTCGCCCGCAACGAGGGGCCGCTCGCCGCGGTCGCCGACGCGCTGGCGGCGGGCGGGTGCGAGGTCGCGTACCGGAGGGGTGATGTCTCGAAAGCGGAGGATGTCGCGGGATTCGTCGACGCCACGGTGCAGCGCTTCGGCCGGATCGACGGCGCCTTCAACAACGCGGCGACCACCCAGGGCGGCCGGCTGGACGAGGTCTCCGAGGCGGATTTCGAGCAGATCATGGCGGTGAACGTGAAGGGCACCTGGCTGTGCCTGCGCGAGCAGGTGCGGGTCATGGCGGCGGGCGGCTCGATCGTCAACATGAGCAGCATCGGCGGGCTGCGCGGCAGCTCCGGCATGGGCGCCTACCAGGCCACCAAGCACGCGGTCATCGGGCTCACCCGCACCGCCGCGCACGACTTCGGGCCGCTCGGCATCCGGGTCAACGCGATCGCGCCCGGACCGACCGAGTCGCCGATGCTCGACCGGACCCGGCTGGCGATCCCCGGCGGGGTGGAGGCGCGCATCGCGGCCACCCCGCTGCGCAAGGCGGGCACCGGGGCGGAGGTCGGGGCCGCGGCGTCGTTCCTGCTGAGCGACCGGGCCGGGCACATCAGCGGGGTCGTGCTGCCGGTGGACGGCGGATTCCTTGCCTGACGACCTGTTCATCGACGGGCGGTGGCGGCCCGGATCGGACGGCCGGCGCTTCGACGTGATCGACCCCGCCGACCTGTCGATCGTCGCCCGCTTCGCGGTGGCCTCCGAGCGGGACTGCCTGGACGCCGTCGACGCCGCGGCCGCCGCGCAATCCGGCTGGGCGGCCACCGCGCCGCGCGAGCGTGGTGAGCTGCTGCGCGCGGCCTTCGAGATCCTCACCGCCGAGGTCGAGCACTTCGCCCAGCTGATGGTGCGCGAGAACGGGAAGTCCTGGGCGGACGCCATCGCCGAGGCGAACTACGCGACCGAGTTCTTCCGCTGGTTCGCCGAGGAGGCGGTGCGCGTGCCGGGGGACTACCGGCTCGCACCCGGCGGCGACAAGCGCATCATCGTCGACCGGCAGCCGATCGGGGTCGCGCTGCTCATCACGCCGTGGAACTTCCCGGCGGCGATGGCCACCCGCAAGCTCGCTCCCGCGCTGGCCGCGGGCTGCACGACGATCCTCAAGCCGGCCCGCGAGACCCCGCTCACCGCCGCGTACGTGGTGGAGGTCCTGTCCCGCGCCGGGATCCCGCGCGGCGTCGTGAACCTGGTGACGCCGATGCCGACCGGCCCCGCGGTGCAGCGGATGATCGACCGCCCGGAGGTCCGCAAGCTCTCCTTCACCGGCTCCACCGAGGTCGGCCGGCAACTGCTGCACGCCTGCGCCGACTCGGTGGTGAGCACCTCGATGGAGCTCGGCGGCAACGCGCCGCTGATCGTGCTGCCCGGCGCCGACCTGGACGCCACGGTGGCCGGCGCGTTGCTCGCCAAGATGCGCAACGGCGGCGCGGCCTGCACCGCGGCCAACCGCTTCTATGTGCACGGCTCGCTGCACGACGAGTTCGTCGACCGGATGGACGCCGCGCTCGGCGCCCTGTCGGTCGGCCCCGGGCTGGACCGCTCGAACGATCTGGGCGCCCTGGTCTCGGTGGGCGAGCGCGACAAGGTGGCGGGGCTCGTGGAGCGGGCCGTGGCCGAGGGCGCGACGCTGCGGCGGGGGAGCCGGGCGCCGGCGGACGGGGCCTTCCGTTCGGCGGCGTCAAGCAGAGCGGCCTGGGCCGCGAGGGCGGTTCCGAGGGCATCCTGGAGTTCCTGGAAGAGAAGTACATCGCAATATCCGTCTAGTGATCGTTCTAAATGTATTGATGCGTTTCCTCGGGTGGACCACGATCCTGGCGATACGACGACGTGCCGTCCGAGGTCGTCGCGTCCGGCTTCACCTCGTGGAACCGCACGGCGGACGGCGCGCTCGCCGAGGAGATCTCCGGCCGCGACCTGGACGACTTCCTGCGGGCCTGGCTCTACACGCCCGGCCGCCCCGACCGCGGCGTCTCAGCGCTGAGCGCGCCGACCGCGCCGAAGTCGTGGGCGCGGATCAGCGCCACACAGCAGGCGGCGCATCGCTAGCCGGACGCTCGGCGCCGGTCCCCGGCTCGGCGGTCATCGCGTCCGCCGAGCGGGGGATCAGCGCGGCCAGCACCATCATCACGATCGCCACCAGCAGCATGCCGATGAAGATGCGGTGCACCGCATCGGTCAGCCGGGCCGGCTCGACCGCGCCGGCGCCGACCACCGCATTGGCGATCGCGCCGAACACCGCGGCGCCCACCGCACTGCCCAGCGACCGCAGGAAGATGTTGTTCGCGGTCACCACGCCCCGATCCGTCCAGCCCACGCTGGACTGCGCGGCGATCAGTGTGGGCGCCGCGGTGAGGCCCATGCCGAGACCGATCACAAAGCAGTAGACGCCCACCTCGTAGACCGACGAGGTCTGGTCGAGCAGCAGGAGAAGGGCGACGCCGGTGATCACCAGCGACATGCCGATCAGCGCGCACCCCCGGAAGCCGACGCGCAGATAGACCCGGCCCGCCAGGCTCGCCGAGATCGGCCAGCCCAGGGTGAGCGCGGCGACCGCGAAGCCGGCCACCAGCGGCCCGCTGCCGAGCACCTCCTGCACGTACGTCGGGATGTATGCCGTCAGCCCGATCAGGATCGCCCCGACGCCGACCCCGATCTGCCCGCTGGTGACGAGCAGCCGCCGCCGGAACATCCAGAGCGGCAGTACCGGCGACTCCGCGGTGCGCTCGGCGAAGCCGAAGACCAGCAGCAGCGCCAGGCCGGCGCCGAGCACCGCGAAGCTGGTCGGCGAGTCCCACGCCCAGGCCTGGCCGCCCTCGAGGATGCCGAGGATCAGCAGGATCAGACCGGCGGTGAGCAGCGCGGCCCCGCGGAAGTCGATGGCCGGCCGCTTACGCTCGATCTTCTCGTGGAAGCCGCGGAAGATCATCGCGCCGGCCAGCAGGCAGAGCGGGATGTTGACGAAGAAGATCCAGCGCCAGGACACCCACTCGGCGAACACCCCGCCCAGGGCCGGGCCGACCACCGACGCGATGCCCCACACGCTGGCCAGGTAGCCCTGCACCTTGGCGCGCTCGCGGACCGAGTAGACGTCGCCGACGATGGTGATCGCGGTCGGCATGATCGCGCCGGCGCCGAGGCCCTGCACCACCCGGAAGACCACCAGCGGCCAGATGCTCCAGGCGAAGCCGCACAGGATCGAGCCGAGCAGGAACACCCCGATGCCCCAGAGCATCACCGGCTTGCGGCCGAACAGGTCGTTGAGCTTGCCGTAGATCGGCACCGACACGGCCTGCGCCAGCAGATAGACCGAGAACAGCCAGGGGAACTCGGTGAACCCGCCGATCTCCTTGACGATCGACGGCACCGCGGTGGCGATGATGGTCGAGTCGATCGCCACCAGGAAGGTCGCGAGCATCACGCCGGCCAGGATCGGCCCGCGCTCGGACCGCAGCCCGACATTGTTCTCCGTCACTCTGCTCACCTAACCCGGCGCACCGATGCATCGTCGCGCCGAGTGGGCAAGAAGAGTGCAGGATCACCCGGCGCGGCCGTCGACGGGCAGCATCGCCAGCGGAACGTGGTGCTGCCCGGCGTGGATGTCCCGGTCGCGCAGGCTGCCCTGCACCACCGGGCGCGGGAACGAGATCTTGACGACGTTCAGCTCGGGCAGCCGGAAGATCTGGATGGTGTCGGGCGGCACGTCATAGAGGCCGGCGATCACGCCGGCGTCCAGGAAGCCGGGGTCGGCCACCAGGGCGTAACCGTCCGCGTCCCGCATGAACAGCTCCATCGTCACCCAGAACGGGCCGGCGTTCTTGGATCGGACCTCGAGCGCGAGGTCGGCCACCACACGGGGGCTATCGGACATCCGCGGTCTCCATCCGGGTGCGGAACAGGCTGGTGGGGGAGTCCACGTCGACCACGTGGTTGAGCACGAACTCGTACGCCGCGCCGCGCTCGGTCTCGGCCGGCGAGAACGGGAAGGCCAGGCTGGGCAGATGCGCCATGTCCGGGGTGGGCAGGTGCAGCATCAGCGGGTTGGCGATCTTCGCGATCGCCGTGGCGGTCTGCTGGTCCGGCGCGTTGACCAGCAGCATCACGCCGACCTCGCGGGGTGGGCGGGTGTCCGGCTCGGCGGCCTCCAGGACGGCGTCGAATCCGTAGAGCCGGATGTCGAACGCGTAGTCGTCCGCGCTCAGCTCGAGTGTCTGGGCGACCCGCTCGGTCAGCACCCGGCGCAGCAACGCGGCCCAGGTGTCGATCTGAGCGAGGATGTGCGGATCGCGGATGGCGGTGAACGACATCGTCTCGTAGCCCGTGACCCGGGCGCCCTCCAGCTTGATGGTGTGCTGCCCGGCGAGCTCGAACCGGGAGCCCTCCACCCGCACCCGCCGGTCGTCCAGCGCCCGGTAGGTGGCGTCGCCGACCATCAGCGTGCCGGCCGGCTCGCGCATCTCGAACGGGTTCACCGTCTCGTAGAGCATGTGCGCCGCCACCGACGTGGGCGTGCAGGCGGCCGCCGGGTCGAGCGGTTCGATGGTGAAGCCGGTCGCGTCGATGGTGGCGAAGACGCCGCCGGACCGCGGGTTCGTGGTGCACTGCGCGCCGCACTCGACGATCTTCGCGGCGTGCCAGGTCGGGCCGGCCGGCATGCCCCGCATCAGCGGGAAGGCCGCGGCGACCGCGGTGTCGGTGGCGCGCCCGGCCAGCACCACCTGGGCCCCGGCGGCCAGGGCCGCCTCGATCGGCTCGTGGCCCATCATGCCGACGATGTGCCGGCAGCTCTCCAGCGTCGCCGAGTCGAGGTCGCCGGCCGGCGGCAGCGGGTGGATCCGGCCCTGGTCGAGATGCTCCTTGAGATCGGCCGCCTGCTGCTCGCTGTAGATCCGGGCCACCCGCAGACTGATCCCCTCCGCGGCCATCACCTTGTCGGCGAGCCCCGCCACCCAGTCGACGCCGGAGTCGGTGCCGCTGGTGCCGCACGAGCCGACGATCAGCGGGATGCCCGCCCGGGCCGCGGCGCGCAGCAGGAAGCGCAGGTCGCGGGTCACCGCGGCGGCGGTCGTCTTGGCGGTGCCGGTGCCCAGGTAGTGCGGGCCGGAGTCGGTCGAGCCGCCGTCCACCGCGATCACGTCGGCGCCGAGGGCCAGGCCACGCTCGACGATCTCGGCCGGGAAGCCCGAGCCGAGCATGCCGGAGGGCACCAGGATGCGTACCGATTCGCTGGTCACAACGTTCCTTTCAGGGAGCGGCCGGCCTGCCGGCCGGAGAAGAGGCAACCGCCGAGGAAGGTGCCTTCCAGCGCGCGGTACCCGTGCATGCCGCCGCCACCGAACCCGCTGACCTCGCCGGCCGCATAGAGCCCCGGCACCGGCTGCCCGGCGGCGTCCAGCACCCGGCCGTCGAGGTCGGTGTGCAGGCCGCCGAGCGTCTTACGGGTGAGCACGTGCAGGCGTACGGCGATCAAAGGTCCGGCCTTGGGGTCGAGCAACCGGTGCGGTGTGGCCGTGCGCATCAACCGATCGCCGCGGTAGTGGCGGAAGTTGCGGATCGCGGCGATCTGCATGTCCTTGGTGAAGTTGTTGGCCAGCTCGCGGTCGCGCGCCTCGATCGTGCGCCGCAGGTCGGCCGGGTCGAGCAGCGGCGCGGGGGTGAGCGCGTTCATTCCCTTGACCAGCTCGTCGAGGTCGTCGGCGACCACGAAGTCGGCGCCCCGGCGCATGAACGCGTCCACCGGCGCCGGCGCGCCACCGCGGATCCGGCCCAGCACCTTGCGCACGTCGCGGCCGGTCAGATCGGGGTTCTGCTCGGACCCGGAGAGCGCGAACTCCTTCTCGATGATCTTCTGGGTGAGCACGAACCAACTGTGGTCGTGCCCGGTGGTGCGCAGGTGGGCGAGCGTGCCGAGGGTGTCGAACCCCGGATAGAGCGGCACCGGCAGCCGGCGCCCGACCGCGTCCAGCCACAGCGAGGACGGTCCGGGCAGGATCCGGATGCCGTGGTTGTGCCAGATCGGATCCCAGTTCTGGACACCCTCGACGTAGTGCCACATCCGGTCCGGGTTGATCACCGCGCCGCCGGCCTCCTCGGTGATGGCGATCATCCGGCCGTCCACGTGCGCCGGCACCCCGGCGATCATGTGTTCCGGTGGCGTGCCGAGCCGTTCCGGCCAGTTGCGGCGCACCAGGTCGTGGTCGCCGCCGATGCCGCCGGAGGTGACCACGACGGCCTGCGCGGAGTAGGTGAAGTCGCCGATCTCGTCGCGCGAACTGGCCTCGCCGCGGGCCACGTCGCTGGGCGCCAGGATGCGGCCGGCCGCGCCCGTCACGACACCGCCGCTGGTGGTCAGGGTGTCCACCCGATGGCGGAAGGCGAGCCGCACCAGGCCGCGCTCGGCCGCCTGCCGGACGGTCGCGATGAACGGCTCCAGCACGCCGGGCCCGGTGCCCCAGGTGAGGTGGAAGCGCGGCACCGAGTTCCCGGGCCCCGTCGCGTCGTAACCGCCCCGCTCGGCCCAGCCGACAATCGGAAAGATCTTGATGCCGAGCGTACGCAGCCACGCGCGCTTCTCCCCGGCGGCGAAGTCGACATAGGCCTCCGCCCAGCGCCGCGGCCAGGCGTCCTCGGCCCGATCGAAGCCCGCGGTGCCCAGCCAGTCCTGCCAGGCGAGGGCGTGCGAGTCGCGGATCCCCATCCGCCGCTGCTCGGGCGAGTCCACCAGGAACAGCCCGCCGAACGACCAGAACGCCTGCCCGCCGAGGCTCTGCTCGGGTTCCTGGTCGAGCAGGATCACCGACCGGCCGGCCGCGACGAGCTCCGCGGTGGCGACCAGCCCGGCGAGTCCGGCCCCCACGACGATCACGTCCGCGCTGTCGTTCCTGCTGCTCATCCGTACTGCTCCTCGCTGTCGGGTTGGGCCGTTGGGTGTGTGTGTGTCGGGAACCCCCTCCCCCCCACCCCCAACAAAGGGGGGGGGAGGTGGTGATGGGTTCCGGTTGGTGTTTTTTTTTTCCCCCAGCCAG